>NZ_PVLR01000099.1 GCF_002980625.1 Malikia spinosa | reverse complement strand
TCTAGTTGTGTTAGCCGTTGTAAGTCTGGGTCATCAGCATGGAGCTTGTCAGGGATGTCCCTGAGTCACCATCAAGAGGCCCGCACCATGAAGAAGTCCCTGTTTGCCCTGTTGTCCGCTGCCGCGATCACCCTGAGCGCCCAGGCACAGACGCCTGCCACGCCGGCTGTCCCCGCCACGCCCGCCAGCAAGGCCACGGGCACTGAAGCGAAGATGCCCGCCGCCCCGGCCGAACTCAAGCAGGCGCAAGCGCCGCAGACGTCGGCCAAGGACCTGCCCAAGAAGGCGACGAAGGCCAAGAAGGTCGCCAAGAAGAAGCCGGCGCCTGCTCCGGCAACCAAGGCCGCCACACCCGCTGCACCCGCCGTGCCGGCGACGCCTGCCAGCGCTGCTGCTCCAGCGACTCCGGCCATCCCGGCAGTACCAGCCCAGAAGTAAGCCTGCCTCCATCTCGTACCGCACAGCCCGGCCAGTCCGGTGGCTGCAGGCCGTCAGCGCGATAGGTGCGACGGCCAGCGGGCAAAGTCCTTATCATCGGCGGCTCGATTGCTTGATCACCACGAGCCAACATGATCCGAATCTCTGAACTCAAACTCCCGCTGACCGCGCTGCCGGTCGAGACCCGTCGCGCCTCTGACGCCCCCACCGAGACCGACGCGGACCGGCTGCCGACGCCGCATCCGGTCGCAGAACTGCGCCGGCTCGCCGCGCAGGCGCTCGGCATCGCCGAAGGACAGATCGCCGAGCTGCAGGTCTTCAAGCGCAGCTTCGATGCGCGCAAGGCCGAGCTGCTGGCGGTCTTCATCTGCGACCTGAGCCTGGCCGAGCCGGCGCAGGAAACCGAGCTGCTGGCGAAATTCGACAAGAATCCACATATCCAGCGCACGCCCGACATGAGCTGGCACGCGCCGGCCCATGCACCCGCTGGCTGGCCGGCAGACCAGGCCGAACGGCCAGTGGTGGTCGGATTCGGCCCCTGCGGCATCTTCGCGGCGCTGGCCTTGGCGCAGCTGGGCCTGAAACCGATCGTGCTCGAACGCGGCCGGCCGGTGCGCCAGCGCACCAAGGACACCTGGGGCCTGTGGCGCAAGAAGGTGCTGACGCCCGAATCGAACGTGCAGTATGGCGAAGGCGGCGCCGGCCTGTTCTCGGACGGCAAGCTCTACAGCCAGATCAAGGACCCGCGTTTCCTGGGCCGCAAGGTGATGCAGGAATTCGTCGACGCTGGCGCACCGCCCGAAATCCTCTACATGGCGCACCCGCATATCGGCACCTTCAAGCTGGTCAAGGTCGTCGAAGCCATGCGCGAGAAGATCATCGAGCTCGGCGGCGAGATCCGCTTCGAGCAGCGCGTGACCGAGCTGCTGCTCGAAGCCGCGCCGACTGGTGCTGCTGCCCCCGCAGGCTTCCAGCCGCAGCGCGTGCGCGGCCTCAAGGTGCTGGACCTGGCCTCGGGCGCAGTCCAGCAACTGGCGGCGCGCCGGGTCGTGCTTGCGCTCGGCCACAGCTCGCGCGACACCTTCGCGATGCTGCATGACGCCGGCGTGTTCCTGGAGCCGAAACCGTTCTCGATCGGCGTGCGGATCGAGCATCCGCAAAGCGTGATCGACCAGTCGCTCTGGGGCCGCCATGCCGGCCACCCGTTGCTGGGCGCAGCCGCCTACAAGCTGGTGCATCACGCCAATAACGGGCGTGCGGTCTACAGCTTCTGCATGTGCCCGGGCGGTACCGTGGTGGCCGCGACCAGCGAGCCCGAGCGCGTCGTCACCAACGGCATGAGCCAGTACTCGCGCGCCGAGCGCAACGCCAACGCCGGGCTGGTGGTCGCGATCGACCCGTCCGACTATCCGCTTGATGCCGAGACCTGGATCGCCGCCTTCGGCGCCGCCGATGGCGCGCGCTACGCCGCCGAGGCGCAGGCGCTGCAGGCCAAGGGCCAGACGCACCCGCTGGCCGGCGTGGTGTTCCAGCGCCAGCTCGAGAGCCGGGCCTTCGAGGTCGGCGGGCGCGATTACCAGGCCCCCGGCCAGCTGGTCGGCGACTTCCTGGCTGACCAGCCGTCGCAACAGTTCGGCGCGGTCCAGCCCTCCTACAAGCCCGGCGTCAAGCTCGGCGACCTGAGCCAGGTGCTGCCCGGTTTCGCGGTCGCCGCCATGCGCGAGGCCCTGCCCGTGTTCGGCCGCAAGATCAGGGGCTACGACATGGCCGACGCCGTCATGACCGGGATCGAGACCCGCACCAGTTCGCCGCTGCGCATCACGCGCGGCGAAGACTGCCAGAGCCTGAACGTCGCGGGACTCTATCCGGCCGGCGAAGGCGCGGGCTATGCCGGCGGCATCCTGTCGGCAGGCGTCGATGGCATCAAGGTCGCCGAGGCGATTGCGCGCGCCGCCGTCGGAGCGCCGGAACCGGCCTGAGGCACGACCCATGCAAAAGGCCGGCATGCAAGCCGGCCTTTTTGCGTGTGCGCCCAGCATGGGCG
>NZ_PVLR01000098.1 GCF_002980625.1 Malikia spinosa | reverse complement strand
ATGAACTCGATCGCGTCCTGGTCACCCAGCCAGTCCGAGCCCTTGATGGTGTCGTAGAAGTGGTAGTGCCAGTTGTCTTCCGACATGTTGCCCAGCGAGGCGGACACGCCGCCTTGCGCCGCCACCGTGTGCGAGCGGGTCGGGAACACCTTCGAGAGCACGCCGACCTTCAGGCCGGCACGCGCGAGCTGCAGCGAGGCGCGCATGCCGGAGCCACCGGCTCCGACGATGACGACGTCGAATTTGCGCTTGGGGAGGTTTGCGGTTGCGGTCATGGCGTATCAGAGCTTCCAGAGAACAGAGTAGGCCCAGCCGGCGCAGCCGACCAGCCAGACGAGGGTCAGGACATGCAGCGTCAGGCGGATGGCCGCGGGCTTGACATAGTCCATCCAGATGTCGCGCACGCCGACCCAGGCGTGCCAGTGCAGTGCCAGGATCACGCCGAAGGTCAGGAACTTCATCCACTGCGCGGCGAAGATGCCGGCCCAGACTTCGTAGCCAATCGGGCCGCTGCTCAGGATCACCTGCGCCAGCAGCGCCAGGGTGAACAGCGCCATCAGCGTGGCGGTCACGCGCTGGACCAGCCAGTCGCGAATACCGTAATGGGCGCCGGTGACGACGCGCTTGGAACCGTAATTGACAGACATGAATCAATTCTCCTTCAGTGGCAGACCGCGCTTGCAGGTCGGTCGCGCCAGGTCAATGGGGGGTCAGTACAGACCGAACAGCTTGGCGCCCAGCACCACGGTCAGGCCCAGGCTCAGCACCAGGGTCACGCTGGCCGAGGACTTGCCGAATTCCTTGCTCACCGAGTGCGTCATGTCCATGTACAGGTGGCGCACGCCCGCGATGAAGTGGTGCAGGTAGCCCCAGATCAGCACCA
>NZ_PVLR01000097.1 GCF_002980625.1 Malikia spinosa | reverse complement strand
AATCCCTACGAGCAGGGGCTGGACAAGAACGACGCCAATTTCGTCGCCCTGTCCCCACTCAGCTACCTTGAGCGCGCTGCCCGGGTCTACCCCGATCGCACCGCCATCATCTACGGCGAACAGCGCCAGAACTGGGCCCAGACCTACCAGCGCTGCCGCCGCCTGGCCAGCGCACTGGCCGCACGCGGCATCGGCCGCGGCGACACCGTCGCCGTCATGCTGCCCAACGTGCCCGCCATGTTCGAGGCCCATTTCGGCGTGCCGATGACCGGCGCCGTGCTCAACACCCTCAACACCCGGCTCGACGCCGAGGCCATCGCCTTCATGCTCCAGCATGGCGAGGCCAAGGTGGTGCTGACCGACCGCGAGTTCTCGCCTGTCATGGTCAAGGCGCTGGCGATCTGCGGCACGCATCGCCCCTACGTGATCGAGGTCGAGGACCTGAGCGCGCCCCCCGGCTATGACCTGGGCGAGATCAGCTACGAGGCCTTCCTGGCCCAGGGCGACCCCGACTACGCCTGGAGCCTGCCCGGCGACGAGTGGGACGCGATCGCGCTCAACTACACCTCGGGCACCACCGGCAACCCCAAGGGCGTGGTCACGCATCACCGCGGCGCCTACCTGAACGCCGCCAGCAACGTGATCTCCTGGCAGCTGCCGCACCATGCCACCTACCTGTGGACGCTGCCGATGTTCCACTGCAACGGCTGGTGCTTCCCCTGGACCATGGCGCTGATCGCGGGCGCCAGCGTCTTCCTGCGCAAGGTCGATCCGACGCATATCTTCGAGCTGGTGCGCGAGCACCACATCACGCACCTGAGCGGCGCGCCGATCGTCTACAGCCTGCTGATCAACACGCCCGACGAGCTGCGCGCGGGCATCGAACACAAGATCCACGGCCAGATCGCCGGCGCGGCGCCGCCAGCAGCCGTGATCGA
>NZ_PVLR01000096.1 GCF_002980625.1 Malikia spinosa | reverse complement strand
CCGCCTGCCTGACGCGCCCGAGGGCGTCAAGGGCATCAGCCTGTTCGTGGTGCCGAAATTCCTGGTCAATGCCGACGGCACCCTGGGCGCGCGCAACGACGCGCATTGCGTCAGCATCGAGCACAAGCTCGGCATCAAGGCCAGCCCGACCGCAGTGCTGCAGTTTGGCGACCACGGCGGCGCGATCGGCGAGCTGGTCGGCCAGCCGAACCGTGGCCTCGAGTACATGTTCGTGATGATGAACGCGGCGCGCTTCGCGGTCGGCATGCAGGGCATCGCGGTCTCGGACCGGGCCTACCAGCAGGCGCTGGCCTTTGCCAAGGATCGGCTGCAGAGCCGTGACCTGGCCGGATCGCCCGGCCCAGTCGCGATCATCCAGCACCCTGACGTCAAGCGCATGTTGCTGACGATGAAGGCGCACACCGAAGCCGCACGCGCGCTGGCCTACTGCACGGCCGCGACCAGCGACCTGGCGCACCACTCGTCCGACGAGGCGGTGCGGCGCGAGCAGCAGGCGATCTACGAATACCTGGTGCCGATCGTCAAGGGCCATTCGACCGAGCTGTCGATCGAACTGACCAGCCTGGGGGTGCAGA
>NZ_PVLR01000095.1 GCF_002980625.1 Malikia spinosa | reverse complement strand
GGGCCGCACCGGTTTCCTCGATGAAGCCCATGCCGCCGTGGATCTGCACCCCCAGGCTGGTCAATTCGATCGACAGCTCGGTCGAATGGCCCTTGACGATCGGCACCAGGTATTCGTAGATCGCCTGCTGCTCGCGCCGCACCGCCTCGTCGCCGGCGTGGTGCGCCAGGTCGCTGGTCGCGGCCGTGCAGTAGGCCAGCGCGCGCGCGGCCTCGGTATGCGCCTTCATCGTCAGCAGCATGCGCTTGACATCGGGGTGCTGGATGATCGCGACCGGGCCGGGCGATCCGGCCAGGTCACGGCTCTGCAGACGGTCCTTGGCAAAGGCCAGCGCCTGCTGGTAGGCCCGATCCGAAACCGCGATGCCCTGCATGCCGACCGCGAAGCGCGCCGCGTTCATCATGACGAACATGTACTCGAGGCCGCGGTTGGGCTGGCCGACCAGCTCGCCGATCGCGCCGCCGTGGTCGCCGAACTGCAGCACCGCAGTCGGGCTGGCCTTGATGCCAAGCTTGTGCTCGATGCTGACGCAATGCGCGTCGTTGCGCGCGCCCAAAGACCCGTCGGCATTGACCAGGAATTTCGGCACCACGAACAGGCTGATGCCCTTGACGCCTTCGGGCGCGTCAGGCAGGCGG
>NZ_PVLR01000094.1 GCF_002980625.1 Malikia spinosa | reverse complement strand
CCAGGCCCCGAGGCCTCGCCATAGTAGAAGCGCTTGTCGGCACCGAAGTCCATGAAATGGTCGACTTCCTCGTGGTAGGCGCGCGCCTCGAGCCGGCCCCAGTCGTAGTCGCCCTGGTAGCGCAGGTTGATGCGCTGCTGCTGGTTGTCCAGCATGTCCATGCGCTGGTTCGGGTACAGCTGGTAGGGAACGTCTTGTACGCCGAGCTTGGCCTCGACCAGATGACGGCCTTCCTTGAATGCCAGGCCCAGGGTCTGGTTGCGTGTCTCGTAGGCGGTCGAGCCGACCTCGTCGAGCGGCAGCGCATGGCCAGCGCGTCCGGTGGCGGTCGAGGTCTTGAAGTCGCCCCCGGCCTGGTAGTTGTCGGCCTTGGCGGTAGCCGCGCTGTAGCTCAGGCTCAGACGGTCGCTGGCGACGGTGGCCGACAGGTTGGCGCCATGCGCATCGCCGTTGCTGCGGTAGAAGCTGCCGACCTCGCCCTGGGTCAGCAGGCCCTGGCCGGGCGCGGCGAACTCGGGTGCCGGCGTCTCGA
>NZ_PVLR01000093.1 GCF_002980625.1 Malikia spinosa | reverse complement strand
CTCAGAACTTGATGTTCAAGCCCGTGTAGAGGGTGCGGCCAGCGCCCGGGACAGCAGTGCCCCAGGCCGGGCCAGCGCTCAGGCTCATGGTCTTGCCCTGGCCGAGGTAGGCGCCACCCAGCGGCAGCGCATAGGCACGGTCGAACAGGTTTTCGATGCCGAAATCGACGCGCACCTGCTTCCAGCTGTGGCTGGCGCGCAGGTTGACCAGGCTGTAGCCCGCGGTCTGGATCTCGCTGCGGACATCGGAGCCGTCCTGCTTGCCTTGCACCAGCACGAGCTCGAGCGCATTGTCCCAGCCGCCCTGCCGATGCGTCAGCGTCAGCCTGGCGTTGAGCGGCATCATGTTGTAGAGCGTGTCGCCCGTGTCACGGTTCTCGCCATGAACGTAGTTCAGCAAGCCCTTGAATCCCCAGCGGCCGAAGTTGGTTTGAGCCAGCGGCATCTGGCCCGACAGGTCGATGCCGTACAGGCGTGCCGACTGGTTGGCGAACTTCAGCACGTTGAACTGCCCGGCTTGGAAAGTCCCGGTGTGGTACGGAACTGCGTCGACGTAGTCCTGCACCTGGGTATAGAACGGCGTCGCCCTGAAGCCCCGTTCGCCGTTCGCGTCATGCCAGTCGTAGGTCGCCGACAGGGTGTTGGCCTTCTCGGCCTTCAGGCTGGGATCGCCGACATAGCCGTTGCCATCGCCGACGAAGTTGACCATGCCGGCGGCCATGCTCCAGGTCGACCAGCTGTAGCGCTCGTAGAGATTGG
>NZ_PVLR01000092.1 GCF_002980625.1 Malikia spinosa | reverse complement strand
GCCCAGCGGGAATTCGGCGTCATCGGCACCGCGCTCGTAGTCGTTGACGGTGTGCGCGCCGCGGCATTCGTGGCGGGCGGCAGCCGAGGTCATGGTAGCCTGGGCGGCCTCGATCAGGTTGTCGACCTCGAGCGCTTCGATGCGCGCGGTGTTGAAGACCTTGGACTTGTCTTTCAGCGTGATGTTGGCGACGCGCTGGCGCATCGCGTTGATCTTGCGCACGCCTTCGTCCATGCTGGCCTGGGTACGGAACACGCCCGCGTGCTGCTGCATGGTCGCGCGCAGGTCGTTGGCCACGTCCTGGGCGTATTCGCCCGTGGTGCTGGCGTCCAGGCGCGCCAGGCGTGCCAGGGTCTTGTCAGCAGCGTCCTTAGGCAGCGGCTTGTGCTCGGCCTTGGTGTCGAGATTGGCGACGATGTGGTTACCGGCCGCGCGGCCGAACACCAGCAGGTCGAGCAGCGAGTTGGTACCCAGGCGGTTGGCGCCGTGCACCGAGACGCAGGCGCATTCGCCGACCGCGTACAGGCCGTTGACGACTGCCTGGCCACCGTTGCCGTCGGGGGTGACGACCTGGCCGTGGATGTTGGTCGGGATGCCGCCCATCTGGTAGTGGATGGTCGGCACGACCGGAATGTCTTCCTTGGTGATGTCGACGTTGGCGAAGTTGACGCCGATCTCGTAGACCGAGGGCAGGCGCTTG
>NZ_PVLR01000091.1 GCF_002980625.1 Malikia spinosa | reverse complement strand
GCGGCCCGGAACTCGGGTGAACGGCGCCGGCGCTGGCGTCCGGCTGGGGGATGAGTGATGTTGGTGTCCATGTGTCCGCGTGTAGATAAGCGGACACAAGCATCCTTCAGGGCAAGGCTGCTTTCAAGATGGGGTTTGCCGGACGGATACTCAGGAACGGAGCCAACAGCCGGTTTGTAGAGCAGGGCGATGCTTTCCCCCTCTGTGGTCAGGCGCCGCGCTTCGATGAGCTTGTGCAGGTGGCGCTGCAGCGTGCGGCGGTTGGGCTTGTCGCCCTGGCGCCGCTCGTCTTCCTTGTAGTGAATGTGTCGTGGCCAGTCGTCGGCTTGGGGCCGTTGGCTGACTGGTACCGGTTATAAGCTGCAGCTGGTCGATACCAAGGCTTCGCCTGTCTGAGCAGGTAGTGCATGCAGGTACAGCGGTACCGCCTGGGCGAATAGTTCTTGCAGCAAGACTCGCACGCCAATTCCAGCCACGGCCTCGCGTCGGCATCGACCCCCAATGTCCACGACCGAACGCGATCTGAAATTCAACCGGCCAGCGTCGGCCACCCCTAGCCGCACATTCAGAAGCGGTAGACCTCGCCGTCAGCCGGTACCCGCACGCGCTGCGCGTCCATCCCCTTCTCGGCGATGAAGTCACGCAGTTCCTTGCGCGTCTGCATGCCATGGTTGACCGCTTCCATATGAGTGCCGATCACCATGGCCTTCGGCGCGGCCTGGTGGGCACGCAGCAGGTCTTCCTTGCCCATGATGATCGAGCCCTTCAGTCCCTGGATGCGTGCATAACCGGTGTTGAGGATGATCACGTCCGGCTTGTACTGCTGGAGCGCGTCTTCGACATGGCGGTTCCATACCGTGTCGCCCGCCACATAGACCGTCTTGTGGCCGGGGCGCTGGAAGACGACGCCGGCGACGGACCCCAGCAGCTCGCCGGCGACGGCCATGGTCTTGTCGTCGCCATGCTGTCCGCCGGTCTTGCTCAGGCGCGTCCCGTTGAATACCGTGCTCTCGGTGAGGACGCGGACATCGGTGAAGCCGTCCTGGCGGATGCTGATGGCATCTTTTTCGTCCTGCACGAAGATCGGCATGCCCTTGGGCAGACGCTGCCTTGCGACCTCGTCCCAGTGGTCGAGATGGGTGTGAGTGACGATGATGGCATCGGCCTTCATCACCTCTTCGAGGGGCAACGGCAGATCGACCAGCGGGTTGCGCAGATGGCTGTTGTAGGTGCCCTCGAAGCCCGGGTAGGCCCCCTTCTTCGCCAGCATCGGGTCAATCAGGAAGGTCGTGCCGGCGTATTCCACCTTGAGGGTGGCATTGCGGATCTGCTGGATGCCCAGCGTCTGCTGAGCTGCGGAAGGGCTGGTGCTTGACGTGCCACAGGCGACCAGGAAAGCCACGCTGCTCGTGGCAAGTACGGTGCGCAACAGGTGAGTGAGGTTCATGTCAGTCTCGGTATTCAGGTAGACGAATGCACCGGACGGCTGTCCGATGTCTTGCTGGATTCTCCAGGGGAGAGTAATTCCTAGCCATAGGCCCGAATGACATTTATCGATAAGATCGGGCCATTTCCATCCTTCCTCCTGGCCCGCTCATGCAAGCCGTCCGAGTCACCGTCGTCGCCTTTGAGGGTGTCAGCCTGTTTCACCTCTCGGTCCCGAGCCAGGTGTTCGGCGTCGAACCCGCACCCTTGGGCCTTGCGCCCTATGAGGTGAGGTACTGGGCCCCTCGGCCCGGCCCTGTGCGCTGCTCGCAAGGTGTAGTGATCAACATCCCTAAAGGCCAGGACGTCATGTCCGATGCCGATCTGGTCATCGTGCCCGCCTGGAACGATCCGCAAAGGCCGGCACCGCCCGCGCTCACCGATGCGCTGCGCCGGGCGCACGAGCGGGGCGCGCAGGTAGTGGGCTTGTGCCTGGGCGCCTTCGTGCTCGGCGATGCCGGCCTGCTCGACGGCCGGCAGGCGACGACGCACTGGGCCTGCCGCGAACTCTTCGCGCAGCGCTTCCCGAAGGCCGACTTCCGGCCCGATGTGCTCTATGTCGATGACGGCGGCGTCATCACCTCCGCCGGCACAGTGGCCGCCATTGACTGTTGTCTGAACCTGGTGCGCCAGCGACACGGCGCCGACGTGGCCAACCGGGTCGCCCGGTTGCTGGTGACCCCGCCTCACCGGCAGGGCGGACAGGCCCAGTTCATCGAGCAACCGGTGCCGGAACTCCCCAGCGAGAACCGAATGCCCGGCGTGCTGGAGTGGGCGCGTGAGCGCCTGGCCGAACCGCTGTCACTGGACATCTTGGCCGATGTCGCGCACATGAGCCGGCGGACCTTCACCCGCCGCTTCCGAGAGGCTACTGGCACGACGGTCATCAAGTGGCTGGCTGGCGAGCGCCTGGCGCGGGCGCAGCAACTCCTGGAGACCACCCACCTGCCCATCGAGCGGATCGCCACCGCAGCGGGCTTCGGTACGTCCTTGTCCCTTCGTCAGCATTTCGCTGCGCAGCTCAAAACCTCGCCTTCGTCCTATCGACGCGCCTTCTTTGACGTGGATCGAAGAGGTCAGCCGCACCCTCCCGTCGTCGACTGACCGCGAGCCCATGCAGCAACGGTGTCTCTGTAGATCAAGTGTCGACTTCTAGAACTGTCTTTTGCTTGGTGTGAAATGACCGCCATGGGTCGGAACCGGACAACCAAGGGGAAGCGCCGAATGTCTGTCTCCGACCCTGAGCTGACATCCAGCTGGAAGCCTCAAAGCGGTCGCACAGGCAGGTTCAAGCGCATGCTAGAGCGTGTTATGAACTT
>NZ_PVLR01000090.1 GCF_002980625.1 Malikia spinosa | reverse complement strand
TCGTCAGATGCTTGTGGATGGTGTTCGGGCTGCCGGTATCACCCAGCCGCTCGCGCACGGCGCGAATGGTGGGGAGCTGGCCCTCGCCCATCAGGGTGTCGGCGACTGCTGCGACCTGCTCGAACTGGATGCCTGCGCGTGCCATATGTACCACCTATTCGTATTGATATGCATATCATACGAAATACAGATACGAAATACAAAACGCTTCGGAAATGAAATGGCTCACAGGACCAAGGAAGCGAAACGCGCTGCCGGACGGCTTCCTGCTGGAGCCCTGTTCCGAGGTTCCAGGCTTCGCCTTCCACCCCGGGTGAGTGGAAGAGGAATACCGTTTGAAAAAACCTCTCATGCAAAACCACGCAGGCCCCAGCAGTCAAACACCCCAAGAAAGACACCATGACACTGAGGCAGTCCAGTTCTAGATCGGCGTGCCCTTCGGGGCAGGGCTCAGACAAGCAGCTACGCGCCACCCTTCGGGGCTATATAAGGCGGGCGCACTTTTACGGTCATCGGCAAGCCACTCGGGCGCTGTTCGCATCCTTGTAGCCGACGGCCTGGGCGACCTCAGCCCAGGTCTTTCCCTGTGCCCGTAGTAGGCGAGCGGTAGCGCGCTTCTGCTCGGCGTTGCCCTCGTATTCATCACGCTTAAGGGTGTATCGGCCCTCGTTCACGCGGTCGCGCTTGGCGTCCGTCTCGCGCTTGTGCTGCTCGCGGATCTCATCCGACACAATGGCCCGCAGGGTCGGTGCCAGTTCGGCACCAATCAGCGGTGCCATGAGCCCGTGCAGCGTCTCGCGCTTATACCAGTAGCGCGGGTCGCGCTGCTGGCCGGCCCACAGCACCGTTTCGCCCGCCGCCGCCTTCTGGGCGCGCTTGATCGAGGGCTGGATGGCGGCGCGGACCTCGGCGGCGTTGAGCCCGGGGGTCCAGGTGCGGGCGCGGCGCGTCAACTCGACTTCGAGCGTGCTCGGGTGCGCGAACCACGACAGCGCCACGCTCGACAGGAACAGGAACTGGTCGCGGTGGCCTTCGGGGATGCCGCCGAACCAGTGCTGCTCGGCGATGACCAGCAGGTCACGATAGACCAGGTGCCACCAGTCGTAGATCGAGCCGGTGCGCAGACGCTGGCCCCGATCGGCCCGGGCCGTGGCCAGGTCCAGCACCTTGGCGGCCTTGGGCTCGACGCGGGGGCCGAGGATCTCGTCGCAGAGTGAGTGCCAGTTCCAGGGTTCGGGGTCGTAGATGTGGCCCTGGACGACGGCGCCGTTCTTGGCGTTGATCGTGCCGGACAGGCGCAGCAAGCGGGCGCAGTCCTTCGCGGCGGGGTCAGCGCCGGCGAACAGCAGTGCCTTGATGATCACGTCCTGGCAGCGCTGCCAGACCGGCAGCACCTGGGCAGGCATCGGCGCATGAAGCCAATACAGATGTACGCCACGCCCCGACCAGACAATCAGCGAGGGCCACGGCAGCTTGGCATCGTGCAGCGCATCGGCGATGTCCTCTAGGGTCAGGAAGCGGTCTATATCGACGTAAAGCGCGCGCAACGACTTCAGGTTATCGACTTGGCGCCAGTACCTGAACTCGTTGACCGTGATGAAGCCATCCCGCGTGCCGATCTGGGCGCGCAGCAGCGCGGGGATATAGGGATCATCGGGCGCGAGCTTGTGCCAGCGCTTGCCGAGCCCGTGTCGCTCCCAAAGTATGGCTGTACCGTACTGGTCGGGTGTGTGCAGCAGCTCGAAATGTTCGAGCGGGGTCTCGATCGGCCCGGTTTTACGTAGGGGTAAGGCCATGTGTCTGCTTTCCGGCACTGGCGCTTGCTATACTTTTCATACGTCGTCACCTAGTTGATGTAGGTTGATAGACACCAGAAAAACCGGCTCGCCTAAGCCTGTTTTTCCGACTGAAGCCCGCCGCCTAGCGGGCTTTTTTCGTTGTCGCTCAGTATAGACACGACGTAAGCGCACGAACAACTACGCCCTGACGTTTGAGCTTTCTCACGCTGCAGGTCACCAAGGTGGGAGCTGCGGGCAAGCGGACTTTCGACCCGGACGGCAAGCGCAGGCTGATCCTGGGAGTACTGCAGCGCCAGAATGCTAGCCATGAAACGGCTGGTTATTCGCCGTGGTCAGCGCGGCCTGGACATAACAAGTTCTGCGAGGTTGTTGGTCTGCAACATCCATGCTGCGGTGTCGGTGCAGCGATAGCTAATCAACGCTTCGATGTCCTTGATAACTTGCTCGACGTCGAGCGTTAGCAAGGGCTCGTGATGAGCAATGCGGTTGCGTAATCTCCGGAGTTTGTCGAGCTCCTGGCGCAGGTGACCACGGGCTTGCTGCACAGTCATACTAGGCGGGAGATGAGGCAAGACGGTTGAGAGGTAGGGGTTCCACAACGCATCGTCAAACGCTCTAACGAACATGTTTTCCCAGAACCCAAAGCTCAGCTCTGCGATGACTTTGCCGGTCGTCAGCTGTCCTTTCCTAGCTTTCTCGAGGGTGTCGCGCCCTTTCGGAGGCAGGCTCAGATAGAAACCGACCTCCCAGGGCCATGAGGGTCCATGCAGTGCCCTTAGCGCATCGTCCACAGCGTTCCGAATGACCACTTCACAGAGAGAGATGGGAGTCATCAGCGCCGCACTGACCTGCGAGTTCCAAAGGTACAGCTCAAGGGCCTGAGTCAGTGAGGGAGGACGGATATCCTGAGCGTCAAGGTAAGTAGAGAGGCGGGGTAGAGAGAGAGCCATGAGGATGGCATGGAGATTAGGTGTCATACAACCGTATAGCGTAAGAGTTTTGTTTATAATTAAGGTATGAGCCTTTTGGGACTGGGACGAAAGTCTCCCCATTGGTCAAATGAGTTGAAAAGGCCCGCGTAAGCGGGCCTTTTCTTTTGCCTGTACGCCAGCATCAGGATGTCCGAGACACCCTGCAGGCGACACTAGGGGCCGGATTGCGTCCCCCTTTGTGGCCAAGCTGGTGGACTACTTCCAGTCCGGCTCGGGTGCACTTAACGATCAGCTCGCGCCTTATATAGGCCAAGCCAACCTAGTTCAACACAAGATCGAGGCGTTCAGAAGCAGATCTGAACAGAGGTCGCTCCTCGGCGCTTGATTTCAGCGATCAACTCATCCACGGAATACGCGCTGAGCGGCGAGGCCTTCCCATCAGCGGATTTCTGGATACTGGTTGGACTTGTCAAGAACTCGTTCAACTTTCTCCATGTATCCTTTGAAGGAACACCGAACAGGCTGTGTTTAGGGTTTTCATACCGGCTGGGCATCACAGTACTGATCCCGATGGCCCTTGCAAGGTCGGAATAGCTGAGGTTTCGCGCTTCTCGGGCGGCTTTCAGGGCGTCTGGAAAAGCGGGATCTTCGCGGTTTGGAAGGGCCATGGGGGGATTTGGTCTAAAAGTTGGATAGTTTGCAAACTTTACCATAAAAAGTTTGCCTGCACAAACTTTTCAACCATGAAGGGGCCGCCTCAAAATTCGGATCACAGGGTAAACTTCTGGCTTGACTTCTCACAAAGGATGGTCTAAGAGAGGGCTGGCCCAGTCTCGAAGTCAACGCCCCCTGTATCGCCCTTTCTGCTGCACCCGCTTGGCCTCGCGCTCGCGCTGCTGCTGCTCGATCTTCTTGCGCCGCTCGGCCTGCTGGTGGTCCTTTACTCGCTTGGCCAGCTCCGGGTGCGCCTGCGACAGCTTGTCGTAGGCCCATGACTTGGCCTTCGCCCAGGCCTGGACAACCTGAGAACACAAGGCGGCCGCCTGCTGTTCCAACATCCCCGCCCGCGTGAACGACTGCCTCCAGGTGGCGGTGGCCTCCTGGTAGACCCGCTGCTTGAAGGCCGCCAGTA
Organism: Malikia spinosa; assembly: GCF_002980625.1. Classification (GTDB taxonomy): domain Bacteria; phylum Pseudomonadota; class Gammaproteobacteria; order Burkholderiales; family Burkholderiaceae_C; genus Malikia; species Malikia spinosa. Next base: position 2,345 of record NZ_PVLR01000090.1, on the reverse strand, counting down.
GTCCGCTCGGCGCTTCTGGCTGGTCACGGCGCAGCTGCTCGGCGGCCTGGTAGCGCCGCTGATAGCGGTCATGGGCTTTCTGCGACACGCGCGCCAGTCGCTGCTCACGCGCCACGTGAGCCTTTTTCAAAGCGGCCTCCCAGGCCTTGACCTGGTCGGCCATCGGCAAGGCCTCCAAGCGGTTGGCGGCGGTCTGCTTGGCCTCGGGCTGGGACTGACGGTCGCGCTCGCGCTGGGCCGCCTCCAGGCCACCCGACAGGTCGAGGATGGCCCGTTCGGTCGCCTGGGCCTGCCGCTCCAGCTCGCCCACCTCGCGGCCCAGGACCAGCCGGTCGGCGTTCGCTTCCTGCCGCATCCGGGTCTCGCTCAGCTCCCCGGTGCGCCGCTCGTAGCCGGTGGCCCCTGGCCCCAGGTGAAGGGTCGGCACAGTCTCGATGCCGCGCTCGGCATGGCTGCGGTGGTCGACGCGGGCCTCGAGGCCGTTCTCGCATAGCCGTTCGTTCTGCAAGCTGGCGAACCGCTCTCGCCAGCCGTCAATCTCCTTGGTCTTGCGGTCGTCCAGCTCGCGGGTTTTCTCGCTGAACCCTGCAGGGGTGAGGCGGCGGGTCGTCAGCAGGATGTGGGCGTGGTGGTTGTGGTTGTCTCCCCCTTTGCCAGGGGCATGGATGGCGACATCCGCCGCGCACCTGTGGCGCTCCACCAGCTCGCGGGCGAAGTCGAGGGCCAGCCGCTGCCGCTCGTCCGGCGACAGCTCCGCCGGCAGGGCGATCTCGAACTCGCGCGCCACCGTCGAGTTCTTGCGCTTCTCGGCTTGCTCGGCAGCGTTCCAGAGTGCCGCCCGATCAGCAGCCCACTCGGGCGCCCCGGCAGGCAAGACCAGCTCGGCAGATTCGATGCCGCCCTTGCGGCGGTAGTCGTGGACCTCGCCGGTCCGCTCGTCGGCGATCTCCACCCCGGCACGATAGGCGGCAGCGGTGGTTGCTGAGCGGCCCGTCGACCGGCTGATCGTCTTGACGCTGAGGTGGTAGATCGCCATCGGGGTTCCTAGCTGTTGGTTTTAGCCCCGCAGGGCGCACGCAAACGAAGTTTGCATAAGTGCGCCCTTGCTGTTCGCTTCGGGTCCATGCTCCGGCGCACTCTACGCCTTTTCACACGCCAGCGCATCCCGCAGAATCCGGGGACAAGCCGGGCATCACCTGGCAGGAGGGGCAGTCATGGCAACGATTGACGAACGCATTGCAACCCTGGAGGCCAAGCTCAAGCAGGAGAAGGCCAGGAAGCAACTGATCGAGGCCCGCAAGCGGGCAGCCGAGTCCAAGCTCAAGCGCTCACAGGACACGCGGCGCAAGATCCTGGTCGGCGCGGCCATCCTCGCCAAGGTCGAGCGCGACGAATGGCCCGAGGCCAAGCTGCTGGCCCTGCTCGATGCCACCCTGACCCGGTCCGATGATCGGGCACTGTTCGGATTGCCGCTCAGGACCGAATCGGATCAGGCCCAGGAAGGCCCGAAATCGCCCCTGTGAGCGCCGATCGGGACCCGGCCTAGGCGAGCCATCCACAACGCTTGGCAGTGACTCATAGAAGACTGGGCGTTGACTTTCGATCGACTGCTTCAGGCTTCTTGGATGACCGGCTTGCCCTGGAAGCGGCCTCCGGTGTGTCCACCTTTGGGGTGGCTTCGAGTTGCCCCACCAAACGTGCGGCTTGCTCACGAGCCTCGGCAGCGCTCTGGCGCGCTTCGTCACGCTCCATGTGGACCTGCGTCAGGCGTTCGGCGAGACGCTGGAACTCCTGTGCAGCCAGCTGCCGGCCCTCTGCATGGGCTTGTGCCTGGTAGGCGAGCTGCGCCATGACGCCCTCCAGCTTTGCGGCGAGCACGGCAGCCTGCTGCTCGGCGGCAATGCGGCCCTTGCTCTCGGCCTCCAGCGCGGCGCGCAGGCGTTCGATTTCAGCGCCCTGATCGGCGCGCGCCTCGGCCTGGGCCTCGATCTTCAGGCGGGCCGTGGCCAGCTCCACCCGGGCAGCTTCGGCGACCTGCTGCTCACGCTCGATGCGTCGGACCTGCTCGGCCAGGTCGGCGGCCTGCTGGGCCGCTCGTCCCGCCAGGGTGTCACGCTCGGTGGTCAGTGCGGTCACCTGCTCGACCAGGGCGTCGCGCTCGGCCTCGGTGGCCTCGCCCGACACGGCCAGGTCAACCGCCTCGGCCTGCACCTGGACCAACAGACCCTCGACCTCGCCGCGTGCCTGGGCAGCAGCGCGTTCGATCTCGGCAGCGATGGCGGCGGTCAACGCCTGCGGCAGCACCGGCACAGCGGCGACGGCCACCGGGCGGACCGCGCGCCAGG
>NZ_PVLR01000009.1 GCF_002980625.1 Malikia spinosa | reverse complement strand
TGGTGCCTCCTGGGACGAGGCCGCCATGTCCGGCGCCAACGATCCGGGCGTGCAGTCGGTGCGCCAGATCTACGAGTTCTACAAGCGCTTCGGCATCGCGACCGAGGTCATGGGCGCGAGCTTTCGCAACGTGGGCCAGATCCAGGCGCTGGCGGGCTGCGACCTGCTGACCATCAGCCCGGAGCTGCTGAGCACCCTGTCGGCCAGCGAAGCACCGCTGGCACGCGCACTCGACCCCGAGGCCGCCGCGGCGCTGGAGCTGCCCTTCGTGCAGTACGACGAGCCGGCGTTCCGCCTGGCGCTGAACCAGGACGCGATGGGCACCGAAAAGCTGGCCGAGGGCATCCGCGCCTTCTGTGCCGACGCGGTCAAGCTCGAACAATTGATCCTGGCCGCCTGAGGTCCGATACCGCACGGCTGGGGTTCGGGCCGTGGCCCGGGTCCGGTCGGTCCTGACCCGACCCGACCCGTCAGGCTCAGGCTCAGGCTCAGGCTCAGGCTCAGGCTCAGTCGGCCTGGCGCAGCACCTGCAGCGCCTGCTGGAACTCGAAATGGCGCATCGCCTCGGCCACGGCTGCGAACCGAGGCCCCAGTGCCGCGCGGGCCAGCGCTTCGTTGTCCTCGAACAGCTGGACGCCGCTGGCATCGTCGGCCTCTAGCAGGGCGAGCAACCGAGCCCGCACGGCGTTCCAGCGCTCGAGGTCGAACGCCGGTTCGATCTGCGCCTGGCGTTGCTGGGCCAGACCGTCCGAGATCGCCTGCACCAGCTGCGCCAGCGGCTCGGAGATTGCCGCCAGCAGCGCTGGCAGCCCTTCGCCCGTTTCGTTCTGCGCCCCCGATGCATGGGCTTGCAGTGCCTGCTCGAGCCGCGCGGCCTGCTCGCGCAGCGCCAGCGCGCCGACCTGGGCCGAAACTCCCTTGAGCGTGTGCGCGGCCCGAGTTGCTTCTTCCCAGCGCGAGGCTTCCATCGCCTCCTTGATGCGCGCGATCGCATCCGCCTGGTCCGTGACGAACTGCTGCAGCAAGCTGCGGTAGAGCGCCGGCCGTGCGCCCGCCTGTGCCAGACCCAAGGCCTGGTCGAGTCCTTCGATCATGCTCAGCGGTCCAGCCGGTTCAGCCGGTCCAGCCGAAGCAGCGGCCGGCTCGCCTTTTTCGGCCTGGCGCGCCGCCGTCATGCGTTCGCGCTCCGGCCTGACCCACTGCAGCAGCTTGGCCTGCAGCAGCCCGGGATCGATCGGCTTGGCGATATGGTCGTTCATGCCGGCCTCGAGGCAGGTTTCGCGGTCGCCGGTCATGGCATTGGCGGTCATCGCGACGATCGGCAGATCGGCCAGCCCGGGCAGCTGGCGGATGGCGCGCGTGGCCATCAGCCCGTCCAGCACCGGCATCTGCATGTCCATCAGCACGATGTCGTAGCGCTGCTGCTGGACCATGGCCAGGGCCATGGCGCCGTCCGTCGCCAGCTCGACCTCGAGCCCCGACTCGTGCAGGAAGGCCATGGCGACCTCCTGATTCAGCGGGTTGTCCTCCACCAGCAAGGCGCGCGCACCGGCCAGGCTCCGGCTATCGGGTTCGACGGCGTCGGCCATGTGGGTCTGGTGCGGATGGTCGGCGGGGCTCAGCACCCGCTGCAGCAACTCGAACAAGGCCTTCGGGCGCACCGGCTTGTCCAGCCGGTCCATCAGTCCGGCCGCTGGCGCGATCTCGGCCCAGTCGTCGGGAAGCTGCCCGCTGAGCAGCACGCAGTCGGGCCGCTGGCGCAAGCCGAGCGCGGCGATGCGCCGGGCGGTCTCGATGCCGTCGGGCTCCGGCATCTGCCAGTCCAGCAATACCAGCCGGTAAGGCTGGCCCTGCTGGTCGGCGTCCTGCAGCGCTGCCAGGGCCGCCGACCCACTGCGCTGCTGGCTGACCTCGAAGCCCAGGCGCTGCAGCAGCGCGGCCAGCAGCTGGCCGGCCGTTTCCTGGTCGTCCACCACCAGCACGCGCAGGCCCTGCCAGTCGGGGGCGGCCTGCAGCGCAGGTGCCGCCTGTCCTATTCCCAGCCGGGCCGTGAACCAGAAGGTCGCTCCCTGTCCCGGCCGACTGGCTACCCCCACTTCGCCGCCCATCAGCTCGGCCAGCCGCTTGGAGATCGCCAGCCCTAGCCCCGTGCCGCCGTACTGGCGGGTGGTCGACGCGTCGGCCTGCTGGAAGCTCTGGAACAGCTTGCCGCTCAGGGCCTCGTCGAGGCCGATGCCGCTGTCGCGCACGGCAATATGCAGCAGCAGTCCGGCATCGTCGCGCTCGATGACGCAGACCCGGATGCCGATCTGGCCGCGCTCGGTGAACTTCAGCGCATTGTTGGTGTAGTTGATCAGCACCTGCTCGATGCGCAGCGGGTCGCCCGTCAGATAGCGCGGCACCTCCTCGGCGACCTCGATCAGCAGCTCCAGGCCCTTGGCTGCCGCGCGCTCGCCGAACAGGTCGGCAATATGGTCGAGCACGGCATCGAGCTCGAACTCGGTCTGCTCGATGCCGAGATGGCCCGACTCGATCTTGGAGAAATCGAGGATGTCGTTGATCACGCCCAGCAGATGCTGGCTCGAAGCCTGGATCTTGCGCAGGTAGTCCTGCTGGCGCGGCGACAGCCCGGTCTTGAGCGTCAGCAAGGTCATGCCGTTGATCGCATTGAGCGGGGTGCGGATCTCGTGGCTCATGTTGGCCAGGAAGGTGGCCTTGGCCCGGCTTGACTGCTCGGCCGCCTCCTTGGCCACCTGCAGCTCGGCGGTCCGCCGGCCAACCAGGGCTTCGAGCTCCTGCTTGGCTTGCAGCGCCGCCTCGCGTTTGCGCACCAGCGACCGCAAGTAGAGCGTCAAGGCCGCCAGTGCCAGGATCAGCAGGTCGCCGATCATGGCCAGCAGCGTGAACAGGGCGTAGCGCTGGCTTTCGAGCTGGCGGATTTCCGGCATCGGATGCAGCAGATGGATCGAGAAACTGTCCGAGCGCCGGTTGCCGTCGAGCAGCAGGAAGGGCGTGGACCGCTGGTCGAGCCGGACCAGATCCGACAGGCCGAGCTCGCCCCAGGGGGCAATGTCGAGCGGCTCGAAGCGGGTGTTGCGGTATTCGAGCGCGAGCGCGGGTTGCGCCAGGCTCGGGCCGAGTCGGTCGGGCAGGAAGCGGAATTCCAGCGACTTGTCCTGCGCCAGCACGATGGCGCCGTTGGCATCGGCCACGAAGACGTTCTCGTTGCGGGTCCAGCGCGAGCGCGCGACGATGTCGGTCTTGGTGACGACGGCGCCGACGAACTGGCCGTTGACGATGACCGGATGCGACACATACAGGCCCGGCACCCGGCTGATGCGCCCGACCGCATATTGCTGCCCTAGCCTGGATTCGTTGCCCTGGATGTCGCGGAAGTAATGGCGGTCCGAGTAGTTGCCGCCGACGAAGCTGCCGGCCTGGCCCGCGTTGCTCGAGGCAATGCAGTCGCCGGCCGCGTTGAGCAGCCAGATCGCGTCGATCTGCAGCGCCTCGGTGTAGCGGCCCAGATAGCGGCTGAGCCGGCCCAGCTCAGGCGCTTGTTCCCAGTGCAGACGCTTGGCCGCCAAGGTGCCGGTCGCGGCTGCGACTTTCGGGCCGAACGGCAAAAGCCCGCGCTCGATCTGGGCTTCCCGGGCCAGGATGCGGGTGACGCCGCCCAGGGTGGTCAGCACATCATGCAAGCTGCCATTGAGCACTTCGAGCTGCTGCTGCGCGAGATGCTTCTGGTGCTGGTAGCTTTGCTGCTGCATCTGGGCGGTGTAGCGCTGGGCGATCAGCCAGGAAAAACCGCTCCAGAGCAGCATGACACCCAGGACCAACCCAGGCCAGAGCCACCGATTGCGCTGCGACAAGCGGTCCAATAGGTGAGTCTGTTTTCGCATGGGGGGCTGCGCACGCAGCACGGTAACCATGCCGCATTGTCAGTGATTGGCGCAGCTGTTGGCAAGGCGGTCGCCTTGCCAATTCTTTGTCCGGACGTAGGGGTTTTCCGCGGCTCTTCAAACGCTGGAGTCGCCCTGACGCAGCTCGCGCCAGCGCGTCGGGGCGGCCCTGTGCCGGCGGACTGTCAGCCTTCAGCCGCGCTGGCTCCACTGCGCCAGCAACAGCTTGGCGCTGGCCAGGTTGGTCGCGCAAGGGATGTCGTGCACGTCGCAGGCCCGCACCAGCGCGTTGATGTCGGGCTCGTGCGGCTGTGGCGTCATCGGGTCGCGCAGGAAGATCACTGCGTCGACCTGGCCCACGGCCAGCCGGGCGCCGATCTGCAGGTCGCCGCCCAGCGGACCGCTGAGCAGGCATTCGACCGTCAGGCCGACCTCATGCTGCAGCCGCCCGCCCGTGGTGCCGGTGGCGCACAGGGTGCAGCCGGCCAGGAAGGGCTGGAACTCGCGCGCCAGCTCGACCATGTCGGCCTTCTTGCCATCGTGGGCAATCAATGCGATCCGCATGCCGATCTCAGCCCGTGTTGCGCAGGCCGGCGGCGATGCCGTTGATCGAGATGTGGATGCCGCGCTTGACCAGGCCTTCCTGGCTGCCGGCGCGGTAGCGTCCGATCAGCTCGACTTGCAGGTGGTGCAGCGGGTCGATGTAGGGGAAGCGGTGCTCGATCGAGCGCGCCAGCGAGCGGTTGCCCGCCAGCCGCGCGGCCTCGCCCGTGATCTGGCTCAGCACCTCGTGGGTGCGCTGCCATTCGGCCTCGATGCGGGCGAACACCTGCTGGCGCAGCTGGGCATCCGGCACCAGCTCGGCGTAGCGCGAGGCCAGCGACAGGTCGCTCTTGGCCAGCACCATGTCGATGTTGGACAGCAGGGTGCTGAAGAAGGGCCATTTGCGGTGCATCTGGCGCAGCAGCTCCAGCGCCGGCTCGGTGCCGAGCTGCTCGGCCAGCCGGTCGACCGCGCTGCCAAAGCCGTACCAGCCCGGCAGCGTCAGGCGGCACTGGCCCCAGCTGAAGCCCCAGGGGATCGCGCGCAGGTCCTCGATGCGCTGGTTGGCCTTGCGCGAGGCCGGGCGCGAGCCGATGTTGAGCTCGGCGATCTCGCGGATCGGCGTCGCGGTGAAGAAGTAGTCGGTAAAGCCCGGGGTCTCGTAGACCAGCGCGCGGTAGGCCGCCATGCTGGCTTGCGACAGCTGCGCGGCCGCGTCGAGGAACTTGGCCGGCACCGGCTTGAGCGCCGGCAGCAGCGTCGCTTCCAGCGTGGCGGCGACCAGGGTCTCGAGGTTGCGCCGGCCGATCTCGGGGTTGGCGTACTTGGAGCCGATCACCTCGCCCTGTTCGGTCAGTCGGATCTGGCCGCGCACGGTGCCGGCCGGCTGTGCCAGGATGGCCTGGTAGCTCGGGCCGCCGCCGCGACCCACCGTGCCGCCGCGACCGTGGAACATGCGCAACTTGATCGGCCCTTGCTCGCGCCCGAGCTGGTCGAACAGCGCGACCAGCGCGGTCTCGGCCCGATACAGCTCCCAGTTGCTGGTGAAGATGCCGCCGTCCTTGTTGCTGTCCGAGTAGCCGAGCATGATGTCTTGCTCGTTGTACTGGTCGGGCTCGCCGCTCTGCACCATGGCGGCTACGCCCGGCAGACGGTAGAAGGCATCCATGATGCCGGCGGCGTTGCGCAGGTCCTCGATGGTCTCGAACAGCGGCACCACGATCAGGTCGGCGCGCGCGCCATGTTCGAGCGTGCCGTGCAGCAGGCCGACTTCCTTTTGCAGCAGCAGCACCTCGAGCAGGTCGCTGACGGTCTCGGTGTGGCTGATGATGGCGTGGCGGATCGCGATCGTGCCGTAGCGCTGGCGCATCTCGCGCGCGGTCTCGAAGATCTCGAGCTCGCTGCGGGTATGGGCCTGGTAGTCGCCGTCGAGCACGCGCAGCGGGCGCGCATCATCGAGCAGTCGCAGCAGCAAGGCCTGCTTGGCGTTCTCGTCGAGCGCGCTGTAGTCGGGCTCGATGCGGGCCACGGCCAGCAGGTCGGCCAGCGCGGCTTCGTGCTGGTCCGAGCTCTGGCGCAGGTCCACTGTCGCCAGATGGAAGCCGAACACCTGCACCGCGCGGATCAGCGGGCGCAGCCGCTGCTCGGTCAGCGCCTCGCAGCGCTGCTCGACCAGGGCCGCCTCGATCGTGCGCAGGTCGGCCAGGAATTCCTCGGCGCTGGCGTAGGGATTCTGCGGTGCGATGGCATGGCGCGCGGCCTCGCCGCCCGAGAGTTCCGTCAGCGTGGCGGCCAGGCGGGCGTAGATGCCGGTCAGCGCGCGGCGGTAGGGCTCGTCGCGGCGATGCTCGTTGTGGTCGGGCGAGCGGTCGGCCAGCGCCTGCATCGCGGCGTTGACCCCGATGCGCATGTCCGACAGCGACAGCTCGGCGCCGAGCCGGTGCACCTCGGTCAGGTGGTGGCGCAGCGCGACATCGGACTGGCTTTTGAGCGCCAGCCGCAGCGTCGCGGCCGTGACGTTGGGGTTGCCGTCGCGGTCGCCGCCGATCCACTGGCCCATGCGCAGGAAGGGCGCCAGCGACTGGCCGCCGAGCGCCTGCTCGACATCGCGGTACAGGCGGGGAATCTCGGGCAGGAAGGTGCTCTGGTAGTAGGCCAGCGAGTTCTCGATCTCGTCGGCCACGGTCAGCTTGGTGTAGCGCAGCAGCCGGGTGTGCCAGAGCTGGGTGATGCGCGCGCGCAGCTGGGCCTCGTTGGCCGCCAGGCCGCGCGCCAGCAGCAGGTCGCCGCTGGCGGCCGGCTTGCTGCGCTTGCTGCTCTTGTTGCTGCTGCCGGTCGCGCCGGCAGCGCCCTGGCCCAGGCTGTCGCGCTCGGTCAGCAGCCGGGCGATGTCGCGCTCGGCGTCCAGGATGCTCTTGCGCTGCACTTCGGTCGGGTGCGCGGTCAGCACCGGCGAGACATGGGAGTCGGCCAGCGAGGCGATGATCTGCTCGTGGCCGACGCCCGCGCGCGCCAGCCGGTCCCAGCTGTGCTCCAGGCTGCCTTCCTGCACATTGCCGGCGCGCTCGTGCACGCTGCGGCGGCGCACATGGTGGCGGTCCTCGGCCAGGTTGGCCAGGTGGCTGAAGTAGGTGAAGGCGCGGATCACGCTGACCGCCTGCGCATCGGTCAGGCCCTTGAGCAGCTGCTTGAGCGCCTTGTCGGCGGCGTGGTCGGCTTCGCGCCGGAAGGCCACCGACAGCTGGCGAATCTGCTCGATCAGCGCGTAGCTGGCGTCGCCCTCCTGCTCGCGGATCACCTCGCCGAGCAGTCGGCCCAGCAGGCGGATGTCATCGATCAGCGGCTGGTCCTTGGACGGATCGTCGCGCTTGGAACTTTTCATGCGGGCTGCTCCTGTTTCAATTCGGTGCCGGGCTGACGGCGTTCAGCTGTTGTTGCTCGATCTGCCGGGCCATGGTCTTGCCAAGCTCGACCCCCCACTGGTCGTAGGCGTGGATGCCCCAGATCGCGGCCTGGCAGAACACCTTGTGCTCGTAGAGCGCGACCATGGCGCCCAGCGTGTGCGGCGTCAGTTCGGCCAGCCACAGCGTCGAGTTCGGCACATTGCCGCGGAAGGTGCGGTGCGGCAGCAGCTCGGCGATCCTGGCTTCGTCCAGCCCGCTGGCGCGCAGCTCGGCCTCGGTGGCGGCTGCGTCGCGGCCCAGCGCCAGTGCCTGCGCCTGGGCTTCCAGGTTGAGCAGCGCGACCCGGTGGTGTTCGGCCGCCAGTGGCAGCGGGCAGTCCTCGCTGCGCACACCGATGAAATCGACCGGAACCCGGTGCTGGCCCTGGTGCAGCAGCTGGAAATAGGCATGCTGGCCTTCTATGCCAAGGCCGCCCCAGACGATCGGTCCGGTGCCGATCTCGACCGGGCTGCCGTCGACATGGGTCGACTTGCCGTTCGATTCCATGTCGAGCTGCTGCAAAAAGCGCGCGAAGTGGAACAGCCGGCTGGCATAGGCCGCGATCAGATGCGTCGGGCAGTCGAGGAAGTTGCGGTTCCACACGCCCAGCAAGGCCAGCCGCAGCGGCATGTTGTGCTCCGGCGGCGCTTCCCAGAAATGGCGGTCCATCGCGTGGCCGCCGGCCAGGAAGTCCCGGAAATTCTTGGCGCCAATCGCGATCGCCAGCGGCAGGCCGATCGCCGACCAGACCGAATAGCGCCCGCCAACCCAGTCCCAGAAGCCGAAGGTGTTGGCCGGGGCATAGCCCTGGGCGGCTGAGACTGCCGGCGAGGCGGTCACGGCGATCAGGTGCTGCGCCTGCTGCTCGGGCGTCTGCAGGCCATGGTCGGCCAGCCAGCGCTGGGCCGAATTCGCCAGCGTCAGGGTTTCCTGGGTCGTGAAGGTCTTGCTCTGGACGATGAACAGCGTGCTGTCGGGCTTGCACCAGCGCAGCAGCGAGTGCAGTGCCCAGCAGTCGGGGTTGGAGACGAAGTGCACCCGCACCTCATGCGAGGCCTGAGCGTCGAGCGCCTGCACCGCCATGCGCGGGCCGAGGTCCGAGCCGCCGATGCCGATGTTGATCACGTTGCTGATGCGCTGGCCGCGGTGGCCGCGCCAGCGGCCGTCGCGGATGCGCTCGGCGGCGTCGAGGAAGCGGTCGAGCTCCTGGCGCACGGCGTCCGAGATCTCAGCGCCCCAGGGTGCGTCGGGCATGTCGGCGCCGCGCAGCGCCATGTGCAGCACGGCGCGGTTCTCGGTCGCGTTGACGGGCAGGCCCTGGCGCTGGGCCTGGGCCTGCTCGAGCACGCGCGATTCAGCGGCCAGTTCGAGCAGGGCCTGCATCACCTCGGGCGTGACCTGCTGGCGGCTGGCGTCGAGCTGCAGGCCGGCGACCTCCAGCTGCAGGCTGGCCTGGCGTTCGCCGGCAGGGTCGGCCAGCAGCTCGCGCAGATGCGGCAGCGAGGGGTTGGCAAGGCTTTGCAGCCGCTTCCAGGCCGCTCGTTGTTGCGGGGGGGTGAAGTCGTTATTCATGTTCTGGTCTCCTCGGCCTGATGATTCAGCGGCTCGCCTGCAGCGCGGCCACGGCGTCGGTCGCCTCGCGCGCCAGCCGGGTGATCTGGGCCCAGTCGCCGGCCTTGACCGCGGCGGCCGGAGTCAGCCAGGAGCCGCCGACCATCGCCACGTTGGGCAGGGACAGGAAGCTGCCCATGTTCGCCAGCGACACGCCGCCGGTCGGGCAGAAGCGCAGATCCGGCAGCGGACCGCCCCAGGCCTTGAGCACCTCGACGCCGCCGAGCTGGGCCGCCGGGAAGCATTTCATCAGCGTGAAGCCGGCGTCGCGCGCGGCCATGGCCTCGCTCGGGCTGGCCACGCCGGGCACGAAGGGCAGGCCCGAGGCCAGCACGGCGGCCAGCAGTCCCGGCGTGGAGCCGGGCGACAGGCCAAAGCGCGCGCCAGCAGCCAGCACCTGGGCCACCTCGCTGGCCCGGGTCACGGTGCCGGCGCCGACCTGCATCTCGGGCACGGCGCGGGCCACCGCCTCGATCGCGGCCAGGCCGGCCGCGCTGCGCAGCGTGATTTCCATCACGTCGACGCCGCCGGCCAGCAGCGCCTCGGCCATCGGCACGGCCTGGGCCGGATCGGTCACGACGATGACCGGGACCACACGGGATTTGAACAGCGGCAGGGGAGCGGGAGAATTCATGATGCAGGACTCAAATATAAGGGGTCGGATCCACCGGGGTCGGCGTCAGCGGGGTGGTCGGTGACGCCGAAACAGTACCGGGGGCAATACAGGCAGCAGGGCAGGCGCTCAGTCGTTGCCGAACAGCGCCGAGCCACCGTTTTCGGCCAGGCCGGCATTGCGGCGGAACAGGCCGAACAGCTCGCGGCCATAGCCGTGGCCGTTGGCCGACAGGTCCTTGGCCGGCAGCGGGCGCTGTGCCAGTTCGGCCTCGGACAGCTCGAGCTCGAGCCGGCCGGCATCGCAGTCGAGCAGCACCATGTCGCCGTCCTGCACCCGCGCGATCGCGCCGCCACAGAGGGCTTCCGGGCTGACGTGGATGGCAGCCGGCACCTTGCCGGAGGCACCCGACATGCGGCCGTCGGTCACCAGCGCGACCTTGAAGCCCTGGTCCTGCAGGATGCCCAGGATCGGGGTCAGCTTGTGCAGCTCGGGCATGCCGTTGGCCTGCGGGCCCTGGAAGCGCACCACGGCGACGAAGTCGCGGTTCAGCGCGCCTTGCTTGTACAGGTCGCTGAGCGCCTGCTGGCTCTCGACCACCACCGCCGGTGCCCGCACCAGCCGGTGTTCGGGCTTGACGGCCGAGGTCTTGACCACCGCGCGGCCGAGGTTGCCGCGCAGGCGCTTCAGGCCGCCGTCGGCGCTGAAGGGGCGCTCGACCGGGCGCAGCACTTCCTCGTCGCCCGAAGTCGCCGCTGCGGCGCGCCAGGCCAGCTGGCCGTCCTGCAGCCAGGGTTCGACCGCGAAGCGCTGCATGCCGTGGCCCAGGATGGTGTTGACATCCGCATGCAGCAAGCCGGCCTGCAGCAGCTGGGCGATCAAAAAGCCCATGCCGCCCGCGGCGTGGAAATGGTTGACGTCAGCCTTGCCGTTCGGATAGACCCGGGCCAGCAGCGGAACCGCCTCGGACAGCTCGGCGAAGTCGTCCCAGTCGATCCGGATGCCGGCGGCGCGCGCCATCGCGACCAGGTGCAGCGTGTGGTTGGTCGAGCCGCCGGTGGCCAGCAGGCCGACGATGCCGTTGACGACGGCCTTCTCGTCGATGATCTCGCTGATGGCCAGCGGCTCGGGGCCGCCGTCGCGCATGCGCAGCACGCGCTCGACCGCAAAGTCGGTCAGCGCCTGGCGCAGCGGGGTGCCCGGATTGACGAAGGACGAGCCCGGCAGCTGCAGGCCCATGATCTCCATCAGCATCTGGTTCGAGTTGGCGGTGCCGTAGAAGGTGCAGGTGCCGGCGCCATGGTAGGCGGCTTCCTCGGCCGCCAGCAGCGCCGAACGGTCGACCAGGCCCTGGGCGTACTGCTGGCGCACCTTGGCCTTGTCGTCGTTCGACAGGCCCGAGGTCATCGGGCCGGCCGGCACGAACACCGCCGGCAGGTGGCCGAACTGCAGCACGCCGATCACCAGGCCCGGCACGATCTTGTCGCAGATGCCCAGGCACAGCACGCCGTCAAACACATTGTGCGACAGCGCCACCGCAGCGGCCAGCGCGATCACGTCGCGCGAGAACAACGACAGCTCCATGCCCTCGTAGCCCTGGGTCACGCCGTCACACATCGCCGGCACGCCGCCAGCGACCTGGGCCGTGGCGCCGAACGCGCGCGCGGCCGCGCGGATTTGATCCGGGTAATGCTCGTAGGGCTGGTGCGCCGACAGCATGTCGTTGTAGGAGGTCACGATCCCGAGGTTGGGCTGGCGTTCCTGCCGCAGCACCAGCTTGTCCTGCGCCGGCATCGCCGCGAAGGCGTGCGCCGCGTTGGCGCAACCCATGCCCGCGCGGTAGGGTCCGGGCTTGCGCAGTCCGGCTGCCGTGTTCAGGTAGGCGGAACGGCTGGCCTGGCTGCGCTCGATGATGCGCGCGGTCACGCGTGCCAGGACGGGAGCGACGGTGGTGGGCAGGGAGGGAGTGGACATGGGGGCTTTCTAGAAAATCAGGGGGCGAGCCAGACCTGGACCGGTTGCAGGGCGCGATGCAGGACGAGCGAAATGGGGGCCTCTGCCGAGGCGGCGCGACAGGCTTGATCGAACACCGCGCGCTTGCGCTCGCCGCTCAGCGGCAGGTAGATCGCGCGTGCGGCCAGCAGCGTGGGCAGGGTCAGCGTCAGCCGGGCGTGCGGCGCCGTGGCCGGCCGGACCCAGGCCACTCGCTGTTCGGACTCCAGCGCGCGGGCCAGACCAGGCGCGGCCGGGAACAGCGAGGCGGTATGGGCGTCCTCGCCCATGCCGAGCACCAGCAGGTCGAGCGGCCAGGGCAGAGCGGCCAGCTGCTGGTTGGCCGAGTCGGCCAGGCAGTCGAGCTCGGCCTCGCTCCAGTCGCTGGATGGCTGGCTGGGCAGGGTCGTGAAGAAGGGCTGCCAGCGCGCGGCGGCCGCGCACTCCTGCAGCAGCTGCTCGCGCACCAGCGTGCCGTTGCTGTCGGGATGACCGTCGGGCACGCAGCGCTCGTCGGCCAGCAGCACCGTGACCCGGTCCCAGGCCAGCTCCTGGCGCCGCAGCTCGGCAAACAGCGCCAGCGGCGACTTGCCGCCCGAGACCGCGAGCAGCGCCTGGCCGCGCGCATCGATTGCCGCGCGCAGCCGGTCAGCCAGCTCCAGCGCCAGCTCGCGCGCCTGTTGCGCGGTGTCCTGGCAGGGGCGCAGCAGCCAGGGGCTGGCGTCAGCGGCCGTGCCGGCGGTTACGCCAGCCTGGGATGGAACGAGGGGGGTGACAGGCTGCATCATGGCCTTACTGCGCTTCCGCCCAGACCGCGTTCTCGCGTGCGACCAGCGCCGACGAGGCCGCCGGTCCCCAGCTGCCGGCCGGGTAGGATTTCGGGCGGTCGGCCAGCTGCTTCCAGCCCTCGATGATCGGGTCGGCCCATTTCCAGGCCGCCTCGAGCTCGTCGCGGCGCATGAAATGGGTCAGGCGGCCCTTGATGACGTCGATCAGCAGCCGCTCGTAGGCCTCGGCGCGGCGCTCGGTGAAGACCGACTGCAGGTCCAGGTTCAGGTTGACCGGGCGCATCTTCATGCCCGAGCCCGGTTCCTTGGCCATCATCTGCATCTGGATCGACTCGTCGGGTTGCAGCGTGATGATGAGCCGGTTCGGGGTCGAGGCGGCGGCCTGCTCGGCAAAGATCGAGAACGGCGGCTCGGAGAACTCGATGATGATCTCGGAGTGGCGGTTCTGCATCCGCTTGCCGGTGCGCAGGAAGAAGGGCACGCCGGCCCAGCGCGCGTTGTTGATCTGGGCCCGGATCGCGACGAAGGTCTCGGTGCGGCTGTTCTCGGGCACATCGGCTTCCTGCAGATAGCCCTTGGCCGCCTCGCCGTTGACCACGCCCTCGGTGTACTGGCCGCGCACCGTGTCGCGCACGATGTCGCTCAGGCTCATCTTGCGCAGCGAGCGCAGCACCTTGAGCTTCTCGTCGCGCACATCGTCGGGGTCGAGCGAGATCGGCGCCTCCATCGCGACGATGCACAGCAGCTGCAGCAGGTGGTTCTGCACCATGTCGCGCATGGCGCCGGTGTGGTCGTAGAAGCCGGCGCGGGTGCCGACGCCGACGGTCTCGGCCGCGGTGATCTGCACGCTCTTGATGTAGGGCGCGCGCCACAGCGGCTCGAAGATCGCGTTGCCAAAGCGCAGCACCATCAGGTTCTGCACCGTTTCCTTGCCCAGGTAATGGTCGATCCGGTAGATCTGGCCTTCGCGGAAATGGCGTGCCACCGCTTCGTTGATCGCGCGCGCCGACGGCAGGTCATGGCCGAGCGGCTTTTCCAGCACGACCCGGCATTGCGCATCGATCAGGCCGGCCTGATCCAACTGCGCGGCGATCTGGCTGAACAGGCTCGGCGCGGTGGCGAGGTAGAACACCTTGATCGAGCCCGGCTGGCAATGGGCGGCGAGCTCGGCATAGCCCTCGGGCGCGGTGGCGTCCAGGCTCACGAAGTCCAGCCGCTGCAGGAAGCCCTGCCAGGCCTCGGCCTGCATGGCGTGCGCCTCGACATAGGCACGCGAGGTCTGGTCGATGAAGGCCACGTACTGCTCGCGGCTCCATTCGTTGCGACCGACGCCGATGATCCTGCAGTCCGTAGCCAGGCGGCCGTGCAGATGCGCCATGTAGAGGGCGGGCAGGAGCTTGCGCCAGGACAGGTCGCCGGCACCGCCGAAGATGACGATGTCCAGGGGAGGTTGGGCTGCGGTGTTCATGGAGTCTGCGTAGCGAGTGGATGTAACCATGTTACTTATTTTCTGTCTAAAAAAACGTAATCAAGTTACTTCGTGGTTTCATCCTGCATCAACTCCTCCAGCCTGGGCGGCTGGCAGCCCTTGCGGCTGCAGTTGATCGCGGCGGCCTGCATCGCGCGCTGCAGTGTCGCCGCCGCGCGTTCGCCAGCGCCTTCGGGCTGCGTGCCCCAGTCCGCCAGGCAGGAACCCCAGAACGTGTCGCCAGCGCCGACCGTGTCGACCAGCTCGATTCGTGGCGCCGCGGCCATGCTGCTCTGGCCGTCGATCCAGAGGTAGGCGCCCGCGGCACCAAAGGTGAAGGCGATGTGCCGGTTGGCGCCGCGCGCGAAGCGCTGGCGCAGCTCGTCGGCAGTTGCCAGGCTGGCGTGGCCGAAACCCAGGATTTCCAGGTCCTCGTCGCTGGCCTTGACCCAATCGGCCAGTTCCACCGCCTGCATCACGGCGGCGCAATAGCCCGCCAGATCGTCGGCCACCCGCGGGCGCAGGTTGACGTCGATGCTGATGGTCCAGCCCAGGGCGCGGGCGCCCTCGATCACCTGCATGACCTTGGCGTTCTCGGGCGGCACCAGCATCAGCGAGCCGGTGTGCAGCACGCCGGGCTGCATTTTTGCCATCAGGTCGAGCAGGGCTGCGGGCTGGTAGTCGCGGTCGGCAATGCCTTCGCGGTAGAAGCCGTAGCTGGGCTGGCCCGCGCGCACGGTCACCACCGCCAGCGAGGTCGGGCGCGCGCTGTCGGGGCTCATCGGCTCGACCGCGTCGGCGATCGAGCGCGCCTTGAGCTGCTGGCCGAAGCTGTCGCTCGAAAACGGCGACAGATAGCCGACCTGGCCGCCTTGCAGCGCAGTCGCGCGCGCCAGGTTGAACGGGCTGCCGCCCATCAGCGGCAGCAAGCTGCCGTCGGCCTGGGTGATGCAGTCCATCAGGGCTTCGCCGAGGATCAGGATCGGAGTGGACATGGGAAATACCTTTGACTAGAGCAGGGTTGCGGTCGAATTGGCCGGAAGTTTCGCTGCAAGGCCCGGCTCTCGTCATTAGGGAAAACACTAATTAAATCTAATTGATTTAGTTTTTGGCTTGCAGGATACTTGCGGCACGGCGAGCGGTGACAACCAGCTTGCCGTTGACACAGGTCGATGCCAAGATCGGCCGCACAGATGATCCACACAAGAGGAGCAAGAATGTCTTTCCACACCACCACCATCCGCCTGAGCCTGATCGCCGCTTCCGTGGCTGCGGCCGGCTTTGCCCATGCCGCCGAACCCGTGATCGGCCTGATCACCAAGACCGAGACCAACCCCTTTTTCGTCAAGATGAAGGAAGGTGCCGAGGCCGAAGCCAAGAAGCTCGGCGCCAAGCTGCTGAGCGGCGCCGGCAAGAGCGACGGTGACAACGCCGGCCAGGTCACCGCGATGGAGAACATGATCGCCGCCGGTGCCAAGACCATCCTGATCACCCCGAGCGACTCCAAGGCCATCGTGCCGGCGATCAAGAAGGCCCGCGCCCAGGGCGTGATGGTGATCGCCCTCGACAGCCCGACCGATCCGCAAGACGGCACCGACGCGCTGTTCGCGACCAACAACTACAAGGCCGGCGAGCTGATCGGCGCCTACGCCAAGGCCGCGCTGGGTGGCAAGAAGCCCGTGATCGCGACCCTGGACCTGTTCCCCGGCCACCCGGTCGGCGCACAGCGTCACAACGGCTTCCTGAAGGGCTTCGGTCTGTCCTCGTTCGATGCCAAGAACAACGAACTGGCCAAGCCGGCCGAAGTCGTCTGCATGTCCGACAGCTACGGTGACCGCGCCAAGGGCCAGACCGGCATGGAAAACTGCCTGCAGAAGAACCCGACCATCAACCTGGTCTACACCATCAACGAACCCGCAGCCGCTGGCGCCTACAACGCGCTCAAGGCAGCCGGCAAGGAGAAGGATGTCGTGATCGTGTCGGTTGACGGCGGCTGCGCCGGCATCGCCGACGTGGGCAAGGGCGTGATCGCCGCGACCAGTCAGCAGTACCCGCTGCGCATGGCTGCCATGGGCGTGGCCGCTGGCGTCGAATACGCCAAGAGCGGCAAGAAGGCCAGCGGCTACATCGACACCGGCGTGACCCTGATCGCTGCCAAGGCCGTCGCTGGCGTCGACAGCAAGGACGTCAAGGTCGGCACCGACCTGTGCTGGGGCAACAAGTAAGCCCTGAAGACTGAGCGCGGGTCCGCCCCATGCCCCCCGGTGGGGCTGCGGGCGGGTCCCGCTGCCTCCCGAGTGAGGCGGCAGCCGGCCCGGTTTTCCCGGCCCGCCGCCTCCTGACTGACATGAACCAGACGATTCTCCAACCGCTGCCGGTGGCCCTGGCCGCAGGCGGTCCAGATCGCTACGGCATCCGACCATGAACAAGACCACCCTCCAGTTACCCCCGATCGCCACGTTGGGGCCCTTCATTGCACTGTTGCTGGCCTGCCTTTTCTTCGCCACCCAGAGCGAGCGCTTCCTGTCGGCGCAGAACTTCTCGCTGATCCTGCAGCAGGTCATGGTGGTCGGCGTGATCGCGATCGGCCAGAGCCTGATCATCCTGACCGCCGGCATCGACCTGAGCTGCGGCATGGTGATGGCCCTGGGCAGCGTCGTGATGACCAAGTTTGCCTCCGACTACGGCCTGCCGACGCCGGCGGCGATCGCCTGTGGCATCGCGGTGACCACGCTGTTCGGCCTGATCAACGGCCTGCTGGTGACCAAGGTCAAGCTGCCGCCCTTCATCGTCACGCTGGGCACGCTCAACATCGCCTTTGCCGCGACCCAGCTCTACTCGAATTCGCAGACCATCACCAATATTCCCGACGGCATGACCCTGCTGGGCAACACCTTCAAGATTGGTGACACCGCCATCGTCTACGGTGTGGTGCTGATGCTCGCGCTCTACCTGCTGACCTGGTTCGCGCTGCGCGAGACCAAGCCCGGCCGCCATGTCTACGCGGTCGGCAACAACCCCGAGGCGACCCGCCTGACCGGTATCGCCACCGACAAGGTGCTGCTGTCGGTCTACGTGCTCGCGGGCGCCTTCTACGGCATCGCCTCGCTGCTGAGCGTGGCGCGCACCGGCGCCGGTGACCCGAACGCCGGCCAGACCGAGAACCTCGACGCGATCACCGCAGTCGTGCTCGGCGGCACCAGCCTGTTTGGCGGCCGTGGCATCGTGCTCGGCACCCTGGTCGGCGCGCTGATCGTCGGCGTGTTCCGCAACGGCCTCACGCTGATGGGCGTGTCCTCCGTCTATCAAATCCTGGTGACCGGCATCCTCGTGATCCTGGCCGTCGCCACCGACCAACTCTCGCGCAAGGGAGCCCGCTGAAATGACCACCCACTCCAACGCTCCGATCGTCATGCAGGCCAAGGGCCTGGTCAAACGCTACGGCCAGGTCACCGCCCTCGATGGCGCCGACTTCGAACTGCGCGCCGGCGAGATCCTGGCCGTCATCGGCGACAACGGCGCCGGCAAGTCCAGCCTGATCAAGGCCCTGTCGGGCGCGACCATTCCCGACCAGGGCGAGGTCTTCCTGGACGGCAAGTCGATTCACTTCAAGAGCCCGATCGAAGCGCGCCGCGCCGGCATCGAGACCGTCTACCAGGACCTGGCGGTGGCCCCCGCCATGACGATCGCCGAAAACCTGTTCCTGGGCCGTGAACTGCGCCGCCCCGGCATCCTGGGCAGCGTATTCCAGATGATCGACAAGAAGAAGATGCTGGAAGAAAGCATCGCGCGCATGAACGACCTCAAGGTCGGCATCCGCTCGATGAACCAGGCAGTGGAAACCCTGTCGGGCGGCCAGCGCCAGTGCGTGGCCGTGGCCCGTGCCGCTGCGTTTGCCGAGCATGTCGTCATCCTCGACGAGCCGACCGCGGCGCTGGGCGTCAAGGAAGGCAATATGGTGCTCGAGCTGATCCGGCGCGTGCGCGACAAGGGGCTGTCGGTGATCCTGATCAGCCACAACATGCCGCATGTGTTCGAGATCGCTGACCGCATCCACATTGCCCGCCTGGGCAAGCGCGCCGCCGTGGTCGATCCCAAGCACATCAGCATGAGCGATACCGTGGCTGTCATGACCGGCGCGAAATCCGCCGCTGAACTGCCGCACCAGGCGCTGGCGCACTGAACCGCCGCCGCCACCAGAGAAAAGGACAACCGATGCTCAAGGGACTGGACCCCATCCTGACGCCGGAACTGCTGATGCACCTGTGCGCCATGGGCCATGGCGAATGGGTCGCCGTGGTCGATGCCAACTTCACCGCCGACTTCCTGGCCAAGGGCAAGCCGGTGGTGCGCCTGCCGGGGCTCAGCCTCGAGCGGGTGGCGCAGGCCGTGCTGTCGGTGTTTCCGCTGGCGGTCGACGTGCCGCAGCCGGCCGGCTACATGCAGCACAGCGGCCTGCCGGTCGGCCAGACCACGCCGGCGCAGGCAGCGTTCATCGAGCTGGCCTGCCGCCTCGAAGGCCTGGCCCCGGAGCAGGTCGAGCCGATCGAGCGCTTTGCCTTCTACGAACGCATCGCCGGCGCCAGCCTGATCGTGCAGAGCGGCGAGGCGAGCGCTTTTGGCAATGCGATACTCTGCAAGGGTGTCATCCTGCCCTGATCGCCTTTTTGCTGCCTCGTTGTCGACCATGCCCCGCGTCAAATCTCCCGCCGCTTCGTATTCCGCGCCCACTGCCGAGGTGACGCGCGCCATGCGCGGCTCCAACCAGCGCGGCATGCGTCAGTTCAACGAGCGCATCGTGCTGCAGGCAATCCGCCTGCATGGCGCGATCCCGAAGGCGGACCTGGCGCGCCTGACCCAGCTCTCGACCCAGACCGTCTCGGTCATCGTCGAGCGCTTGCTCGACGACGGCCTGCTGCTCAAGCAGGAGCGGCTGCGCGGGCGCATCGGCCAGCCCTCGGTGCCGCTGTCGCTCAACCCCGAAGGCGCCTTCAGCGTCGGCGTGCAGGTCGGGCGCCGCAGCATGGAGGTGCTGGTGCTCGATTTCGCCGGCCAGATCCGCTACCAGCATGTGTTCCATTACGAGTTCCCGGACCCGGACGAGGTGCTGCGCCATATCGCCTCGGCGCTGACGCTGCTGCGCCAGCAGATGGGCGAGCGTTGGGCCCGCGTGGTCGGCCTCGGCCTGTCGGCGCCGCTGTTCATGCACCAGTGGGCCGACCTGCTCGGCCCCGAGGCCGCGCCAGCAATGGCCAAGTGGGAGGGCGTTGACCTGCCCGAGCGGGTCCGCGCCCTGACCGAGCTGCCGGTCGTGTTTGCCAAGGACACGATCGCCGCCTGCACCGCCGAGCTGCTGCAGGGCCATGGCCAGCAGCTGCGCAGCTTCCTCTATGTCTTCATCGGCACCTTCGTCGGTGGCGGCCTGGTGCTGTCGGGCCATCTGCTGCCGGGCGAGCGCGGCAACGCGGGCGCCATCGGCTCGCTGCCGCTGGGCATGGCCCAGCCCGGCTCGCCGGCCCAGCTGCTGGAAAAATCCTCCGGCTGGCAGCTCGAGCAGGCGCTGATCCAGGCCGGACTCGACCCGCAGCTGATCCATGACGACGCGATTGCCGACCCGGCCTACGACGCACTGACCCAGCCCTGGCTCAATACCGCTGCCGATGCGCTCGCGATGACCATCACGGCCGCGACCGCGCTGCTCGACCTCGATGCGGTGGTGCTCGACGGCTCGCTGTCGCGCCGGCTGCTCGAGGCCTTGCTGGCGCAGACGCGCCAGGTGCTCGAAGCCTACCCGTTGGTCGGCATCGTGCGGCCGGGCCGGCTCGAGATGGGTCAGGTCGGTGCGCATGCCCGGGCGCTGGGCGGCGCCTTGCTGCCGCTGCACACCCAGTTCTTCCCCGACAAGGACATCTTCCTCAAGCAGGACCTTTGAGCCGCCGTTCAGAACGGGCAATGCGGCGACGCCAGCAGGGCGTCGTAATCCGGCACCGCGGCCAGCACATGCGGCCCCGCCAGTTCCTCGGCGCTGTGGCTGGTCAGCAGCGCGATCGCGCGCATGCCGGCATTACCTGCCGCCGCGATGCCGGCCGGGCTGTCCTCGAACACCAGGCAGTCGGCCGGTGCCACCCCCATGCGCTGCGCGACCGCCAGGAAGATCGCCGGATCGGGCTTGCCCGGCAGGCCCTCGTCGCCGCCGACGCAGACCTCGAACAGGCCGTCGAGATCGGGCCTGGGCAGGCGCTCGAGACAGAAGCGCACATTGTGCCGGTCGCCCGCCGTGCCCAGGCCGCAGCGCAGGCCCAGGCTGCGCGCGCGCAGCGCAAAGCGCTCGAAGCCGCCGACCCAGCGGAACTGCGCGCCGAATTGCTCGCGGTAGAGCGCTTCCTTCTCGTGCACATAGGCCTGCGCCAGCTCGAGCGGCAGCGCGGCGCCGAACAGCGCGCGCATGCCCTCGACACCGGTGCGCCCACTGGTGGCGCGTTCGAGTTCCTCGGCCTGTTCGCTCAGGCCGTAGCGGGCCGCGAACTGGGCCCAGCTGCTGCGGTGGACCGGCATCGAGTCGATGATGGTGCCATCCATGTCGAAGATCAGATGAGGCATGGGTTTGAGATTCATTCAGAGTGAGAGGCCGCCGGCAGCCAGGATGTCCCAGCAGTCCAGGTACTGCTGGCGAAACTGCGGCTCCTGCGTGGCGCGCCAGAGTCGCCAGGCACTGGCCAGCGTTTCGGCCTGGACCCAGAAATACTTGTCGCGGTCCCAGGGCGAGCCGTCGGGCCCGAAGCCGTAGATCAGTCCACCATGTTGCGCATCCCAGCCGTGGCGCCAGGCCGCCAGCTGCAGTTCGGCGGCGCGATCGAGCCAGCGCCGCTGCGGGCGCAATTCATGGGCCTGCAGGATCAGCTTGGCCCATTCGGTCTGGTGGCCGGTCTGGTAGCCCCAGGGCTTGAAGATGTCGTCGCGCCGGCCTTTCTGGTATTCCCAGTCGGGCTGCCAGTCCAGGTCGTAATGCTCGCAGATCAGTCCGGTCGCCGGGTCGGCCAGCTCGAAGGCGAAGCGCTCGATCAGGCTTTCGGCCCGCTCCAGGTAGCGCGCCTCGCCCGTGGCCTCGAAGGCGGCCAGGCAGGCCTCGCACTGGTGCATGTTGGCGTTCTGACCCCGGTAGTCCGACAGGCGGCCGTCGCTGCCGCGCTCGTCGGCATAGGCGCGCTGCGCCGGCAGGTAGAAGGCGTGCTCCATCCGGTCGAAGGCGGCAGCCACCTGTTGCGGCGTCGCCAGCCCGACCCGGCAGGCCTGGCTCAGCGCCAGCAGCACGAAGGCCTGGCCGTAGGCCAGGGCACGGTCGTCCTCCACCGCGCCTGCGCGCACGGTCCAGGCGTACAGGCCGGCATTCGGGTGGCCCGCCGGCAGGCAAAAGGCCTGCTGCAGATGGGCCAGGGCATGCGCGGCCCAGGCCCGGTGGCGCGGCTCGCCGCCGTGGCGATACGCCTGGCTCCAGTTGAAGACATAACGGGTCGCGCTGACCAGATGCCGGTGCTCGCGCTCGTAGACGCTGCCGTCATCGAGCAGGTAGTGGAAGAAGCCGCCGTCCGGATCACAGGCGCTGCACTCGTAGAACGCCAGCGTGTGCGCGATATGCGCTTGCAGGAAGGCGCGGCTCTCGAACGCCGGGGCAGGGGGCACAGTGGTCGCGCTCATGCGTAGCTGACCGGCACGCGCCGGCCCGTGCGTGCGCTCTCTAGCAGCGCCAATGCCACCGCCAGCGACTTGAGCCCGTCCTCGCCGCTGGCCAGGTCGTTGGGCTGGCCCGCGATCGCCCGGTGCAGCTCGCGCAGCGCGCGCACATACAGGTTGTCGTGGTCCAGCCGCAGCGACAGGTCGCCGTCGGCGCGGCGCCAGACCAGCTCGCCGCCCGGCGCCTGGTTCAGCACGTTGCGCGCCTCCAGGCTGGCTTGCTGGCCCAGGATCTCGAGCCGGTTCGAGGCATGTGGCGTGTTGTAGCCCTGGTGCGTGAAGGCGCACAGGCCGCTGGCGAACTGCCAGAGCGACATCGCATCGTCCTCGACGCCTCGGCTCATGCCGCGTTGCTGCGTCATCGCCATCACCTCGACCGGGTATTCGCCGAGCAGGAAGGCCAGCGAGTCGGCGTTGTGCACCGCGATGTCGAGCACCACGCCGCCACCGGCGCCCGGGTTGTCGATGCGCCAGCCCTGCAGCTGGGCGCGCAGGAACACCGAGTGGCTGACCCGCGCCGATACCAGCGGGCCCAGGCCCTGCTGGCGCAGCACCTCGCGCATCTGGCGGTGCGCGCTGTTGTGACGCAGGTGGTGATTGGTGCCCATGACGACGCCGGCCGCGCGGCAGGCCTCGACCATGCGGCGCGCGGCGGCCAGGTCGAGCGCGAGCGGTTTCTCGCACAGCACATGGCAGCCCAGCGCGGCGGCCTGCAGCACCGCGGCCTCGTGCTGGTCGTTGGTGCTCGACACATAGACCGCATCGAGTTCGAGTCCGGCCAGTGCGCCGAGGTCGGTCAGCGCCTGCGTGATGCCGTGCTGGCGCGCAAAGGCCTGGGCCCGTTCGGCGCTGCCTGATACCACGGCCACCACTTCGTCGCCGACGGCGCGCACTGCGCCGACCATCCATTCGGACGCGATATTGCTCGCGCCGACAAAAGCCCATTTCATCTCGTCTCTCCTGTTGCGGCCTGGTGCAATTCCAGTGGCCATCTCAATTTCAGTCGTTCCAGCGCAGCACCCAGTCGGCCCGCGGCCGGCTGGCCTCGATCAGCCGCGCATTGGGCTCGTCGGTCGACGCGATCCAGTCGCGCGCGGCCTGTTCGCTGCGGCCAAAGGCCATGTGGCGCTGCAGCAGGCGTTGCAAGCGCAGCGGCTCGTCGGGCTCGACATACCAGACCGCGTCGAGCAAGCCGGCCACCTCGGCCCAATGCCCCTGTTCGAGCAGCAGATAGTTGCCCTCGGTGATCACGAGTCGCGTCTGCGCGTCCACGCCAATCGCGCCGGCAATCGGCTCCTCGAGCTCGCGCAGGAACTCGGGCGCATAGATCCGCTCATGCGGCTGCTGCTGGCGCAGCCGGCGCAGCAGCGCGACATAGCCCGCGCTGTCGAAGGTCTCGGGCGCACCCTTGCGCCCGGCCAGTCCCAGCCGCTGCAGCTCGGCATTGGCGAGGTGAAAGCCGTCCATCGGCACCACCTGGGCCAGCTCGCCGAGCTGCTGCTGCAAGGCGGCGGCCAGGGTGGACTTGCCCGCGCCGGGCGCGCCGACCAGGCCGAGCAGGCAGCGCCGGCCCGATGCGAGCAGCCGGTCGATCTGTTGCTGCAAGGCCTCGGGGATGGGAGGGTAGTTTTTCAGGTCTGTCATGAGTCGGGGGCAGATGTCGAGTCGCTCCAGTGCGGTCTCGATCTGTCGATTCTGCATTGGACGCCGGCGCCGGGCGATCCGGCGTGCGCGATTCGGTTACGACACCAGAACAACCTGTATCAGGGGGATGGTTGTGTAACTGAGTTACCTGTTTTTCGCTAGCATTCGTTCATCCGCTGGCGCAATGCATCTTGCAGCGCCGGCCGCCACCCATCAGGAGACAAACATGACAATCAAGATCGGAATCAACGGCTTTGGCCGCATCGGGCGCATGGTTTTCCGGGCCGCCGTGCAGAACTTCGGCGACATCGAGGTGGTCGGCATCAACGACCTGCTGGAACCCGATTACCTGGCCTATATGCTCAAGTACGACAGCGTGCATGGCCGCTTCGACGGCGAAGTGTCGGTGCAGGGCAACACCCTGGTGGTCAACGGCCGCGCCATCCGCCTGACCCAGGAGCGCGATCCGGCCAACCTCAAGTGGGACGAGGTCGGCGCGCAGGTCATCGTCGAGTCGACCGGCCTGTTCCTCGACAACGCCGGCGCTGGCAAGCACCTGGCTGCTGGTGCCAGGAAGGTCGTGATCTCGGCCCCGAGCAAGGACGACACGCCGATGTTCGTCTACGGCGTCAACCATGACTCCTATGCCGGCGAGGCCATCGTCAGCAACGCCAGTTGCACCACCAACTGCCTGGCCCCGGTAGCCAAGGTGCTCAACGACAAATGGGGCATCAAGCGTGGCCTGATGACCACCGTGCACGCCGCCACCGCGACCCAGAAGACCGTCGACGGCCCGAGCAACAAGGACTGGCGCGGCGGCCGCGGCATCCTCGAAAACATCATCCCGAGCAGCACCGGCGCGGCCAAGGCCGTCGGCGTGGTGATCCCGGCCATCAAGGGCAAGCTGACCGGCATGGCGTTCCGCGTCCCGACCAGCGACGTCTCGGTGGTTGACCTGACTGTCGAGCTCGATAACGCCGCCAGCTATGCCGAGATCTGCGCCGAGATGAAGGCCCAGAGCGAAGGCGCGCTCAAGGGCGTGCTGGGCTATACCGAGGACAAGGTGGTCTCGACCGACTTCCGCGGCGAGCGCTGCACCAGCGTGTTCGACGCCGATGCCGGTATCGCGCTCGACGGCACCTTCATCAAGGTGGTCAGCTGGTACGACAACGAGTGGGGCTACTCGAACAAGTGCCTCGAGATGGCGCGCGTGGTGGCACAAGGCTGAAGGAACCCGACATGAGTGCAATCGTTGATATCGTCGGCCGTGAAGTGCTCGACAGCCGCGGCAACCCCACCGTCGAATGCGACGTGCTGCTCGAAAGCGGCGTCATGGGCCGCGCAGCCGTGCCGTCGGGCGCCTCCACCGGCAGCCGCGAAGCGATCGAGCTGCGCGACGGCGAC
>NZ_PVLR01000089.1 GCF_002980625.1 Malikia spinosa | reverse complement strand
AAGCATAGGACAGCCCCGCACTACGGGTGAAAGTCCATAACACGCTCTAGCTTCATACCCCGTATTTAGTTCAGCGTCGCAGCAACCGCAAACCGTTGAACACGACCAACAGACTGGCGCCCATATCGGCGAACACCGCCATCCACATCGTGGCTTGTCCCGTGAATGTCAGGACCAGGAACACCGCCTTGATGCCCAAGGCCAGCGCGATGTTCTGCACCAGTATGGTTCGAGTGGCGCGTGACAAACGAACAAAGCGCGCAATCTTGTTCAAGTCATCGTCCATGAGTGCCACGTCGGCCGTCTCGATTGCCGTGTCGGTACCCGCTGCGCCCATGGCAAAACCGATGTCAGCACGCGCCAGGGCCGGGGCATCATTGATGCCGTCGCCCACCATGCCGACCTTGCCGCTGCGCGCGTAGCCTTCGACGGCACGCAGCTTGTCCTCCGGCAGTTGGTCGCCGAAGGCTTCGTCAATCTGGACCTGGGCCGCGATGGCACGCGCCGTGTGCGCGTTGTCGCCAGTCAGCATGACGGTCTTGATGCCCAACTCGTGCAGCGCCCGGATCGCATGGCGGCTGCTGTCCTTGACCGTATCGGCCACGGCGAACAAGACCAGTACGCGCTCGCCATCAGTGAGCAGAATGACCGTCTTGCCTTGCTCCTCCAGTCTGCCCAGCTGCGCTTCCAGGGTAGGCGAACATACACCCAGCTCATGAATCAGCCGATGATTGCCGAGCTGGTACGGCACGCCGCTAACCGTTCCGCGCACCCCCCGCCCAGGAATGGCGGCGAAGTCGGCTACCGCCAGCAGGGGGGTGCCGTTTTCTCGGCCGGCGACGGCAATGGCATGAGACACGGGGTGATCGGATCGCGCCGCGAGACTGGTGGCGATGCGAACGGCATCCAGCCCGGCCGGCGCGTCCAGCAACGCGGTATCGGTCAACGCCGGTTTGCCGTGCGTGATGGTGCCGGTCTTGTCGAAAGCTAGCCAAGCGAGCTTGTGGCCTTCTTCGAGATAGACACCGCCCTTGATCAAGATGCCATGACGGGCGGCTGCCGCCAGGCCGCTGACGATGGTCACGGGCGTCGAAATGACCAGGGCGCACGGGCAGGCAATGACCAACAGCACCAGCGCCCGGTAGATCCAGTCGTACCAGACACCGTCAAGCAGCAACGGGGGCACCAGCGCCACCGCTAGGGCGAAGGCAAACACCGCCGGCGTGTACCACCTGGCAAATTGATCAACAAAGCGCTGGGTGGGGGCGCGTGCGCCTTGCGCTTCCTCGACCGCGTGAATGATGCGCGCCAGCGTCGAATGCGTGGATTCAGTCGTGACCTGGTATTCGAAGGAGCCGGACTGGTTAATAGTTCCGGCGAAGACGCTGTCACCGACCGACTTCTCGACCGGCAGGCTCTCTCCAGTGATGGGTGCCTGGTTGACACTCGAGCGGCCGATTGTGAGCACGCCATCGAGTGCGATGCGTTCTCCCGGCTTGACGCGCACGGTCTGGCCGATGGCCACGGTCTTGACCGACACATCGGCCCAGCTGCCGTCCGCCTGTTGCACCGTCGCCCGTTCCGGCGTGAGCTGCACCAGGTTGCGGATGGCATTGCGGGCTCTGTCGAGCGACTTCGCCTCGATCCACTCGGCGATGGTGAACAGCACCATCACCATGGCCGCTTCCGGCCATTGTCTCAGCAGTACCGCGCCGGTGACGGCAATGCTCATCAGGGCGTTGATGTTGAGATTGCCGTGACGCAAAGCGATCCAGCCCTTTTGATAGGTGCCGATACCGCTGAGGGCGATCGCAATGAGTGCCAGCAGCGCGACCAGCCATTGTGGCCCGGCGAGCCAGTGCGTGATTTCCGCCCCCACGGCGGCCACACCGGCCAGGGCCAGCGGCCACCAGGCCTTGCTCACCGGCGCGCTGGCTACGGCAGCGACCTCCATCGGTTCGGTCGTCATACCAAGATCATGGATAGCGTCATCTATGGCGGTCAGAGCGTCGTGCCGATGTACCACGGTCAGCACGCGCTGCATCAGGTTGAATTCCAGGCCGTGCACAGCGGCCATGCCACCGAGCTTCTTGCGGATCAGGGCTTCTTCGGTCGGGCAATCCATCTGGGCAATGCGCAAACGGGTCAGCGTGTAGCCGGCTGGAATATGGGTCATGACCTGGCTGTCGGCATCCGAGGTCGGCATTTGCGGCGGTCTGCCTGAGCAGCATTCCTGGCCATGCGGGTCGTGGTGATGATCTTGTGCATGGTCATGCTGATCATGCGAGTGATCGTGGCTGCAAGCGGGATGAGTAGGCGTCGTCTTGGCGGAGCAGGCGGTCATAGGGCGAAACCATTGTCGGAACATGGCGTATTTCACACCCTGAAGTGACTACAGGGTCAAGTGGCTTAAAGTAGGTTCATGAAAATCGGTGAACTTGCCCAGATCGCACAGTGCACGGTGGAGACCGTGCGCTACTATGAAAAGGCAGGACTGTTGCCCGCCCCGGCGCGCACGGTCGCCAACTACCGCAGCTACAGCAATGCTCAGGTTGACCGGCTGCGCTTCATCCGCAACTGCCGCGCGCTGGACATGACGCACGAGGAAATCCGCACGCTGCTGGGCTTTATCGACCAGTCAACCGGTGATTGTGGTGTCGTCAATCAGCTACTCGACGAGCACATCGCCCACGTCGATGTGCGGATAGATGAGTTGTCCCAGCTCAAGCAGCAACTCAGCGAGCTACGTCAGCGCTGCCAAAGCGAGCAGGCCATGGACGCCTGCGGCATTTTGCAGGGACTGGCGGCGATGGAAGCAGAGCCAAGGCATGAACGACATACCCACCTCGGGTGATCTAGACAGTGCAAACGACTCCTGACATTCCGTGCAGTCGTCTTCTGAAAACGACAGACAGTGTCCGGAAACGTACTTGATTTACGAGTTTTCGGACATTATGATATACGGACGGCATAGCGGACAAATGAAACAAAAATGGCACTGATTGGGCATCTCTTAATCTTTTCGGCCACGTTGTCGGACGTACTTCGCAGAGCTAGAGAAAAAAGAGGGTCACCTCCTTGAAGCGCGCCTTGCGCAAGTCGAGCGCGACCCGGCCGGCGCTGAAGTGCCGCAGAACAGCCATTGGTGAACTTCCGCATTCAGCCTAAAGCGGTCGATCGTCTCCAATGAGGTCAGGTCACTTTATGCGTCGCCCTTGCGGGCCGGG
>NZ_PVLR01000088.1 GCF_002980625.1 Malikia spinosa | reverse complement strand
AGTGCGTCGAGCTGGTTCATGGTGCCTCCATGTTAGCCCATGACAGATACTGATGATTTTGAAATTTAAGGAGAGAGACCATGGTCACCGTTGCGCCCACCGAACACCGCTCGCGCCTGCTGCGGGGCGCCGTCGAGCTGCTGCGCACTCAGCGGGTAGCGGCCCTGGCCACGCTGGAGGCTGAGGGTTCGCCCTTTGTCTCGATGGTGCCGTTCGCGCTCGAGCCGGGGCAGGGCTGCCTGGTGTTGCATGTCAGTGCGCTGGCGCAGCACAGCGGCAATATGCAGCGCGAGCCGCGGGTGTCGCTGCTGGTGATGCAGCCCGAGCAGGCCGGTCAGCCGGTCCATGCCTTGCCGCGCCTGACGCTGCTCGGACAGGCCAGGCTGCTCGAGCTCGGCAGCGAGTCCTGGGCGCGCTGTCGCGCCGCCTACCTGGCACGCTTTCCCGAGGCCGAGCCGATGACCCAGCTCGGTGATTTCCGCTTCGTCGCGATCTGGCCCGAAGGCGCGCGCCAGATCGCGGGTTTTGGCGCTGCGCGCTCGGTCGATGGCGCGGAGCTGCGCGAAGCCATCGCACTGGCGGCCGAGCCGGTCGGGCCGGTCGATCCCGTCGGTTCGGATGCTGAAACCCCGGGCTGACCGGCTGGCAGCCGGCCCGGGGGGTCAGCGCGCGGCGCCCGGGTCGGTCAGTTCGGCCTGCACCGCCTGGCCCAGCTCGATCACGGCCAGCGCGTAGTAGCTGCTCCAGTTGTAGCGCGTGACGACGTAGAAGTTCTCGGTGCCCGCGACATAGCTGGGGGCCGAGCCGCCTTGCAGCGGGTCGCCGTTGCGCAGCTCGACCAGCGCCAGCGGGCCGGCATGTTCGCTGGCGGGCTGCTCCAGCCTCGCGCCCAGGGCCTGGAAGCGGGCCGCGTCGAAGCTGGGCTTGATGTCGGGCGCCAGCAGGGTGGCCAGGTCTTCGCTGCCGGCCTCCAGCCGGACCGGGTAATGGGTGGCCATGCCGCTGCGCCAGCCATGCTGCTGCATGTAGTTCGCCACCGAGCCGATCGCGTCGGCCGCGCTGGTGCGCAGGTCGATGCGGCCGTCGCCATCGAAATCGACCGCATGACGGGTCCAGCTGCTCGGCATGAATTGCGGCAGCCCCATGGCGCCGGCATAGCTGCCGCGCCAGGCGTCGGGTGAAACCCCCTGCTCGCGCGAGAGCTGCAGCAGGGTTTCGAGTTCGCCGCGGAAATAGGCCTGGCGCTCGGCCGCGCGCGGGTGGGTTTCGGGGAAGTCCAGGCTCAGCGTCGCGAGCGCGTCGAGTACGCGGTAGTTGCCGGTGTGGCGGCCGTAGAGCGTCTCGACGCCGATGATGCCGACGATCAGCCAGGCCGGCACGCCGTAGCTGGCCTCGGCGCGCTCGAGCGTCTCGCGCTGGGCCTGCCAGAAGCGCAGGCCGGCCTCGATCCGGATCGGCTCGACGAAGCGCGCGCGGTAGGCGGCCCAGTTCTTGGCCATGCCGGGCTGGGCTGGCGCAATGAGACGCATCACGCTGGGCAACTGCTGCGCCTGCCCGATCCAGTGCGCTACCCAGTCCTGCTCCCAGCCCCGGCGCTGCGCGATCTCGGCGGCGAGCGCTTGCGCGGCGGCGTTGCCGGCGTAGCGCGTGGCTTCCTGGTCGGCCCTGGGCGTGGCCTTGGCACGCTTGCCGTGCTGGGCGCTGGCGACCAGCTGTCCGGTCCGGTCCTGTGGCGCCGCGCTGGCGTTCGCCACCGGGGTCGCGGCCAGCAGGGCCAGCCCCAGCGCGGTCAGCGAGAGGGCCTGGCCGATGGTCTGGCCGCGGCGGCCCGCTGTGGGGCGCAAGTTCGTCGGACTGGCGGCAGACCCGGCAGAGGTGGCGCAAGCCATGGAGGTGAGGGTGTCGGGCATGGGGGACGGACAGGCAAAACCCCAAGCGTAATACAGATGGCCCGCTCGGCGTGGGCGGTCTGGCATGGCGTTGCGGTTCAGGTCAGGTCAGGTCAGGT
>NZ_PVLR01000087.1 GCF_002980625.1 Malikia spinosa | reverse complement strand
GCGCACTGCTGCCAGGTCCGAACCGGCCTGCGGCTCGGTCAGGTTCATGGTACCGGTCCACTGGCCCGAGATCAGCTGCGGTGCGTATTTCTGCCGCAACTCGTCGCTGGCAGCGGTCAGCAGCGCCTCGATCGCGCCGTCGGTCAGCATCGGGCAGAGCGCGAACGACAGGCTCGACGCATGCAGCATCTCGGTGCAGGCGGTCGCGATCAGCTTCGGCAGGCCCTGGCCGCCGTACTCGGTCGGGTGGATCACGCCTTGCCAGCCGCCTTCGATGAACTGGCGGTAGGCCTGCTGGAAGCCGGGCGTGGTCGTGACCTGGCCGTCCTTGAAAGCCGACGGGTTGCGGTCGCCCTCCCAGTTCAGCGGGGCCACGATGTCCTGGCAGAAGCGGGCCGACTCCTCGAGCACGGCCTGGGCGGTGTCGAGGTCGTAGTCCTCGAAGCCGGGCAGGGCAGCGACCTGGCCGATGCCGGCGAGGTCCTGCATGACGAAGAGCATGTCTTTGATGGGGGCTTGATAGCTCACGGTCTTGACTTCTGTATGGATGGTTGGAGGAAAGGCTTAGAGCGCCTTGACCAGTTCCGGCACTGCCGTGAACAGGTCGGCTTCCAGGCCGTAGTCGGCGACCGAGAAGATCGGCGCCTCCGCGTCCTTGTTGATCGCCACGATCACCTTGCTGTCCTTCATGCCGGCCAGATGCTGGATCGCACCCGAGATGCCGGCCGCGACATAGAGCTGCGGCGCGACGATCTTGCCGGTCTGTCCCACCTGCAGGTCGTTGGCGGCGTAGCCGGCGTCGACTGCAGCACGGGAAGCACCAATCGCGGCACCTAGCTTGTCGGCCAGCGGCGTGATGACTTCGTTGAATTTCTCGGCGCTGCCCAGGGCCCGGCCGCCCGAGACGATGATCTTGGCCGCGGTCAGTTCCGGGCGGTCGTTCTGCGTGATCTCGCTGCGCACCCAGGCGCTCTGGCCGCTGTCGGCCACGGCCGCCACGGTTTCGACCGCGGCGCTGCCGCCCTGTGCCGCTGCGGCGTCGAACGCCGTGCCGCGCACGGTCAGCACCTTGACGGCATCCGCGCTTTGCACGGTCGCGATGGCATTGCCAGCGTAGATCGGACGCTCGAAGGTGTCGGCCGAAATGACCTTGGTCACGTCGCTGAGCTGCGCGACGTCAAGCTGGGCGGCCACGCGCGGCGCTACGTTCTTGCCGCCAGCCGTGGCCGGGAACAGGATATGGCTGTACTGATTTGCAATCGCCAGTACTTGCGCGGCGACGTTCTCGGCCAGGCCGTGCGCCAGCGATTCGCCTTCAGCGAAGATGACCTTCGCGACCCCGGAAATCTTTGAGCCGGCAAGCGCTGCGTCCAATGCCTGATGTCCAGCAACCAGGAGATGCACTTCTCCAGCCCCGAGCAAGGCCAGTTCCGAGGCTGCCGTGACGGTGTTGAGGGTGGCGCCCTTGATGCTCTGGTGGTCGTGTTCCGCGATGACGAGGACTGTCATGTTGAGGATTCCTTTTGATTCGGTGGGGGACAGCGCTGACTGGTAGGCAGTCGGAATCTGTCCCGCAAGTCTCTGTCTGGTGGTCTGTCCGCCAGTCTTCTCTAATCAGTTGGTGACAGAGCACGTCGCTGCGCGACCGTGGTCTGTCACGCAATGGATTTAGATAACCTTTGCTTCGTTCTTGAGCTTGTCAACCAGCGCCGCCACGTCGGCGACCTTGATGCCGGCCTTGCGACCGGCGGGCTCTGCCACCTTCAGGGTCTTCAGGCGCGGCGCCACGTCCACGCCCAGGTCGGCCGGCTTGACGTTCTCGAGCGGCTTCTTCTTGGCCTTCATGATGTTGGGCAGCGTGACGTAGCGCGGCTCGTTCAGGCGCAGGTCGGTCGTGACGATCGCTGGCAGGCCCATGGACAGCACTTCCAGGCCGCCGTCGATCTCGCGCGTGACCTCGACCCGGTCGCCCGCGACTTCGACCTTGCTGGCAAAGGTCGCCTGCGGCAGACCGCTCAGTGCCGCCAGCATCTGGCCGGTCTGGTTGGCGTCGTCGTCGATCGCCTGCTTGCCCAGGATCACCAGGCCCGGTTGTTCCTTGGCCACCAGCGCAGCCAGCAGCTTGGCCACTGCCAGCGGCTGCAGCTCAGCGTCGGTCTCGACATGAATAGCTCGGTCAGCGCCGATCGCCAACGCGGTGCGCAGCGTTTCCTGGCACTGGCTCACGCCGCAGGAGACGGCGATCACTTCGGTCGCGGCGCCCTTTTCCTTCAGGCGCACCGCTTCCTCGATCGCGATCTCGTCGAATGGGTTCATGCTCATCTTGACGTTGGCGATGTCAACGCCCGTGCCGTCGGCCTTGACCCGCACCTTGACGTTGTAGTCCACCACGCGCTTGACGGGGACGAGGATCTTCATTTTTGACTCCAGGAGAAATGAAAAACAGGAGCGTGCAGGGACGTGACCCGCCCCTGACTCTCAATCAGGCCGAAGCGGCGCGATCGTGGTTGATGAAGGCCAGCGCGACAGCACCGATCACGCCGGCGGCGCCAATGACCAGGAAGTTCTGTTCCAGCGGCAGCTTGAGGGTCACGATCAGGCCGATCAGCAGCGGTGCCATGATGGCGCCAGCCCGGCCGACGCCGGAGGCCATGCCGATGCCGGTCGAACGGATGGCCATCGGGTAGAACTGGCCGGAATAGGCGTAGGCCACGATCTGTGCGCCAGTCGAGCAGGCGCCGACCGCACCGATGACCAGGTACAGCATGTCGGTCGACATCGGAATGGTCATCAGGTAGAGGAACAGGCCGCCCAGCGCATACATCGTCACCAGCACCCACTTGATGTGGAACTTGTCTGCCAGCCAGCCGCCAAAGATCGCGCCAAACATCGCACCCAGGTTCAAGGCAATGACGAAGCTCAGCGCCGAGCCCAGGCTGTAGCCGGACATGGCCATCAGCTTGGTCAGCCAGGAGCTCAGCGCGTAGATCATGAACAGGCCGGTGAAGAAGGCGATCCAGAACATCAGGGTGCTCAGGCCGCGACCTTCCTGGAACAGCCGGGCGATCGGCACACCCGCGCCCTTGGCCGACGGCGGCACGACGAACTGGTCTTCGGCGCTGAGCTTGAGGCTCGGTTCGATGCGCTGGACGATTTCGCGCAGATGGCGGTCGTCATGGTGAGCGATCAGATAGGGCAGCGACTCAGGCATGCTCTTGAGGATGAACGGGATCAGCAGCAGCGGGGCGCCAGCGGCAATGAACACCGACTGCCAGCCGTAGTCACCGATCAGCTGCTTGCCCAGCACCGCGGCCAGGATCCCGCCGAAGGCATAGCCCGAGAACATCAGCGTGGTCATGACACTGCGGATCTTCTTGGGCGAGTACTCGGTCATCTGCGCGACGATGTTGGGCATCACGCCGCCGATGCCCAGGCCGGCGATGAAGCGCATCACGCTGAAGCTGACCGGCTCGGTGGTGAAGCCAGCCGCCGCAGTGAAGACGCTGAACAGCAGCACGCAGATCACGATCGTCCAGCGGCGGCCGATCCGGTCGGACAGGGTGCCGAGCAGCATGGCGCCGAACATCATGCCGAACAGCGCCGAGCTGGCCATGAAGCCCGCGGTGGACGCGGTCACGTTCATTTCCTTCATGATCGAAGGCAGAGCGGTACCGGCGACCGCGATGTCATAGCCGTCGATGATGATGATCAGCAGGCACCAGAGCAGTACCTTCAGGTGGAAGCGGTTGAAGCGGGCGTCGTCGGCCAGCTTGTGCACATCGATGGTTCTCATATTGTCTCCGTTGGGTTTTTATCTGGAATGTTTATTCGATCGCGCTGGCCGACTTGATCTGGCTGCGCAGCACGAATTTCTGGATCTTGCCGGTCGAG
>NZ_PVLR01000086.1 GCF_002980625.1 Malikia spinosa | reverse complement strand
AGCCCGCGTCGCAGCCGACCAATGCGCCGCCCGGGAACACGGTCTTCGGCAGCGAGTGCAGGCCGCCGGCGACGATGGCGCGCGCGCCGTAGCCGATGCGCTTGCCGCCTTCCAGATGCGCGCGAATAGACGGGTGCGTCTTCCAGCGCTGCATCTCCTCGAACGGGGACAACCAGGGGTTCTGGTAGTCCAGGCCGACGACGAAACCAAGCGTGACCTTGTTGCCCTCCAAGTGATAGAGGAAGCCGCCGCCGTAGGTCTGGCCGTCGAGCGGCCAGCCGGCGGTGTGCACCACCAGGCCGGGCTTGGCCTGCTCGGCCGGGATTTCCCACAGTTCCTTGATGCCGATGCCGTAGGTCTGCGGGTCCTTGCTAGCGTCGAGCTGGAAATGCGAGATCAGCGACTTGCCCAGGTGACCGCGCGCGCCTTCGGCGAACACGGTGTACTTGGCGTGCAGCTCCATGCCGATCTGGAACGCGTCGGTCGGCTCGCCATCCTTGCCCAGGCCCTGGTGGCCGGTGGCGACACCCTTGACCGAGCCGTCCTCGTTGAACAGCACTTCGGACGCGGCAAAGCCCGGGAAGATCTCGACCCCCAGCGCTTCAGCCTGCTCGCCGAGCCACTTGGTCACCGCACCCAGGCTGATGACGTAGTTGCCGTCGTTGTGGAAGCAGTCGGGGATCAGCCAGTCGGGCGTCTTCTTGACGCCAGTCGGAGACAGGAACAGCACCTCGTCGCCAGTGACCGGCTGGTTCAACGGCGCGCCCTGCGCCTTCCAGTCGGGCAGCAGTTCCGTGATCGCCTGTGGGTCCATCACGGCGCCCGACAGGATATGGGCGCCGGGCTCGGAGCCTTTTTCGAGCACGCAGACGTTGACCTCGCTGCCCTTCTCGGCGGCGAGTTGCTTCAAGCGGATCGCGGTCGCCAGGCCGGCCGGGCCGGCGCCCACGATCACCACGTCATATTCCATCGCTTCGCGCGGGCCGTATTGTTCGAGCAGGGTCGGGGGGGTTCTCATGTCAAAGTCATCCTCTGATTTGTCATCTTGTTGGGTCGGATTATCCCGTACCGCCGAACAGGCCGGCAGCAGGTCCGACCCAGGCGCCAAACCGCAACCGAGTCGCGCAGGCGGCCCGATGCAGGCCGAAAAAATCTTGATGGAAATGGCAGGACAATGGCCTGCTTAGAGCGTGTTATGAACTTT
>NZ_PVLR01000085.1 GCF_002980625.1 Malikia spinosa | reverse complement strand
CAGACGAATCGACAGGAGGGCACTGTGATACCCAGCCGCTAGGCATTGACGGCAGAGCCGCAATCCGCTGCACACCAGCTGACGCGACCACGGCGGGAGCGTGCCCAGGTGAGACCAGGCAAAGACATCGGCCGGCTCTCCCAGCCAGGATGCCAGCACCTCGGTGGAGACCGCCACACGCCCATGGCCTTGCCCCTCATGGCCGCGCCATTCATTGAACAGCAATCCGGTCGAGCTTGCCTTGTTTGCAGCTTCGCCGGGATGGCACCAGAGATGGTCCGGCAGCTCTCGCATCCTGAGGCGGTTCAGGGCGGCCACCCGCTGCACCGTATGCCACAACGAGGCGTAGGGCCTGATGCTGCCTGGATGCCAGGTCAGATGCTGGCTGGTCGGGGTCACGACGACGTGCCGGCACGCTGTCGCAGCCGGGGCGCCGCGGCAGACACCAGGGACATCAGCGACCTATGGCCGCATCCCGCCACGATCCTGCGCCAGGAGCCGGGCGAGGTGACATCCCGCCAGTCGGCGCCCCCTGCGATGCGCAGCAGCGCGTTGCGGCAGGACTGGGCCACGGTCTTCATCGGGAATTCCATCGGCCCCTGGTAGCGACCGGGCAGCTCATCGACCATGGCTTGCATCAAGCCCTCGGCATGGTGGGCCATCCGCAATCCCTGGTCCCAGGCGTCTGGCGCCACCCCCTGGGTGAACGACAGGCCCGAGCCGCGTGGCCATTCGGTGCCGCCGTCATACCCCGCCATCACGTAGGCCAGTTCCTCGGTGGTACGGATCCCATGGAATGGCTCGGATGCCAGCATGAACCTGGCCGCCACATGGGCGCCGCCGGACAGCGCCATGCCGGTAGGCTCGTCAAAGAACTGCAGCGAGGCGATTGAGAACACGCAAAGACGCAGCCCTTCCTTTTCCAGCAGGCTGTGCAATTCCACCAGCCACAGCCACTCGCGCTGACTCATGCCCTGGGCCTCGTCGATGACCAGCACCAGAAACCGTCCCCCGCCCTGGGTCGCCAGTTCAGTCCACTTTTCGACCAGCATGTGCAGCCGGTCGAGCGGGCTGCGGGCGGCCCGGGCCAGGGGATGGCGGCTGGCGTGCAACAGGTTGGAATGGAAGCGGCCGACCGACTGCGATCCACCGGAGTCGATGTGGCTCCACACCACCATGGGCACCTGTCCGCCATGCCGCTCGGACAGCAGATTGCCCAGCCAGTGGTCCACGGCACTCGACTTGCCAAAGCGTGATGGCCCATAGAGGGTGGCACCGTCGACCTGGTTGTCGATCCAGTCCGCGATGCAGTCGACCATCTGGCCGATGGCCAGAGTGAAGAGCGAATAGTCACGCGTGACCAGAGGGTGATCCCGGGGCAGGTGCGGGGGAACCAGCGGTGTGGCGGAGTAGGCTTCCATCACCAGATCCTCGCCATGCGCATGGGCGGCAGCGGCCGGCCCGGCGGGTTCTCGGTCGGAACGCTGTCCGCGCTAGTGGCAGCACTGTCCGTTGTGGTGGTTGAACCCTGGGGACGGCTCGAAGCGGGCTGGGGTGCCTGCGCCACCAGCGATTGCCCCGACAGGCGCTCGGCATGCATCTGCAACACCCGGCGAGCCTCCAGGTAGGCGGGATGGGGTTGCAGCTTCTTGTCTTCCGAGGCCTCTGCGTAACGGATCAGTTCCTCGACAGCATCGCAGTTGCTCGACAGATGAACCAGGCGGCGCTTGTCCAGGGCCCGGATCGACTGCCGCATGTACAGGGTGTGCGGCGTCAGATGCCAGGGGGGCGCGGCGCGAACGGCGCCCAGGAACTCACCGTTTGGCGTGGAAACGGTGGCCCACCGTGCGTCGTCCTCGTTCTCGATGTGCAGCCACAGGTTCTTGCCGATCAGATCCGTGCGCAGGCACAGCCACTCCGCCGAATACCTGGCGTTGGCAAAGTTGAAGTAGGGTCGCCGGCCTTCGGACACGCCCCCCTTGACGGTGCACAGCTTGCGGATGCCCACCATCCGGGCCACCTGCTCCGGGTCGGCCTGTCGAATCTGGTCGGGCGAGCGCGACGTCAGGAAGTCGAGCTGGGCCAGCGGGCTGCGGTAGCCCAGGCCCGAATGGGGGGTCGCGTTGTAGTTGGCGATCAGTGTGTCGAGCAGTTCCTCGGCGTATTCCAGCTGGAATTGCGTCGCCTGGGCAGCTGCGTCGGGGTCAGCGCCACGCTTGTCCTTGGGCGAGCTTCCGGTCGTCACCGAAAGCTGGTGAAAGCCGCCGGCGGCCAGCCGTCCGAAGAACGACTCAATGAAGGGTCGGTCGTCCTTGCTGCGCCGGCAGGAATAGCTGTGAGGGTCCTGTGGCTTGAGGAGGGGCGAGCCCACGGTCTCCAGCAGCTGCCGTTCAACCCGGTCGCAGATGTTGGCCATCGCGCCATCGACGCTGAACTCGTCCCAGCAGGCCCCGAGGTAGCGGTCGTTGCGGGCCGACGGCATGCCCGCCTCGGCAACATAGGCGCTGGAGCTGAACTGCAGTTCGCGAGGCACCCACCGGGTCAGGGCGCGCTTGATGGCGCGCAGGACGTCTTCCGCGCTGCATTCCCGGTGCAGGCTCAGGTGGTAGCCCAGGACGGCACGCGAGGCCACCTCGATGATGACGATCACCCATAGGCGATGGATCTTTCGGGGCTCATGGCCGCCATGCGGAGACGGCACCATGACCACCATGCGGGCGTCGATCTTGTGGGCATCGCACTCGACTCGCTGGAACACTCGCAGCGCCGGACGTTGGGTGCCATCGCCCGCCCTCGACTTGCGCTGAGCCTCCTGGCCACCCAGCAAGGCACGCTGCCTCTGGGGGTTCTCGGACAGCACCCGGCCGATGAACTTGACGATGGTGTTGTAGCCCAGTTTCTCGACGTTGAACGGCCAATCGCCCCGGGCTTCAAAGCCACGGGTGCGCAGTTCGTCCAGCAGCCACTTGAACAACGAGATGTTCCGGCGCCTGGGTCCTTCGAGCGAGTGACGCTTGTTGCCGAGGATCTGGTCCCTGAAGTCTTGCTCGAGTCCGAGTCCCTGCGGTGACTCGAAGATCCATTGCAGCGATCCGGCAGTGCCCCCGCCACTGGCGCTGGGCGGCTTGGGTGGCGTCTGGCGCTTCCAGGCCTGGGTGCGCAGGTTGGGTATCGCGCCCCGCCAGCCGTAGAGGCTGCCATCCTCGTGCGGCTTCTGGCACCGCTCGGTGATCAGCCTGTAGATCTGCGAGCGCCCGAATCCACACCCCTCTCGGATCTGCTGGTCTGTGGCACCGTCAAAGTACAGCAGGATGCCTTGCCGGCGGCGCAGGAACAAGGCCCGGCTGTCTTCCTTCAGGGCGTCCACGTCAACCGAAGGCCAGTCGCGCGTAGGCTCCGTGCCCATGCCCAGCCGGTACGAACGAACGGATGTGCGTCGTGACATGTCGCCCTCCCCCGTGTGAATTGGGTAGCCGCACCGTCAGCATCGCGGCCAGGCCGCAGGCTGGTCACCGTCTATCTGAACACAACTTCGGTTGAAACGGGCACTGAGTTACAACTTCAGTGGAAGATTTGCAGCGATTTCGGCACCGCTGCGTCAGGATCTCCCCTCTGACGCGGATCGGTCGCATGGTTACAACTTCAGTTGTGTGAGCGCCGCTCACGCAACTAATTTCGACAGGCTTTGTTGCAAATTTCAAGTTGGCAAGCAAGGTCGCCAGCGGGCCGAGGTAGGCTCCTAGAATGAGCGACCGAGTAAGACCAGAGCCCTCCAAGTACAAGACCACCAACT
>NZ_PVLR01000084.1 GCF_002980625.1 Malikia spinosa | reverse complement strand
CGTGGGAAGTCCCTGTAGTTTTCTGAGACGACCCCTAATACCAGTCATGGTGGTCCAGTTTTTTCCTGTCCGACATGCCCCGTTACCGAAGGGGATTAAGACTCGTATTCACCTGGGCTCACCCCGTCTAACAGGTCCGACATGCCCCGTTACCGAAGGGGATTAAGACTTTGATTTGCGGGCCTCGGACGCTGCGTCCGAGTCCGACATGCCCCGTTACCGAAGGGGATTAAGACGCGGGAACTTCGCCGTCGAACTTGTCGTCCATGTCCGACATGCCCCGTTACCGAAGGGGATTAAGACCGGACATCGTTCCGATGACCGTGCCCCAGTGAATGGTCCAGCATGCCCCGTTACCGAAGGGGATTAAGACAACCCAAGAGTCTTCTTCAGGACGGACATCATTGTCCAGCATGCCCCGTTACCGAAGGGGATTAAGACCGCGGCCTTCGTCACTAGCTTCTCGCATTTTGTCCGACATGCCCCGTTACCGAAGGGGATTAAGACATCAGCCACTCGGTGAGAGCCTTCTGGTTCGGTCTTACATGCCCCGTTACGAAAGGGAATTAAGACTCAGTTGAGCTTGCAGAGCGTTCACTTTGGTGTCCGACATGCCCCGTTACCGAAGGGGATTATTTAGGTGGCAATGATTGACCGGAACGTGTAATCTATTGACCATGGACAAGATCGACGCGCGAAAGCTTTCCCCGGATGCGCTCAAGGCTCTGCGCAGCCAGGCCATGCGCCTGCGCCAAGAGCTGGGGCTGCCCTGGCGCGAGATCGCGCGGGTCATGGGCTTGAACACCACCACCGTGTTCGGCTGGGCCCAGCGCTACGCGGCT
>NZ_PVLR01000083.1 GCF_002980625.1 Malikia spinosa | reverse complement strand
GCGTCGAGCTGGGCCCGGCACAGTCCGGCGTTGGGCTGGCCGGCTGCCGGCCAGACGAACTTGCCCTGGTGCAGCCGGCGCGCGGCCAGCCAGATGCCGATGCCATCGTGCACCAGCACCTTGAGGCGGTTGGCGCGCTTGTTGGCGAACAGGTAGGCATGGTGAGGCTGCGCCGCACCGAAGACTGCCACCACGCGGGCCAGCGCCATGTCGGTCCCCGCTCGCATGTCCAGCGGTTCGCTGGCGAGCCAGACCGCATCGACTCGGATCACTGCAGCCACTCCTGTAGCCAGGCGGCGCACTCGCCGGCGGCCGAGACAGGCCAGCTCACGCTGACTGTTGCCTCGCCACGGCGTAGCTCGATTTGAATGGCCCCTGACGTGGCAGACGGAGCAGGCAACGCCAGCGGTACGAAAGCCGGTGCGGGCGGCGAGCCACGATCTGGAACAGAAACAGGTCGGGACGAATGAGTCTTTGCCGGCAGGGATCGCTTGTGCTCCTCGATGACCCATTTGCGCACCATGTTGGCATTGAGGCCGTTGGCCAGGGCCACGGCGGCAATCGAGACGCCGGGTTGCAG
This sequence comes from Malikia spinosa, assembly GCF_002980625.1. Taxonomy (GTDB): domain Bacteria; phylum Pseudomonadota; class Gammaproteobacteria; order Burkholderiales; family Burkholderiaceae_C; genus Malikia; species Malikia spinosa. The sequence continues at coordinate 108 of NZ_PVLR01000083.1, read as the reverse complement.
GCAGGCCTGGATGACAGCGGCCCGGAACTCGGGTGAATGGCGCCGGCGCTGGCGTCCGGCTGGGGGATGAGTGATGTTGGTGTCCATGTGTCCGCGTGTAGATAAGCG
>NZ_PVLR01000082.1 GCF_002980625.1 Malikia spinosa | reverse complement strand
CCCCCCGGGGCCCGCCCCCGCCGTGGTCGCGTCAGCTGGTGTGCAGCGGATTGCGGCTCTGCCGTCAATGCCTAGCGGCTGGGTATCACAGTGCCCTCCTGTCGATTCGTCTGCTCGAGGCCTGTCCGATTCACGGCACGGAACTGCTGTCGAACTGCGTCTGCGGCCGGCCGTTTTCCGGCCGGATCTCCGACGCCGAGCTGTCCCACGCGGGTCATTGCGCTTGCGGCAGGCTCTCCTTTTTCACGCGTGAGACCTGCCGCCAGCCGCTGCTGCCGGCCGCCGCCACCATGGCCTACCTGCCCCTGGTGCATTGGATGGAGACACTGAGCCAGGTCGTGCGGCCACGCTGGGAGAGCAGGGCGGCGCAACGAGCGGACTGGCAGACATGGCTCGGCACACTGGTGCAATGGGGCGATGAACTGGGCATTGACCGCCCGGCATGCTTGACCGCTCCAGCACCACAACGCACCAGATACGCCGTTCATCACCAGTGTGGTTCCCATGGAGGGCGCCTGTCGCAGCCAGCACGATCCAGCACCGCAGTCCAGCTGGAGAACCGCTACTGGCGCGATGAACCCGGCACCTGGGTCTATCGTGCGATGCAACGCTATCTGCGCCGTCATGTCGCCAGGGAATCCGGGCACTGGATTCGGCAGTTCATGGCCTCGTGCGATCCGATTGCAATAGCGCAGTTGATGCGTTCCAACCGGGGCGCGCTGCTGGCCTTCGGGGAAATGCTGTGGGCTCGGACCCTGGAGCCGGGCGTATCCAGGCGGCGCTGGCCGTACCGCATGGATGCCACGGAGGACGGCAGGTCGCTGTGGGGACACCTGGTGTTGCGAGGAGTCGAGGCAGACAAGCGGCTTCTGCAGCTGAGCCCAGGCGAGTGGCAGTGGCTTCAGTATCAGGCCAGTGGGGCGGTAATCGCTGCGGCCTGGAGGCGTTCGATGGCCATCGCCGTGCAATCCGCCCGCAACGGGATCGCGGACTGGTCGGTCGACGAGCACCCGGACCCTCTGCCTGAAAACTGGAGTGCGCGACAAGGCCCGGCGGGCCTGCACTTCGTCAACCTCATGCAGGACCAGTTTGTCGACTGGGCGCGCCCAAGACCGGACAAGGCTGCTCGCCGTGCGCAGCAGCAAGTCCGGGCGGATGAACGACGGCAGGCCATGCAGAGTGCTTGCACGGGCCCCTGCCTGTCGTGGAGTCCGCGAGAAGAATGGCATGTGGCCGCGTCCTGGGCGCCGGCCAACGGCGTGTTCCGCCTGCACCGCCTGCTGGGCTTCGCCGATGAGCGGCCGCTGTTCTGGCTGTTCGAGGCGGACGGGGGCTTTGTAGCCCGGCTGCGAGACCTGAGGCTGCAAGCCTGGGCCGAATCACCCCAGGCGGCCATCCATGCCTTGCGTACCTGTCTGCGCCGTCATCGGGCGGCCTACGGTCCGGCGGTTCCTGCTCGCAAGCCAGCGGCGGTGGAGCCTGCGGTCCTCTGCGACGCGACGGTCCAGGACGCCGCTGAACATTGCCAGGACCTGGTTCGCCAGGCGAAGGAGCACTCTCGATTCTGGGAGGCCGCGCCCGGTCTGGTACTGGCGGCACGCGCGTGGCTAGGGAAACAATCCCGCGATGCCAGTCATCTGCCTCGGGAAGGCACAAGACTACGCGCTAAGGACTGAACCGGATTGGCCGACGGGCCAAAAGATTTTGACCCACGAGCACCTTGCAATCGAGAGCCCTTCGGTATAGGTTAAACATGGGCGCTGCAGGGGTGACGGGATGAACACAACATCAGTTGAGATCCGATTACATCTTCAGTTGTGTGAGCGGTGAGCGCCGGTGCCGGCATTTTTCTGGAGGTATTAACTAAAGATAAGCTTCAATTATCTTTAGTTAAAATCCAGCGGACAAAACCCGACTCAGCCATCGAGCCGGCCGCACCGTCGTGGAGATTCCAATGCCCACAGGGACTTACTCCTCCCGCCAGACAGTCCCCGTCGCCCAGCACGGCTCCCGCTTCAGCCGCCGCCTCGGCCCGCACCACTTCGCCTACCTGCGCGCGATCGCCGAGGGGCTGGAGCGCACCGACTGCGCCCGGCGCTACCTGGGCATCGAGCACGGCCACGAGGCCGTCACCGCCCACCGGCTGGTGGTCGACCAGGTGCGGGCGGCGGCCCGGCGGCGCGGCGAGACGTCTGCCCGCCTGATCGGGCTCACCATCCGGGTTTCCGAGACAGCGCAGCCCAGCCTGGAGGACTTCATCGCCGAGCGTGGGCTGGACGACTGGAGCGAGGCCGAGGTCACCGAGCTCTACACCGAGCTCTGTGGCGAGGCCCAGGGACCCGACCCTAAGGCGCAGCGCAGAGAGCGACTGCGCAAGCGCCAGATCGAGCTGCTGCGGTCACTCGAATCGGCGGTGGCCGAGGCGCCGAGTCCGACGGACTTCGTCGGCGGCTGGTTCGACGAGGCGCTGGCCAGGAAGCTGGACCTGGCGGGATTTCACACGCTGGGCGAGCTGAACGACCGGGTCAGCGCCGGCGGGGCCTGGTACAAGTCCCTGCCGGCGGTGGGCAAGGCCAAGGCGCAGCGCATCGAGGCCTTCCTGCGCACGCTGCTGCCGCGCGAGGCGCAGGCGCTGCCGTTCTTTGGCGTGGGCCGGCAGACGGGGAGGGCGCTGGTGGTGTCAGTTCCGACGCCGCCTGTCCTGGCTGGCAGCCTGCTGGGCGAGGTCACGACCGAGCAGACGGTCGAGGCCTGGATCGCGGCGCGCGCCAACTCGGATGCCACGCGCAAGGTCTATGCGCGGGAGGTCGGGCGCTTCCTGGTCTGGTTGCGCCATGAGCGCCCGGGCGTCTCGCCGCAGCAGCTGGGCGTGCGCGATGCAGTGGCCTTCACCGGCTTCCTGCGTGACATCCCGCCGCACTTCATCTCGCGCCGCAAGGCGTCTCCCGGCGCGATCGGCTGGGCGCCGTTCCGGGGTCAGCTGACGCCGGCGAGCCGCCAGCAGGCGCTGACCGTGGTCTCGGCCTGGCTGGACTGGCTGGTCGAGGCGCGCCATGTCGAGGCCAATCCGTTCCGGCTCATCTCGAGGAAGCAGGGCGACGACCGGGCCGCACGCGGCGAGGTCAAGGCGATCTCCGAAGGCGCGATGCAGGCGCTGTTGGGGTTCTTCGAGCGCGAGGAGCCGACGTCAACGCCGACGCCGGCGGTGCAGCGCATGCGCTTCCTGCTGCGCTTCCTCGAAGCCATGGGACTGCGCGCGAGCGAGCTGCTCTCCGCTCACCTGGGTGACCTGGTCACGCTGCCCGAGGGCTTGGCCCTCAAGGTCCATGGCAAGGGTGCCAAGAACCGGCATGTCACGCTGAACCGCCAGGCGCGCGAAGCGCTCAACGACTATCTGGCCGCGCGCGGCCTGGGCGACTTCCTGAGCGCCGATCCGGCCACGCCGCTGTTGGCTTCGGCCCTCGATCCGATGGCGCCGATCAGCTATCCCGCGCTGTACCAGACCGTGCGGCGCTGGCTGGAGAAGGCCGTTTCGGCCAGCGCGCTGCCGCAGCACGAGAAGGCCCAGCTCTACAAGGCCTCGACGCACTGGCTACGCCATACCTTCGGCACCCGGTTGATCGAGAAAGGGGCGGCGCCCGATGCGGTGCAGTCGTCGATGGGGCACGCGTCACCCGTGACGCTGAGTCGCTACACCCGGGCCAGCACCAAGCGGCAGTTCAGCGAGGTGACCAAGGTGTTTGGGGAGTGAGGGGCAGCAGCAGTCCAGTGCCTGATCCAGTCGTGATCTCGAGCGGATCAGTCATGGGCTCAATTGCTGGAACGCTGACCGAACCGGGTAGCACCTGTGCGCCTGCTCAGGCGTGGGCAGCCGGCGCCACGCTCAGGCGCAGTCCCAGCGCCTTCATTACCTTCATGATTGTGGCCAGGCTGGGGTTGCCCTGGCCCGACAGCGCCTTGTACAGCCCCTCGCGGGTCATGCCTGTGTCGCGGGCCAGCTGGGCCATGTTGCGCGCACGGGCAATGTCGCCCAGGGTGGCGGCCAGCAGCGCCGGATCGCCATCCTCGAGCACCAGCGCCAGGTAGGCCGCGATGTCGTCCTCGTTCTTCAGGTGCTCGGCCACGTCGAAGGTCGGCAGGTCGGCGATAGAGATCTTGTTGCTCATGATGCGGCTCCTCAAATCAGGTTCTGCGCCAGGGATTTGGCGGCTTCGATGTCGCGCGACTGGTTGCTCTTGTCGCCTCCGCCCAGCATGACGACCAAGACGCTGCCTTGCTGCACGTAGTACATGCGCCATCCCGGGCCGAAGAACTCGCGCATCTCCCAGACGCCATCCCCCACCGGCTTCACGTCGCCCAGATTGCCCAGCGAGACCTTGCGCAACCGCATCAGCAGGCGCCTGCGGGTCATGTCATCCTTGATGCCCGCGAACCAGACATCGAACTGGGGCATCCGCTTGATGGTGATCATGTGTAAATTGTAGTTATCACCTGATACTTCGTCAACTACAGTTCACACAGAAAAAATCAAAATTTCAGACAGCGGCTACATGAGAGCGATGCGACGCTATGCGGCCCTCGCTGGGTATGCAGGCCTATGATCGGATCAGGCTGGGAACGGCCGTTCGCAGCAGGCCTGGCGACTGACAGCAACCGGTCGAGGCTGTGTGGAAACGCGCTCTGTCACAGGCTTTCAAGCCTGTTTGCCAAACTCCAACCTTTCAGATCGCCCTAGAACGCACGATCGTAAGGTTGCCAAGGGGTGAGGCACCCCCGAAAACATTGACATCGGACGTTTTCACACAGCCTCGACCCATAGCAGACCAGTGTCTCTCCCTGGTCTCAGCGTCAGGTAACCAATGAGCAGTGATGCGGCACGACCAACTACCGACTTCACATCGGCCAAAGCGGTCTTTCCTCGATGAGTTGAGCCAGTGTATGATGGGCTAGGCGCACTTCTGATTAAGTTAATCCAAAAAATTCACCTTTAAAAATGGCGATATCTAAATTACCAATTAATTGATTGGCAACTTAGATGCTGGAAAACTTAAGAGGAATAAATTAATACAGCATTATCTAGAAAATTCTCTTATGCAAAAGAAAACCATCAAGTTCCAGGCAGTTTTGTTTGGGACATTCAATTTTCCCGCCGACCCAGACACGACGTTTAAGTTAATGACGATTTTTGCTCCTCTGGGTTTTATGCCGCAAGTCATGAATGTTCAAGACCCCATTGCCGGACTGACATCTCAAAGGCTCGGTCTAACGAAGGGATCCGAAATGCAAATTCAATTTTCCCCAGATCGCATCGACTTTACGGCCCCAATGCCTTCCATGGATATTGATATATTTTTGAACGACGTTGTTGACTATGTGGGGAAATTGGAACGCGGGAGCCTTCAATTTAACCGCGTCGCATTAGTCATTGATGCTTTGTTTGAAGAGTTATCCCAAACTGAATCAGAGGCATTGCGGGGCAAGTTATTGCCACAGAGTGGCATCAATTCTGTTGAGTGGGTGGCGCGATGGGTCACCCCATTGTCAATACACAATGAGCAGTACAATGCCTGCTTTGAGGCAGTGACCGCAACTGGTTTGATGATGATAATCAATGGCCGCATGCATCCATTGAGTGGGATTAAAACAATGCATGATGTCAGCACAACACCGTCGAATACCGCCCATAGATTTAACGTCGATAATCTACAAGAAACGCTCTATGGTATATCCAAAATCATTTTGGATCGAGATAATATTTTTTAATTGAGTAGAATATGAGATCCTCCATCTCATTCGGCAGCCAACGACAGAGCAGCTCTCTTATGGAATCCAACTCTCAATCCTCTAGAGGAATTTCGTTTGGAAACCCGCTCCTCGTGCAGAGTGGACTGCTACCATCTACCATAGCAGACATTAGGATATCGAGCGCAGGAGGATTTTCCACGCTTATGACCTCACAAAGTGAGGATGACGGGATTGGCTCATATTTAAAGGGAGTCCACGCGCATAGGCAGAAAATTTGCGAATCAGCTCAAGAAAAATTCTTGGAACTGGCTCGTTCCGAGTATTTCGAATACGGTTATACCCCTCCATCAGAACGCCACATATTAAGTTTCGCCAAAGATTACCCAGGATTGATTGGCGAGGTGGTGCAAAACACCTACCTAGCAGAATCAGAAGACACTGGCGTGATGTTGGCATTATTAAATGCAGTAGCATCATTAAGTTATGAGACCATATATCCGTACGGGCAAACTCTTGCGCTTGCTGCGCTATCGAATAAAGTCGCCGAAGTAAAGGAGGCCGCTATTCGTGTTTATGAAACTTGGGGACACAGGGATGGCGCCAGAATTCTAGCAAACGTGGAATGCCAACCAGATTGGTTAGACGATTATCGTAAGCAGGTTATTTTTGACTTAGGTGGAATCGAATGAGCTATTTGGTGAGGAAGATTGAGAGATCGCGCTGGAATGGCTCAGATGTTGCAACAGGTCGCATCAAGGCGGATGTGGTTGCAAGCTGTATTCGCCCCAACGGCAGCGAGCTATCTGTCTGGTTTGCGGAAAATGACAATGAAATTGAGCAGGCCAAACTGGCAATGTTGGCTGCAATGAACAAGCTCGCGACAGTTGATTTGGTAATACTTCCCATCACTGAGATTCAAGAGGCCGGATTGAAGGTCGCTACAACATTGCCAAAATCTGGACCAGAAAGTCTGAGGCCGCTGCATCGCGATATTCATGACCTGGACTTGGATAGTTTAAAGGTGATTGCGCAAATTATTCAGCGGCACATTATGGAAAAAAAATCGGAGCGACTCACCCGAGAAGCGTGCAAAAAAATCCTGCAAGGTGCGATTCATAAAAATTTGCTTAGCGCTACCGAACTTCATGAAGACATAGCCAAACACATGGCTGCGGCATAGTCTAAAGAAGTCTTGCCTTTAATTTAAATTCGTTTTCGCTTGACTTTTAAAGGCGCAAGATGAATCAACCAATCTTGTCGAAGTCAAGTTAAAGTGTTAATCATCATTGCATTATAGAAGGGCGGATTCAAACCTGAAGTGCAACACCCTGGTTTTCAGTGAATGAGGGTGGAGTGTTGCGGGCTGTTCAGGAGCAACTCCCGGTAAACCGCGAGCGGTGATCGTACCCCGAGTCCCTTGCGCGGTCGGCCATTGATCTGATCGGCAATCTCATCGAGCTGTTCCTGGCTGTAGACCGACAGGTCCGTGCCCTTGGGCAGGTACTGGCGCACCAGTCCATTGGTGTTCTCGTTGGAGCCGCGCTGCCAGGGGCTGTGTGGATCGCAGAAGTAGACGGCCACGCCGGTTTGCTCGGTCAGCTTCTTGTGCATGGCCATTTCCCGGCCCTGGTCGTAGGTCAGACTCTGGCGCATCGGCTGAGCAATGCCGTTGAGCTTGTCCGTGAAGGCCTGCAGCACGTTGGCGGCGCTGGCGGGCTTGGGGTGCGGCAGCTTGACCAGGATCAGCAGCCGGCTGGTGCGCTCGACCAAGGTACCGACTGCGCTGGCATTGCCTTCGCCCTTGATGAGATCGCCTTCCCAGTGGCCGGGAAACTGGCGGTCCTCCACCTCGGGCGGACGCAGGTGAATGCTGAGCATGTCGGGGATCTGGCCCCGTCGGTCCTGGCCCTTGCTGCGAGGCACGCGCTTGTTGTGGGCGTGGCGCAGGCAGGCGATCAAGTCCTTGCGCAGCTCGCCCACAGGTTGGGCATAGATGCAGTTGTAGATGGTTTCGTGCGACACGCGAAGCTCATGGCCCTTGGGGTAGATGCGCGCCAGCGTCAGGGCAATCTGTTCGGGCGACCAGCGCTGTCGCAGCAGATGCTGCACGACGTCAAACAAGAGAGCGTCGGCGTGCAGTTTACGCATCGGTCGGCCCTGATTGCGGCGGTGCTGGCAGCTTTGTTGCGCCACCGAGCTGCTGTACTGGCCAGCTGAGGCGTTGCGACGAAGCTCTCGGCTGATGGTTCTGGCCGAGCGACCGAGAACACTGGCGATTGCACGCACGCTGTAGTTCTGCTGCTTGAGGCTGGCGAGGGTCACACGGTCTTCGGGTTGGAGCTGGCGGTAGGTTCTGGGCTGCGGCGACATCGGCTTACCTTACGGCAGGTCAGGTGTTGCACTTCAGGTTTGAATCCGCCCTCCCACCGACTTCATACGTCACGGACCAAGTTGAGCGTAAGCAGCCGGCGCAGGATGTCGTCGTCCGAAGTCTCAGGCTGATAGTCGGTCCAGCCGTAGGCTGGCAGCTACGGCCCGGTCCAGCGCATCGTGGCGCAGCCTGAGCCAGCTCGGGTAGTCGCCCGTCAAGTTGATTTGCTCCCAGCCCAGCGGCGATAGCTAGACGCAGTGTTGTGCGCCGGGCGCAGCGCCTCCGCTCTACCCATGAAGCCTAAGGCTGGCCGCCACACTCCTGGATGAAGCTTTCGGCTTCTTCCTTGGGGACATCCTGGCCCCAGCTCACGGGCTTCGGTACGTCGCCCTCATAGGGCACGAACTTCTTCTCCCCCGGGCTCCAGACTTCGTTCGGGAAGGCGTTGCTCGGCCCGGCAATACGGTAGAGCGCGCCTTCGTTTTCAACATATCTCATGGTTTTCTCCTTCCGGTTCCGTGCACGTCGGATGCGTTGATGTGCCGGCCATCTTGGATTGAATCATGGCAGTGGCAGTGGCAGTGGCAGTGGCAGTGCGAGGGTCTTGCCGCTGATACTCCCCGAACCCCCTATGCAGGCGGATTGCACGGATACCAGGACACCATGTAGCTTTAGCGGCTAAAAATTTGGCGCGATCACTGTTCCCACCGAGAGAGACCACAGATGCTAGGCGAGTACCGCAGGTGCGCATTCCACTGATGGCGGACAGTGATTCCAAACTCATCGCGGACAGTGTTCCAGACGATGTCGGACACCCTGCGCCGGTGTCCTGAATGACAGGATGAATCGTAGCCGAACTGTCCGCCATCAGCCTGTGATGGCGATTCGGCCCGGGCGCTTCAGGCCGGCTGGCGAAGCTTCCTCATGGACTCGCCCTTGAGGGCGATCTTGTGCGCACCGTGCACGATGCGATCCAGAATGGCGTCGGCCAGGGTGGGTTCGTCGAGCCAGGCGTGCCAAGCCGTTGCCGGCAATTGCGAGGTGATGATCGTCGAGCGCGAACCTACGCGGTCGTCGAGCAGTTCGAGCAAGTCGTTGCGCTCGTGCGCGGCAATCGGGGCGATGGCGAAGTCGTCCAGGATCAGCAGGTCGAGCTTGGCCAGTTGCGCCAGGCGCCGCCCGAAGCTGCCGTCGCCGTGGGCCACGTGCAACTCCTCCAGCAGTCGGGGTGCTCGGGCATACAGCACCGAGAAGCCCAGCCGCGCAGCCTGCTGACCCAAGGCGCATGCCAGCCAGGTCTTGCCGCAGCCGGTGGCACCGGTGAGAAGGATGTTGTGGCCATGGCGCAGCCAGTCACCGCCGACCAGGCTGGCGATGAGTTCCCGGCTCAAGCCACGACTGGCGCGCCAGTCGATGTCTTCGAGGCAGGCGGAGGAAACCTTCAAGCGGGCGGCCTTCAACAGGCGTTCGAGTCGTTTGCTGTCACGCCAGTCCACCTCGCGCTGTACCAGCAGGGCCAGGCGCTGCTCGAAGGGCAGTTCGCTGGCAGCGATTTGGGTGGCGGCATCGGTCAGGGCGGCGACCATGCCGTCCAGACGCAGCGCGCGCAGTTGGGTCAGGGTGTATTCGTTGAGCATGTTCAGGACCTCGCTGTCGGTGGGTCAGTGGTAGTAGCCAGGGCCGCGCACGTTCTCGTGCAAGGGCAAGCTGGCCTGTGCGGTGATGGGGACGGTCAGCGGACGCTGATCCAGTCCGCTGCTCAGGATGGAGGCGACGCTCTTGTAGGACGGCGAACGAATCGACTGGGCGCGGGCACAGGCCGCTTCGAGCCGGTCGTTGCCGTACTGGCGCCCCAGTCGCATCAACCCCAGGCAAGAGCGGTAGCCCTGCTCGGGGTGGGCGCGGTGCTCCATCTGCCAGCGCACCACGGCTGCGGTGGCAGCTCCCACCCGTTCGGCCCAGCCGATGAGCTTGGCCGGGGTCCATTGCAGGTGCGCACGGTGCGACGCCGGCATGTGCTCGGGCGTGGTGGTGTGGGCGCCCCGGCGAGCGTTGAGCGCATGGGCGCCCACGCGTTTGTTGCCATGCAGCACCTCCAGCGTGGTGGCCGTGATGCGCAGCTCCACCGTCTGGCCAACCAGGGCGTGCGGCACCGAGTAGTAATGGCCGTCGAGTTCGACGTGGTAGTCGATGTTGACGCGCGCGCGCTTGAAATGCGCAATCGCCATGCGCGTGGCCGGCAGCGCACGCAGTGCTGGGCGGTCGAGTTCGGCAAAGGCGCTGGCTCGGCAGCCGGGCAGCTTCTTGAACGGGCGCTGGTTGAGATCAAGCACCAGGGCGCCGATGGCCCGGTTCAGCGCAGCCAGGCTGAAGAAGCGCTGATCGCGCAGCCGCGCCAGGATCCAGCGCACGACCACCTGAACGGCCACCTCTACCTTGGGCTTGTCACGGGGTTTGGCCGGGCGTGCCGGCAGCACGGCCAAGCCATAGTGGGCGCTCAGTTCCTCCAGCAAGCGATGCGAGGTCGGTTCGTAGCGGTCGGGCCGGGCGATGAGCGCTCGTGGCTGGTCGGGCACCAGCAGACGGGGCACGCCACCGATGAACTCCAGCGTGTCGATGATGGCACCGATCCAGTCGGCGGCCTTCTGGGTCGGCGTGGCACACGCGTAGGTGAAATTGGATGCGCCCAGCGCTGCAACGAAGATCTGTGCCTGGGTGATCTCGCCGCTGCTCGCATCGATGATCGCGACCGTCTGGCCAGCGTAGTCCACGAAGAGCTTGTCGCCGCCGATATGCGTCTGGCGCATCGAGCGCTTGAGCTTGGCTGCCCAGCCGTGGTACTTCTCGCAGAAGGCGCTGTATTTGTAGGCCTGTCCCTGGTGTTGCTGCTGGTACTCCTCCCAGAGCAACTGCAAGGTCACGCCGGCACGCCGGAGTTCACGGTGGAGATAGGCATAGTCGGGCTCGAGGTGGCGTGCCTGGCGGGCCACAGGTGGGGGATAAAGCCGGGCTTGCAGCTCTTCGTCGCTCAAGGTCTGGGCCAGTGCCCAGTCCACGCCCGCAGCGCGGGCGTAGCTGGCGATATCGCTGACCGTGGACTTGGAAATGCCGAGAGCGGCACCGATTTGGCGGGTGCTCAAACCCCCGCCTTGCAGCAGTTGCAGTGTGTGTCGTAGTTTGCTCATGGTGACCCTGGGTGTGGGCATCGCTGTTCTCCGGTCAAAACCGGGCAGCGTATGCCGGGGTGGGGTCACTCAGAACACCGCTTCAGGTGTCCGACATCACGATGGAATGCTGTCCGCCATCAGCATGGAACGGTGTCCGCGATGACGGTGAAACGCTGTCCGGCATCAGCATGGAATCGTGTCCGGCATCGCGTGGAATACGCACCGCAGGCGTGCCCAAGGTCGCTGGTAGCGTGGTAGAAGCTCTGACAAAGTGCCTGGAATTCGTCAACAAGTTGGACAAGAAAGCAGTCGTGCTGGTCTTCACCGATGGTATGCCAGCGATGACAAGGCAGCTGCCGCCAAGGTCATCGTGAACCAGGCCAGCCGTCAAGGAACTGACGACTGCTGCACCATCCAGTTCGTGCAAGTGGGCCAGTGATGCTGCCGCTATTGCATAAAGGCACTAGGTTCCTTGATCTTGCAGAGCCCTAGATGCATTTCATAATGTTATTTATCCCGTCAGCCGGAGAACCCATGAAGAGGATGATCGAAGGTAAGAGCTACAACACCGAGACTGCAGAAGAGGTCTGTGACATTCCTTGTCAGTACTACGGTAACGATTTCAGGCACCACAATACCAAGCTCTACATAACCAGGAATGGGACCTTCTTCCTGGCAGGGAAGGGTGGTGCTGCTTCTGTATGGGGTGAGCGTATTGCAAATGAACTCAGGGCAGGCGAAGGCATCCGTGTACTCAGCCAAAGCGAAGCCCGTGCTTACATGGAGCAAGCTGATTGCGATGAAGAAGACTACAAGCGCGTAGGTCTTGAAACCTAAGAGCGTGTTCAAAGTCTCCGTGCTGTGATGTGAGAAGCTCGGGGGGTGAGAAAAGGTTACCCAAGCGATATCAAGCCCGAGCAGTTCGAAGTCATCAGGCCGCTGCTGGAGAGCGCGCGCAAGAAGACAGCGCCACGTCGAGTGGATCTGTATGAGGTGTTCTGTGCGGTGCTGTACCTGCTGCGCACGGGCTGCCAGTGGCGCGCG
>NZ_PVLR01000081.1 GCF_002980625.1 Malikia spinosa | reverse complement strand
CCCGCCGTGGAGCCTGCACCGTACGCACGCGGACCATACCTACCTCAAGCCCGCGGCCGAAAGCCCGAAGATCGATTACGCGAAACCGGATGGCAAGCTGACCTTCGACCGCTTGAGCTCGGTCTTCATCAGCAACACCAACCACGAGGAAAACCAGCCGGCGCACCTGACCTTGAAGGACGCCAGCGTGCCGGTCGGCATCAACCTGGCCCGGTTCGCCGGTCCCGAGAGCCGCTACTGCCCGGCTGGTGTCTACGAGTTCATGAACAAGGATGGACAGGACCAGCTGGTGATCAACGCGCAGAACTGCGTGCACTGCAAGACCTGCGACATCAAGGACCCGACGCAGAACATCGTCTGGGTCACGCCCGAGGGCGGCGGCGGGCCCAACTACGCTGGCATGTAAAGTCCGCTCGCGCGCTGGGGCGTCGGTAGCCCGCCGGCCCGCCAGGCGGGCTCGGCTACAATCAAAGTTTGCCCAAATCAGGCTCGGCCATCCCCGGGATGGCCGTCTGTTTTGTGAACCAAGCCCAGCCGCCCCAGGGCGGCAAGCGATGCAAGAACACACCGGGTGCAGCCTTGGGCTGTGCCACCCCTCATCTAGGAGAGAACCATGGCAGTGAACGTCGAGACCCTGGAAAAGCTGGAGCGCAAGATCACGCTCGAGCTGCCGGTGGCTGAAATCCAACAGGAAGTCGAAGCGCGCCTCAAGCGCATGGCCAAGCAGGTCAAGCTGGACGGTTTCCGTCCGGGCAAGGTGCCGCTGAGCGTCGTCGCCAAGCAGTACGGCTACTCGGTCCAGTACGAAGTCATGAACGACAAGGTCGGTCAGGCCTTCCAGGCTGCCGCTGCCGAAGCCGAACTGCGCATCGCCGGCGCTCCGCGCATCAACGAAAAGGACGGCGCTGCTGAAGGCTGCGTGGCCTTCGAAGCCATCTTCGAGGTCTACCCGGAAGTCAAGATCGGTGACCTGAGCGCCGCCGAGATCGAGAAGGTCAGCGCTGAAGTCAACGACGCTGCCATCGACCGCACCCTGGACATCCTGCGCAAGCAGCGCCGCACCTTCACGACCCGTGACGAGACCGGTTGGGCCGAAGCCAGCGACCGCATCACGATCGACTTCGAAGGCAAGATCGACGGCGAACCCTTCGACGGCGGCAAGGCCGAAGCCTTCCAGTTCATGGTCGGCGAAGGCCAGATGCTTGAGCAGTTCGACGCTGCCGTGCGCGGCATGAAGACTGGCGAGTCCAAGACCTTCCCGCTCGACTTCCCGGCCGACTACCACGGCAAGGAAGTGGCTGGCAAGACCGCTGACTTCCTGGTCACGGTCAAGAAGATCGAGTTCCAGACCCTGCCGGAAGTCAACGAAGAGTTCGTCAAGTCGCTCGGCATCGAAGGCGGCACCGTTGACGCCCTGCGCGCCGACATCAAGAAGAACCTCGAGCGCGAAGTCAAGTTCCGCCTGCAGGCTCGCAACAAGGCGGCCGTGATGGACGCCCTGGTCGCCAACGCCGAACTCGACCTGCCCAAGGCCAGCGTCGAGGCGGAAGTCGAGCGTCTGGTCGAAGGCGCACGCGCCGACCTCAAGCAGCGTGGCATCAAGGACGCCGACAAGGCTCCGATCCCGGCCGAGCTGTTCAAGGACCAGGCCGAGCGTCGCGTGCGCCTGGGCCTGGTGGTGGCCGAGCTGGTCAAGACCAACAACCTGCAGGCCAAGCCCGAGCAGCTTGACGCCCACATCAACGAACTGGCCGCCTCCTACGAGCGTCCGGAAGAAGTGGTGCAGTGGTACAAGGGCGACAACCGCCGTCTGGCCGAAGTTGAAGCAATCGTGATCGAGAGCAACGTCGCCGACTTCGTGCTGGGCCAGGCTAAGGTCACCGACAAGTCGGTCAGCTTCGAAGAGCTGATGGGTCAGGCCTGATCCTGCGGCGCCGGCCCCTCAGGCCGGCGCTGGCTCAAGCGAAACGAGGGCGGATGCATTTCCGCCCTTTTTTATTGTCCGTCAGGCCCCATCTGCTGATCAGGCCATTCGGCATTGGTTACAGTAAGCCCTGCAACGTTTTCCTGGAGCACACACACATGAGCGCATTGGACGCACAAAACCTGGGCATGGTTCCCATGGTGATCGAGCAATCGGGCCGCGGCGAGCGTGCCTACGACATCTACTCGCGCCTGCTCAAGGAGCGCGTCGTGTTCCTGGTCGGCCCGGTCAATGACCAGTCGGCCAACCTCGTGGTCGCGCAGATGCTGTTCCTCGAAAGCGAGAACCCGGACAAGGACATCCACTTCTACATCAACTCGCCGGGCGGCTCGGTCAGCGCGGGCATGTCGATCTTCGACACGATGAACTTCATCAAGCCCGACGTCTCGACGCTGTGCATGGGCATGGCCGCCAGCATGGGCGCCTTCCTGCTGGCTGCTGGCACCAAGGGCAAGCGCTTCACGCTGCCGAACTCGCGCGTCATGATCCACCAGCCGCTGGGCGGCGCCCAGGGCCAGGCTACCGACATCGAGATCCACGCGCGCGAGATCCTGCGCCTGCGCGCCGACCTCAACAAGATCCTGGCCGAACGCACCGGCCAGCCGCTCGAAAAGATCGAGCGCGACACCGAGCGCGACTACTACATGGCCGCTGCCGAGGCGGCCGAATACGGCCTGGTCGACCGTGTGATCGACAAGCGCGGCGCCTGATCCCGTCCCCCGCAGCCCGTGCCGCCCGCTGTTCGCAGCGGCGCGCGGGCTTCACTTATCATCGGCGTTTCACGTATTTCACCGAGTCCGAGCAAGGCATTCTTCATGGCCGACAACAAAGGCACCTCCAGCGACAAACCCCTCTATTGCTCCTTCTGCGGCAAGAGCCAGCACGAGGTCAAGAAACTGATCGCCGGCCCCTCGGTGTTCATCTGCGACGAATGCATAGACCTGTGCAACGACATCGTGCGCGAGGAACTGCCGCAGACCGTGCTGGGTCAGGGCGAGGCCGGCGACCGGCTGCCGACCCCGGCTGAAATCAAGCAGCATCTCGACGGCTACGTGATCGGCCAGGAGCTGGCCAAGAAATCGCTCGCCGTGGCGGTCTACAACCACTACAAGCGCCTGCGCCACAAGGCCAAGGCGCGCAAGGACGATGTCGAACTGGCCAAGAGCAACATCCTCTTGATCGGCCCGACCGGCTCCGGCAAGACGCTGCTGGCCGCGACCATGGCGCGCATGCTCAACGTTCCCTTCGTGATGGCCGATGCCACCACGCTGACCGAGGCCGGCTATGTCGGCGAGGACGTCGAGAACATCATCGCCAAGCTGCTGCAGACCTGCAACTACGACGTCGACAAGGCCCAGCAGGGCATCGTTTACATTGACGAGATCGACAAGATCACGCGTAAGTCCGAGAACCCCTCGATCACGCGTGACGTCTCGGGCGAGGGTGTGCAGCAAGCGCTGCTCAAGCTGGTCGAAGGCACGATCGCCTCGGTGCCACCGCAGGGTGGCCGCAAGCACCCGAACCAGGACATGCTGCAGGTCGACACCTCCAACATCCTGTTCATCTGTGGCGGCGCCTTCGCCGGTCTCGAAAAGATCGTCGAGCAGCGCACCGAAGCTGCCGGCATCGGCTTCAGTGCCAACGTCAAGAGCAAGCAGCAGCGCAGCCTGACCGACGTCTTTGCCGAAGTCGAACCCGATGACCTGGTCCGCTTCGGCCTGATTCCCGAGCTGGTGGGACGCCTGCCGGTCGTGACCGCCTTGGCCGAGCTTGGCGAGGATGCGCTGGTCGATATCCTGACCGAGCCCAAGAACGCCGTCGTCAAGCAGTTCGCCCAGCTGCTGCAGATGGAAGGCGTCGAGCTCGAGGTCCGTCCCGAGGCGCTGCACGCGATCGCACGCAAGGCGATCAAGCGCAAGACCGGCGCCCGCGGCCTGCGCTCGATCCTCGAGCAGGCGCTGATGGACACCATGTTCGAACTGCCCAGCCTGGACAACGTCCAGAAAGTGGTGGTCGAGCCGGCCACGGTCGAAGAAGGCAAGGCACCGCTGCTGGTGCTGCGCGAAGCAGCCAAGCAGGCCTGAGACCCGCAACAGCTCGATGGCCGGCGGCCGCGGCTTGAAGTCGCTGCCGCCGGCCCCATTTGAGCGGAAAGATATTTAGGTAACAGCATGTCCGGACACACCCCTTTGCCCAGCCAGCCCGTCGCATTGCCGCTCTTGCCCCTGCGTGACGTGGTGGTCTTCCCCCATATGGTGATTCCGCTGTTCGTGGGTCGGCCCAAGAGCATCAAGGCGCTGGAAGCCGCGATGGAGAACGAGCGCCGCATCATGCTGGTGGCGCAAAAGACCGCTGCCAAGGACGAACCGACCCCGGAAGACCTGTTCGAGATGGGCTGCGTCGCCACCATCCTGCAGATGCTCAAGCTGCCGGACGGCACCGTCAAGGTGCTGGTCGAAGGCCTGCAGCGCGCCAAGGTGCTCGGCGTGGAAGAGGGCGAGAGCCATTTCATCGGCCAGGTCCGGCCGCTGTCGGAGCAGGACGAGTCCGCTGGCGAGGCCAACGAGGTCGAGGCGCTGCGCCGCGCCCTGATGCAGCAGTTCGACCAGTACGTCAAGCTCAACAAGAAGATCCCGTCCGAGGTCCTGACCTCGATCGCCAGCATTGACGACGCCGGTCGCCTGGCCGATACCGTTGCTGCCCACCTGCCGTTCAAGCTCGAGGCCAAGCAGGCCGTGCTCGACCTCGACCGGGTCGCGCCCAGGCTGGAAAACCTGTTCGGTCAGATCGAACGCGAGGTCGAGATCCTCAACGTCGACAAGCGCATCCGTGGCCGCGTCAAGCGCCAGATGGAGAAGAGCCAGCGCGACTTCTACCTCAACGAGCAGGTCAAGGCGATCCAGAAAGAGCTCGGCGAGGGCGAGGAGGGCGCCGACCTGGAGGAACTCGAGAAGAAGATCCGCCTGGCCAAGATGCCGGCCGAGGCACGCAAGAAAGCCGAAGGCGAGCTCAAGAAGCTCAAGCTGATGTCGCCGATGTCGGCCGAAGCCAGCGTGGTGCGCAACTACATCGAGACCCTGGTCGGCCTGCCCTGGAGCAAGAAGACCAAGATCAAGCATGACCTGGCCTACGCCGAGCAGGTCCTCAACGAGGACCACTACGGCCTGGATCGGGTCAAGGACCGCATCCTCGAATACCTCGCGGTGCAGCAGCGCGTCGACAAGGTCAAGGCGCCCATCCTGTGCCTGGTCGGCCCGCCGGGCGTCGGCAAGACCTCGCTCGGCCAGTCGATCGCCAAGGCGACCGGACGCAAGTACACCCGCATGGCGCTGGGCGGCATGCGCGACGAAGCCGAGATCCGCGGCCACCGCCGCACCTATATCGGCGCCATGCCGGGCAAGGTGTTGCAGAGCCTGGGCAAGATCGGCGCGCGCAACCCGCTGTTCCTGCTCGACGAGATCGACAAGCTCGGCATGGACTTCCGCGGCGATCCGTCCTCGGCCCTGCTCGAAGTGCTCGATCCGGAGCAGAACCACACCTTCGCCGACCACTATGTCGAGGTCGACTTCGACCTGTCGGACGTGATGTTCGTCGCCACCTCCAACTCGATGAACATCCCGTCGGCACTGCTCGACCGGATGGAAGTGATCCGCCTGTCGGGTTACACCGAGGACGAGAAGACCCATATCGCGCTCAAGTACCTGCTGCCCAAGCAGCTCGAGAACAACGGCATCAAGGCCGGCGAGCTCGAAGTGGCCGAGGACGCCGTGCGCGACATCGTGCGCTACTACACCCGCGAGGCCGGCGTGCGCTCGCTCGAACGCGAGCTCTCGAAGATCTGCCGCAAGGTGGTCAAGGGCCTGCTGCTGAAGAAATACCAGCCGACCGTGGTTGTCGATGCCGCCAAGCTCGACGAATTCCTGGGCGTGCGCAAGTACAGCTACGGTCGCGCCGAACAGCTGAACCAGGTCGGCCAGGTCGTTGGCCTGGCCTGGACCGAAGTCGGCGGCGACCTGCTGACGATCGAGGCCGCGCTGATGCCGGGCAAGGGCAATGTGATCCGCACCGGCCAGCTCGGCGACGTCATGAAGGAGTCGGTCGAGGCGGCCCGTACCGTGGTGCGCAGCCGCTCGCATGCGTTTGGCATCACCGATGAAACCTTCGAGAAGAAGGACATCCACGTTCACGTGCCCGACGGCGCGACCCCGAAGGACGGCCCGAGCGCCGGTGCCGCCATGACGACCGCCATCGTGTCCGCGCTGACCGGCATCCCGGTGCGCGCCGATGTTGCGATGACCGGCGAGATCACCCTGCGCGGCGAAGTCACCGCCATCGGCGGCCTGAAGGAAAAGCTGCTGGCCGCGTTGCGCGGCGGCATCAAGACCGTGCTGATCCCGGAGGAGAACGTCAAGGACCTGGCCGAGATCCCGGACAACGTCAAGGCCGGCCTCGAGATCGTGCCGGTGCGCTGGATCGATCGCGTGCTCGAGATCGCGCTCGAGCGCACGCCGTCGCCGATCGGTCTGGAGGCCATTGCCGCGGTCGCTGCGCCAGTGGTTCCGGCCCCGGTTGTCGAGCCCGCCCCGAGCGAGAAGCCCGCCCGCAAGCCCGCCAAGGCGCCGCGTGTGAAGAAGGCGTGAAATTTTTGCTGGAAATTTCCAGCCGCCGCCGAAAACACTGAAAAATGCCATAGAATCATGGCTTGCAACGACGCAGGAGATTCTTCTGCCGAGTGAAATGCGGGATTAGCTCAGTTGGTAGAGCGATACCTTGCCAAGGTATAGGTCGAGAGTTCGAGTCTCTTATCCCGCTCCAGATAAATTGAAAAGTCCGAAGACTTTTCAATCGTGATTATCAAGATAATGGCGCGGTAGCAAAGCGGTTATGCACCGGATTGCAAATCCGTGTAGGTCGGTTCGACTCCGGCCCGCGCCTCCAGACAAGAAGCACCTAAGGCAGCGATGCCTAGGTGCTTTTTTCTTGCCAGTTGCATTGGCTGGCCATCTCGGTCATGATGGATTCACGCTTGGCGGGTTTTCATTCGACCGCGCGGTTCCAGTCAGTACGGTTGTGGCTACCCGCTATTTGTGTCTGAGTTGTGAAAACTTCCGCAGCAGGGTGATAGCTTGCAAAGCTTCCCCATCCGTGCGTATAATCATGGTCCGCTTGATTATCAATCAAGCCATTTTAATTACTTTACTAGGGCGTGTCATCAATCAG
>NZ_PVLR01000080.1 GCF_002980625.1 Malikia spinosa | reverse complement strand
GGAAGTCCCTTCGTATTCGGATTGCAAAGTACGTTAAGCCCGTGCTGAAGCGGAGGCCGGCAACCAGCGGTACAGCGTCGGAACCGAGACGCCGAGATTCTGTGCCACCTCCTTGGGCGGCATGCCGCTGGCCAGCAGTTTCCGGGCCGACTCGATCTTGCTTGCGGTCATCTTGGGCTTGCGCCCCCCTTTGCGCCCGAGTTGACGGGCCATTTCCAGCCCGGCGCGGGTGCGCTCGACGATCAGATCGCGCTCCATCTCGGCTAGGCTGGCCATCACGTGGAAGAAGAACCGGCCTGACGGCGTGCCGGTGTCGATCGCGTCCGTCAGGCTCTTGAACTGCACGCCCTGCTGCTGCAACTCCCCCACCAGATCGACCAACTGCTTGACGCGGCGGCCCAGGCGGTCCAGCTTCCACACCACCAGCGTATCGCCCTCGCGCAGCATTTCCCGTGCCTTGGCCAGGCCGGGACGCTCGGCTCGCGTGCCGCTCACCTGGTCCTCGAAGACCTTCCGGCAGCCCGCCTGCCTCAACGCTTCACGTTGCAATTCAAGGTTCTGGTCCTGCGTCGAGACGCGCGCATAGCCGATCAGCATCGGTGGGCCTTTCTTATCGAAACTCGTCGATATCGAGTTCAATCAAGAATAGATTTCAAGAACAATTTTCGAGAAGCGCAAGGCCTTGATTTTGCGTGCTGCGCCAGAGGCTTGGGCGGGCTTCTCGTGAACCCTCGTTTGCGAGAGCGCAGCCCGAGACCACCAGTGACACAGTAGCGCCGCGAGTACCATTCCCGTTGCGGGCTACAAGAAGAGATTTCAGTGCAACAGACCTCGATAGACAATCGATAGACAAGCACCATGACGCCGTCACGGATGACCATAAACATTCGACGCGTTCTTTTGGTGATGAGACGTGGACGTTCGACCATCTGCAAGCCTTCTGCGGAACCTGGTCAGATCGTTCTTTGGGCATAACGAGTGTTTGTACGCTCGAATGTGACAATTATTTCCCAAACCTTAGTTAAAGATCAGGAGCATTTCATGAGTAGAAATAAAAGCACAAAAAGATACAGTTATAACAACCATGACTCTAGGGCAAGTAAGTTCATCCACAAGGATTTCAATAAAACGGAAAACTATCTCACCAATTTTTCAGAGGTGTTGTTCCAGAACACATCTTTTGTTGGTGCTAAATTAAAATTCTGTGCTTTTTATAGCGCTGTTTTTGATAACTGTTATATCAGGGGAGCTTTGTTTAGAAGGTGCAACTTGAAAAATGCCGTTTTCAAAAAATCCATTATTTCAGCTACTTTTTTTGAAGGTTGTAAGCTTCAGGGTTGTAGATTTGAAAACTGCAAAATAATTTCTTCATCTAAACTAGAAAAAGGTTTACCCAGTGAAAGCTTCGTTGAAACAGAGATATTTCAAACATACCCCGCCACCACTATTTTCAGTCGTGAATTGATTGATGTGGTTGAATCATTGAGGATGAATGACTATATAAGACGATCAAGTGTCTTGCACCGAAAAGAGAAGAAGCTTGATACAGTTTCTTTGAAGGTATTGGTTGAAAGGTTTGGAGAAGATTTACTAATTAATAATCTACCTTTTTTGCCAAAGGTGATTGCTAAGGAATTTTATACTCTGAGCTACATCATTCATTTCTTGCTGAAGATTCAGAGTTGTGATATAAATGAAGTCCCCGGTCCTGCTGCCCTTGGTGCTCCAAAACTAACGAATGATTGCTCGTCTACGGACTGATGCGGGGTTAAGGCTTTCATTTTGAACAAGTTGGTGGAGGGATTGCCTATGGTGATGGATACTTTGACAATTGGTAGTTTTGTACTTCTAATGATTTACAAGTTTTTGTTAATGGTCAGTGCCAAGTGTAGCGGTGGGATGTGTCTGAAATAAAAAATCACCCTTGGGGTGCTTTTTTATGAGTTGAAAATTTCAAGCCATCTTTTTCTTCTTTTGATGTCATATTTCTGAGCAAGAAGGAAGTAAAAAAAATCCTCGTAGTGCGGAATCACCATAGATTTTATGTTGTGTTGAACTTCATACTCAGTTGCTTTGTGAGCCATTGCAGTGAGTAAGGAATAAATTGGCTGAATAATTTTAACTAGTCTCCAGATGACGAGTGGAGCACTTTTCTGCACAACATGCTGACGGTGAAGGATGTCAAAAACCATCATGGGATGCCCATTCTCATCTAGATGGCTTGTGAAACCGTTCTTTGGGCCTTCTCTGTCCATCTTGTACATCAGGCTCATTGCCGACTTTTGGCGCACCTGGTGCGGTGTGTGGTCTTCGTAGATAGCTCTGGCTATGTCTAGCCACTTGTACAGAGGGCTTCTGTCTTGCTTTGCCTCACATACTTCATTCAGGTTGAAGTAGCGACTGCCAACACCGTATTCAGTGATGAAGTCAATCAAGGCTTCATCATTGGCCGTCCTGGCTGGGTTAGATGCATTGGGATGAAGGTAGAGTGGGAGTAACTTCAAGCACTCGATGTATAGAGTTCCGATGTCGTGCCCAAAGTCCCTTTTTAATTGCTTGATGGTTGGCGTCTGGTAGTTGCTGGTCAGCATGTAATGTGTGACTACAGCCAGCTTAAGAATCCGTTCTATGCCAATAGACAGGTTGAAAAAGGAAGTATAGAAAAATCCCTCCTTGTCTTGAAAGAAATTGGCCTTCAGAAGATTGTCAAAACCAGATAGAAGTGAGTTCTTGGTCAGGTGTGCTTCTTGAACAAGAAGAGAGCACTTTTTGTCAAATCCAATGTATTGCATGACATTCCTTATGCTGAATCACGTATCAAATCTCTCTCAAGAATTTCAACCGCTCTAGCGACGAAGTTGTGTTTTGATGCTTCATCTGGAAAATTTTCACTTCGAAGAGACTGATAAATAGTATCAGTGTACTTTTTCTTGTTTGAGCTTATAAATCTTCGCGCCGTGCTTGCCTCCGGTGGGACGGCTATCGCCCTCCCCCGCCGCGCTGCGCTTGGCGCCCTCTGGGGGAGCCGGCCAGCCCGGCGGGACGCCGGGCTGGAGATGGCGTTTCAGGGGTCGTCTCAGATTCGGATCGCAAAGTACGGTAAGCCCCTGCCTCGGCTTCTCGCAAACGGAGGTCTACGAAAAGGCTATGTGAGAACGCTGTCCCAGCCCGGAGAGGGTGCAAAAAAGGTTCTCGAAACCCGTCCTTACCTTGACCGAGGTCGAACGACGAGTTTCGAGAAGCTGGGCCATGTGCTGGCCGCCGGGTGCGATTCCATGTACATCACCAGTCCCACAGCAGGCACGTGCCGCTCCCTAACGCCGGCTTAGCGTGCTTTATTTTCCGAATACGAAGGGACTTCCCACTTCCGGGCTACGGCATCGAGTGCCAAGATTGGCGTGTTGGAAGTCAATCTCAA
>NZ_PVLR01000008.1 GCF_002980625.1 Malikia spinosa | reverse complement strand
TGCGCTGTGGGTGGCCAAGGGTAAAGAAGTCAAATGCAAGGTGGCCGACAAGGCGCTGGACAACTTCAAGGCCCGCATCCGTCAGCTCACCAGGCGCTCGGGCGGACGCAGCATGAGCGAAGTGGTGGAGAAACTGAGGCCCTACCTACTGGGCTGGAAGGCGTACTTTGGGATGGCGCAGACGCCTAAAGTCTGGCGTGAACTGGACGAGTGGCTGCGCCACAGACTGCGAGCCATCCAGCTTAGGCACTGGAAGCGGTCGGGGACGATTTACCGCGAGCTCAAGGTCTTGGGGGCCAGGGAAGATGTAGCCAGACAGGTGGCGGGCAACTGCCGCCGCTGGTGGCGTAACAGTGGACTGCTGCTCAACAGTGTCCTGACCCTTGCCTACTTCGACCGACTGGGAGTGCCGCGACTGTCCTGACCTCAAGCTCTCGAACCGCCCGGTGCGGACCCGCATGCCGGGTGGTGTGGCAGGGGTGCCTCCAATGATGGCGGCCCCCTATGCCGATTCAGTGGAAGGCGATCGCGTCCATCGCCAGGTAGCTGTACATCACCTCGCGGTTGAAATACTCGGGCTCGGTCGCGCCCGGCTGACCCCAGCCGGCGGCGCCAAGCGCGAAGTACAACGGCAGGTAATGCTCGTCGGTCGGGTGGGCGCGCACGGCATGCGGCGCCTGGCGCCGGTAGTCGAACAGCTGTTCGCTGTCCTGCGCCAGCAGCCTGGCCTCGACCCAGCGCGCGAACTCCTGGACATAGGGCGCGGCCGGCGCGTCCTGCTCCGGGCGCCCGCCCATGAACTCGCGCAGGTTGTGCGTCATGCTGCCGGTCGCAAGGATCAGCACCCCCTGCTCGCGCAGGCCGGCCAGCGCCTGGCCCAGCGCGTACAGCTCGCGCGGGCCCATCTGCGCCGGCAGCGACAACTGCAGCACCGGCAAGTCGGCCGCCGGCAACAGGAAGCGCAGCGGCACCCAGGCGCCATGGTCGAACGGACGCTCGGGGTTAGCCTGCGCCGGCAGGCCGGCCGCCTGCAGCAGTTCCAGCACCTGCTGTGCCAGCTCGGGCGCCCCCGGCGCGGGGTATTGCAGCCGGTACAGTGGCTCGGGGAAACCGCCGAAATCATGCCAGGTCGCAGGCTGCGGGTGGCTCATGACCTCGATGCCGCGCGACATCCAGTGCGGCGACAGCACCAGCACCGCGCGCAGGTCGCCGCGCTCGCGCAGGCGGGCCCCCATGCGCTGCAAGGCCGGCCCGGTCTGGCCCGGATCAAGCGCGAACATCGGCGAGCCGTGCGAAACGAACAGGACGGGCAGCGGGGAATGGGTCATGTCGGCAGAATACAGAAAAAGCCAGGCCGGGGCCTCGATGCCTTGACTGTAGCGCCAGGCCAGGCGCGGCAGGTTCAGTGCGCGGATCGACCGCATTCAAAAACACTGAGCGATGCCGCGCATCGGCGACAATCACATGGAATCGATTTCCACCCTCATTTTGGTTTGACATGTCCACCCAGAATCCCGACCGCTACGCCGTCATCGGCAACCCCATCAGCCAGACCAAGTCGCCGCTGATCCACATGGCCTTTGCCGCGGAAAGCGGCCAGCACCTGGTCTACAGCGCGCTCGAAGGACCGCTGGGCCAGTTCGCCGCCACGGTCGACCAGTTCCGCGCCGAAGGCGGCAAGGGGCTCAACGTGACGGTGCCGTTCAAGCTCGACGCCTGCGCCTACGCCACCGACCTGTCGGACGAGGCACGCGCCGCCGGTGCGGCCAATGCGCTCAAGTTCGAGGGCGAGCGCGTCTACGCGCAGAACTTCGACGGCGTCGGCCTGGTGCGCGACATCACGCATAACCTGGGCCAGCCGCTGGCGGGCAAGCGCGTGCTACTGCTGGGCGCCGGCGGTGCCGCGCGCGGCGCCATCCTGCCGATCCTGCGCGAGGGCCCGGCCTGCCTGTTCGTCGCCAACCGCACGGTCGACAAGGCCCAGGCCCTGGTGCAAGCGTTCCGCGCCAACGGCGCTGGCGACACCCTGCAAGGCGGCGGCTACGAGGCCTTGGCCGAGCTGCGCTTCGATGTCGTGATCAATGCCACCTCGGCCAGCCTGAGCGCAGCGCTGCCGCCGCTGCCGGCTTCAGCCTTCGAAGCCGACGGCCTGGCCTACGACATGGTCTATGGCAAGGGGCTGACGCCCTTCCTCAAGCTGGCACAGCAGGCTGGCGTGCGCCAGCTCGCCGACGGCGCCGGCATGCTGGTCGAACAGGCGGCCGAGGCCTTTGCCTGGTGGCGTGGCGTGCGCCCCGAGACGCGCGCCATGATCGCGCGCATCAGCGTGCCGCTGGTCTGAGGCGGCGCTGCGCGGCCAGCATGCGCCAGGCGGCGCCGCAAGCTAGCAGCGCGACGGCGGCAGCGAACCAGAACACCGCGCCCAGGCCCCAGCGCGGGCTGATCCAGGCCCCGAGCAGGCCGCCGATCACGCCCGACAGGCCATAGCCCAGCACTGCATACAGCGCCTGGCCGCGACCGCGCAGGCGGGCCGGAAAATACTGGCCCAGCAGCGCGATACAGACCGAGTGGTGGGCGGCAAAGGTGATGGCGTGCAGCAGCTGGGCCGCGAACAGCAGCCAGAGCCAGCCGCCGCCAGCGGCCGTGACGGCAAAGCGCAGCACGGCCAGCCCGGCGGCCAGCAGCAGCCAGGCGCCGTGGCTCAGGCGCGGCAACCAGCGCGCCTGGGTGAAGAACCAGCCGATCTCGACCAGCACCGAAACGGCCCAGAGCAGGCCGATGACCGACTTGCCATAGCCCAGCGAGTCAATGTAGAGCGAGAAGAAGACATAGACGGCCACATGCGCCATCACATGCAGGAAGACCGCGCCGAAGAACCAGGCCACCTCGGGCCGGCGCAGCACCGGCCAGATCGACTCCGAGCGCGCGCCGGCCTGGACCGGCTCGCGCTGGTCGGGCAACCACCAGCAACTCGCGACCAGCAGCACCAGCGTGCCGGCGGTCCAGGCCGGAAAGCTGCTCATGCCATGAGCCTCGAACCAGGCACCGGCCGCCAGCACGGTCAGCAGAAAACCGACCGATCCGCACAGCCGCACCCGGCCGTAGCGACGGGCATCGAAGCCACCGGCACGGCTGACCAGTTGCGCCAGCGCGGCCTCGCTCATCGGCATCATCGCGCTGGTGTGGGTGAACATCAGCAGCAACAGCAAGACCAGGCCCCAGAGGCTCAGCTCGAACCAGAGCCCGGCGCTGCAACAAAGCGCGACCATGGAGCAAAAGCGCAACAGCCGCACCCGCTCGCCGGTGTGGTCGCTGAGCCAGCCCCAGGCATAGGGCGCGAACAGCCTTGTCGCCGACTGCATCGAGGTCAGCAGGCTGATCGCGAACAGCCCGAAGCCGGCGTCCTTGAGCCAGAGCGGCAGGTAGGGATTGAAGAAGCCGATATGCGCGAAATAGCTCGCCGACAGCGCGGCAAAGGGCCAGAGTTCGCGGCCTCGGCTCAAACCCTTCAGCGCGCAGCCGCGATGTCGGGCGTGCTCACGCGCACATCGCCGCACTGGGCCCGATGGCGCAGCGCATGGTCGATCAGCACCAGCGCCAGCAGCGCCTCGGCGATCGGCGTGGCACGGATGCCGACGCAGGGGTCGTGCCGGCCCTTGGTGATCAGCTCGGTCGGCTGGCCTTCAACATCGATGGTCGCGCGCGGGATCAGGATCGAGCTGGTCGGCTTGATCGCCAGCGACACCTCGATGTCCTGGCCGGTGCTGATGCCGCCCAGGATGCCGCCGGCGTTGTTGCTCAGGAAGCCGTCCGGCGTCAGCGAGTCGCCGTGCGTGCTGCCGCGCTGGGCGACGCAGGCAAAGCCGGCGCCGATCTCGACCCCCTTGACCGCATTGAGGCCCATCATCGCGTGGGCGATGTCGGCATCAAGCTTGTCATACAGCGGCTCGCCCAGGCCGACCGGCACGTTCTGCGCCGTCACGCGCAGGCGCGCACCACAGGAGTCGCCCGACTTGCGCAGCTCGCCCATGTAGTCTTCCAGCGCACTGACGTCGGCGACCGGGGCGAAGAAGGGGTTGTTCGGCACATGGTCCCAGCTCTCGAACGCGATCTCGAGCTCGCCGACCTGGGTCATGCAGCCCTGAAAGGTGGTGCCGTAGACCTGCTGCAGCCATTTCTTGGCCACCGCGCCAGCCGCCACCGTCGGCGCGGTCAGGCGCGCCGAGCTGCGACCACCGCCGCGCGGGTCGCGGATGCCGTACTTGTGCCAGTAGGCGTAGTCGGCATGGCCAGGACGGAAGGATTGCAGGATATTGCCGTAGTCCTTGCTGCGCTGGTCGGTGTTCTGGATCAGCAGCGCGATCGGGGTGCCGGTGGTCTTGCCCTGATAGACCCCGCTCAGGATCTGCACCTGGTCGGGCTCGTTGCGCTGGGTCACGAACTTGCTGGTGCCGGGCCGACGCCGGTCCAGGTCATGCTGGATGTCCGCCTCGCACAGGTCCAGGCCTGGCGGGCAGCCATCGATCACGCAGCCGATGGCCGGACCGTGTGATTCGCCGAAGTTGGTGACGGTAAAGAGTTTGCCGAAGGTGTTGCCGCTCATGGTTGTCGATTATCCCAGAGCGGCGGCAATTGCCAGCGCGCGAGCGGTACAAATGAAATCCGCCCAGGCAGGCGAATGCCGATCACGCTCGTCGCTGGCATGCCCGCAGGACATCAGCCCTTGAGCTGCAGCACCAGGCCAGCGACCTTGTCGGCCGCGACCTTGCTGGCAGCCAGCGCACCGAGCTCCGGGCGCTGGTCGTCGAACAGCTCGACCAGCAGCATGTCGCTGCTGCCAGCCGGCAGGTTGAGCGCACCGAGATCGACCTTGCCAGCCGCATCCGTCGTGCCCGAACCCAGGGATTCGCCGCGCAGGGTGATGGTCTGGCCCTCCTGGGTTTCCTCGGTGTAGCGCGACACGTTGACGCGCAGGTTCTCGACTGCTGCGCCCTGGACCGTCACGGCCATCGCTGCCGGCGCCACCTCCCAGTTGAAGCCATTGCTCACGGCAGCGCTGATCGAGGCCTGCACCTGGGCATCGCTCAGGGAATTGCTGGCGGGCTTGCTATCGGTACTGCCGCCACCGCCACCACCGCAGGCTGCGAGAAGCACCGTTGCAGCGGCCAGAACGAGTTGTTTCTTGAAAGAAATCATGATGTTTCCTAGCGGCCGGTCAGCGACCGGCCATC
This sequence comes from Malikia spinosa, assembly GCF_002980625.1. Taxonomy (GTDB): domain Bacteria; phylum Pseudomonadota; class Gammaproteobacteria; order Burkholderiales; family Burkholderiaceae_C; genus Malikia; species Malikia spinosa. The sequence continues at coordinate 84,409 of NZ_PVLR01000008.1, read as the reverse complement.
CACTATGGGAAATGAGGTTCAGCGACCGTTGCGGAAGGTCTTGGCGGCTTGCAGGCTGGCCTTGTCGGTCTTGCCATAGGTCGGCGCAGTCTTGTCGCTCGGCGTGGCATACCAGGTCGGGTTCTTGCTGCCGCCCGAAGCTGCCCAGCTGACGAAGTCAGCATAGGCCGCCTCGACGCGAACCGCCTCGGACGGGTAATCCCAGAGCGCCGGAATATTGAGCGCCCAGGGCAGGCCCTTGCTGGTCATGTAGGTATAGCTCGTGCCGGGCTTGCTGGCATCGACACCGGTGTTGAACAGGCTGGCGTCAGCGCGAGCCGACGGCTTCTTGCCCGGCAGGTGCACCTCGATGCCCGGCTTTTCGGTGCGGAACAGGAAGGGGTCGTACGGCGTGGCCGGGAAACTGCCGGCATACAGGGGCGACCGGTCGGTCAGGGAACCGCTGGTCTTGGTCTTCATCTTCACGACCAGCTTGAACTCGGTGAAACCGGCGATCGGACAGCCGGCTGCCGCGTTGTAGAAGCCAAGCGACTTGCAGTTGCTGTCGGACTGGCTGGCCTGGAAGGCGTAGGCATCCTTGAAGATCTCGAACACCGCCTGCTTGTGGAGGCTCTTGTCGAGCGGAGCGAGCGTCTGCTCGGAAGCCTGGTTGTTGACACCGGTCGTGATCAAGGTGGCCGACTCGACATCGTCAGGCAGGATGCCCGGCAGCGCGAGCGCAAAACCGTTGCGGAAGCCCGCACCACGCGCGTCGAGGCGCAGGTTCATCTCGAGGCGCGAGACCTTGCCGGCCGCATGCTTGACCTCGCGGCTGCGGTAGCGCACGACCATGTCGTTGAGGTCGTAGTCGCCCTCGTTGGGCCAGTTGTCCTCGTAGGCCAGCGTGGCCCAGCCGGTGCCGCTCGGATAGTCCTTGTAGCTCGCCGCAGTCGGGTCCAGGGGATAGGCGTCGATCGGGTCCCTGGAGCTGCTGCTCGTGTCCTTGACGCCGTCGCCATCGCTGTCCTTGTTCTCGGCAACGATGGTGCTGATCTTCGTCAGGTTGGTGATGTTCTCAGGCCCCGCCGGCGTCACATGCACGGCCAGCAGCACGTCGTTGAAGTCATGGTCACCACCCGTGCGCAACATGTCCTCGAAGCCCAGCACGAGGCGCTGGAAGTCTGGCGCGCCGTTCCTGCCGGCCACCCTTTCCTCATTGAGCAGGATGGCGTGCTGGCGCAGGTTGCGGGCATCGTCGGGCTCGAGGGTGTTGAGCGCCTTGAGCGAATAGTAGATCTTGCGGCTGCTGTTCTCGTCGACGCCCGGGGTACGGGTGGTGCCGCTGGCATTGAGGCCACCGGCAAGCCTGAGGTCACGGCTGCCGCTCCAGCCGTCGGCCACGATGAAGAAGCCCACGCCCACGGGCTTGTCGCCGGTGCTGACATGGAACTTGACGGTGCTCGCCCTGCTGGAAGACGCGACCTTGAAGGGCGTCTCGTTGTCCTGGGAGGCGTTGGGGAAGAAGATCAGCTCGTTCTTGACATCGGCCGGCGACTTGGGAGGATTCGCCGGGTCATAGGTGAAGTAGCCCACGCTGTTGCGGTAGCCGGCCCCCTCGGACAGGAAGCTGACATAGATGTCGGACTCGAGGCCGGCCTTGAGCACCAGATTGGTCTGCTCGTCGGAGCCCAGGCTCACCCGGGTGTTGTTGTTGATGTTCGACCCTTCGGGCAGCATGACGCCGATGCGGCTCAACAAGGTTTTCGGCAGATCGGGAATCGGCAAGCTCGACAGGTTGGTCGTGTAGGCCGAGTGGGTGGGCTCGCCGTTGGCCGTGTTGTAGGGCAGGTTGCCATAGGTCGGCGTTCCCACCTGTCCCAGGTATTGCCAGATGATCTTGTTGTTCGTGACGGTATAGCCTGTCAGGCCGAGAGCCGCTGCTGCCGCAAGAGCAGTGACGGCAAAAAGCCGCTGTTTATTCGTTGCCATGATCAATATAAGTATTTAAAAACAAAAAACAGTCTACCGGCAAGGCAGACTGCTCTGTGACCAGAATGTAAATTCTGGTGGGGGCGAGGGGGAAGGTCAGGACTTCTCGTCGACCTCTTGCTCCGGCCATTCGCGGATATAGGCCTTGAGCATCTTGTTCTCGAAGTTCTGGTTGTCGACGATGGCCTTGGCGACGTCGTAGAAGCTGATCACGCCCATCAGCATCTTGCCGTCCATCACCGGCATGTAGCGGGTATGGCTTTCGAGCATCAGCGGGCGGACCTGCTCGAGCTCGGTCTCGGGCGTGCAGGTCGACGGCTTGTGGTCCATGACCTTGTCGACGGTCTTGCCGGCGACGGTGCCGGCGTTGCGGGCCAGGGTCTTGATCACCTCGCGGAAAGTCAGCATGCCGACCAACTGGCCATTCTCCATCACGGCGAGCGAACCAATGTCGAACTCGGCCATGGTCTCGATGGCGTGCGAGAGTTTCTCGTCGGGGGACACGGTGTAGAGGGTGCCGCCCTTGACGCGCAGGATGTCGCTGACTTTCATATTGTTCTGCTCCTTGGGCGCACCAGCGCACCCGACACAAATATAGCCCACAAATCCTGCCCGCGAAGGCCTGCCAGGCAGGGGAAATCCCGCTTGTTGCAGCGCGGCTCAGGCCGCCGGCCCCGGCAAGGCATCCGCCAGCGTCAGCGCCGACCAGCCGCTGGCCTGCCAGAGCGCCCTTGTGCCGTCGTTCAGCGGCAGGCAGAGCGCCTGCAGCAGCGGGGCCAGCGGGGTGCTGGCGGCATCGACCAGCAGCACATGGCGCCCATCGGCCTCGCTCAGGCGGCCGACCCAGTCCAGCGCCTCGAGCGCCTCCAGCGGCGGCTCGATCTGCAAGGGATCGACGCGCAACTGGCGCGCAAGCGACTCGAGGCTGCAGCCGCGCCGGCCATCGCTGCGCGAGCGCTCCAGGCAATCCAGCAGTTCGAGCGCGAGCTGCAGATCCCAGCCCGGCGCGTCGGAGCGACGCTCGATACCGCCGACCAGGCTGGGCAGATAGGCCGTCAGCACGGCGCCGAGCAGCACGATCACCCAGCCGGTATAGAGCCAGATCAGCAGGATCGGCACGGTCGCGAAGGCGCCGTAGACGGCCGAATAGGTCGGCACCTGCACCAGATACCAGCCCAGCACGCGCTTGGCCAGCTCGATGCCGATCGATGCCAGGCTGGCGCCGACGAAGGCATGCGACCAGCGCACCGGCGCATTGGGAACGAAGCGGTAGAGCGCCGCCATGCCGGTCAGGCCGAGCAGGAACTCGATCGCGCCAAGCGCGAACTGGACGCCACCCGGCACCGCGCTGACCCAGCCGCGCGAGGCCGACACGGCATAGGAGCTCAGGCTCAGGCTCGCGCCCAGCAGCAGCGGGCCCAGCGTCAGCACCGCCCAGTAGATCAACACGCGCTGGGTCAGCGAGCGTGGCTGGCGCACGCGCCAGATGTCGTTGAGCTTGCGGTCTATCGTCAGCACCAGCGTCAGCGCGGTCACGAGCAGGAACACCGCACCGGCCCAGCCCATCTTGCCGGCCTGCTGCGAGAACTGCAGCAGGTAGTTGCTGACCTGGCGCGCGATCTGGTCCGGGATCAGGCTCTGGATCAGCCACTGTTGCAGCTGCGCCTGCAGCCGGCCGAAGACCGGAAAGGCGCTGAAGATGGCCAGGCCGACCGTGAACAGCGGCACCAGCGAGATCGTGGTGGTGAAGGTCAGGCTGCCGGCCGTGATGCCGAGCCGGTCCTCGCGGAAGCGCTCGCGCAGCGTCAGCGCGGTGATGCGCCAGGGAAAACGGCCCAACGCCTGCAGCAGCGCAGGCAGCCAGGCGTCGATCAAATGCAGGCGGCCGGACTGGCGCGCGCGCTGGTGGATTCTCATCGCCGGTATCATGCCATCGCTCTACCCGCCCAACATGAAAAAGACCCGCCCCGATCCCATGCCCGACGCCCCGCCGGGCACCGTCCTTCCCACCCCGGCCGGGGTGGACTTCGCGCGCCGCGCTGCCGTCGCCTGCACGCTGGCGCTGATCGTGCTCGGCCTGGCCTGGGAGCTCTGGCTGGCGCCGCTGCGCCCGGGTGGCTCGACGCTGGCGTTCAAGGTGCTGCCGCTGTGCCTGCCGCTGCCCGGCCTGCTGAAGAACCGCATGTACACCTACCGCGCGCTGAGCCTGCTGGTCTGGCTCTATGTGATGGAAGGCTCGGTAAGGGCCTGGAGCGACAAAGGCCTGTCGGCCTGGCTGGCCGGGCTCGAGCTGCTGCTGTGCCTGGGCCTGTTCGTCGCCTGCACCGTCCATGTCCGGCTGCGACTGAAGGCGGCGCGCGCCGCGCTGGCTGCAGCGGCCGATGCCGGCGCTGCCGCCGACCATTCCCAACGGGAGACGAATTGATGAACGACTCGAACGATCTGCTGTCGGCGCTGCGCGCGGCCGTCGGCGCCCAGCAGGTGCTGACCCATGAAGACCCGGCCACCGATCTGGCGGCCTACGAGCAGGACTGGCGCCGGCGCCACCGCGGCCGCGCGCTGGCCGTGGTGCGCCCGGGCAACACGGCCGAAGTTGCCGCCGTGGTCCAGGCCTGTGCGGCGGCTGGCGTAGCCATCGTGCCGCAAGGCGGCAACACCGGACTGGTGGTCGGCAGCGTGCCCGACGCCAGCGGCCAGCAGGTGCTGCTGAGCCTGCAGCGCATGAACCGGGTGCGCGCGCTCGACGCCGCCAACCTGACGCTGACGGTCGACGCCGGCTGCATCCTGCAGGCCGCGCAACAGGCGGCCGAGGCCGCCGGCCTGCTGCTGCCGCTGAGCCTGGCAGCCGAGGGCAGCTGCACCATCGGCGGCAACCTGGCCAGCAACGCCGGCGGCACCCAGGTGCTGCGCTACGGCAATGCGCGCGAGCAATGCCTGGGCCTGGAAGTCGTCACGCCGCAAGGCGAGGTCTGGGACGGCCTGATCGGGCTGCGCAAGGACAATACCGGCTACGACCTGCGCGACCTCTACATCGGCAGCGAAGGCACGCTGGGCATCATCACCGGCGCCACGCTCAAGCTGCAGCCGCAGCCGGCCGCCAAGCTGACGGCCTGGGCCGCGCTGCCGTCGATCGAGGCCGCGGTCGAGCTGCTCGGGCTGGCGCAGCGCCAGCTCGGCGCCGGCCTGACCGGCTTCGAGGCCATGAGCCGCTTTTCGCTGTCACTGGTCGACAAGCATTACCCGCAGCTGCGCGTGCCGCTGTGGCAGGACCATCCCTGGTGCGTGCTGCTGGAGAACTCCGACAGCGAGAGCGAGGCCCATGCGCGCGAACGCTTCGAGGCGCTGCTCGAAGCAGCGCTCGAGCAGGGCTGCGTCAGCGATGCCATCGTCGCCGAGAGCCTGGGCCAGGCGCACAACCTGTGGCATATCCGCGAGAGCATCTCGCTGGCGCAAAGCGAGGAAGGCCTCAACATCAAGCACGACATCAGCCTGCCGGTGTCGGCCATTGCCCGTTTCTGCGCCGAGACCGATGCGCAACTGGCCGCCGAGATCCCGGGCGTGCGGCTGGTCAATTTCGGCCATCTGGGCGACGGCAACCTGCACTACAACGTGCAAGCACCCGAGGGCGGCGATCCGGCCGCCTTCCTGCGCGAGCAGGAAAGCCGCATCAACCACATCGTGTTCGACTCGGTGCGGCGCCATGGCGGCTCGATCAGCGCCGAGCATGGCATCGGCAGCCTGAAAGCCGAGACGCTGCCGCAGTACAAGCACCCGGTCGCGCTGGCGCTGATGCGCCGCATCAAGGCCGCGCTCGACCCGCAGGGCCTCATGAACCCGGGGCGGGTGCTGATACAGGAGCCGCGCTGAACGCTGATCTGGATTGCATCGCTAAAATGTCTGGTTTTATCTAGCCAGCCAGCGCCGTGAAGCAATACCTCGACCTCGTCCGCACCGTCTTCGAGCAAGGCAGCTGGCAGACCAACCGCACCGGCATCCGCACCCTGAGCCTGCCGGGCGCGGCAATGCGCTTCGACCTGAGCCAGGGCTTCCCGGCCGTCACGACCAAGAAGCTGGCCTTCAAGTCGGCGGTCGGCGAGCTGGTCGGCTTCCTGCGCGGCTACCGCAGCGCGGCCGAGTTCCGCGCGCTCGGCTGCAAGGTCTGGGACCAGAATGCCAACGAGAACGCCGCCTGGCTGGCCAACCCCTACCGCCTGGGCGAGGACGACCTGGGTCCGGTCTATGGCGTGCAGTGGCGCAACTGGCCCGCGTTCAAGGCCCTGCCCGCCTCGGCGTCAGGCCAGATCGAGGATGCGCTGGGCCGCGGCTATGTCCGGATTGCCGACACCGCCGACGGCCAGGTCGTGCTCTACAAGGCGGTCGACCAGCTGCGGCAATGCCTCGACACCATCATCAGCAACCCGAGCGACCGCCGCATCATCTTCCACGGCTGGAACTGGGCCCAGCTGGAGGAAATGGCGCTGCCGCCCTGCCACCTGCTGTACCAGTTCCTGCCGAATGCGGTCACGCGCGAGATCTCGCTCTGCCTCTACATCCGCAGCAACGATCTGGGGCTGGGCACGCCGTTCAACCTGACCGAGGGCGCGGCGCTGCTGCACCTGGTCGGGCGCCTGACCGGGTTCAAGCCGAAATGGTTCAGCTACTTCATCGGCGACGCGCACATTTACGAGAACCATGTGCCGATGCTGCAACAGCAGCTCACGCGCGAGCCGCTGCCGGCGCCGCAGCTGCTGCTGTCCGACCGCATTCCCGACTACGCCGTGACCGGCCAGTACCAGCCCGAGTGGCTGGAGCGGGTCGAGCCGGGCGACTTCAGCCTGGCGGGCTACCAGCACCATGCCCACCTGACGGCGCCGATGGCGGTCTGAGCAGGCGCCGGATCAGGCTAAGCAGGCGCCAGCGCCGCCTGCGCGCTTGACGCTCAGGCCTCGATCAACTTGACGCCGTAGCCCTGGCCCGAGGCGATCACTTCGAGCAGGCGGTCGATGTTCGGGTGCTTGCCCGGGTTGGCGCGCGCATCAGCCGTGTGCTCGGCGAAGATCTCCAGCCCTTGCTCGGCGGCGGCGCCATTGATCGCGCCATGCTGGGCGGCCAGCGCGGCATAGACCGCCAGCGAACCGGCCTTGCCCGGCTTGTTCTCGATCATGGCGACCACGGCGCCCGCGCCGTCGATCAGTTCCAGCGCCGCCAGATGGGCGATGGAGGGAAGTTGCTTGAGGTTGTCGGCGAAGGCCATCGGGCTGTCCTGTCAATGAGGGGGGAAGGAAAGCCCGCTATTGTGCCGCGGCCTCAGATCAGCTCAATGCGCCGCCTGCTTCAGCGTGGCCAGCAAGCTGGCCGCCACGCCGAACAGACCGCCGAAGACCCGATTCAGCAGGCGCTGCTGCCCCGGCTCGCGCAGCAGCTTCAGCACCCTGGCCGCCAGCCCGGTGTAGCCGGCCATGACCACCAGGTCGACCGCCACCATGGTCAGCGTCATCAGCAGATACTGCGCCAGCAGCGGCCGGCTGGTATCGAGGAACTGCGGCAGCACGGCCAGGATGAAGACGATCGCCTTCGGATTGCTCGCGTTGACGACAAAGCCGCGCAGCACCAGCGCCAGCGGGCGCCCGCGCCTGAGATCGACCGGCTCGGTGGCAAGCGCACTGGGCGGCGCGATCCACTGCTTCCAGCCCAGATACAGCAGATACAGCACGCCGAACCACTTGATCAGGGCAAATGCCAGCTCGGAAGCGGCCAGCAGCGCGCCGACACCCGCCGCGACCACCGCGATCTGCAGCACCAGCGCCAGCTGCAGGCCGATGGCGTTCCAGTAGCCACGGCGGAAGCCAAAATTCAGCCCTGACGACATCGAGGCAATCGCGCCCGCGCCGGGCGACAGGCTGATCAGCCAACAGGCCAGGAAAAAAGCCAGCCAGGTATCCCAGGTCATGCCAACACTCCTTCAATCCTCAGTCAAAACCATGCCCGGGGCGCGCGCCGCCGACAGATAGTCGCGCAGCCAGCGCTCATATTGCTCAGCCGGCATCGGCTTGGCATACCAGTAGCCTTGCACCTCGTCGCTGCCTTCGCGCGCCAGCGTCGCCGCCTGCTCGGCCGTTTCGACGCCTTCGGCAATCGTCTTCAGGCCCAGGGCGCGGGCCATGGCAATCACGCCCGAGACGATCAAGGCGCTGCCCGGATCGCTGTCCAGATCACGCACGAAGCTCTGGTCGATCTTCAGCTTGTCGATCGGGAAGCGCTTGAGGTAGGACAGCGAAGAATAACCGGTGCCGAAATCATCGACCGACAACTGCACGCCGAGCAAGTCGAGCTGCTCCATGATACGGATCGCCGCCTCGGGGTCGGCCGAGACCACGCTTTCGGTCAGCTCGAGCTCGAGCCAACCCGGCGGCAAGCCGGCCTCGTCGAGCACGGCCCGCACCAGTTCGGGAAACTGGGTCTGGCGGAACTGGACCGACGAGACATTGACCGCCATCAGCGTCGGTGCCAGTCCCGCCTGCTGCCAGGCCCGGTTCTGCGCCACCGCGGTCCTGAGCACCCACTCGCCGATCGGCAGGATCAGGCCGCTGGCCTCGGCGATCGGCATGAACTCGGACGGCGGGATCATGCCCAGCTGCGGGTGCGTCCAGCGCAGCAAGGCCTCGCAGCCGGTCACGCGGCGGGTCTTGAGCTCGATCTGCGGCTGGTAATGCAGCGCGAGCTCATGGCGCCCGAGCGCCCAGCGCAAGGCGTTCTCGAGCTGCAGCGTGCGGCTGGCGCTCAGGTGCATGCCGGGTTCGTAGAACTGGAAATTGGCGCCGCCAGCGGCCTTGGCCCGGTACATCGCGGTATCGCCGGCCTGCAGCAAGGCGTCGACCTCGCGCCCGTCGCCCGGGAACATCGCAATGCCGATCGAGGGCGTCACGATCAGCTCCATGCCCTCGAACTGGCAGGGCGCGGAAATGCGCGCAATGATCTTCTGCGCCAGGTGCGCCGCGCCTTCGGCATCGATCTGGGGCAGCAGCAAGGTGAACTCATCGCCGCCCATGCGCGACACCGTGTCCTGGGGCTGGACGGTCTGTACCAGCCGGGATGCGATCTCGACCAGCAGGGCATCGCCCGCCCGGTGTCCGAGCGAGTCGTTGATGTACTTGAAGCGATCAACGTCGATGAACATCAGCGCCAGCGCCCCCTGCCCGGGCCGGGCCTGCGCCAGCTGCGACTCGATCCGGTCGCGCAGCAGCGCGCGGTTCGGCAGGCCGGTCAGGGCATCGTAATGCGTCAGCTGGCTGATCCGGGCTTCGGCCTGCTTGCGCTGCGTGATGTCATGGAAGATGCCGTAGTAGTTGCGAACCTGTCCGTCCTGATCCCGCACCAGGCTGATGGTCAGCCAGGCCAGGAAGGACTCGCCGTCCTTGCGCCGGTTCAGGATCTCGCCCTGCCAGCGGCCCGCCTCCAGGATCTGGCGCCACATGTCGCGATAGAAATCCGGCGTCTGCTGGCCCGAGCGCAGCAGCGACGGCTGGCGCCCCAGCACCTCGTCCGCGCTGTAGCCCGTGATGTCGCTGAAGGCGCGGTTGACCGACAGGATGCTGTTGTCGCCATCGCAGATCACGATGCCTTCCGAACTGTTCATGAACAGGCTGGCATTGAGCGCCAGCGCCTGCTCGCGCAGCTTGAGCGCCGTCAGGTCGGTGTGGGTGCCGATCATGCGCAGCGGCTGGCCCTCGGGGCCGCGCTCGACCACGCGCCCGCGGTCCAGGATCCACTTGTAGCTGCCGTCCTTGCACAGCACCCGGTGTTCGTTGGCGTAGAAATCCACCTCGCCGCTCAGGTGGCGCCCGACATCAGCCATCACCTGCGCCTTGTCATCGGGGTGCACGCGCGACTCCCATTCGCACAGCTGGTCACCGATCTCGTGCTCCGAGTAGCCCAGCATGGTCTTCCAGCAGGACGAGAAGAACACCGTGCTGGCGCTCACGTTCCAGTCCCACAGGCCGATGTCGCTGCCATCGACCGCGAAACGCCAGCGCCGCTTCTCGGCGCGCAGCTGCTCCTGATCCCGCTTGTGCTGGGTGATGTCCTCGGCCAGGATGATGATGCTCTCGACCCGGCCATTGACCGACTCGCAAGGCTTGACCCGCCAGCGCAGCCAGCGCTCGCTGCCGTCGGGCAAGCGGTAGAACTCCTCTTCGCGGCGCACCGTCTCGCCGGCGAAGGCGCGCTGGTGCGCTTCCTTCCAATGTGGCGGCATGTCGGGGCACAGCTCGTAATGGGAGCGTCCGATCAGGTCACTCACCGCCCCGAGCTGGAAATCCCGGATCCAGCGCTGGCTGGCGAACAGATAGCGCATCTCGCGGTTGAACATGGCCAGGGCGGCCGGCGCATGGGTCAGGAAGGCATCGAGCTTGACCTGGCGGTCGCGCAAGGCCTGCTGGGTCTGTTCCTGCTCGGTCACGTCGCCCCAGCTGCCGACGATCTCGAGCGGCTGGCCGTCCGCCCCGCAGCAGAGCTGCTGCTGGTCATCGATCCAGCGGTAACTACCATCGCGATGCTGGAAGCGGTAGCGCTGCCTGAGCTCACCGGTTTCGTGCAGTTGTCGCTGTGCCTGCTGCACCCTTGGCCGGTCGTCGGGATGCACATGCTCGAACCAGAAGCCGGTCCGCTCCAGCCAGTCAGCGGGCGCATAGCCGGTCAGGCGCAACACGTTGCCACTGACATACGACAAGCGCCAGCCGTCCGCCGCCGCGGTGTCGGGCACCAGCGCGTAGATGATCGAAGCGCTGGTATCGATGAAATGCTCGAGCTGGCTGCGCGTGCGCTTGAGTTCATCCTGGACGCGGGCCTGGACCCGCTCCTCCCGGCCGATCAGCCAGAACAGCAGGGCGGCCGTGAACAGGACGAACAGCTCGCCTTTGAGGGACTGGGCCTGCGTGACAGCGGCCGGATCACCCAGCAGCTGCAGGGCCAGCCAGTCGGAGCCCCAGATCCAGACACTGGCCAGCACGAGGTAGATCAGGCCGATCCGGACCGAGGCAGGGACAGCGGCCACCCTGAAGGCCTTCGGAAAAAACAAATGAGAACCCCCACCGGCTGGAAACCGGATACAACGACAGCTTAACTGATGAAAATATACAACTCTTGCAATGCCTTGGAAACCGATGCAGTTTCCAGACCGGAGCGCCAGGCCGGATGACAAGCCCGCCACGCAGAGGCAGAATGAACCTATTCATCCTGGGAGTTCGACCTATGCGGCGCGTCCTGTCCAACCATCGTGCCGATCTGTCGACCATTGCGTCCCTGGCCATGTTCAGCCGCGGACTCGAACCCGAATTCCCCGATGCGGTACAGAAACAGTTGTCCCGCATCAGCGCCGCTGCCAGCGAATCCGACCCCAGCATACGCGACCTGACCGGACTGCCCTGGTGCTCGATCGACAACGACGATTCGCGCGACCTGGACCAGTTGACTGCGATCGAGCCGCTGGTCAAGGGCGAAGTCCGGGTCTTCGTGGCAGTGGCCGATGTCGATGCGCTGGTCAAGAAGGACTCAGCGATCGATGCTCATGCCAGGCACAACACCACCTCGGTCTATACCTCGGCGCGCGTGTTCCCGATGCTGCCGGAGCGGCTGTCGACCGACCTGACCTCGCTCAACCCCGATGCAGACCGGCTGGCCCTGGTCAACCAGATGGATTTCAGCGACGACGGCATCCTGGTCAGCTCCTCGATCTGCCGCGCCGTGGTGCGCAACAAGGTCCAGCTGGCCTACGACGCGGTCTCGGCCTGGATCGAGGGCGATGCCGAACTGCCCGAAGCGGCGCGCCAGATCCGGGGCATGAACACCCAGCTGCGCCTGCAGGACGAACTGGCGCAAAAGCTGCGCGTGTTGCGCCGGGCCCAGGGGTCGCTCGAGTTCGAGACCTTCCAGCCCAGGGCCCTGTTCCAGGGCGACCGGATCGCCGACATCCGCCAGCAGCCGCAAAACCGGGCCCGCCAATTGATCGAGGAATTCATGATCGCCACCAACGGCTGCACGGCGCGCTTCCTGGCCGCCCAGGGCAGCGCCTCGCTGCGCCGGGTGGTGCGCTCGCCGGAGCGCTGGCTGCGCATCGCCGAAGTGGCGCAGACCTATGGCACGACCTTGCCGCGCCAGCCCGATGGCAAGGCGCTCGAAGCCTTTCTGGCCGAGCGGCACCAGGCCGACCCGCTGCGCTTTCCCGACCTGTCGCTGGTGATCGTCAAGCTGATGGGCTCGGGCGAGTATGTGGTCGAACGGCCTGCTGGCCCGCCGATCGGCCATTTCGGACTGGCGGTGCAGGACTACATGCATTCGACGGCGCCGAACCGCCGCTTTCCCGACCTGATCACGCTGCGCCTGCTCAAGGCGGCGCTGGCGGGCGTCAAGTCGCCCTACTCCGACGACGAACTCGACGCACTGGCGCTGCACTGCACCGGGCAGGAAGATGCGGCCAAGAAAGTCGAGCGGCAGCTGCGCAAGTCCGAAGCCGCGCTGCTGCTGCATGAGCGCATCGGCCAGCGCTTCGACGCACTGGTGACCGGCACCGGCGACAAGGGCAGCTGGGTGCGCCTCTTCGAACCGCCCGCCGAAGGCCGGCTCAAGGGCGATCTGCCGGCGCTCCGGGTCGGCCAGTCGCTGCGGGTCAAGCTGGTATCAACCTCGGTCGAGCGCGGCTTCATCGACTTCGTGCTGGCCCAGTGATTCGGCCAGCCCGAAGCGGCTACTTGATGATGACGTAGACCTTGGTCATGCGCTCGATCACCTCGAACGAGCCGGTGAAGCCGGGCGGAATCCGGATCGCCTGGCCGGGGCCGGCCTGCTCGAAACTGCCGTCCTCGCGGTGCAGGCGGCAACAGCCCTCGAGCACGGTGAAGATTTCCTGCTCGGTCGGACCGAAGGCGATGCGCCACTGACCCGGCTCGCAGCGCCAGACGCCGCTGCTGAGTTCGCCCGCGCCATTGAGCGGCGCGTCGAGCGCGTTCCAGGTCTCGCGCAGCGGATTGCCACGCAGCAGGCGCTCCGGTTTCGAATGCGAGAGTTCGGGCGCGCCGCTGACGGGCAGGCCGAAGGACAGCAGTGGCTGCGCCGACATGTCAGACTCCGGGATCAGGCGCGCGGCAACGTCACGCCTTGCTGGCCCTGGTACTTGCCGCCACGGTCCTTGTAGCTGGTTTCGCAGACATCGTCGGCGTCGCTCTCGAAGAACAGCACCTGGGCACAGCCCTCGCCGGCGTAGATCTTGGCCGGCAGCGGGGTGGTGTTGCTGAACTCGAGCGTCACATAGCCTTCCCACTCGGGCTCGAACGGGGTGACGTTGACGATGATACCGCAGCGCGCGTAGGTGCTTTTCCCTAAGCAGATGGTCAGCACATTGCGCGGGATGCGGAAATACTCGACCGTGCGCGCCAGCGCGAAGCTGTTGGGCGGGATGATGCAGGAGTCGCCGTGGAAATCGACGAAGCTTTTTTCGTCGAAGTTCTTCGGGTCGACCACCGTGCTGTGGATGTTGGTGAAGACCTTGAACTCGGGCGCGCAGCGGATGTCGTAGCCGTAGCTGCTGGTGCCGTAGCTGATGACCTTCTTGCCGTCGACCTGGCGCACCTGGCCGGGTTCGAAGGGGTCGATCATGCCGTGTTGCTCGGCCATGCGCCGGATCCATTTGTCGCTCTTGATGCTCATGCGAAATTACTCCGTTTGGCACCGATTGTAGGGGCGGCGCTGACTCATGGCGCGGCCCGCACGGCGGCCAGCGCGACCGGAAAATCAAAGTCGCGGATGGCTTGCGCCACGGCCTCGAAACGCTGCCCCAGGCCGGCGCGCAGCAGGGCCTCTTCACTCTCGAACAGGATCTCGCATTCGGTATCGTCCTGCTCGAGCAGGAGGATCAAGCGCTCGCGCAGCCGCTGCCAGCGCTGCGGGTCGAACGCGGCCGGCGCTGCCACCGCGACCGGAGACAGGCGGGCGGCGATGGCAGAAACCAGCAGCGGCAGGCTCAGTGCGAGTTGCTGGCGCAGCGGTTCGATCTTGGCGGGCGGCAGGCGCTGCTGCAGCGCCTGTTCAAGCTGTTCGGCCAGGTCGCGCAGGGACGGCGCGCCAATCTGCGCCGCAACGCCCTTGACCGTATGCGCCAGCCGTTCGGCCTGCGTCCAGTCGCCGGCGGCGATCGCGGCCGCGACACGCGCGGGCATGTCGGCCTGGTCGGAGACGAACTGGCGCAGCAGCTTGAGGTAGAGCGCCTCGCGCCCCTGCAACTGGCGCAGACCCTGCGCCGCGTCGAGGCCGACGATGCCGTCGAGCGACAGCGAAACAGGCGTCTCGCCGGAGGACCCGGGCAACCGGCTGGCGGCGAGCTCGACGGCCCTGTCAGCCTCGGCGGCATCGGCGGCATCGGCGGCATCGGCGGCATCGGCGGGTAGCACGCTGCGCGGGCCGGGCCTGACCCATTTGAGCAGCTTGACCGCCAGGTCGTTCGGATCGACCGGCTTGGCAATATGGTCCTGCATGCCGGCCTCGAGGCAACGCTCGCGGTCACCCGCCATCGCATTGGCCGTCATCGCCAGGATCGGCAAGTCGTTCAGCGCACTGAGCTTGCGGATCTCGCGCGTCGCGGTCAGTCCGTCCATCACCGGCATCTGCATGTCCATCAGCACCACGTCATAGCGGCGCTGCTGCACCTTCTCGAGCGCCACCGCGCCATCGGGTGCCAGCTCGACCTGCAGGCCCAGTTCATTGAGCAAGGCCTGCCCGACTTCCCGGTTGATCTCGTTGTCCTCCACCAGCAAGGCGCTGGCACCGCGCAGAACGGAGGTATCGAGGCCGCCAGCCGCGCCCTGGAGCGAACTGTGCGGCAGCGCCTGCCAGGTGCCCAGCAGACGCATGACGGCGTCGAGCAGGGTCGAGGGCGTCACGGGCTTGACCAGCACATCATGGATCGGGACCTCGGTGGCAGCCCGCACGAGCTCGTCGCGGTCGTAGGCGGTGACCATCAGCACCCTGGGCTGCTGGCTCAAGGGCAGCCGGGCGATCTCGCGCGCCACGGTCAGGCCATCCATCTCGGGCATCTTCCAGTCCAGGAAGACGATGTCGTAGGGCTGACCCGCCTGCTCGCTGCGCTCAAGTTCGGCCAGTGCCAGCGGGCCCGACTCGGCACTGGTCACGTCGAAGCCCATGAAACGCAGCATGCCGGCCTGCACCTCGCGCGCCTGCTCGTTGTCATCGACCACCAGCACGCGCCGATCCTGCAAGCTGAGTTGCAGCGCAGGCCGCGCGGGCACGCCACTGCCCAGTTTGAGCCTGGCGGTGAACCAGAACGTCGAACCCCGCCCCGGCACGCTCTCGACCCCGACCTCGCCACCCATGAGCTCGGCCAGGCGCTTGGAAATGACCAGGCCCAGGCCGGAGCCGCCGTACTTGCGCGTGATCGAGCTGTCGGCCTGCTGAAAGCTCTGGAACAAGCGGTCCCGCTGCTCGGGCAGGATGCCGATGCCGGTGTCGCGGACCTCGAAGCGCAGCAACACAGTGTCGTCGCTGCGCTCCTGCTGCAGCACGCACAGGCTGACCGTGCCGCGCTCGGTGAACTTGACCGCGTTGTTGCCGAAGTTGATCAGCACCTGACCCAGGCGCAGCGGGTCCCCGACCAGGCGGGTCGGCACTTCGGGCGCGAGTTCGAGCACCAGTTCGAGCGACTTCTTCTCGGCACGCTCGGCCAGCAGGTTGACGACGTTGTCGAGCACGGGCTCGAGCTCGAACTCGACCTGCTCCAGGCTCATGCGGTTAGCTTCGATCTTGGAGAAATCCAGGATATCGTTGATCACGCCGAGCAGGTGCTGGCTCGAGACCTGGATCTTGTGCAGATGGTCGAACTGCTGCGGCGTCATCGAGGTCTTCTGCAGCAGGTAGGTCATGCCGATCACGGCATTCATCGGCGTACGGATCTCGTGGCTCATGTTGGCCAGGAAATCGGCCTTGGCATGCGCCGCCTGCTCGGCCAGTTCCTTGGCCTGGCGCATCGCCTCGAGCGCCTCGCGCTCGGCCGTGATGTCCTGCACCATGCCGAAGAAGCCCTGCTCTGGCTGGTCGGGATAGATCGCCTGCACCGACAGGCGGGCCCAGAAACGGCTGCCGTCCTGGCGCACCAGCTCACACTCGTCAATGAAGCGGTGCTGCTCGAGCAGCATCGGAGTCAGGCGCGCGCTGAGTTCGGCAAAAGCCGCCTCGTCGGGATAGAAGATGCGGATGCTGCGGCCCAGCATCTCGCCCAGGCCATAGCCGAACATATGCTCCAGGGTGCGATTGCAACGGTGGATCAGATGATCCTTGACCGCCATCAGTCCCGCCGTCGCGGCATCGAAGATCGCCAGCTGCTCGGCGCCGGCTTCGCGCAGCGCGGCGGTCGCGGTCTCGAGCTCGACGGTGCGCTCATTGACCAGCTGCTGCAAATGCTCCCGATAACGCTCGAGCTCGGCCTGTGCCTGCTTGAGCTCGGTGATGTCGGTCGAAATGCCGCACAAGGCATAGACACGGCCATCGGGCTCGCGCAACGGCTGCTTGACCACGTAGTAGAGCCGGCTGCCCCGCCCGTCCCGGGTCGCGTTGACCTCCTCGCCAGCGACGCGCATGCCGCCGTCGATGACGGAGCGGTCGATCTCGTGCAGGGTCTGCACCGTCGCCGCATCGAAGAACTCCTCGTCGCTGCAGCCCACGATGGCCGCAGCGGGTCGGCCAAACAGCTCGGCCACCTTCTGGTTGACATACTGGTAGCGCAGCTGCGTGTCCTTGATGAAGATGTAGCCGTCGACGCTGTTGAGTATGGTCGCGAGCTTGTCCTCGCTGGCGCGCAGGGAGCGGGTCTGGCGCGCCACCTCGCGCCGCAGCCAGGCGGCCAGGCCCAGCGCCAGTGCCAGCAGGGTGGCGACGCTGAACAAGCTCCACCAGAGGTAGCGCGGGATCTGCGACGGCGTGGGCGGCAGCCCCCAGCGCTTGAGCACGGTGAAATAGATCGACGACGGTTCGCTTTGCCAGGGCTGCAGGTATTGGTCGATCGCTGCCAGCAGTTCGGCGTTGCGCCCCTGGCCGGTCGCGAAGAACAGCCGCGAGGGCTGGAACATGAGCGGCGTTTCCTGCAGGCGGTGGGCGCGGGCGTTGCGGTCACCGAAATGGTGATTGGCCGCGACCGCGTCAAGCTCCCCGCTCTCGACCCGGGCAAAGCCCTCGTGCAGCGAAGGCACCGGCACCAGTTCGGTCCGCAAGCCAAAGCCGTCCAGCATGGCGCTCAGGTATTCCTGCTGCACCGAGCCGTCGAGCACCGCCACGCGTCGGCCCTGCAGGTCGGTCATCGACACGATGCTGACGCCCTCGTGCCGGTACAGCTGCGACCAGCTGTGCAAGGCCGGCACCTGGTGGAAGTCGAACAGGCGGGCGCGGGCCTCGTTGTAAGCCACGTCGGGCATCAGGTCGATGCCCCCTTCCTGCAGCGCATTCAGGCAGTCCTCCCAGGCACAGGGGACCGGGACGACGGTCCAGCCTTCACGCCGGGCGATCTCGTTGATCAGGTCGCCGAAGATGCCCGAGAGCTGACCGTTCGCGTCAGAAAAAATCTTGGGTTCGTTCTCGTACACCCCGACGCGGACGGCGTGCGTGGCCCAGGCGGCCCAAGGGAGCCCCGACAACAGGAGCGCCAGCAAGAGCTGGCTGCCAGCCCGCTTGAATTCTGACCTCAGGCTCATGCGATGGACTTTTGATTGGGGTTAGTAACCAAAACGTCCCAACCCCAAGCCAATACTATCACTTCAACATCGTGAAAGGCATGCGGGCTTCCCCCGAGGAAGCCGCTGCTTGACCCGCACCGCCGGCGCAGCCGGCGCTTTATTCGTGGCGCAGCGCCTCGATCGGGTCCAGCCTGGCCGCACGCCGGGCCGGAAAGTAGCCGAACAACACGCCGATGCCAGCCGAGAACACGAAGGCCAGGGCATTGATGGCGGGCTGGAACACATAGGGCATGTCCATCACGCTGGCCAACCCGAAGCTGGCCAGGGCGGCCAGCGCCATGCCGATCAGGCCGCCCAGGCTCGACAGCACCACGGCCTCGACCAGGAACTGCAGCAGCACCTCGCGCTCGAGCGCGCCGATCGCCAGCCGCAGCCCGATCTCGCGCGTGCGCTCGGTCACGCTGACCAGCATGATGTTCATGATGCCGATGCCGCCGACCAGCAGGCTGACCGCCGCCACTGCACCAAGCAGCGTGGTCATGATCCGGGTCGTGCCCGACAGGGTGTCGGCCAATTGCTTGGTATCGAGCACGTTGAAGTTGTTGTCATCGCCCTCGGCCAGCTTGCGCCGTTCGCGCAGCAGCTCGGTGATGCCGGCGCTGACGCGGGCCGGGTCGCTACCTTCCTGCATCGACACCAGCAGGGTCTGGACCCGGGTGTTGCCGGTCACGCGTCGCTGCAGCGTCTTGATCGGCAGCAGCACCAGGTCGTCCTGGTCGTTGCCAAAAGCGCCCTGCCCCTTGGATTCGAGCAGGCCGACCACCTCGCACGACATCTGCCGCACGCGCAGCTGCTCACCCACACCGCTGCGGCTGCCGTAGAGCTCGCGCCGCACCGTCTCGCCGATCAGGCAGACGGCAGCGCCCGCGCGCAGCTCGTCGGCGCTGAACTCGCGCCCTTCGCGCAGCTGCCAGTTGCCGGTGGCGAGCCAGGCGTTGTGGCTGCCGATCACGCTGCTGCTCCAGTTGCGGCCGTTGGCGACCACGGTGGTGCTGGTGCGGGCTTCGGGTGCCACCGCACGCACGCCGCCGATCTGGGTCGCGATCGCCTCGGCATCGGCCTCGCGAAAGGAAGGGCCATAGAAGCCGGTGCTGCCGGGGCCGCCCATCAGGCGCTGGCCCGGGCGCACCTGCAGCAGGTTGCTGCCCAGGCCGGCGATCTGGTTCTGGATCGACAGCGTCGCGCCCTGGCCCAGCGTGACCATGGTGATCACCGCCGCGACCCCGATCACGATGCCGAGTACGGTCAAGAAGCTGCGCAGCAGGTTGCGCCGGATCGAGCGCCAGGCCAGCACGAGGGTGGTGAAGAACATCAGTGCGCCTCCGTGGCAGCCGCATCGAGCCGCGCCGGCTTCAGTCCGATCCGGTCCGGATTCGGGCTGTCGCTGGCGATGCGGCCATCGACGAAGCGCACGATGCGCCCGGCGTAGGCCGCGATATCGGCCTCGTGCGTGACCATCAGCACCGTGATGCCCTGCTCGAGGTTCAGGCGCTGGATCAGCTCCATGATCTCGTGGCCGCGCTGGCTGTCGAGGTTGCCGGTCGGCTCATCGGCCAGCAGCACCTGGGGCTGGGTCACGATGGCGCGCGCAATCGCCACCCGCTGCTGCTGGCCGCCCGAGAGCTCGGCTGGTGTGTGGCCGGCCCAGGGCAGCAGGCCGACCTGCTCCAGCGCCTGCTGCGCCGCCGCATGACGGGCGACGGCCGGCTCGCCGCGGTAGACCAGCGGCAGCTCGACGTTTTCCAGCGCCGAGGTGCGCGCCAGCAGGTTGAAGCCCTGGAACACGAAGCCGAAATAGCGCCGCCGCAGCCGCGCGCGTTCGTCGCGCGCCAGCGACTGGACCTCGACGCCGCGGAACAGGTAACGGCCGCTGCTGGGCTGGTCGAGCCCGCCCAGGATGTTCATCGTGGTCGACTTGCCGGAGCCGCTCGGGCCCATGATAGCGACGAACTCGCCGGCGTGGATGTCGAGATCGACCCCCTTCAGGGCCTGGAACGCGGTCTCGCCCGCCCCGTAGGTCTTGCTGATGCCGCGCAGCCGGATCAGCGGCACGCCAGGTCCCGCATCGGCTTTCTCAGCCCGGTCGGCGGTCGGGATCGAGGTCGATGTCAAGACTTGCCTCCGCTGCCGCGCTGGTCGGTGATGACCAGATCGCCTTCCTTGAGCTCGCCGCCGACGACCTCGGTCACCCGGCCGTCGCTGATGCCGGCGCTGACGGCCACCGCGACCGGCTGGCCCTGGCGCAGCACCCAGACCTTCTTGGCGCCGGCCTTGCTGTCGGCGCGCGCGGTCTTGCGCGCGCTGGTGGGCGGACGCGGCATCATCATCGACAGCACGCCGCCGCCCTGGGCCTGGCCGTTGACCGGAGTGAAACGCAACGCGGTATTGGGCACCAGCAGCACGCCCTGGCGCTCGGTGGCGACGATGTTGGCGCTGGCGGTCATGCCCGGGCGCAGGCTCAGGTCCTGGTTGTCGACTTCGAGGTAGGTGGTATAGGTCACGACGTTGTCGGTCTTGGTCGGGCCGAAGGACACCCGTGTCACCTCGGCCGGATACTGGCGCGCGGGGTAGGCGCCGACGCTGAAGCGCGCCTTCTGGCCGACCTGGACCGCGCCGACATCGGCCTCGTCGACGCTGACCTCGACCCGCATGCGGCGCAGGTCCTCGGCGATCGTCATCAGCGTGACCGCCTGCAGCGAGGCTGCCACCGCGTTGCCGGGTTCGACCTTGCGCTCGAGCACGATGCCGTCGATCGGCGAGCGGATCGATCCCTTCGACAGGTTGGTCTCGTCGGTCGACAGGGTGGCGCGGGCCTGTTGGATGCCGGCGCGCGCGCTGTCCTCGCTGGCGCGGGCGCGTTCCAAGGCGGAGCGGCCGGCGTCGAGCTCGGCCGCCGAAGGCACCTTGCCGCCCGACAGGCGCGCGACCTCCTCCAGCCGGACCAGGCTGGCCTGTGACTCCTTGAGCGTGGCAGTGGCGAGCGCGAGCTGGGCCTGGGCCGCCGCCAGTGCGGCGCGCGAGCGGCTGACTTGGTCCGACAGCTTGGCGGTGTCGAGTTCGACCAGCAGCTGGCCTTGCTTGACCTTGTCGTTGACATCGACCGAGACCCGGCGCACCGTGCCCGACAGTTCGCTGCCGATGTTGACCGAGCGCGTCGGCTGCACCGTGCCGTTGGCCGAGACCGTCAGCGTGATGTCGCCGCGTCCGACCGGCTCGGTCACATAGGCCGGCTGGGCCTGTTGCGCCTGGCGCCCCGACCAATAATAGAGGCCAGCCGCCAGCAAGAGCAGCAGCAGCGCCAGCGCCCACCAGAACGGACGGCGCCAGCCGCGCGGCGGGCGGTCGTCGCCCAGCAGTTGCGCGACAGGATCGGTGGTGGGCGGGGTGGAGGCGTCAGTAGTGGTCATGTGGAATCAGGGCTGGGGGGCGGCATCGGGCGTCCAGCCGCCACCGAGTGCCAGGTACAGGCGCACATGGTCGGCGCTGAGCGCGGCGCGGGTGGTCTCGAGCTCGCTTTGCGCCGACAGCAGAGTGCGCTGGGTATCGAGCACGGTACGGAAATCGATCAGGCCGCTGGCGTAGCGCTGGCGCGCCAGCAGCTCGGCGTTGGCTGCTGCCTCGGCAGCGGCCTGCAGGCGGACTAACCGCTCGCGGTCGCCCGCCAAGGCGGCCAATGCATCCTCTACCTGTTGCAATGCGCCCAGCAAGGCTGCCTCGTAGCCGATGCGCGACTGCTCGAGCGCGGCCTGCTGGGCCCGCACCTGCGCCCGCGCCGCGCCGCCATCGAACAGCGAGGCGCTGAGTCCCGCCAGCAGGGTGCGGGTCAGCGAGGCCAGCTCGAACAGGTCGGCCGGACGCGCCGCGGCCAGCCCGAACGAGCCGGCGAGCTGGAAGCTGGGCCAGCGCGCCGCGTCGGCCTGCTCGACCCGCGCCAGCGCCGCCAGCACGCGCTGTTCGGCCGCGCGCAGGTCGGCGCGCTGGCGCAGCGTCTCGGCCGGAAACGACAGGACCAGGCCCGTCGGCGGCAGCGGCACCGGTCGCACCGTCTCAAGCAGCGTTTGACTGGCCGCCGGCATCTGGCCGCCCAGCAGCGCCAGCGCATGCGCGGTCTTGCTCAGGCTGGTGCGCAGCACCGGAATCTGGGCCCGGGTCTGCTCGGTCGCGGCGCGCGCCTGCTCCAGGTCGAGCGACGACGCCAGACCGGCCTGCACCCGCCAGTCGGTGATCTGCAAGGTGTCTTGCTGGGCCGCCAGGTTGGCGCGTGCAATCGCGAGCCGCGCCTGCAGGCCGCGCAGTTCGATATAGCTCAGCGCGACCTCGGCCGCCAGGTCCACCCGCGCCTGCTCCAGGCCGTAGCGCGCGGCCTGCAGCTCGGCCTCGCCAGCGCTGATGCTGGCGCGCTGGCGACCGGCCAGGTCGGGGTCCCAGGCCGCATCGAGCCCGGCGCGCCAGCTGTTGCCGACTGCGGCATCGCCCGAGCGGCTGCGCTGGACCGAGGCGCTGGCGCCGACTTCGGGCCAGCGACCGGCCTGAGCCACATCGCGCAGCGCGCGCGCCTGCTCCACGGCGGCCAGTGCGCTGCGCACGCTGGTGTTGGCCTGCAGCGCCTGCTCGACCCGCGCCATCAGTTCACGGTCGCCAAAGCCACGCCACCAGAGCGCGACTTCGGTCGGCGCTGACCCGGAGCTGGACCGGCCGGCATCGACTGCCGACGCTTGCTCCGGCACTTGCCCTGGCATTGGCACCGGCACTTGCTCCCACACTTGCGACCACTGCGCCGGCAACAAGAGCGGGGGCAAGGCGGCCGCATTGGCATCGCCCCGCGCAGCCAGGGTCGGCTCGGCCGTCGCCCACCCAGGCGCCAATGCCAGCACCAGCGCGACTCCAGCCAGCGCCCGGCCGGCATGGCCAGCGGTGCGAGTCTTGCGGATCGACGCCATCATCGGATCAAGTGGGGTTCGGGTTTGCATTGAGGGTCAGGATATTGCTGCACCGCATCGTAACGCCAGCGCGGGTCACCGGTCGAACGCACCAGGGCATAGCCCCGCACCGGCCAGGCAATCCTCGGCGGCTCGAGCGCAAGCTGCGCGCCAACGGCCGAGCGCGCCAGGGTCAGATGCGGCCGATAGGGTCTGGCATCGGGCTCCAGGCCCAGCCGCTGCAAGGCCTGGCCGAGCGCCGCATGCAGCCGCAGCAGCGCAGGCGGAATCTGCTCGCAAGTCAGCACCGCGATGCGGCGCCAAAGCTCGGCCCGGTCCAGCACCAGCTCGAACGGCTCGACATCGACTGCCAGGCCGGCGCGCAGCCCGGCCAGCCGCTCGAACGGCAAGTTGCCCAGGAAATGCAGCGTCAGGTGCCAGTCGGCCTCGTCGTAGCGGCGGGCGGCGTCGGGCCAGCCCCAGCTCAGTGCCTGCTCGCGCAAGGCGGCGCGCACGGTGGCATCGGGCCAGAGGGCCAGGAACAGGCGCGGGCGCGGGCGCGGGATCGGCGCTGACATCAGCCGGCTGCCTCAGTTGGCCGCAGCGCTGCCGGCGGCAAGGCGCGCGAGCTCGCGTCGCTTCATCGCCAGGTAATCGTCGCGTTCGAGCTCATGCAGCTGCAGTGGATGGCGCTCGGTCGCGTCGAACCAGGCCTGCAGGCGGCGCTCGGGCCGCTGTGCCGCCGGCAAGGCCAGCGCGCCCAGATAGGCCTCGATCGCCAGGTAGTAGCGCAAGGTGTTGCGCTCGACCGCGCCACGCAAGCCTTCAATATGGACCGGGCTGCCGTCGGCGGCGCGACCGACGACGCTGAAACCTACCTTGTCGCGGCCCAGCGTCGCCAGATAGCCCTGCAGCGCCAGCCTGGCCGCCAGCCCGTAGCGATAGGAATAGTTCAGGCGCAGGAAGCTGCCGCCCGCGGGCAACGGCGCCAGCGCGAGCCCGATCCGGAAGTCGCGCGTGCCCAAAGGCCCGTCGGCGGCCTCGAGCCGCAGCGCCAGGTAGTCGGGCTGGCTGGCCAGGATGCGATAGCCGAGCCCGAGCGCGAAGGCGTCTGCCACCGGCTGGTCATGCTTGCGCCCGATCGCGATCTGCAGCCGGCGGTCCGCGCCCGCGCCGAGCGCCAGGCAATGCTTGACGTTGAGGTGCAGCATCAGGATGTCGCACCAGGCCTGGTGCGATTGCAGCGCCGCCGCCGCGAGCGCAAACGGCTGCGCGATCACGGCATGGATCTCGCCGCTCAGGCGGTCGCCCTGTTGCACCGATTCGAGCACCAGCGGGCGACCGAAGGCGTTGTCGGCCAGGGCCGAGCGGAGTTCCAGCTGGCGCACGCGCAGGGCAGCGCCATCCTGTGCCCAGGCCGGAGCTACCAGGCCCAAACCAGCCGATGCGAGCGCGAGCCAGGCCAGCACGGACCGAATGAAGCCGCCGGACCAGACCGGACGGAGCCGGCAAGCCCTCTCCTGGACAGCGGTGATGGCAGCAATGGCGGCAATCAGCATGGAGTCCTCCCTGAACGCAGCTCGGCTCATTCTAGGTCGGCCTGCGGCATCGCAGTGGGCCGCTCCCAGGACTCCGCGCGATCGATCAGCGAGCGCTGCCGATAAGATCGGCGCTTAGCCCATGAAGCCAGATCCCGCAAATTCCCGCCTCCAACCCATCGCCAGCCTGAGCGCGCTCGGACGCGGGCTGCTGCTGGCCGCCGCTGTTGCGCTGCTCGCGGGCAGTGCCTCGGCGCTGTTCCTGCACGCGCTCGACTGGGCCACGGAAACGCGCCTGGCAAAGCCCTGGCTGCTCGCGTGCCTGCCATTGGCGGGTTTTGCGGTCGGCTGGGCCTATCTCAAGCTCGGTGGCCGCTCGGACGGCGGCAACAACCTGCTGATCGACGAGATCCACCAGCCACGCCAAGCACTGCCGCTGCGCATGGCGCCGCTGGTGCTGCTGGCCACAGTGCTGTCGCACCTGTTCGGTGCCTCGGTCGGGCGCGAAGGCACGGCGGTACAGATGGGCGGTGCACTGGCCGACCAGCTCGCGCGCGCCTTCAAGCTGGCGCGCGAGGAACGCCCGGTGCTGCTGATGTGCGGAATCGCAGCCGGCTTCGGCTCGGTGTTCGGCACGCCGCTGGCCGGCGCGGTGTTCGCGCTCGAGGTGCTGGCGGTCGGTCGCCTGCATCACGCCGTGCTGCTGCCTTGCCTGGTCGCGGCGCTGCTGGCCGACCGCGTCGCGCTGCTCTGGGGCGTGACGCATTCGCACTACGCGGTAGCACCCTTCGGCCAGCTGTCGTTGCTGCAACTGGGCGCGCTGCTGCTGGCCGGCATGCTGTTCGGCCTGACGGCCAGGCTGTTCGCACGCGCCAGCCACGCACTGGCGGCGCAGTTCAAGCGCCGCATCGCCTGGGCGCCGCTGCGCCCGCTGCTGGGCGGCTGCGTGATCGCTGCGCTCGCCTGGAGCCTGGGCGCCGAGCGCTACCTGGGCCTGGGCCTACCGGTCATCCAGCAGTCGTTCGAGCAGCCGCTGCCGGCCTGGGACTTCGCGGGCAAGCTCGCGTTCACGGTCGCCTCGATCGGCTCGGGCTTCAAGGGCGGCGAGGTCACGCCGCTGTTCTTCATCGGCGCCACGCTGGGCAACGCACTGGCGCCGCTGCTGCAACTGCCGCTGGATCTGCTGGCCGCAGTCGGCCTGGTCGCGGTGTTCGCGGGCGCAGCCAACACGCCGCTGACCTGCACGCTGATGGCGGTCGAGCTGTTCGGCGCCGCTCTCGGCGTGCCGGCGGCGCTCGGCTGCGCGACCAGCTACCTCTGCTCGGGCTCGCAAGGCATCTACCATGCCCAGCGTCCCGGCGCGGGCAAGGCGGTCAAGCCCGTGCCCCCTGCGGCCTGACCTGGGCCGGCGCAGCGCAGCAGTGCCAAGTTTGACAAGTCACGGTTTTTTCACGCACCGCGGGTAGATTTCCGGTTTAGAGATCGCGCAACTCAACCCTGCGAGATCCGATCCTTCGTCGACCGCCCCACACAGGGAGCCCCGTGATCATGCCTTGCGGCTACCTGAACCGTTTTCTCTCACTGGCCTTGCTGACGCTGTGCTGCGCGCTGGCCGCCTGTTCGCCACGCCAACTCATCGTGCAGGGCGTGGGCGAGGCACTCGCCAGCCAGGGCCAGGCGCAGGAGGAAGACCTCGAGCTCGCGCGCGAGGCCAGCGCCTTCTACCTGAAGCTGTCGGAATCGCTGCTGCGCGAAGCGCCGGGCCAGCTCAAGCTGGCCGAATCGGTCGCGGCCGGCTTCACGCAATACGCCTACGCCTTCGTCGCCTTCGAGGCCGAAAAGCTCGCCGCGCAGGACGCGAAAAAGGCGCACCAGCTCGACCAGCGAGCCAGACGGCTCTACCTGCGCGCGCACCGACATGCGATGACGGCGCTGGAACAGGCCCAGCCCGGTTTTGCGCAAGCGCTGGCCCAGCCCGATCCGAAGCGCTGGCCGCGGATCACGCCAGCGCAAGCCGGCCTCGCCTACTGGGGCTCCGCCTCCTGGGGCGCCTATATCTCGCTGTCCAAGGACGATCCCGAAGTGGTGGCCGACCTGCCGCTGGCGATGCGCCTGGCCGGGCTGGCCTGGCAGGTCGCGCCTGATTTCGGCGACGGCGCGCTCGCCAGCCTGATGGGCAACTTCGAAGCGGCCCGTGCCGGCGGATCGCGCCAGCAGGCCGCGCGCTATTTCGATCAGGCGATTGCGGCCAGTGCGGGCCAAAGTGCCGGCCCCTATGTCGCCAAGGCCGAAACCCTGGCGCTGCCCGACGGCGACCGACCCGCCTTCGAGGCCCTGCTGCAGCAGGCACTTGCTGCCAGCGCCCAGCGCCGCGACCTGTCCAACCAGGTGATGCAGCAGCGCGCCCAGTGGCTGCTGGAAACCGCCGCCGACCTGTTCTGACCTGACCTAAGCCATGACCACTCTCCCGAGCCAGCGCCGCTGGCAAAAACTCGCTTCCTCGGCCCTGCTCGCTCTAGCCGCACTCGGCAGCCTGCCCGCGGCGGCCCAGTCGCTGCGCATCGGCACCCTGGTGCCGAAGAACTCGCTCTATCACCGCCAGCTGCTGGAAATCGGCGAAAGCTGGCGCGCGGCCCAGGGCGGCAATGGCAAGTACCTGGTCTATCCCGACGGCAGCCAGGGCGGCGAGGCCGAGATGGCGCGCCGCATGCGCATCGGCCAGCTCCAGGGCGCCCTGCTGTCGGTGGTGGGCCTGCGCGAGATCGAACCCTCGATCGCCGCGCTGCAGATCATGCCGCTGCTGTTCCGCAACTGGGAGGAAGTCGACTATGTGCGCGAGAAGATGCGCCCGGCGATGGAGAAGAAGTTCCTCGACAAGGGCTTCATCGTCCTGACCTGGGGCGACGCGGGCTGGGTCAGGTTCTTCTCGAAGGAAGCCGCCTTGCGCCCGGACGACTACAAGAAGATGAAGTTCTTCGCCTGGGGCTCCGAGCCCGACCAGCAGGGCATCATGAAGAGCCTGGGCTACACCCCGGTGCCGCTCGAGACCACCGACATCCTGCCCGCGATCCAGACCGGCATGATCAACGTGGTACCGGCGACGCCCTACTTCGCGCTCGCGACCCAGATCTACACCAGCGCACCGCACATGCTCGAGATCAACTGGGCGCCAATCGTCGGCGCGCTGGTGGTGACCAGGAAGGCCTGGGACGAGATGAGCCCCGCCACCCAGGACGCCCTGCGCTCGGCCAGCGAGAAGGCCGGCATCCAGCTGCGCGCCAAGGCCAGGCAGGAAGTCGAGGAAGCGGTCGATGCGATGAAGAAGCGCGGCCTGGTCGTGCACCGCCCGAATGCCGAGCAGATGAAGGAATGGACCGCGCTGGCCGAACAGCTCTACCCGCGCATTCGCGGCACCATGGTGCCGGCCGAGACCTTCGATGAAGTCATGGCGCACCTGAAAACCTACCGCGCCGGCAAGGGCAAGTGAAAGTGAGCGCTGTGCTGACCACTCGCCTGAAACGGATCGAGCGCGCCGACGAACTGCTGTCGTCGCTGGCGCTGGTGCTGATGGCACTGATCCCGGCGCTCGAGATCCTGCTGCGCCCGCTGATGGGACGCGGCATCGAGAACGCGCCGGTGCTGGTGCAGCACCTGGGCCTGGTGCTGGCGATGTTCGGCGCGCTGGCCGCCGAACGGCACGGGCACCTGACAACGCTGGCCGGTGGCGCCCGCGTTGACGGCGCACGTCCGAACGCCGTGCTGCACGCCTTTGCCAACGGCGTGGCGGCGCTGGTCTGCGGCATGCTCGCGATGGCGAGCTGGCGCCTGGTCGCCAGCGAAATGGAAGTCTCGCACGTGCTGGCCTACGGCCTGCCGCTGTGGTGGGTGCAAGCCAGCATGCCGCTGGGCTTTGCGCTGCTGGGCGCGAAGCTGGGCGCGCGCTGCCTGCCCATGCCCTGGGGCCAGCTGGCCGCTGGCCTGCTCTGTCCGCTGGCCGGCCTGCTGCTGGCCTGGCAGTTCGACGGCAGCGCGCTGACGATCTGGCCGGGCCTGTTGCTGCTGCTGGCGGCCTTGCTGGCCGGAGCCCCAATCTTCTCGGCCCTGGGCGGCCTGGCACTGCTGCTGTTCTGGCAAGACGGCATGCCGCTGGCCTCCGTCGCGCTGTCGCACTACCAGATCACGGTCAACCCGTCGCTGCCCGCGCTGCCGCTGTTCACGCTGGCCGGCCTGGTGTTTGCCCGCACCGGCGCCGCCAAGCGCCTGGGCGACCTGTTCGTCGCCCTGTTCGGCCAGGGCGTGACCGGCACCGTGCTGGCGGCGGCCGTGCTGTGCTCCTGCTTCACGGCCTTCACTGGCGGCAGCGGCGTCACGATCCTGGCGCTCGGCGGCCTGCTGCTGCCCCTTCTCAAGCAAGCCGGCTACCCCGAGCGGCGCGGCATCGGCCTGGTCACCAGCGCCAGCGCCCTGGGCGTGCTGCTCGCGCCCTCGGTGCCGCTGATCATGTACGCGATCATCGCCCGGGTGCCGATCAACACCATGTTCCTGGCCGGCCTGCTGCCCGCTGCCGTGATGGTGGGCTTCCTGCTGATCTTCGGCGGCTACCTCAAGCGCGGCCAGGCGGCGAAACCCAGCTCCGAGCCCAGCCCTGCGGCACCACGCGACCGGCGCCAGATCCTGGCCGCGGCCTGGAACGCCAAATGGGAAATCCTGGCGCCCTTCGTCGCGATCGGCTCACTGGTCAGCGGCCTGGCCACGCCGACCGAAAGCGCCGCGCTGACCGCGCTCTACGCCGTGCTGACCCAGGCGCTGGCACACCGCGAACTGTCCTGGCGCCTGCTGGGCCAGGCGCTGAGCGAATCGGCCCAGATCATCGGCGGCGTGCTGCTGATCCTGGGCATGGCACTGGGCCTGACCAACTACCTGATCGATGCCGGCATCCCTGACGCCGCGATCGAGGCGGTGCAGGCGCTGATCCCGAACAAGTTCGTCTTCCTGCTGGCGCTGACCCTGTTCCTGCTGCTGGCCGGCGCGCTGATGGAGATCTTTGCCGCCATCGTGGTGCTGGTGCCGCTGCTGCTGCCGGTGGCCTTGAGCTACGGCATCGACGCGGTGCACTTCGGCATCATCTTCCTGGCTGCGATGGAAATGGGCTTCCTCTGCCCGCCGGCGGGCATGAACATCTACTTCTCGTCGGCGATGTTCGGCAAGCCGGTGCGCTTCGTCGCGCTGGCCGTGCTGCCGGCGCTGCTGGCCATCTTCCTCGGCACCCTGGCCATCGCCTGGCTGCCGCTGCTGGCGACCGGATTGCCCGGGCTGCTGCTGCCTTGAGGCAGGTGACCTGCTTGCAAAACTGCGCTATAACCCCAATCTGCCTTGCGGGATTGGAACTTTCCTCTTAGCACTCGATCCAACAGAGTGCTAACATTCGAGCATCCCCACAAGGGAAGGAGGAAGCCAAGACATGACCGCCATCGCCACCACCCAAGCCCTGACCCAACCTGCAAGCGGTTGGGGCAACAGCTCGCTGACGCTCCCCGCCCTGGGCAACCTCGACGCCTACATCAGCGCGGTCAACCGGCTCCCCCTGCTCTCGGCCGAGGAAGAACGCGACTACGCACGCCGCCTGCAACAGAACAGCGACCTCGAAGCCGCCGGCAAGCTCGTGATGTCGCACTTGCGCCTGGTGGTATCGGTCTCGCGCCAGTACTTGGGCTACGGTCTGCCGCATGGCGACCTGATCCAGGAAGGCAACGTCGGCCTCATGAAGGCGGTCAAGCGCTACGACCCCGAACAGGGCGTGCGCCTGGTCAGCTACGCGCTGCACTGGATCAAGGCCGAGATCCACGAATACATCCTGAAGAACTGGCGCATGGTCAAGGTCGCCACGACCAAGGCCCAGCGCAAGCTGTTCTTCAACCTGCGCTCGATGAAGCAGGGCTTCAAGGCCGGCGCCGCCGAGGCCGACACCCACCGCGAACGCCTGAGCGAACACGAGATCGGCGTCGTCGCGCAGGAACTCAAGGTCAAGCGCGAGGAAGTCATCGAGATGGAAACCCGGATGTCGGGCGGCGACGTGCTGCTCGACCCGAGCCCGGGCGATGACGGCGAGGAAGCCTACGGCCCGATCGCCTGGCTGGCCGACGCCCGCCACGAGCCGACCGCTGTGCTCGAGGCCACCCAGCGCGACCTGCTGGCCAGCGAAGGTATCAGCGAGGCGCTCGACGCGCTCGACCCGCGCTCGCGCCGCATCGTCGCCGAGCGCTGGCTCAAGGTCAACGACGACGGCTCGGGCGGCATGACGCTACACGAACTGGCGGCCGAATACGGCGTCAGCGCCGAGCGCATCCGCCAGATCGAGGTCGCCGCCATGAAGAAGATGCGCAAGACGCTCGAAGCCTACGCCTGACGGCTGCCGCCCCAGCTTCCCGCTGACGGCGGACCGCTCCGGGTCCGCTCCCCGCTGTGGTCAGAAGCCGACCCAGACCCCGCCCGAAGTACAGGCGTCCTGGATCTGCGGATTCAGCGCCTGCGCATCCCGCTCGAGTATCGCGATCGCGGCCTGCAGGTTGGCAATCGCGTTTTCGGCGTTGGCGATACCCGTGGTCAAGGCAGCGATACGGTTCTCGACATCCCGCAGCGCATCGCGCGCCCTGGCATAGTTGGATGAAGCCTGCTCGGCCCGGCTGGCGGCCTGGTCCAGGGCTATCACCGCGAGCGCACAGGCCCTGATCGATCCGCTCGCGCATGCCGCAGCAACGGCGATCAGCGCGGCCCTGAGCACCTGCAGGGCATCGAGCGCCCTGATCCTGGCGGCCTCCAGGTTGTTACGCATTTGCGGCAGCAGCGCCTGGGCATTCTGGAGCCGCTGCCGGTCGCCCGCCAGCTGGGTCGAGAGCGCGTTGAGATTGTTCTGGTTGTTGGCAATCGCCTGGGCCATCTGGCCCAGCTGCTCCAGCAGGCCGCGGCAGGTGGACGCGTCATAGGCCGGAGCCAGGCGAGCCGCACTGGCCGAGGCAATCGAGATCCTGGCATCCGCCAGCAGGCGCAAGATGCCGTCGGAGGCCGACTCGACCTGGAGCGCTTGCGCATCCACCTTCTCGGCCGCCAGCGCCAGCGCATCGGCCAGCGCGGCATTGGTCGGATCACGCTGCAACTGCTCGGCCACCGTCTTCAAGGTCGCGACCTCGGCGAGGAAGGCGGACAGCGCCGTGTTGGAGGCCGTGATGAAGCCGGCCCCGTCGACGAAGATTCTCTCGATCGCCCTGGCTTGCGCACCGCTCGCCTGCACCTCGGTCTGCAGGCTGGCGACCTCGGCGGCCGTGAGGTCCATGCGGGAACTCAGGTCGGCGACCCGGCGGGCGGCCTCGTTCAAGGTCAGCGGCGCGGCAGATCCGCCACCGCCGCAACCCGCCAGCGCGAGCACGCCAAGCAAGGCCACCCTTCTGCTGACCCTGCCGTCATCCCGCTGGCTGGACAGATCGACCCGCTGACGCATCTTCATTTTCTTCCTCCCTGCAATTGCTTGATCTTGTTCTGAGGGAGAAGACGCGGCTTGGCCACCGGCCATCACCACAATCCAGATCATCTCGACCTCCCCATCCAAGTTCATCCTATAGGACGCCCGGTCTGCTGGGAAGGCATGATTGGGCATGCGCTGGGGTGCAGATCACCAACCAATCGATGCCGAGCGCACGCGCGCGCTCAATGTCGCGGCGATGAAGAAGATGCGCCAGACGCTCGAAGCCTACGCCGGATCGGTCAGCTTGAACAAGCCGACCAGCTCCTCCAGGTGAGCCGCCTGGTCCTGCAGCGACTTCGCGGCCGCCGAGGCTTGCTCAACCATCGCGGCGTTCTGGTGCGTCACGGCGTTGATGTCGGACATGGCGCCATTGACACGCTCGATGCCGGCGGTCTGTCCCGCGCTGGCCGTGACGATACTGCCCATGATGTCAGTGACCTGACGGATGCTCGCCACGATGTCGTTCATCGTGCTACCGGCCTGATACACCAGCGCACGCCCCGCCCCCACCTGCTCGACCGAGGCGTCGATCAGCTGCTTGATCTCCTTGGCGGCGCTGGCCGAGCGCTGCGCCAGGCTGCGCACCTCGGAGGCGACGACGGCAAAGCCGCGCCCCTGCTCGCCAGCGCGGGCCGCTTCCACCGCGGCATTGAGCGCCAGGATATTGGTCTGGAAGGCGATCGAATCGATCACGCCGATGATGTCGACGATCCGGCTCGAAGCGGAATTGATCGCCTCCATCTTGTCCACGGCCTCCGACACCACCGAGCCGCCCCTGAGCGCCACCGCGGAAGCCGCCTGCACCAGCTGGTTGGCCTGACTCGCGCTGTCGGCATTCTGGTTGGCAATCGCGGTCAGCTCGCGCATCGATACCGCCGTCTGATCGAGCGCAGCCGCCTGCGCCTCGGTACGCGCCGACAGATCGGCATTGCCGCTGGCGATATCGCTGGCAGCCTGGTAGATCGTGTCGGTGCCGGCGCGCACCTGGCCCACGACCCGGACCAGGCTGTCGTTCATGTCCTTGAGCGACTGCTGCAGCTCGCCGATCTCGTTGCCCGAATCGACCTTGATCTCTTGCGTCAGATCGCCGGCCGCGATGCCCTGTGCCACCTCGACCCCCTTGGCCAGCGGCTGCGTCACGACCCGGCGAATGAAGGGATAGATCAGCATCAGCACCGGAATGCTCGTGATGATGGCCATCAGGATCGACTTGAAGCGCTGGTCGGCCAGTTCGGCATTGACCTTTTCCAGCGACACCTTCATGCCGACGACGCCAAGCACCGTATTCTCCGGCACCAGGTGGCATTGCATGCAGTTCTTGCCCAGGTAGTTGGACTTGGCCAAGGCGGGACGGACCGCCCGCAGGTACTCGCCCTGGGCATCGGTCTCGACCTGGACCCGCTCCTGGCCGTTCTTCAGCACCCATTGCTCGACGGCATCGGGCTGCCGGTCATCCTTGTCGTTGCCGGGACCAAAGGTCTGGATCACGCTGTCGCCGCGGAGCACCCGCACATCGCGAATGGTGCCGAGCTGCTTGATCTGGTCGAGGAACACGTCACGCTGTGCGACCGTGCCAGTCACCATCATGCCGGTCAGACCGGCCATGGTGGCGCTGTGCATGCTGAGCGAATAGTCCTCGGCCTGCTTGATGGCGGCCTCGCGGTAGGCATAGCCTTGCCAGACAATCACGCCCGACCAGACCAAGACCAAGGCTGCTGCGATCGTCAGCAGCAACTGAACCCAGATTCTGTACCTTGCCTTGTCCATCGCCTATTTCCAAGATGACAAAAGGGTCATTCTAAGGAAACCGGATGACCAGGCATTTTGCAGTCGCCGGAGCCGGCCACCCGCGCAGGATGGCCGACGCCAGCGATCAGCCCTCGCGGCGCAGCGCCGGGAACAGCACCACGTCGCGGATGCTCGGGCTGTCGGTCAGCAGCATGATCAGGCGGTCGATGCCGATGCCGCAACCGCCGGCCGGCGGCATGCCGTGCTCGAGCGCGCGCACGAAGTCATGGTCATAGAACATGGCCTCGTCATCGCCGGCATCCTTGTTCGAGACCTGGGCGTGGAAGCGTGCGGCCTGGTCCTCGGCATCGTTGAGCTCGGAGAAGCCGTTGCCGACCTCGCGCCCGGTGATGTAGAGCTCGAAGCGCTCGGTCACGCTCGGATCGCTGTCGCTGGCGCGTGCCAGCGGCGAGATCTCGGTCGGATGGTTGCAGATGAAGGTCGGGTTCCAGAGCTTGTCCTCGACCGTCTCCTCGAAGTACATCACCTGCAGGCCGGCCAGGCTGCGGCTGTCGAGCCGGTCCTTGACCGGGTCCATGCCGAGCTTGCGCAGTTGCGCGATCAGCCAGTCGCGGTCGTCGACGTTGTCACCGGCCTCGGTGTGCTTGAGGATGGCCTCGCGGATCGTCAGGCGCTCGAACGGCGCTTCCAGGTCCACATCCTTGCCCTGGTAGCTCAGCTTGGCGCCGCCGCAGACACGGTGCGCGGCATGGCGGATCAGGTCCTCGGTGAAGACCATCAGGTCGAGGTAGTTCCAGTAACCCGCGTAGAACTCCATCATGGTGAACTCGGGGTTGTGCCGCACGCTGATGCCTTCGTTGCGGAAGTTGCGGTTGATCTCGAACACGCGCTCGAAACCGCCGACCAGCAGGCGCTTGAGATACAGCTCGGGCGCGATGCGCAGGAACATGTCCTGCTCGAGCGCGTTGTGGTGGGTCACGAAGGGACGCGCGTTGGCGCCGCCCGGTATCGGGTGCAGCATCGGCGTCTCGACTTCGAGGAACTCGTGCTGCACCATGAACTCGCGCATGCTGGTGACGGCCAGGCTGCGTGCCATGAAGCGCTTGCGTGCCTGCTCGTCCATCATCAGGTCGACATAGCGCTGGCGGTACTTGGTCTCCTGGTCCTGCATGCCGTGGAACTTGTCGGGCATCGGGCGCAGGCTCTTGGTCAGCATGCGGATCTTGTCGGCCTTGACCGTCAGCTCGCCGGTGCGGGTCTTGAACAGCTCGCCCTCGATCGCGATGATGTCGCCCAGGTCCCAGTGCTTGAAGGCGGTGTGGACGGCTTCGCCGACGCCCTCGTTGTTGATGTAGGCCTGGATGCGGCCGCCGGTCGGACCGAAGGACGAGTCCTGCACGGTCGCGAAGCTGGCCTTGCCCATCACGCGCTTGAGCATCATGCGGCCGGCGACCGAGACGCGCACCTTCATCGGCTCGAGCAGCTCGTTGCTCATGTGACCGTATTCGGCCAGCAGCTGCTCGGCGCGGTGCTGCGGCTTGAAGTCGTTCGGGAAGGCCGGGCCCTGGCCGGCTTCCTGGGCGGCACGCAGGCCTTTGAGCTTCTCGCGGCGCTCGGCGATCAGCTGGTTATGGTCTTCGGCCGGATGGGCGTGGTGTTCTTGCGTCATGGGACTTCAGGTTGGGGGCGTGCGCGGCCTGCGCACAAACCGTCTATTTTAGGTTTTTGCGAGCCTCGTGGTCGCGCCCCCCGCATCGAACCTTCTAAGAGCGGCCAGAACCCACGTGAAATCAAAAAAGTCACACTCAAAAAATCACACCGACAAAAAAAGCATGCTCGCATCGTTGCCATCATGTTCCATACAGCACGTACCTTACTCAGCCCAACGTCAACTTTCAAAAATTCAGATTACATATCCATCAAATTATTAATTTTTTTATCGCAAGTAAGAAATTTCACTAGATTTTTAGAGTATTTATGCGAACTCTCCCAAATACACGTGGCACAGCTTTTTCCTGACCACGGTTTTTATAAAAATGTCGAATCTCCACCCATCCTCGATTACACGAACCATAATGCCCATGCGCAAATGCATCTCGAAGCCTTCGAAACAAGCATTCATAACCCTTAACTTTATCACCCCCATAAAAATAGAGAAATTCATTCGTCGGCCACACTTCCTGATCTCGCCTATCCATCTCAATCAATTTATCAATTTTAAGAACATAGAGTCCACAGATTTCTGCCAAATCTTTCTTGCTAAATTTCTCGGGATTTATTTCAACCTTCTTCACCTCCCAAGCCAAGACAACAAATTCATAAACGTAACTTCGAAAACTCTCTGGCAGACAATATGGATCAAGACGCATTTCTCCCTTCACTTTTCTAACCTCATATTAACTCTCTTTAACCAAATCCCAACCCCAGCCAGGCAGCGCTTCAAGTTGACTTCTTGACTCAACGGATAATGTATCTTTAGCTGCACGTTGACGTGCAACCCATAACCCCAACCTGTATCCATCAGACGTTTTATATTTACTAGGAACCCGCGTATGTCCTTCGCACTCAGAAAACTCCTTGAGATAACTAAAGCCAGCCTCCCAAAAATCGGCACGAACACTCCACGACCAACCATGAATGGCTTCAAGTTTTTCTTTTCTTTTAGCCGTCATTTTTTCCTTTCTAGATCGCTGCGCCTGAACCCAATTACCCAAATGAAAACCATCATCCGTCTGATAGCCACCTTTAACCAGGCAATTACATTCCCGATCTACAAAATTCTTCAAATGAGAAAATCCAACCTCCCACCGATCAGAAAGAACATCCCAACTCCACCCCGGGATGGATTCAAGACGTTTTATTCGATCAACAGACAGGGAACTCCTGTACCCCCGCTGGGAAGCGATCCACGCCCCCAAACGATATCCATCATCCGATCTATATTCAGACGACACGTGACAAGTCCCCCCCGAATTCAAAAACTCAACAAGGTGTAAAAATCCAATCTCCCATTGAGCAGAAAAAGCCCCCCAAGTCCAACCAGGAAGCGCCTCAAGTCGCTCCTTTCGAGCATCATCTAATTTAAATTTAGATGCACGAATATTTGTTACCCACTGCCCCAATCGATACCCATCTATCGTCTTATACTTCTGCGGAACTCGACAATGACCTTCACGACTAGCAAATTCCTCAAGATACTCAAAGGCTTTTTCCCACTGCGCGCTCAATGCATCCCAAGTCCATCCCAACAAGGACTCAAGTCGCGCTCTCCTCTCTGTTGTCAATTTATTTTTTAGTGTTCTCTGAGTCTTTATCCATAAATGTAAACGAATATCTCCCTCAGCAACGTAACCCACAGGAACCTGACAACTACCATTTCTCTCGACAAATTCATCAAGGCACCGAAACGCCTCTTCCCACTGGTTATCCAAAACATCCCAAACCCACCCTGGAATTGCTTCAAGAATTTTCCTCCGACCGGAAGGCATGCCCTCCTTGATGACTCTCTGCCTAATTACCCAAATTCCCAGTTTATATCCATCACTTGAAAGGTACCGCTTTGGCACCAGACAATGACCCTCGCGCTCCACAAATGCCAGCAACCTCCCAATAGATTCATTCCAAGAAACCCCGAGCGACTCCAAGCACTCCGCTGTAATCGATTTGCGTATCGTCTCCAACGAAACACTAGGCCCCAGCACCTCCACCCTTTCGCTGAACCGGCAGTCGTCATATACGCCTGTGCGCCCCTTGTCCTCCTGCATCTGCCGGATGATGTCGACCAGAACGTCATCCTGTTCCTTCATTGCGCCCAGCAAATCCCACAGATCATCGAAGCCGGTGCGCTTGAGGGCGTCCTCGATCGATTCGTTGGCGGCCTGCTCGACAAACAGCGGCACCATCACATAGCCGATCTCCTTGCCAGGAGCGCGCCGCATGGCGCGACCTGTCGCTTGCACGATATCCACCTTGCTCTTGCGTGGGGTAATGAAGGCCACCATGTCCACGGCCGGCACATCGACGCCTTCGGTCAGGCAGCGGGCGTTCGACATCACGGCCTTGCCGGCCTCGCGGAAGGCCTTCATCTGCTCCTCGCGCCGAGCCGTGGGCATTTCACCGCTGACATGCAGGGTCGCGAAGTCGGACAGATGCTGGCCAATGCCTTCGCTGTCGGTCGAGGTGAATGACTTCGCCGCCTTGACCGAGCCGTGGAAGGTGAAGATGCGGCTGACGCCGTATTTCTCGACCGCTTTTTGCAAGGCGACCTGCAGCGCGACCTGCCGCGCCTTGACCGTGTCGCCGGCAACGATGGTTTCGCCATGCCGCAACAGATAGTCATCGACCATATCCGAGGTAACGACCGAAACCACCACCTTGTAATCGCAGATGATGCCGCGCCGGGCGGCCTCAGCGAAACTCAGGGTATGGACCACCGGGCCATAGACTTCGGGCCGGTCCATCGAATAGACAAGCGTGCTGTCGCCTTCCTTGTCCTTCTTGCGCACGTCGTAATGGCGCGGCGTGGCGGTGAAGAACAGACGCTTGGTAATCGGCAGGTTGGCGTCTTCGAGGGCGAAGCTGAAGCGGGTACCGTCACGGCTGGCCGTCTTGTGGGCTTCGTCGAAAATCCCCAGATCGAAAGGCCGGCGCTGACCATCGGCATCGACCGGCATGCCCTCTGCCACCACCTGCGCCGACTGGTAGGTGGAAAACACGAAGCGGGTGCCGTCGAACGGCTTTTCGAGATACTGGCGCACGACGGCGCTGTCGGTGGTGACCGGAAAATCCAGATCCGCCTGATGCACCACGAGATCGTC
Source organism: Malikia spinosa (assembly GCF_002980625.1). GTDB lineage: Bacteria > Pseudomonadota > Gammaproteobacteria > Burkholderiales > Burkholderiaceae_C > Malikia > Malikia spinosa. The sequence continues at coordinate 46,111 of NZ_PVLR01000008.1, read as the reverse complement.
GGCGCCCTTGGCTACCGTCGGGTCGGAGCAGACGCACATGAAGCTGAATCGCTCCCGCGTAGTTTCGCGCAGCCATTCATGCAACAACTGGCGCACCAGAGCCAGCGAGGGCACCAACACCAGCAGCGTTTTGCCGGCGTGACGCTCGGCGGCCCACAGGGCAACCAGTGATTTTCCGGTGCCGCAAGCCATCACGACGGTAGCACGGTCATTGGTGACAAGCCCGGTCGCTATGTTGGCCAACGCCTCGTCCTGATGTGGACGGGGTTGCTTGCGTGGGAGTTCGACGCGGCCGCTGTGCAGCCATTCGTGCATGGCGTTGAAGTCCTCGGCAGTCAGTCGGTCGAGGTCGCTGCCACGAATGGCGACGAAGCCGCTGCGGTCCTGCATCAAGCTGGGCAGGGTGTCGCAGTTGGTAAACAGCACCCGCTGGCTGACCTGGTCGGTCAAGCCCATGAAGGTAGAAAGCTCATCCCAGGTCAGGGCCGGGCGCCGGCTGCGAAACTTGACCTGGTAGGCACGCAGTTCGCCATCAGTGGTTTCGTAGAGCCCGTCAACGCCCATGTCACGCCCGGTGTCGAGCGAAAGGCTGCGGCGCTGCACCAGAGGTATCGCCTCGAACGGCCACACGTCGCGCGCCAGCGCGATCTTCTGGGTGGCGAAGTAGGCTTCGGCAAAGATTTCAAACGCATCGCCCCGTTCCTTGTTGGTGGGTAGCGCGGAGAGGCGGGTCTCGAGCTCGGAAAAAGCATTGAGCCCATCGAACAGACCTATGGCGAGCAGGCGATGGGTGGCGTTGTGTTTGGAGGCCATGGCTGGGAGGCGGGTTGCTTGGAGGGTATCGACGGGCGTCGTATCGTTGGTGCGGTGGTTTGGGGAGTGAAGCATCCAACTTTCAGCGCCATCGAATCAAGTGCAGTTTTTTCCTTGGTCTCAACCAATAGAACAAGCCCTGCGCGGAGGCAATCATTATCGTATCAACAATAATATGCCAGCACTCAGCATCAGCGGCTGAGTCGCTGGACACCTACTAGACCTACCGAATCACTGCTTGCCGGCTTCTGCGTCCCACGTCTTCAGCAGCGCCAGCTTCTCGCCGATCTTGAGCTCCAGCCCCCTGGGCACCGGCTGGTACCAGCCCGGCTCGGCCATGCCGTCGGGAAGGTAGGTTTCGCCTGCCGCATAGGCATTGGGCTCGTCATGGGCATATCGGTATTCATGCCCATAACCTAGCTCCTTCATGAGTTTTGTTGGAGCATTTCGCAGATGAACCGGAACCTCACGGCTCTTGTCCTGCTTCACGAACGCCTTGGCTTGGTTGTAAGCGTTATATCCAGCATTGCTCTTGGCAGCTACCGCCAGATAGATGACCGCTTGACCAAGAGCTAACTCCCCTTCAGGGCTTCCTAGCCGCTCATAGGTCAGTGCTGCATCGTTGGCAATCTGCATCGCCCGCGGATCAGCCAGGCCGATGTCTTCCCAGGCCATGCGCACGATGCGCCGCGCCAAATAGCGGGCATCCGCCCCGCCGTCCAGCATCCGGGTAAGCCAGTAGAGCGCGGCATCGGGATGCGAGCCGCGCACCGACTTGTGCAAGGCCGAGATCTGGTCATAGAAGTTGTCCCCACCCTTGTCGAAGCGCCTCGAATTCAAGGTCAGCGCGTTCTGCAGGAAGTCAGCCGTGATCAAGGTGATGCCAGAAGTCCTGGCCGCGGTCTGGGTCTGCTCCAGCAGGTTCAGGAACCTTCTGGCGTCGCCGTCGGCATAGCCGATCAGGGTGTCGCAGGCCTGGTCGTCGAACTCCAGCTCACCCAGGACCTGCTCGCGGGCATGTTGCAGCAGCTGCTTGAGTTCCTCGTCGGTCAGCGACTTCAGCACATAGACCTGGGCCCGCGACAGGAGGGCCGAGTTCACTTCAAACGAAGGGTTCTCGGTGGTGGCACCGATGAACGTGACCAGGCCGCTTTCCGCATAGGGCAGTAGCGCATCCTGCTGCGACTTGTTGAAGCGGTGGATCTCGTCGACGAACAAGATGGTGCGCTTGCCCATGGCCAGGTTCTGCTGGGCCTGCTCCATGGCAGCCCGGATGTCCTTGACGCCCGAGAACACCGCGGACAGGGCGATGAACTCGCACTTGAAGGCGGTGGCCGTCAGGCGTGCCAAGGTGGTCTTGCCGACCCCCGGCGGTCCCCAGAAGATCATCGAGTGCGGCTTGCCGGACTGGAAGGCCAGCCGCAGCGGCTTGCCCTCGCCCAGCAGATGGGACTGGCCGACCACCTCGTCGAGCGTCTTGGGGCGAAGGGCTTCAGCCAGGGGGGCAACGGGCTGTTGGGCGAACAGATCAGACATGACGGGCTCCTTCAGGAGCATGGGGAAATCCAGATTATCGGGCGGCTCGCTCTGCGCAGCAGCGGAAAACAACGCCTCGCAGTTCGAGCCAAACAACGATTGTCATTTTCAGCTCACCCCATTAGGATGGCCCAACAGCATTTCATTTCCATCAAAAACTACGGTCGAGCTGCAGCAGCTGGCCAGCGGGTCAGCAGACCCGGGAGAACCATCGATGAAGCGATTGCACAAGAACCGAACGACCAGCGATAGGAGGACAAAGGGCGGACTGGGCCAGATTGCCGCTGCAGTCTGCCTCGCGCTGCTGTGCACCGGCGCGCTGGCACAGGCCCCTGCTCCCGCGTTGAAGGCCTACCAGGCCGACCGGACCCAGACCTCGGTCTCGGGACTCTCGTCCGGCGCCTACATGGCGGTTCAGCTGCAGGTGGCCTACTCGAAGGACATCATCGGCGCCGGCGTGATCGCGGGCGGACCCTACTACTGCGCGGCCAACAACATGGCCTACGCGAGCATCTGCATGGGCCAAGTGCCGTTCTTCCCACCCAACCCGGCCATCATGGCGGGCTTTGCCAAGGACTTTGCCCGCGCGCGCAAGATCGATCCGCTGAGCCATCTCGCGGACGACCGGGTCTATGTGTTCAGCGGTACCCAGGACACCATCCAGCGCCAGCCGGCGGTGGACGCCACGGTGTCGTTCCTGCAGCAAGTCGGGGTCAAGCCGCAGAACCTCAAGTACGTCAACCACCTTCCCGCCGGTCATGCGGTGATTGCCCCCGGCCAGGGCAACGACTGCGCGGCCAACGAAAGCCCCTACATCAGCCACTGCGAGGTCGGCGACAAGGGGCAGGAACGCCCCTACGACCAGGCCGGCGCCTTGCTGCAGCATATCTACGGCCCGCTCAATGCACCGGCTGGCACGCCTTCGGGCCAGATCATCGCCTTCGACCAGCGCGCCTATGCCGCGAGCAGCACCAGCATGGCCGACACCGGCTACCTCTATGTGCCACGCAGCTGCACCGAGGCCGGACCGGGCTGCAAGGTGCATGTCGCGCTGCATGGCTGCGTGCAATCGGCCGAATCGGTGGGCAACCGCTTCTACACCGAGACCGGCTACAACCGCTGGGCCGACAGCAACCGGATGCTGGTGCTCTACCCCCAGGTCAACCAGTCGGCCTTCCAGCCCTACAACCCCAAGGGCTGCTGGGACTGGTGGGGCTACAGCGGCAGCCACTACGCCTACAAGTCCGCGCCGCAGATGAAGGCCATCATGCAGATGGTGCAGCGGCTGACTCAGCCCGGGCAGGTGACGATGCCAAAGCCAAACGCCCAGCCTGGCCGCACGCAGTTCTGAACCATGGAACTGAAGCACAGCCAGCTCGACGAAGCCGTTTCGCGCGGGCTGATCAGCGCTGCTCAGGCCGACGGCCTGTGGGCTTTCCTGTCTGCGCACGCGCAGGAGCGGCCTGCCTTGCGCCTGACCCATGTGCTGTATTACCTGGGCGGCCTGATCGCAATCGGCGCCATGACGCTGTTCATGAACCTGGGCTGGGAGCGCTTCGGCGGCTGGGGCCTGTTCTTCATCGCGCTGGCCTACGCCGGCGGCGGGCTCTGGCTCACCCGCTACTGGCTGGCCTGTCAGCAGCCGATTCCGGCCGGTATCGCGGCCGCCTTCGTCGTTTCGCTCACGCCGCTGGCGGTCTACGGCCTGCAGGTCGCGCTTGGTGGCTGGGCCGAAGGCATGGTCTATCGCGACTACCACCAGCTGATCGACTGGCGCTGGCTGATGATGGAGCTCGCCACGCTGGCCACGGGCGCGCTGATGCTGTGGCGCTACCGCCTTCCCTTCATGGTGATGCCGGTCGCAGTCACGCTCTGGTACCTGGGCATGGACCTCACGCCCTTGCTGTTCGACAGCAGCGACCCGGAGTTGAACTGGGAGCTGCGCAAGTTCGTCTCGCTCGTCTTCGGTACCGCCATGCTGCTGCTGGCATTCTGGGTAGATGTCAGGACACGCCACGACCAGGACTACGCGTTCTGGCTCTACCTGTTCGGCGTCCTGACTTTCTGGTGTGGCCTGTCGCTGCTGGAGTCGGACAACGAACTCGGCAAGTTCGGCTACTTCTGCATCAACCTCGGGCTGATTGCGCTGGCCGCCCTGCTGGGCCGGCGCGTCTTCGCCGTCTTTGGCGGACTGGGTGCGGCCGGCTATCTCGGCTACCAGGCCCGGCATGTGTTCGGCGCCAGCCTGCTGTTTCCCTTTGCCCTGAGCGCGATCGGGCTGGGCGTGATCTGGCTCGGGCTGCTCTGGCAGCGACATGAACGCACTGTCGGCGCCAAGTTGCGCAGGCGGTTGCCCCAGCCCCTGCGAGAACTGATCGAGAACCGGCAGTGAATCCTGCACTAAGCGCCAAAAATTGACCGACTGCGAGCCGCCGACCATCAGCCCAGCTTTTCTCAACCGAGGAGTATCCGCATGAACCAATATCGGGTCACCGCCACATCGCTCAACGTGCGCCAGAGCCCCGCACTCAAGGCAACCATCGTCGGCGTGCTGCCGCGCGGCGAAAAGGTCGAAAAGCTCAAGGTCGAGCAGAAATGGTTCTACATCCGCTGCGGCGTACTCGAGGGTTGGTGCTACAGCAGCTACCTCGAACCGGCGGCGCCGGTCGTCAAGACCACGCTGATCACCTACAAGATCACCTCGGACAGTAACGGCAAGCTCGACGCGCTGGCCCGGCTGGCCTGCAACTTCTGGAACCGCTACCTGATCCCGCAGCAATCGATCGTGATCCGGATCGGCGTCTTCACGAGCTTTGGCAACACCATCGCGCGCGCCTGGAAGCCGTATACCGAAAAGAACGTGGTCTATGGCTCGGTGGAGTTCAACACCAACTTCCTCGACAGCTTCAGCGATGTCGAGATCGTCGGCACCCTGATCCACGAGATCGGCCACACGCTGGGCATGGGCTGGGACCACTGGCTGAGCCTGTTCGATCCGCAGACCGGCCGTTTCAAGTCCGATTCGGTAGCCAGGCTGCCGGCGCTGGCGGACTACCGGGTCGAGACCGACTACGGCCCCGGCACCACCCTGGCTCACTGGGACGAGGAACTGTACGACCGCGAACTGATGACCGGCATCAAGGACCATGTGCTGTACGTGATGCCGATGACCATCGACGTGATGGAGCTGCTCGGGCATCAGGTGGCCGAGCGACTCAAGGAGGAACGGGCACTGGACGATCTGCTGGCCGAGCTGCAGAACATGCAGTTCTCGCTCTACGAAGTGGCCGACCAGATCGACAAGAACCACTTTGTCGAGACCGAGATCTGGGAAGAGATCTATACCCAGAAGCGGCGCCCGCTCCGCTGCTGAACCCGAGCTGGTCCCGTGCTGGACCGGCGCTGGAGGTGGCGCGCCGCAGAGGCGCGCAGCTCAGGCCGGCAGCGCCGCCAGGCGGGCAGTCGGCGCCGCGCGCGCCGGCTCGATGCCGGGCTCGACGTCGCGCAGCAGCCGCTGCGGATGAGAAAAGCACAGGAAGCGCTCGTTGGTGGCGCGGCCGATCGCACAGAGTCCGACCTGCTCTGCCACGGCCAGGCCCATCTGGGTCGTACCGCTGCGCGAGACCACGACCGGAATCCCCATCTGTGCCGACTTGATCACCATCTCGCTGGTCAGGCGACCGGTGGTGTAGAAGGCCTTGTCGGCACCCTGCATCGCCGCCGGGTCCTGCAGCCACATCCAGCCCGCGATGGTGTCGACCGCATTGTGGCGCCCGACATCCTCGACGAACAGCAGCAGCTCAGGTCCGCGAAACAGCGCGCAACCATGGACCGAGCCCGAGCGCTTGTAGACCGAATCCTGCTGCCGGATCTGGCGCACGATCGCATACAGGTCAGACTGGCGCAATCGGGCTTCGGGCGGCAGCTCGATGCGGTCGACCTCGTCCATCAGGCCGCCGAAGACGCTGCCCTGGCCGCAGCCGGTCGTGACCACGCGGCGCGCGGTGCGGTCCTCGATCGCCGAGATGCCGTGACGGGTCTTGACCGCGGCGGCACCGACTTCCCAGTCGACCGTGATCGACTCGATCTCGTCGACCGAGCGCAGCAGGCGCTGGTTGCGCAGATAGCCCAGCACCAGCCACTCGGGATGGGCGCCCAGCGTCATCAACGTGACGAGTTCGCGCTTGTCGACATAGATCGTCAGGTCGCGCTCGGCGGGAATCGCGATCTCGCGCGGCTGGCCGTATTCATCATGCACCGTGACCTGGCAGGTCTGCGGCGCAACGGCCTGGGTCAGTTCAGGGCTTCTTGGCACTGGTCTTGGCCGCCGGTGCGGGAGGTGCGGCGGGTACAACCGCTGCGCTGGCGGCTGCAGCTGGGGTCGCGCCCGCGCCGGCCGCAGGCGCGGCAGCTGCCGGTGCGGCAGCGACGAACGGACCGGGGTCGGCGCAGGCGGGCGCTGCCGCCGGCTTGGCCGCCTGGGGATGGGTCTTGAAGTAATGCGCGGCCGCGTTCTCGGAGGCCAGGCAGGTCTTGTAGCCATCGACCTTGGCCTGGTGTGCCGCCTTGGCCTTGGTCTCGGCCGCCTTGGCCTGGTCCTCCGGGCTGAGCTCGGGCGTCGGCAGCTTGGCCAGCGCGGCGATCGGCAGCCAGGCCAGCAGGACCAGAAGTGGCGCGGTTTTCGCGGTCATGGGTTGCTCCTGGAGACGGGGTTCACGGAGATGGGCACCCGAGGCTTGGCGGGCGCCGACTGGCTGCGCCGGGCCGGGATCTTGCCGGACTGGATGTCCTGATACCAGAGCTCATGGTGCTCACGGGCCCAGCCGGGCTCGACATAACCGGTCCTCATGGCGCGGTAGGCCCCGCGCGTCCCGACCGTGCCCATGTAGATATGACCGGCGATTAGCGCACAGGACAGCAGCGCCAGCGCGGCGTGGACCATGTGCGCGAGCTGCATGTCGGCGCGGAAATAGTCCAGCCCCGGCACCAGCTTGTCGAGCACCAGGCCGGAGGCCACCAGCAGCAGGCCGGGAATGGTCACCGCCCACCAGAAGATGCCCTTCTCGCCGGCATTGAAGCGGTGCGAGGGGACCTGTCCCTGACCCAGCATGCCGCCCGCGCGCAGCAGCCACTGGAAATCGGCCCGATTCGCGATGTTGTCCTTGACGAAGGTCGCGATCATGACCAGCAGCGAGACCGCATACAGCGGCCCGACGAAGTTGTGCAGGTTCTTCAGCGCATAGGCCAGCCAGCCGAACAGCGTGCTGCCGAGCACCGGCAGCAGGAAGAACTTGCCGAACGCCATCACGAGCCCCGACAGCGCCAGCGTCAGGAAGGCAGCAGCGTTGCTCCAGTGAGCGGCGCGCTCGAACGGCGTGAAGCGCTCGATGGCCTGGCCCTGGCCCGGCGGATGCTCCTGGCCGAGCGGTCCCTTGGTGAAGTAGAACAGCCCGAGCGCGAGCGCGACGATCAGCAGCAGGGCGGCACCATAGGGCAGCAGCACCTGGTTGCGCAGCTGGCGCCAGGCCTCGCCGGCACTGGCCGCGCGTGTCCCCGGATACTGCACTGTGGGCTGAATCAGGGTGCCATATTCGGCATAGGGCATGTTGACCGTGCCGCTGACGCCCTGCCCGACCTGGCGCCAGACCGGCGCGTTGTTGCCGGGCTGGACCTGGGCGCGCTGGGCATTGCTCTGCTCGGCATAGCCGGGCTCGGCGCTGGCGTCCTGCAAGGTCAGGATGTTGGCGCTGCGGATCGCGGTCGGGCCAGCCAGCGGGGCCGGGGCCGGCACGGCTGCAGCGGGCGCAGGCGCCGCTGCAGCCGCTGGCTCTGGCTCGGCGGCAAGCGCCAGCCCGCCCGTCAGCAGCAGCGCGGCAAGCAGGCCTGCGCGCAGCGGCGAGGTGGCAGGGGAAGAAATCCGGTTCATGGCTCGCTCCGGTTCAGGGCTGGCTGGCGCGGCTGTACTCGTTCTGGCCGTACTGGGCGCGCGCGCGCAGCTGCTGGGTCCAGCCGTTGGCATCGCCCGCCTGCCAACCCGGCTGCGCATAGGGACTCTGGCCCACGCCCTGGTGGGCTGGCTGGTCGGACTTGATGCCGCCGCCGAGCTGCTGCGGTTTCTCGCCGCAGGCCGACAGCGCGAAGGCGGCGCACAACAGAGCGCCCAGGGTCAGCAGGCGCGGCTTCATGATGCATCTCCCTGCGGCTTGGCCGGCTTGCTGCCGTAGGCGGTGCCCCAGCCCCAGACTTCGGCGCCCTTGCCGCGCTGCACGACCCGGGTGCGGAAGATGTCGGCCACCACATCGCCGTCGCCGGCGAGCAGCGCCTTGGTCGAGCACATCTCGGCGCAGGCCGGCAGCTTGCCTTCGGCCAGGCGGTTGCGGCCGTATTTCTCGAACTCAGCCTGGCTGCCGTTCTCCTCCGGGCCGCCGGCGCAGAAGGTGCACTTGTCCATCTTGCCGCGCACGCCAAACGTGCCCTGGCCCGGGAACTGCGGCGCACCGAAGGGACAGGCATAGCTGCAGTAGCCGCAGCCGATGCAGACATCCTTGTCGTGCAGCACCACGCCCTCGTCGGTGCGGTAGAAGCATTGCACCGGACAGACCGCCATGCAGGGCGCATCGCTGCAATGCATGCAGGCGACCGAGATCGATTTCTCGCCCGGCACGCCGTCATTGAGCGTGACGACACGGCGACGATTGACGCCCCAGGGCACCTCGTGCTCGTTCTTGCAGGCGGTGACACAACCGTTGCACTCGATGCAGCGCTCGGCGTCGCAAATGAATTTCATGCGTGCCATTTCATGCCCTTTCGACGTTGCAGATCTGCGTCTTGGTTTCCTGCATCATGGTCACGATGTCATAACCATAGCCAGTCGCGGTGTTGACCGCCTCGCCGCGCACGATCGGGTGCGCGCCCTCGGGGTAATGCTCGAGCAGGTCCTTGCCCTGCCAGCGGCCCGAGAAGTGGAAAGGCAGGAACACGGTGTCGGGCGCGACGCGCTCGGTCACCAATGCCTGCACATTGAGCCGGGCGCCGGTCGGGCTGGTGACCCAGGCCCGGCCGCCGTTGCGGATGCCGCGCGCGGCCGCCGTGGCCGGGTTGATCTCGACGAACATTTCCTGCTGCAACTCGGCCAGCCAGGGATTCGAGCGGGTTTCCTCGCCACCGCCCTCGTACTCGACCAAGCGGCCCGAGGTCATGATGAGCGGGAACTTCTCGTGCAGCTTCTCTTCGACGTTCTTCTGCTGCAGCGACTTGTAGAGGATGGGCAGGCGCCAGCGGTTCTTCTGGTCGTCATGGGTCGGGTACTTGGCGACCAGGTCGGGGCGGATGCCGAAGATCGGCTCGCGGTGCTGCGGGATCGCATCGGGGAAGTTCCAGACCACAGCGCGTGCCTTGGCGTTGCCGAACGGGTGGCAGCCATGGTTCTGCATGAAGACGCGCATCATGCCGCCGCTGGAGTCGGTCTTCCAGTTCTTGCCCTCGGCCTTGGCCTTTTCGGCATCGGTCAGCTCGTCCCACCAGCCCAGCTTCTTGAGCAGCACATGGTCGAGCTCGGGGTAGCCGGTCGTGATGTCGGCGCCTTTCGAGTGCGAGCCGTCCTCGGCCAGCAGGCTGACGCCGTCCTTCTCGACGCCGAAGTTGGCGCGGAAGTTGCCGCCGCCCTCCATCACATGCTGCGAGGTGTCGTACAGGTTGGGCGAACCGGGGTGCTTGAGCTCGGGCGTGCCGTAGCAGGGCCAGGGCAGGCCGAAATAGTCGCCGCTCAGGTCATAGCCGGTCTCGGCATCGACCACCTTGCCCTTGCACTTGAGGGTCTTGACGTCGAAGGCGTGCATGTTGCGCATATGCGCCTTCAGCCGTTCCGGGCTCTGGCCGGTGTAGCCGATGGTCCAGACGCAGCGGTTGATCTCGCGCAGGATGTCCTCGATCACCGGCTCGTCCTGGCCCTTGACCTGCTGCAGCTTGACGTTCTTGACCAGCTCCTGGTCGAAGCCGAGCTTTTGCGCCAGCTGGTACATGATCATGTGGTCGCTGCGGCTCTCCCACAGCGGATCGATCACCTTCTCGCGCCACTGCAGCGAGCGGTTGGACGCGGTGCAGGAGCCACTGGTCTCGAACTGGGTCGCCGCCGGCAGCAGGTAGACCGCACGGTCCGGATTGAGGTCGGCGGCGTCACCCGGCATGGCCGCCATCGCCGCAGTGGCCGAAGGGTAGGGATCGACCACCACCAGCAGGTCGAGCTTGTCCATCGCGCGCTTCATCTCGAGGCCGCGCATCTGCGAGTTCGGGGCATGGCCCCAGTAGAAGACACCGCGCAGGTTCGGGCCTTGGTCGATCAGCTCGTTCTTCTCGAGCACGCCGTCGATCCAGCGCGAGACCGTGATGCCAGGCTTGGTCATCTGGCCCTCGGCGTACTGGGCCTTGATCCACTCGTAGTCGACGCCCCAGGCGGCCGCGAAATGCTTCCAGGAACCTTCGGCCAGGCCGTAATAGCCAGGCAGCGAGTCGGGGTTCGGGCCGACGTCGGTCGCGCCCTGCACGTTGTCATGGCCGCGGAAGATGTTGGTGCCGCCGCCGCTCTTGCCGATGTTGCCCAGCGCGAGCTGCAGCAGGCAGGACGCCCGCACGATGGCGTTGCCGATGGTGTGCTGGGTCTGGCCCATGCACCAGACGACGGTGCCGGGACGGTGCTCGTGCAGCATGGTGGCGACGCGCAGCACCTGCTCCTCCTTGACGCCGCAGGCCTCCTCGACCTTGTCGGGCGTCCACTTGGACAACACCTCGTCGCGCACCTTGTCCATGCCCCAGACCCGGTCCTTGATATAGGCCTGGTCTTCCCAGCCATTCTTGAAGATATGGTGCAGGATGCCGAACAGGAACGGGATGTCGGAGCCGGAACGGATGCGCACATACTCGTCGGCCTTGGCCGCGGTGCGGGTGAAGCGCGGATCGACCACGATCATCTTGCAGCCATGCTCCTTGGCGTGCAGCATGTGCAGCATCGAGACCGGGTGTGCCTCGGCGGCGTTCGAGCCGATGTACAACGCGACCTTGCTGTTCTGCATGTCGTTGTACGAGTTGGTCATCGCGCCGTAGCCCCAGGTGTTGGCAACGCCGGCGACCGTGGTCGAGTGGCAGATGCGCGCCTGATGGTCGCAGTTGTTGGTGCCCCAGAAGCTGACGAACTTGCGCAGCAGATAGGCCTGTTCGTTGCTGTGCTTGGACGAGCCGATGAAGTAGACGCTGTCGGGGCCGCTGGCGGCGCGCAAGGCCTTCATCCGGTCGGAGATCTCGGTCAGCGCCTGGTCCCAGCTGATGCGCTGGTACTTGCCGTTGACCAGCTTCATCGGGTAGCGCAGCCGGTATTCACCGTGGCCATGCTCGCGCAGCGAAGCGCCCTTGGCGCAATGGGCGCCGAGGTTGATCGGCGAGTCGAACACCGGCTCCTGGCGCACCCAGACGCCGTTGTCGACCACGGCATCGACGGCGCAGCCGACCGAGCAGTGGCTGCAAACGGTGCGACGCACCTCGATCTTGCGCGCGCCGTCGGTCTTGGCATCGGCGGCGGCCTCTGCCTTGCGCACCAGGCTGAGCTGGCCAGCCGCCAGGCCGACCCCCACACCCAGGCCGGAGCGGCGCAGGAAACCGCGCCGGTCCATGGTCGGCAAGGCCTGCGCCAGGCCGTGCTGCAGGCGCTGCACCAGGGCGCCGCCATTGAAAGCTGCGCCGCTGGCGCCGCGAGTGGTCTTTCGGGTCAACATCATGGAATCACCTCGCCCGTGAATAAGGGCCTGCTCAGGCCTGCGGAAGGGAGCCAGCTCAGAGACGAGTGGTCTGGTAGTAGCGCTGGACATGGGCCGAGAGCCGGTAGCCGCTCGGCTCGGGCTTGGCCGGATCGGACGTGACAGCGTCCTTCGGGATCAGCCCGGTCGCGGGCAGGACGGCGGCCACGGCCGCGACGGCGCCCACCGTGCCAGCACCGGCAAACCAGCGCCGGCGACTCAGGCCAGGAGTGGAGGAATCGGTTTTCATATTGTTCTCCGACAGCCTGCACGGCTGCAACGACTGTGTCCACACATATGCACGACACCCATATGTCACTTTAACGCCTACCCGGAGCGGCTGCAATCCTGCAGTGCAACAAAGCCGGCTGGCCGGCTGGGAGTTGGCTCTCAGTCGAGCAGGTCGAAGCCCTGCGCCTCGATGGCCATGAAGGCGCGCGTGAAACCGGCCAGCGCCGCATAGAAGGGCTGCTGCGGCCGGGCGGCGATCGCATCGCAAAAGCGCTCGCTCCAGGGCTGCAGATGACGCGCGAAGAAGGCCTGCTGCTGGGTCAGGTTGCAGACCTCGACCTCGTCGCCCGCGATCAGGTAGCGCATCACCTCGCACAGGCAGGCGAAATGGTCCTCGGTCTCGGGCATGCCGGCGTCGCGCGCCAGGCCGAGCCGGGCCAGGTCGTCGCGCAGCGCGGCCAGCGGTTTCTCGTTCAGGAATCCGCTCAGGTACTCGGAGCCGTAGACGCTGACCACCGGCTTGCCGACACCGCCGAACAGCGCATCGAACTCGTCCTGGATCGCGGCGTCACTGGCGGCGCGGGCGGCACCGACCAGGGCGCGCCAGGGCTCCTCGAGGTAGGCGCCGGCGCTGGGCGCCTCGGTCGGAGCCACGCGCAGTTGCGCCAGCAGCTCGGGCGCGGGCGGCGCATAAAACAGCGCGGCCAGCAGGCCGTAGAGCTCGGCGCGGGCGGTTTCCTCGTCGAGGGCGGAGGACAGGGGCAAGTCGTTCATCGCGGCGCTCACAGGTCGGTAATGCGGGACTCGGCCCCGGTATGGATGTCGATGACGCGACAGTCGCCGCACATCTTGAGCCGGTCGGCGGCGGTGCCCTGGAACATCGGGTGCGCGCCGAGCCGCGCGATCATGGCGGCAATGCCGCGCTCGGTGCCGAAGGGGGTGCTGCAGCGGATGCAGCGGAACACCGGCTGCTCGGCGACCACGCGCAGCTCGCGCCGGCTCGGATCGAGCAGCAGGCGCGGCTCGAGCGTGATCGCCTGCTCGGGGCAGGTGCGCGCGCACAGGCCGCATTGCAGGCAGTTCTTCTCGATCAAGCGCAGCTGGGGCTGGCCGGGGTTGTCCTGCAGCGCGCCGGCCGGGCAGGCGCTGACGCAGCTCAGGCACAGCGTGCAGGCATCGGCATCGACGCGTACCGAGCCGAGCGGTGCGGCGGGCGGCAGCGCGATCGCGCTCGGCAGCAGCGGCGAGCGCGGCGCCTGGCGCTGCAGATGCTCGAGCGCCATCTCGAGCGTGGCGCGCTTGTCGGCCTGCAGCGCGAAGCGGGCCGGCTCGCGTACGCCCTGCGCCGGTGCAACCCTGGCCTCGGCGTCGAGCGCGGCGATGTCGCGCGCATCGCGCGCCTGCAGCAGGCGGAAATGCTCGCCGGCATAGCCCAGTCCGGTCAGCAGCGACTGAGCGACTTCAAGCTGCTCGCGCAGCGCGCGCAAGTAGTCCGGCGCCTCGGCGTCTGTGGTCAGCAGCCAGACCTGGCTGGCACCCTGCGCCACCGCAGACAGCCAGAACTCGATCCCGAGGCTGGCGACATGGCGCAGCGGCCAGGGCAGCACGCGCGCCGGCACGCCGTTGAGGCTGCGGTCGAGCCGGGCCGCGCGGCCCCAGTCGTCGATGAGACGGCTGCCGGCCTCATCGCTGTGCAGCAGCAGGACGGCATCGCGACCACCAGCACGCGCATAGGTGGACAACAGGCGGCGCAGCTTGTCGCCCTGGTGCGCCAGGCTGGGGTAGCTGTAGGACAGCGCCCCGCTCGGGCAGACCGTGCTGCAGGCGCCGCAGCCGGCGCACAGGTGCGGGTCGACATGAATCTGGGCCCGCGCCTTGTCAGGGCCGCTGCTGCGGCTCGAGATCGCCGAGGCCGAACAGATGTCGATGCAGGCACTGCAGCCGGTCTTGCCGTTGCGGCCGTGCGCGCACAGGCGCGACTGGTACTGGACGAAGCGCGGCTGCTCGAACTCGCCGACCTGGTCGCGCAGGTTCAGCAGCGCGGCGAGCTGGGTCTCGGCATCGGCCCGGGGTGGCAGGTGGAAATAGCCCTGCGGCTTCTGGTGCTGGCTGAAGGCAGGGGTCTCGCGCAGGTCCAGCACCAAGTCGAAGCGCTCGCTCTGGGACTGCGGCGCGCGCTGGAAATCGATCGCGCCAGCGGCCTCGCAGACGCGCACGCAGTCGCGGTGGCCGCTGCAGGCCTGCAGGTCGATCTGGTAGTCAAGGCCGATCGCGCCTTCGGGGCAGGCATCGACGCAGGCGTTGCAGCGGGTGCAGAGGTCGAGCGCAATCGGATTGTTGGCGCTCCACTCGAGTTCGAAGGCGCCGAGCCGCCCGCTCAGGCGTTGCAGCTGGCCGGCCAGCACCGGGTGGCGCCGTTCCTGGCGTCCGGCGCCGCCGGTGGCGAACAGGGTCAGCTCGAGCGCGTCATCGAGCCGGGCCGCCAGCGCCTCAGCGCGCTCGAGCGGTCCGATCACGAGCAACCGGCCCTCGCTGCGAAAGCTCACGGTCGGCACCGGATCGGGGTCGGGCAGCTGGGCCAGCGCGAGCAGCGCCGCCATCTTCGGGGTGGCCTGCCTGCCTTCACGGCCCCAGCCGCCGGTCTCGCGCAGGTTGACGAAGCGGATCGGACGCAACTCGGGCGACGGCGCTCCCTCGGTCTGCGCCGCCAGTTCGGTGAACAGGCGGCGCTCCTGGGTGCAGGCGACCAGCAAGGGTTCAGGGCTGCCATCCCTGACTGCACGCTGGAAGGCCGGCGCCTCCCGGCGGCACAGGGTGCTGTGCTCGACCAGGGTTTCGCCCAGCGCGCGACCCAGGGCCGGCGCGTCGAGCGGGAGGGTACGGTTGCAGTTGCAGATCAGGGTGGTCATGGTGCGGGATCGGAAGGCTGCTGAGCCGTTGCGGGAACTTCGGGTCCGGGCGCGACCGCGCTGGCGGGTGTCTCGGACTCGGGTCGGGTGGCGGCACTGGCTGGGGTGGCGCTGGGGGCCAACGCTTCGGCAACCGGCCCTGGCGCTGGCCTTGGCGCTGTTGCGGCGTTCGGCGCTGCTGCGGCGGTGCTCTCGGTCGCCACTGGCGAACGCGGGAAATGCGCCGCGAGCAGCTCGCGCGCGACCGCCAGCGGCAGCGGGTCGGGCTTGGAGTAGTCGTCGATGTAGATGTCGAGACCGTCCATCACATTGAAATGCGGGTCGGTGAACAGCTGCTTGAAGGCAGCATTGCGGACCTCGGGCGCGACCGCGCGCGCCACGAAAGGCCGAAAGTCGGAGGCCGGCGTGAGCTGCTGCGCGTCCTGCAGCTTGGGCGGGGACGGCGCTGGCGCGGCCGGCTCGACCTGTCCAGCCGGCCCGGCAGATCCGGGCAAGGCGTCGGGATCGGCAGCAAGGCCGCTTGGGGTCGATGGTGCGAAACCCGAGCTCGAAGGCTGGACCGGGGGCCGACCCGCAGGCGCAGCGGGAGTTGCAGGGGATACAGGTGATGAGGATTCCGGCTCGGGCGGCAGCGGCGCGCCGGAGCGCGCTTGCGACTTGCGCCTGGCCCAGCGGCCCAGGAAGCCGTCGGACTCTGCCGTCATGCGGCGTCGCCGCCACGGCGGCGGCGCTCCCCGGTGCTGATGCTGACCGGATTGCCGAAACGGTCGGCCAGCGACTGGAAGCTGGCCGGCCGCTGGCGGCGCTTGGGCTCGGGCCGGTAGCGGGATTCGACATAGGCCGCCAGCCAGGCGATGACGGCCGCCGGTGCCGGCACCTGCTCGACCCGCTCCTGCGCGTCGAGCCAGCGGCCGGCATCGTGGTAGCTCAGGGTCGCGATCTGCGGCAGCGGGGCGGGCGCACCGTCAGGCAAGACCGCTTCGTCGGGACGCCACATGACCCAGCAGCAGGGCTGGGGCGAGCTCAGGTTGAGGTAATAGCCCTCAAGGTCGTCGGGATGCAGCTCGAGCGCCAGGCCCGGGTAGAGCCAGTGACTGGCCTGATCCGTTTGGTCCCGCTCCACCCGCTCGCCGGCTGCGGGCTCAAGCGGCAGCGGCCCGGCCGCTGCCGGCAGGTCCAGCGCCGCGAGCGCCTCGCCAGTCAGCACATCAGCCAGCAGCCAGCGC
The DNA here is from genome assembly GCF_002980625.1 of Malikia spinosa. Lineage (GTDB taxonomy): Bacteria > Pseudomonadota > Gammaproteobacteria > Burkholderiales > Burkholderiaceae_C > Malikia > Malikia spinosa. Next base: position 29,611 of record NZ_PVLR01000008.1, on the reverse strand, counting down.
CAGCTTTGCCAGCGGCTCATCGGACCGCTGACGGGCTCGCGCCGCATCACGACGGCAACTTCGACCCGGTTTGGCGCGCCGGTCGGCATGGTTCAGCTGTTCTTGGAGATCGTGATGGTCGGGAACTTGGACGAGAAGTCCTTGGCCCGCTCGGCCACCTTGACCGCGACCTGGCGCGCGACCGCCTTGTAGAGCGCGGCGACCTCGCCGTCCGGGTCGGCGACCACGGTCGGGCAGCCGCTGTCGGCCTGCTCGCGGATCTGCAGCTTGAGCGGCAGCGCGCCGAGGTAGTCGAGGCCGAGCTCGGTCGCCATGCGCTGGCCGCCGTCGGCGCCGAACAGGTGCTCGACATGGCCGCAATTGGAGCAGACATGGACCGCCATGTTCTCGACCACGCCCAGGATCGGCACGCCGACCTTCTCGAACATCTTGACGCCCTTGCGCGCATCAAGCAGCGCGATGTCCTGCGGCGTGGTCACGATCACGGCGCCGGTGATCGGCACGCGCTGGCTCAAGCTGAGCTGGATGTCGCCAGTGCCGGGCGGCATGTCGACGATCAGATAGTCGAGGTCGCTCCAGTTGGTCTGGCGCAGCAGCTGGTCGAGCGCCTGGGTCGCCATCGGGCCGCGCCAGATCATGGCCTCGTCCTTGTCGACCAGGAAGCCGATCGAGTTGACCTGCACGCCGTAGTTCTGCAGCGGCTCCATCAGCTTGCCGTCCAGGCTCTCGGGGCGGCCGGTGATGCCCATCATGGTGGGCTGGCTCGGGCCGTAGATGTCGGCGTCGAGGATGCCGACGCGCGCGCCCTCGGCGGCCAGCGCCAGGGCCAGGTTGGCGGCAGTGGTGCTCTTGCCGACGCCACCCTTGCCGGAGGCGACCGCGATGATGTTCTTGACACCCGGCAGCAGCGCCACGCCGCGCTGGACCGCGTGCGCGGTCACCACGGTGCGGAGCGCGACCGAGACATTGCCGACGCCGGCGACGCCGCGCGCGGCCTGGACCAGCGCCTCGCGCAGCGCCGGGATCTGGCTTTGTGCCGGGTAGCCAAGCTCGACCTCGAAGGCGACGCTGTCGCCCTTGACTTGCAGGTGACGCAAGGCTTTGGTGGACACGAAGTCCTTGCCGGTGTTGGGGTCGGTGACGGTTTGCAGCGCTGCCAGCAGCGCCTGTTGGTCGATGGCCAAGTTTTTTCTCCAGCTGAACATGGGACTCATTGTGCCCGCAAGCGGCATCAGACCCCGATACCCATGTCCCCAGCGGGGACCAGGGCAATGGCGGCGCGCGCACCGATAAAATCATTGGCTTAGTCAACGCCGACAGGTTCAAACCGCATGCCCAGTCAGAATCGCCGCTTCTTCGTCACCACCGCCCTGCCCTACGCCAACGGCAACTTCCACATCGGCCACATCATGGAGTACATCCAGGCCGACATCTGGGTGCGCCTGCGTCGCCTGCAGGGCCACGAGGTGCATTTCGTCGGTGCCGACGACGCGCATGGCGCGCCGATCATGATCGCGGCCGAGAAGGCCGGCATCACGCCGCAAGAGTTCGTCGCCAACATCGCGGCCGGCCGCGCGCAGTACCTCGACGGCTTCAACGTCAGGTTCGACAACTGGAGCTCGACCGACAGCCCCGAGAACCATGAACTCGCGCAGCAGATCTACCGCGACCTGAAGGCCAACGGCCTGATCAGCAGCAAGACGATCGAGCAGTTCTTCGACCCCGAGAAGAGCATGTTCCTGCCGGATCGCTTCATCAAGGGCGAATGCCCGAAATGCGGCGCCAAGGACCAGTACGGCGACAGCTGCGAGAGCTGCGGCGCGGTCTACGCGCCGACCGAGCTGAAGAACCCCTACTCGGCGCTGTCGGGCGCAACGCCGGTGTTGCGCACTTCCGAACATTACTTCTTCAAGCTCAGCGACCCGCGCTGCATCGAGTTCCTCGAGAACTGGACTTCCGAGTCCGGCCGGCTGCAGCCCGAGGTGCTCAACAAGATCAAGGAATGGTTCGCCAAGGACGAGGAAGGCAACGGCGGCCTGGGCGACTGGGACATCAGCCGCGACGCGCCCTACTTCGGCATCGAGATCCCCGACCTGCCCGAGGGTTCGCCGCGCAAGTACTTCTATGTCTGGCTCGACGCGCCGATCGGCTACCTGGCCTCGCTGAAGAACTATCTGGGCAAGATCGGCGTCGATTACGAGCGCTACATCGCCGACCCGGCGGTCGAGCAGGTGCACTTCATCGGCAAGGACATCACCTACTTCCACACCCTGTTCTGGCCCGCGATGCTGCATTTCAGCGGCCGCAAGACGCCGAGCCAGGTCAATGTGCACGGCTTCATCACCGTCAACGGCGGCGAGAAGATGAGCAAGAGCCGCGGCACCGGCATCGATCCGCTGAAATACCTCAAGCTCGGCATGAACCCCGAGTGGCTGCGCTACTACCTGGCGGCCAAGCTCAACAGCCGCAACGAGGACGTCGACTTCAACCCGGACGACTTCGCGGCCCGCGTCAACTCGGACCTGGTCGGCAAGTACATCAACATCGCCTCGCGCGCGGCCGGTTTCCTGTCCAAGCGCTTCGGCGGCCAGCTCGCGGCCGTGTCGCCCGATGGCGAGACCCTGCTCGATCACCTGCAAACCGCCGTTGGCTCAATAGTCGAGCTGTACGCCGAGCGCGAATACGGCAAGGCGATCCGCGAGGTGATGGCTCTGGCCGACCGCGTCAACGAGTATGTCGACGCCAACAAGCCCTGGGAGCTGGCGAAGAAGGAAGGCATGGAAGCGCGGCTGCAGGATGTCTGCAGCACCTGCGTCGAGGCCTTCCGCGTGCTGACCGCGCTCTTGAAGCCGGTGCTGCCGGCGCTGGCCGCCAATGTCGAGGCCTTCTTGCAATGCGCGCCGCTGGACTTCGACAACGCGACCCGGGTGCTGGGTGCCGGCCATGTGATCGGCAGCTACCAGCACCTGATGCAGCGCGTCGACATCAAGCTGCTCGAAGCCCTGTTCGAGCCGCCGGCCGCCCCCGAGCCGGAAAAGCTGATCCCGGGCGGCGAGGAAATCGCGCCGATCATCAGCATCGACGACTTCAGCAAGATCGACCTGCGCATCGCGCGGATCGAGAACTGCGAGCCGGTCGAAGGCTCGACCAAGCTGCTGCGCCTGACGCTCGATGTCGGCGAGGGCCGGATGCGCAATGTCTTCTCCGGCATTGCCTCGATGTACCAGCCCGAGGACCTGATCGGCAAGCTGACCGTGATGGTCGCCAACCTGGCGCCGCGCAAGATGAAGTTCGGCGTCAGCGAGGGCATGGTGCTGGCCGCCAGCCACGCCGACGAGAAGGCCCAGCCCGGCATCCATGTGCTGCAACCCTGGCCGGGCGCGCAGCCGGGCATGCGCATCCACTGACAAACCCCAAGTGACCACGAGGGCGGCAGGGTTTAAAGTGAGGGGGTATGAACCTGCCGCCACTTGCCCGCTTCCGCCCCCGACTGCTTGACGACCTGCGCGGCTACGACCGCGCGCAACTGGCGCGGGACACCGGCGCCGGCCTGACGGTCGGCATCGTCGCGCTGCCGCTGGCGATGGCGTTCGCGATTGCCAGCGGCCTCAAGCCCGAGGCTGGCCTGTGGACCGCGATCATCGGCGGCCTGCTGGTGTCGCTGCTGGGCGGCAGCTCGGTGCAGATCGGCGGCCCGGCCGGCGCCTTCATCGTGATCGTCTACGGCATCGTCGAGCGCCACGGCCTGGGCAGCCTGCTGATCTCGACCGCTGCGGCCGGGGTGCTGCTGTTCCTGATGGGACTGCTCAAGCTGGGTAATCTGGTGCGCTATGTGCCGGTCAGCCTGGTGATTGGCTTCACCAACGGCATCGCGGTGCTGATCGCGCTGTCGCAACTGCGCGACCTGCTCGGCCTACAAGTCGACAAGATGCCGGCCGACTTCTTCAGCCAGATCGCCACCCTCTGGCGCCACCTCGACAGCCTCAACCCCTATGCCTTCGGGCTCGGGGCGCTTTGCGTGGTCGGACTGTTCGTCTGGCCCCGGATCTGGGCCAGCGAATCGGCGTTCCGGCTGCAGCTCGAACGGCTGCAGGGTGCCAGCGCGCTGCGCGCGACTTCGCGCCTGCCAGCCCCGATCGTCGCGCTGGTCACGCTGACGCTGGCGGCCTGGGTGCTGCAGCTGCCGGTCGAGACCATAGGCTCGCGCTTTGGCGGCATCCCGCAAAGCCTGCCGACCCTGGCCCTGCCCGACTTCAGCTGGACCAGCGTCAAGCAGCTGGTGACGCCGACGCTGACGATCGCCGCTCTGGGCGCGATCGAGTCGCTGCTGTGCGCGCGCGTGGCCGACCAGCTGCGCCCCGGCGCCAAGCATGACCCGAACCAGGAGCTGATGGCGCAAGGCGTGGCCAACTTCGTCGTGCCATTCTTCGGCGGCATGCCGGTGACCGGCACCATCGCGCGTACCGTCACCAACATCCGTGCCGGTGCCGGCTCGCCGCTGGCCGGCATCGTCCATGCACTGGCGCTGGCCCTGGTGGTGCTGCTGGCCGCACCGCTGGCCAGCCATGTGCCGCTGGCGGTGCTGGCCGGCGTGCTGCTGTTCGTGGCCTGGAACATGGGCGAGTGGCGCGAGTTCGCGCGCCTCAAGCAGTTCAGCCCGCATTACCGCCTGATGCTGCTGTCGACCTTCCTGGTCACGGTCGTGTTCGACCTGACGCTGGCGGTCGAGCTCGGCCTGGTGCTGGCCTGCCTGCTGTTCGTGCGGCGCCAGGGCAGCCTGTTCAGCGCCGAGCTGGTGTCGCGCACCGAGCGGCTGCTGAGCTACCAGCTCTACGGCTCGCTGTTCTTCGGCGCCGTGACCAAGATCGACCCGATCCTGGCCGCCGTCGAATCCGGCCCGGACCAGCTCGATGTGAGCCTGGACGCCACCCGACTGGTCGCGCTCGACACCACCGGCGTCGATGCGCTCGAGCAGCTGGTCGAGGCGCTCGAGCGCCGTGGCGGCAGGCTCGATATCCTGCATCTGAACGAACAACCGCGCGACCTGCTGCTGCGTTCGGGCCTGTCCGTGCGGCTGCGCACCTGCTGTTGAAACCCGAGCTGGCCCAGGCAGCGGGCCGCTGGGTAAAATCCCATTTTTCACACCGTGGTCCGATACTGACATGAGCCTCTTCGCACGCCCCCACTACACCTCCGAAGCCACGCAGTTCATCGAATCGCTCAAGGCCAAGCGGCCTGAACTCGACGCGCAACAACGCGAAGGCCGCGCCCTGCTGTGGGAGCAGAGCGTGGACCGCGACTGGAATGCCGACGCCAATGAAGGCCGCGTCCAGCAGCAACCCTACGTCTACCAGACCGAACCGACACTGCGCTGAACTCCAGCGCGGGCCTGAATGAACGACACGCCCACCCTGGACGAACCGCTGACCGATCCCTTGGCCGACCGGCCGACCGGAGCTCTTGAACTTCTCGAGCCGGTCGATCCGGTGGCTTTCGCACGCCTGTATGGCGAGCCGCTGTTCGCGCTGCCGACCGACCTCTACATCCCGCCGGACGCGCTCGAGATCTTCCTGGACGCCTTCGAGGGCCCGCTCGACCTGCTGCTGTACCTGATCCGGCGCCAGAACTTCAACATCCTCGACATTCCGATGGCCGAGCTCACGCGCCAGTACCTGGGCTATGTCGAGCAGGTGCGCGCGCGCAGCCTCGAGCTGGCCAGCGAGTACCTGCTGATGGCCGCGATGCTGATCGAGATCAAGTCGCGCATGCTGCTGCCGCAACGCCAGGCCGCCGCCGGCGAGGAAGTCGAGGACCCGCGCGCCGAGCTGGTGCGCCGGCTGCTCGAATACGAACAGATCAAGATCGCCTCGCGCCAGCTGGCCCAGGCGCCACAGCTCGGACGCGATTTTCTGGCCGCCCAGGTCCATGTCGAGCAGGCGCAACAGCTGCGGCTGCCCGACGTGGCCGCCAGCGAGCTGCAGCAGGCCTGGCGCGACATCCTGCGCCGCGCCAAGCTGGTGCAGCATCACCGGATCAGCCGCGAGGCGCTCTCGGTGCGCGAGCACATGAGTTTGGTGCTGCGCCGGCTGCAGGGCCGGCGCTTCGTCGAGTTCGCCGAACTGTTCGAACTCGACCAGGGCGTGCCGGTGCTGGTCGTGACCTTCATCGCGATGCTCGAACTGGCCAAGGAAACCCTGATCGAGATCACCCAAGCCGAAGCCTTCGCCCCCATCTATGTCCGGCTGGCCTATACGCCGGCCTGAAGCTTGCCACCATGAACGCCACCTCACACCCGTCCGCCACCACCACCCGCCGCTTCGACGTCGTCATCGTCGGCAGCGGACTGGCCGGCCTGAGCACCGCCCTGCTGCTGCCCAGCCACCTGCAAGTGGCCATCCTGACCAAGCGCACGATTGCCGACGGCTCGAGCGGCTGGGCCCAGGGCGGTATCGCCGCCGTACTGGCCGACGACGACAGCTTCGAGGCCCATGTGCAGGATACCTTCGTCGCCGGTGCCGGCCTGTGCGACCCGGGCGCGACCCGCTTCACGGTCGAGCACGCGCCCGAGGCCATCGCCTGGCTGCGCGCGATGGGCACCCAGTTCACCCAGCACGACGGCGAGCTGCACCTGACGCGCGAGGGCGGCCACAGCCACCGCCGCATCGTGCATGCGGCCGACGCCACCGGCGCCGCGGTCCAGCACACGCTGATCGACCGCGTGCGGCTGGCGCCCAACGTCCAGGTGTTCGAGAGCCATGTACTGGCCGACCTGATCCTGAGCGACAAGCATGCCGTGGGCGGCGCGGACAGCGCTGGTTCGCAACGCCGCTGCCTGGGCGCCTACGCCTTCAACGAGGACACCGACGAGGTCGAGGCCTTCGTCGCGCCGCACACCGTGCTGTGCACCGGCGGCGCCGGCAAGGTCTACCTCTACACCTCCAACCCCGACACCGCGACCGGCGACGGCATCGCGGCGGCCTGGCGCGCCGGCTGCCGGGTCGGCAACATGGAATTCATCCAGTTCCACCCGACCTGCCTCTACCACCCCGACGCCAAGAGCTTCCTGATCAGCGAGGCGGTGCGCGGCGAAGGCGGCCTGCTCAAGCTGCCCGACGGCACTCGCTTCATGCCGGCGCATGACGAACGCGCCGAACTCGCGCCGCGCGACGTGGTGGCGCGCGCGATCGACTTCGAGATGAAGAAGCATGGCCTGGACTGCGTCTACCTCGACATCTCGCACCAGAGCCCGGAATTCCTGCGCGAGCATTTCCCCAACATCCTGGCGCGCTGCGCCGAGCTCGGCATCGACATCACGAAGGAGCCGATTCCGGTCGTGCCGGCCGCGCACTACACCTGCGGCGGCGTCGTGACCGACCTCAACGCGCGCACCGACCTGGCCGGCCTGTACGTGGTCGGCGAAGCCAGCTGCACCGGCCTGCATGGCGCCAACCGGCTGGCCAGCAACTCGCTGCTCGAGTGCATGGTGTTCGCACGCGCGGCGGTCGCCGACATGGCCTCGCAAGCCTGCGCGGAGATCCCGGCGATCAAGCCCTGGGACGACAGCCGCGTGATCGACGCCGACGAACAGGTCGTGCTGTCGCACAACTGGGACGAACTGCGCCGCTTCATGTGGGACTATGTCGGCATCGTGCGCACCGACAAACGGCTCGAGCGCGCAGCACACCGGATCGCGCTGCTGCAGTCCGAGATCCGCGAGTTCTACACCCACTACCATGTCACGCGCGACCTGCTGGAGCTGCGCAACCTGCTGCAGGTGGCCGACCTGATCGTGCGCTCGGCCCAGGCACGCAAGGAAAGCCGCGGCCTGCACTTCAGCCGCGACTACCCCGAGCTGCTGGCCGAGGCGGTGCCGACGGTGCTGGTGCCCTGAAGGCACGCTAGCGGCATGAACTCCCCCGACATCCGCTGGAAGCAGCGCTTTCACAACTACGGCAAGGCGCTGCAGACACTGACCGAGGCGATCGAGCTGGCGCATCAGCGTCCCTTGAGCCGGCTGGAAAAGCAAGGCCTGATCCAGAGCTTCGAGTTCACCCACGAACTGGGCTGGAAGGTGCTGAAGGACTATCTGGAAGCGCAAGGGCTCAGTGACCTGATCGGCTCCCGGGACGCCACGCGCAGCGCGTTCCAGAACGGCCTGATCGAGGACGGCCAGGCCTGGATGGACATGATCAAGGCGCGCAACCTGACTTCGCACACCTACAACCAGGAGGTGGCGGAAAACATCGAGCAGGACACGCTGACGCGCTTCTACCCCGCCTTTGTCGCGCTGGCTGAACGTTTTTCCGCCCTGGCAAGCCTGCAGGACGCCGAATGAACGATCTGGCCGCACGCACCGGCTTGCCGGCAGCGGCCGTGCAGGCGATACAGCAGGTGCTGGCGGCTTGCCCGGCGGTCAAGCAGGCGCTGCTGTACGGCTCGCGCGCCAAGGGCAACTACAAACGGGGCTCGGACATCGACCTGACCCTCAAGGGCGATGCGCTGACCTACCGCGACCTGCTGCGCCTGATGGACGAACTCGACGACCTGCTGCTGCCCTACATGATCGACTTGTCGCTCTACGCCCAGATCGACAACCCCGCGCTGCGCGAGCATATCGACCGGGTCGGGGTGGTGTTCTACCAGCGCTGACGGTCGGCGGACCGGTTTAGGCTGGTTGCAGCCACTCGAATTTGATGACAGCGGCTCTGCGCGGCACAGAAAACGGTCGTTCACCATGCTGACTCTCAGGTGACCGATCTACGGCATAGACTAGTCGCTCGGCGAGGAAGACAAGCGGAAATATCAGGAATGACCGCTCACGCCATGGAAGAACTGGCGCTCTCGACCCGAAGGAGACCTAGCGTCCACGCAACCCATTGCCAAACAGCCAACATCCAACACTACATGAATGCTCATCATGGAAGACTACTTCAGGATAGATTCATCATGGTCGCTCTGCATCCTTCAGCCAATCATTCACTCCATTCACTCCCAAAGCCAGTAACGTATCCTGCACCGCAACCACGCGTTGCAGCATGGCCCCCCCGTCTGATTCTTCCTGCTCTTCAGCCTGTGCAAAGAGGCGGGTCAGAAGCTGTGTGAGATTGTTTTCATGGTCGTACAGGTAGAGATTTACCCGCCGAACATAGTTCAGATAAATCTCAGTGGATTCCAGCGCGGACATCGGATCACGAGTTGATGTGGCGTTTAACCAAGCATCGAATCCATAAAACTCTCTTTGTGTGGATTGAGTCTCGGCTTCAAGCACGGTAAAGCAACGCTGGATCAGTTCAGCCGGCATTGAAACAAGCGGTGTTTTTTCTCTGAAGAGGCTTCTACATTTGCGCGCTACAGCAGCAGCATCGGGGTTTGAAGCGCTCAAGCCTGCCTGAATACCTGATAGGCATTGATCGCGGTTTTGCTGCATATTGCCAGGGTGTGTCCAAACGCTCGCTGCGCCACGCCAAGCCTGACTGGCGTTTCGCGATATCAATTCAGAGAGGAAGGATGAGAAATCAATCTTTTTCGACAGGGCAGCCAAGGCGGAAATCCGCCCCCAAGTTTCCAATTCCGTATCTTGACCATCACGGTAGAGACGGCTCAGCCACGGGGCGACGATGACAAATTTTTGGTGGTATGCGTAATACAGACAAGGCTCGGCCCTAGCCCAAAGCCCGGCAGCACATTCTTGCATGGCAAGGTCGAACAGTTCCCAACCCAGATCAGGTTGAATGCTCTGCAAATACGGCAAGCGCCTCAGAATCAGGGCGCGGATAGCCGGGTGCTCGTCGGCGGCAAATTGGCGCAACGTTGGCACCAGCAATTCAGGCCAAGTCAAGTTGTTTTCGTGTAGTCGAGTGGCCATGATCATCAAGGACTCCACAACGTGACCACGCGTCATATTGATGCCGATAGTCAGAAAATCGACGGAGTCTCCAGAAATGGAACTCTGTTCCCGAAACGTTAAAAAATCGATGGCCCAGAACACCAGTCTTTCAGCAGACATCGTGTTTTGAACCACGTGTGCACAGGCTTGCAGCGCGTTCGATGCAGTTCGGTTGTAGTGCCAGTGGGCGGGGTGTCTTTCCAACTCATCGAGGATGTGCTGTGCCAATGCAGCGGCATCTGGCTCCTCGATGGGTGCCCAACCGTTTTGGCTTTGCAAGTTGCCGTGGCGATGAGCCAGATAGGTGGCCGCACCGTCCATGATGTCATTGCGAAATCGATTAGAGAGTTGTGCCCAATGTATTTGCAACAGACGCAAAAAGCGCGTTGGCTGACGTGAAGCGGCCTCATGCAATTGCCTGCCAACTTCTTGCTCTCCACCCACTAGAAAATCATCAAAGGAATTCCGGTCATACCCGTTGTAGTGGGCCAATATTCGCAGCACTGCGTTATCGCTCGCAGCAAGAAACACTTCAAAAGAAAAAGGTGCACTAACCGCGCCACCACGCATACCAATGTCAGGTTGACGATCAACAGGGTAAAACGATTTCTCGCATTCATTCAACACCTCTTGGCTGGCAGGCGATCGCAGATGGCATGGGATAGTGAGAATCAGCTGTGCTTGCTTTTTCAGCATCCATGACCGGTATTTCGGATCGTCAGCGTCTTCCTGATGAAGGCTCAGAATGAGCGCCTGAATCGCATCTTGCGCCGCATCATCAAGCTGCGCAAATGAGCTCTGCATCAGAGTACCCAATTCATAGGAAAGATCTGATTGCAGCAAGGGTTTTTCGCGTAACAGGCACCCAATTACATCAAGGTTGCTTGCTGGTGCTGCCGTGCATGCGAGGATGGAGAAATACCGTAACGCACCTTCGGCGCTGGAGCCTAAACGTTTGCGGTTTTTTTGCCACCAATCGGACTGAGTGATTGCATGGTGCACGACTGCAGATTCAACCGCATCCAGCAGAATGCGTTCGCCATCTACATGCCGATAGTCGACTTGGCTGTGTGTGTCGTTGTAAGACGTGTCGTATAGGAACCCACTCCAGTAGATTGCAGGTGTGTATCCGTAACGCGATTGCTTGATTTGGCTCCATTGCTCAACAGACGCAATGGCCATATCCAGTAGAGCGGTGGACTTTTGCATTCGATCTGCAAGAAACTTGTCGTGGCTATTACCAAATTCGTGCGGCTGGCAATGCAACTTCTTGCCAAAGTGATATTCAAGCACGTCCTCATCGCTGATTTCTCCCGCAACGTAGTGCCACAACACCGCATCATCCAGATTGCAGATTTTCATGCAGTGTGCAAGCGCATGCCCAAGAAAGCTGTGCTCCTGGCGCGGTAACTTGAGCAAGATCAGCAGCAAGGGCTCAAGCGCTACCGAATGGTTGACGTAAATTTGGGTGATGCCATGTGCCATTGGATGGACAAACTGGGCTTTGTCTACACCTTCCATGGTCAGCACCTCAACCCAGAACGCGACTACCCCCGCAGCATCGTCGTTTTTCCACTGCGACACCCGATGCACATGCGCCGTCAGTCCGTCCACATCCCGCGAGTCTTTAAGCATCGGAACGAGATGCTTGAGCCAAAAGTAGTGCCATTCCGGCCGGATTGCTTGGGTGTAGATCACCTGAAACACTTCACGATGCGTGGCTCGCAGGTCGCGTATCAATGGCCAGTCGTCATACTGAGGAATTTGCTCCGCAAAAGACTCCGCCACTAGGCGGCGAATGTGGAAAGCGTGCGTGCTCGTCAAAACGGTGCGCAATTGCTTTCGGAACTCGCGTCGATCCCTGGTGGCTAATTGCGCGATAAAGCTGCGAATGCTGGGTCGCACAAAAGGCACTGGCGGCAGGTTTTGAATAAACGCATTCAAACTCACACCTTGCCGCTCTGTCCTGCTGATTACCAGCACATCCAGCAGGGTTTGATGCCCAAACGTCAATTGTCCGTCCTGCATTTCAATCAGCACGTTGTGACTGAGCAGCGTCCTCAGGGTGTCTTGAGATGCAGAAAATCGCAGCTTGGGCACCGCCAAACTGCGCAGTCTGAGCATTTCTGAGGCCATGGCCTCGATGGCTTGCATCGCAGCATCTCCCAGTGCGCTATTGGATTGAACGACCGTGGCCAGATAACGCTGTGCTAATGCCTGGCTTGTCACCTCATTGAAGCTGCCGCCTTGCTGCGCCAGTTCCACATACAAAGCCAGTTCACGCGGATTGCGGATTAACTCGCATGTGGCTGCATCCGTGACGGAAGCGTCAATGCCAAGCTTGACAAACAGCGGGGTAATTTCCGTTTCCCAATTCAATGGCTGGCAAGTGAACTCTTTGTCCCACGTTCTTTGAGCAATGCGCCGATTGTAATGGCGGTCAAAGTCACGGCAGGCTGTGGTGACGGTGACATTGGGGATCAGAAGGAGTTGATCAATTTGAGCCAGAAAATACGTCAATACTTGATGTTCTCGGGCAATGGACAGAACATCTAGGGAATCAATGACCACCACAACATGGGCATCCTCTGCCATGCGTGCAACCTTGCCAACCCATTGCTTGGATAGCCCTTGAGCTTGGCGGTCTTGTGCAGTGGCAAAGTCTGCGAAATCGCGTGATTGAATGAACAGCGGCAGCAAGTCTGAGCGGGTTTGGGCGAGCCGTTCCAACTCATCTTGCAAGGCAAGCATCACGCAGGTTTTGCCCGAGCCTGGCAAACCGGTCAGCAAGATGGAACGATGCTTGGCTGCAATCGCTGCGAGGATATCGTTGACCAGCGGGCTTGGAATACGCTCGTTACTAATGTCTCTGCGCCATATACGACCAATTGCAGAGGTGCTTTGGAATGAAGCGCGAACTTCCATCACGTCTACGGATGGAGTCAGCATTGACCCTGTTTGATTCAGTAGGTCTGTGAGATCGGCTTTGGTGAGTCGATGTTGTGCAGCGGAGTTGTGACCATTGCAGTTGAATCGCATTCCAAGGCAATCTAGACGTGTCCACAGGGCGTTATAAGCCGCTGAAGGATTGCTTGCCAAACGGCGTAGACGTTCGTGCAGGAGTGTCTGCATACGGTCTAGGCCGGGGCTAACCTCAAAGCTTGTTCGACTCAGAAATGTGTAAGTCGAGAGCTTTGGGGAATGCTGGGCAAGTAGTTTTTCCAGTTGTGTATCCGTCTCTTGGTGCGCTATGCCAAGATTGGCTTGGTAGGCAGATTCATCGGCATAACTGGTGCTGAATTCGCGCAGCGCTGCCAAGTCACCAAAGTTATTGCGTGAATAGAAGCGAACTAATGCCGTGCCATCGCTGGCAAGCAGGCTCTTCGCTTTATGCAATTCATCGCTCAAGTCGGCTATTGACCAAGCCTTGAACGCTGTTTGATTCTTTTTGCATTGGCAGCAAATTTTTCTGCCGTCTGCTTTTCCAATCACTACATCGTCTACCGTCCACGTGACGGAATCAACTTCGAGCCATTGGTACTCCGGGTCTGATAAAACTGTTAAAGCCCATTCAAGCGCAACAAAAGTTTGGTAACCATCTCCGCGGTTTGATTGGATGCCTGCTTTGCTCATTTTTTCCCCCTTGAATATTGCAGGTGCCTCGAAGCCAGTCAGTATGAATCACGCGTGCTTCCGTGGAGGCTTCAATCTGGCCACAAGCAGTCGCTACTCATTGAGTCTCGCATGGCAGCAAGGGGTCGAGACCGCCAGTTCGAAGCTTCGAGCAGCAGACATTCGACCGCCAATTGACGGTTTGAACCCGCTGCCCACGAGGCTGGATGACTGCTGCGCCCGCGAGACCGGTCATTGAAGCTGGCGGCCGGTCGGATGAGTCGATGACTGCTTCGTGCCCCGCACCGTGGACTCAGATCCGGGACGCGAACGACGGCACCCGCTGCAAAGCGGTCACATGAGCCATCCATACGAAGGCTCGACGGGTCGTAACCCGCTCTCACCCCCCCATCACCGCACTAACATGCAGCGCGACCACGCACCCCATGCCCACCGTCCAGACCAGTGAGCGCAAGGTGGCCTTGTCGGCCACGTAGCACGCGATATAGCCCAGGCGGGCCAGCACGAAGGCCATGGCCAGTGCGTCCACTCGCGCCGAATCGACGCCGGCATGCAGCGCCAGCAGCACGCCCGAGGCAAAGAACGGAAAAGCCTCGAAGCTGTTGGCCTGGGCGGCATTGGCGCGCGCCCGAAAGCCCGTGGCCCGGGCCAGCCAGGCGCGGGGATTGTGGTTGTCGTAGTCCTTGAGACCGGCTTTGGCAATGCCGGCGCAGACCACCGGCAGCAAGCCCGCGATCAGCAGGCAGAGGTAGGACCATTTCATCGCGCGGGTACTCCTGTTGCAACGTTCAACGGCCATTGTCGGGGTTTTTGGCATTTTGCGCAGCATTCCCCCAGCGGCCCACAGCCAGCCCGGTACCCTCCACCCGCGGTGGCCGATCAATGCTTACAATGGCCGCTTGCTCCGGGGTGTCCGCATGTTGCGGGCTGAGATGGCCAATGCCAAACCCGCGAACTTGATCCGGTTCATACCGGCGGAAGAAGAGCTGTCTTACCCTGTGTTTGTGGATGCCCGAACTGGCCCTTGCGCCTGTCGGTGCGCCACCGGCCGGGGCGACCTTCGGAGCAAAAAACAGCCCAGGAGACTCGCCCCATGAACGCCCCCGCTGAGAAATTTCTCGCCGCCTCCGCCCAGGTGGATTCGGCCGCCATCGCGCCGCTGCCCAACTCGCGCAAGGTCTATGTGCAGGGCTCGCGCCCCGACCTGCAGGTGCCGATGCGCGAGATCTCGCAGTCCGACACCCCGACCGGCTTTGGCGGCGAGCCCAACCCGCCAGTCTATGTCTACGACTGCTCGGGCCCCTACACCGACCCCGATGCCAAGATCGACATCCGATCCGGCCTGGCCGCGGTGCGCCAGGGCTGGATCGAGGAGCGCGGCGACACCGAACTGCTGACCGACCTGAGCAGCGAGTTCGGCCGCCAGCGCGCCGCCGACCCCAAGCTCGACGAGCTGCGTTTCCCCGAGCTGCAGCGTAAGCCGCGCCGTGCCAAGACCGGCGCCAACGTGACGCAGATGCATTACGCGCGCCAAGGCATCATCACGCCAGAGATGGAATACATCGCGATCCGCGAGAACCTGAAGCGCCAGGACTATGTCGCCTCGCTGAAAGCCACCGGCCCGCTGGGCGAGAAGATGGCGCGCCTGCTGACGCGCCAGCACCCGGGCCAGAACTTCGGTGCCGCGATCCCGGCCGAGATCACGCCCGAGTTCGTGCGCAGCGAGATCGCGCGCGGTCGCGCCATCATCCCGAACAACATCAACCACCCCGAAAGCGAGCCGATGATCATCGGCCGCAACTTCCTGGTCAAGATCAATGCCAACATCGGCAACTCGGCGCTCGGCAGCTCGATCAACGAGGAAGTCGACAAGATGACCTGGGCCATCCGCTGGGGCGGCGACACGGTGATGGACCTGTCGACCGGCAAGAACATCCACGAGACGCGCGAGTGGATCATCCGCAACTCGCCGGTGCCGATCGGCACCGTGCCGATCTACCAGGCGCTGGAAAAGGTCAACGGCAAGGCCGAGGACCTGACCTGGGAGATCTTCAAGGACACGCTGATCGAGCAGGCCGAACAGGGCGTGGACTACTTCACGATCCACGCCGGCGTGCTGCTGCGCTATGTGCCGCTGACCGCCGACCGCATGACCGGGATTGTTTCCCGCGGCGGCTCCATCATGGCCAAGTGGTGCCTGGCGCATCACCAGGAGAACTTCCTCTACACCCATTTCGAGGAAATCTGCGAGATCATGAAGGCCTACGACGTGGCCTTCAGCCTGGGTGACGGCCTGCGTCCGGGCTCGATCTACGACGCCAACGACGCGGCCCAGCTCGGCGAACTCAAGACCCTGGGCGAGCTGACCCAGATCGCCTGGAAGCACGATGTGCAGGTCATGATCGAGGGTCCGGGCCATGTGCCGCTGCACCTGATCAAGGAGAACATGGACCTGCAGCTCGAGCAGTGCGACGAGGCGCCGTTCTACACCCTGGGCCCGCTGACCACCGACATCGCGCCGGGCTACGACCACATCACCAGCGGCATCGGCGCGGCGACCATCGGCTGGTACGGCTGCGCCATGCTGTGCTACGTGACCCCCAAGGAGCACCTGGGCCTGCCCGACAAGGACGATGTCAAGACCGGCATCATCACCTACAAGCTGGCCGCCCATGCCGCCGACCTGGCCAAGGGCCACCCAGGCGCGCAGATCCGCGACAACGCGCTGTCCAAGGCCCGCTTCGAGTTCCGCTGGGACGACCAGTTCAACCTCGGCCTCGACCCTGACAAGGCACGCGAGTTCCACGACGAGACCCTGCCCAAGGAATCGGCCAAGGTGGCGCATTTCTGCTCGATGTGCGGCCCGCATTTCTGCTCGATGAAGATCACGCAGGACGTGCGCGACTTCGCGGCCAAGCAGGGCCTGGCCGAGTCGCAGGCGATCGAGAAGGGCATGGAAGTCAAGGCGATCGAGTTCGTCAAGATGGGCGCCGAGGTCTACCGCCAGGTCTGATCGGCGTCAGCTGCTGGCAAGAAAACGGGTCGCCCTGGCGACCCGTTTTGGCGCTTCTGTCAAAATAGCGGCCTATTTGCCCGAGATCACCATGTTCCGTACCCTGCTCAAATCCAAGATCCACCGCGTCAAGACCACGCATGCCGAGCTGCACTATGAGGGCTCCTGCGCCATCGACGAGGACCTGCTCGATGCTTCCGGCATCTGCGAGAACGAGCAGATCCATATCTGGAACGTCGACAACGGCGAGCGCTTCGTGACCTACGCGATCAAGGGCCAGCGCGGCACCGGCATGATCTCGGTCAACGGCTCGGCGGCACGCCGCGCCGCCGTCGGCGACCTGCTGATCATCGCGGCCTTCGCCCAGGTCCACGAGGATCAGGTCGCCGGCCACAAGCCGAAACTGGTGTTCGTCAACGACCAGAACCAGCAGGTCGAGCTGCGCGACAAGGTCGCGGTGCAGCAGATGTGATCAGGCCAGCCGGGCCGGAATCCAGCCGCGCAGGCTGTTGAGGAAGGCCAGGCCGGTCGCGCGCTGCAGGTCCTCGACCCGCAGCACGGCTTCGCGGACCCTGCCCTCGCGCAGCTCGATCTCGCGCCCGACGCCGTCGAGCAGGCCGCAAGACAGGGCTGGCGTCAGCCATTCGCCGTCGATCTGCAGCGCGATATTGCCGCGCGTGCACTCGGTCAGCTCGCCCTGCCCGTTCCACAGGATGGCGTCGAACAGCCCCGGCTGCGCCGCCGCCGCCGCTTCGTAATGCGCGCGACGCGTGGTCTTGTAGCGCACGAATTCGCTCTGCGCGGCCTCGAAGGGCTGGTCCGCCAGCGCCAGCGTGACTTCGGCCGGACTGGCCTCCATCGCGAAGGCCTGCGCCTGGACCCGGCCCTGCGCGTCGAGCAGCAGCCGCACCCGCCACAGGCCCTGCGGATGGCTGGCGACCAGCTGATCCAGGCTGGCGCGCAAGGCCATCTGGTCCAGCGCGTAGCCGAAATGGTTTGCTGCACGCTGCAGTCGCGCCAGATGCTCGGACTCATTGCGCAGCACGCCGTCGGCCAGCGCCAGCGTCTCGAGCAGCTCGAACGGCTCGCTGGCGCGATCGAGGAAGGCGCGCTTGTGGCGCCATTCCTGCCATTCGCCCTCGGCGGTAGCGCCCGAGGTGATGCCGCTGCCGATGCCGCAGCTCAGGGCCTGGCCCTGCGCCGTCACGGTACGGATCGCGACGTTGAAGGTCGCGTGGCCGCCCGGTTGCACGACACCGATCGCGCCGCAGTAGGCGCCGCGCGGCACCGGTTCCAATTCATGGATCAGCCGCATGGCCTGGACCTTGGGCGCACCCGTGATCGAGCCGCAGGGAAACAGCGCCGTGAAGACATCGGCCAGCGTGGTGCCGGGCCGGCTGTCGGCCGTCACATCCGAGGTCATCTGCCAGACGGTCGGCAAGGCTTCCAGGTGAAACAGGCGCGGCACCTTGACCGAATGCGGCAGCGCGACGCGCGACAGGTCGTTGCGGATCAGGTCGACGATCATGACGTTCTCGGCCCGCTCCTTGGCTGAAGCCAGCAGGGCGTCGGCATGGGACTGGTCCTGCTCGGGCGTGGCGCCGCGGACGGCGGTGCCCTTCATCGGGCGCACCAGCAGCCGCTTGCCGTCCCAGTCGAAGAACAGTTCGGGCGAGACCGACAGCAGCTGGCGCTCGCAAGCATCGAGCCAGGCCGAATAGCCGCCCGGCTGGGCTCGGCGCAGCGCTGCATAGAGCGCCAGTGCGCTGCCCTGCAACAGCTCGCCCGTGAGCTGGGCAGTGTGGTTGATCTGGTAGCAGTCGCCAGCGGCGATCGCGCTCTGGATCGCCTCGATGTCGCGCGTGAAGGCCACGCGCTCGGGGCCGGCGCCCCAGCGGGCCTTGGCCGGTGGCTGCGGCTCCTGCGCCCGCTGCGCCGTATCGGCAGTGCCTGGCGGCAGCTCGCAATCGAGCGGCCAGTCCAGGGCCCGGTCGAAGACGGCAAACCAGGCCAGCGGGCCAGTGGCGGCATGCACCCGCAGCGCGGCATCGAAGGCCGGCGCGGCTTCATAGGCCACATAGCCCAGGCACCAGCGCCCGGCTTGCGCCTCGGCCTGCACCTGCTCCAGCAGCGGCTTGACTTGGGCCGGCGCATCGGCCTGCAGCACGCGCAGCGGCGCACCGAAGGCGCAGCGCAAGCGCTGGCCCGCCCCGCCCTGCGGCTGGGAAAAGTCGATCAGCGCCGTCAGCGCCGGCGTCGTCATGCCGCGCCGATGTTCGGCACCAGCGCGCCGGCGTCCTGGCCAGCCTTGTGCGCGGCGGTGAAGGCCAGCATGCGGTCGATCGGCTGGCGCGCGCGCGGGATCAGCTCGGGGTCGACATGGATCTCGTTGAGGCCGCTCTCAAGCACGCGCGCGACGCCGGCCAGGCTGTTCATCGCCATCCAGGGGCAGTGCGCGCAGCTCTTGCAGGTCGCGCTGTTGCCGGCGGTCGGCGCCTCGATGAAGGTCTTGCCCGGGTTCAGCGTGCGCAGCTTGTGCATCATGCCGTTGTCGGTCGCGACGATAAATTCCTTCGCGTCCATCGACTTGGCCGCGTTCAGGATCGCCGAGGTCGAGCCAACCGCATCGGCCAGCGCGACCACGTCGGCCGGGCTCTCGGGGTGCACCAGCACCTTGGCGCCTGGGTGCTGCTGGATCAGCGCTTCGAGCTCGGAGGCCTTGAATTCGTCGTGCACGATACACGAGCCCTGCCACATCAGCATGTCGGCACCGGTCTCGCGCTGGATATAGCCGCCCAGGTGCTTGTCGGGTGCCCACAGGATCTTGTGGCCCTTGTCCTTCAGGGCGCTGACGATCTCGAGCGCGCAGCTCGAGGTCACCAGCCAGTCGGACCTGGCCTTGACCGCCGCGCTGGTGTTGGCATAGACGACGACCGTGCGATCCGGATGCTGGTCGCAGAAAGCCGCGAAGTCATCGATCGGGCAGCCGAGGTCGAGCGAGCAGTTCGCGTCGAGGTCGGGCATCAGGATGGTCTTCTCGGGCGAGAGGATCTTGGCGGTCTCGCCCATGAAGCGCACGCCTGAGACCACCAGCGTCTGCGCCGCGTGGTCGCGGCCGAAGCGCGCCATCTCGAGGCTGTCGCTGACGATGCCGCCGGTCTCCTCGGCCAGATCCTGCAGGTCCGGGTGCACGTAGTAGTGCGACACCATGACCGCATTCTTTTCCTGCAGCAGGCGGCGGATCTTGTCCTTGAGCGCGGCGCGCTCCTGCTGGCTCGGCTCCTCGGGCACGCGCGCCCAGGCATGGCGCGTGGTGCAAGCCGGCTGTTCGTAATCGACCTCGATGACCTTGTCCATCTCTCTATGCTCTCTGTTGGGCTGTAGCTGCCGGCAGCAAAAGCCGGCCATGCATGCGGTGCGCCCTCCGGGATCGACGACCGCGCTGGGCCTCTATTGTCCCGCATCGCAAGCGCGCTCGTGTGGCAGCAGGCAAGAAGCCAATGCGGCAGAAATGCATCCGGATAGACTAGACTTTCGGCTTCACGGGACAGAATCGGAAGAAAGTTCAAAAATGAGCGAGACGCTAGCCAGCACCCCCTACGGCACCCTGCCCACGGCTGCTTCGCTGCCGCAGCGCAAGCCGGTCAGCCTGCCGCGCCTGCACGAAATGCGCGAGCGCGGCGAGAAGATCACGATGCTGACGGCCTACGACGCCACCTTCGCCGCCGCGGCCGACAGCGCCGGGGTCGAGACCCTGCTGATCGGCGACTCGCTCGGCATGGTCTGCCAGGGCCTCTCGAGCACGGTCGGGGTCACGCTCGATACCATGTGCTATCACACCGAAAGCGTCGCACGCGGCCTGCGCCGGGTCCAGGGTACGGCCTGGATCGTCGCCGACCTGCCCTTCGGCAGCTACCAGGAGTCGAAGGAGCAGGCCATCCGCAGCGCCTCGGCCTTGATGCACGCGGGCGCGCACATGATCAAGCTCGAAGGCGGCGGCTGGACCACCGAGACCGTGGCCTTCCTGGTCGAGCGCGGCATCCCGGTCTGCGGCCACCTCGGGCTGACGCCGCAGACGGTGCATGCACTGGGCGGCTACCGCGTCCAGGGCCGCAGCGACAGCGATGCCCAGCGCCTGCGGCGCGATGCGATGGCGCTGCAGGATGCCGGCGCCGACATGCTGGTGCTCGAAATGGTGCCGGCAGCGCTCGCGGCCGAACTGACGCCCGAGCTGCCGCGCTGCCACACCATCGGCATCGGTTCGGGCAAGGGCACGGCCGGCCAGGTGCTGGTGATGCACGACATGCTCGGCATGGGACTGGGCAAGACGCCCAAGTTCGTGCGCAACTTCATGGCCGGCAACGA
Source organism: Malikia spinosa (assembly GCF_002980625.1). Classification (GTDB taxonomy): domain Bacteria; phylum Pseudomonadota; class Gammaproteobacteria; order Burkholderiales; family Burkholderiaceae_C; genus Malikia; species Malikia spinosa. The sequence continues at coordinate 8,714 of NZ_PVLR01000008.1, read as the reverse complement.
CAGCGTGCGCGACGCGATGGCCGCCTATGTCGCGGCCGTCAAGGACGGCAGCTTCCCCGACGACCGGCTGCACGCCTGGTAAAGACAGCGCTCAGTATCCAGGCCACCGTTTCGCCGTTCATAGACCGACTCCGCCAGCAGACTCCATGCAAGTCATCCACACCCTCGCCGAGCTGCGCCAGCAGCTGGCCCGCTTCGATTCGCCCGCCTTCGTGCCGACCATGGGCAACCTGCACGACGGCCACCTGGCGCTGATCGGCCACGCCCGCCAGCTGGGCGACGTGACCGTCGCCAGCATCTTCGTCAACCGGCTCCAGTTCCTGCCGCACGAGGACTTCGACAGCTACCCGCGCACGCTGGCAGCCGACTGCGCCAAGCTCGAAGCAGCAGGCTGCGACATCGTGTTCGCGCCGTCGGAAAAGGAGCTCTATCCGCAGCCGCAGACCTTCAAGGTCCACGCGCCAGCGGCGCTCGGCGACATCCTCGAAGGCCATTTCCGCCCGGGCTTCTTCACCGGCGTCAGCACCGTGGTCATGAAGCTGTTCCAGTGCGTGTTCAGCGAGGCCAAGGGCGCGCGCCACGCGGTGTTCGGCAAGAAGGACTATCAGCAGCTGATGGTGATCCGCCAGCTGGTGCAGCAGTTCGCGCTGCCGGTGACGGTGCATGGCGTCGACACTGAGCGCGCCGGCAGCGGCCTGGCTTTAAGCTCGCGCAACGGCTACCTGTCCGAAGCCGAACGCAGCGAGGCGATCCAGCTCTCGCTGGCGCTCAAAACACTGATCGCGGCCGTGCTCGGCGGCGAGCACAACCTGGCCGCGCTCGAGCAGCACGCGATGCAGGCGCTGGCCGCGCGCGGCTGGCAGCCCGACTACCTGACGGTGCGCCGTCGCGTCGACCTGCAGGTCCCGCAGGGCCACGAGTTCCAGCCCGGCGAGCTGGTCGCGCTCGGCGCCGCGCGCCTGGGCAGCACGCGCCTGATCGACAACCTCGAGTTCTGAGGCCAGCGTGCGCCCACGCCGGGCGCAACAAAGACAAAGGCCTGCCACCGGGGCAGGCCTTTCTCGTATCAGCCAGAGGGGCGCGGCACAAGCCGTGCCAGCGGCACCTCAGTGGATTTCGGCCACCGGATCGCGCCCCATCAGGGCCGCGACCGCCTCGGCCGGCTGCAGGCGACCGTCGAGCAGAGCGACCACCGCCTCGGTGATCGGCAGCTCGATACCGAGCGCGCGCGCGCGCTGGGCCACGGTGTGGGCGCTGTAGACCCCCTCGGCCACATGACCGAGCGAATCGACCGCCTGTTGCAGCGTCAATCCCTTGGCCAGCAGCAGGCCGACCTGACGGTTGCGACTCAGGTCGCCGGTGGCGGTCAGCACCAGGTCGCCCAAACCGCTGAGACCCATGAAGGTCTCGGCCTTGGCGCCCAGCGCCAGACCGAGCCGGGCGATCTCGGCCAGGCCGCGCGTGATCAGCGCGGCGCGCGCATTGAGCCCGAGGTCGAGCCCATCGCACAGGCCGGTCGCGATCGCCATCACGTTCTTGACCGCACCGCCGACCTCGACCCCGACCAGGTCGTCATTGGCATAGACGCGCAGCGAATTGCCATGGAAGGCCTGCACCAGCCGCTCGCGCAGTTCGGGGCTGTCGCTGGCCGCGACCAGCGCGGTCGGACGACCGGCGGCCACTTCCTTGGCAAAGCTCGGGCCGCTGAGCACGCCGGCCTGCAAGCCGGGCGCGACCTCGGCGCAGATCTCGTGCCCGAGCAGGCCGATGCCGGCAGCGGCCGCGCGCTCGAAGCCCTTGCAGAGCCAGACCACCGGCGCCGGACTCGCGCGCAGCAAGGTCAGCATGTCGCGCAAGGCCGCCATCGGCGTGGCAATCACCACCAGGTCGTCAGCCGCCAGCAGGGCCGGCAACTCGTCGAGCCCGGCTTCGAGCACCTGCAGCCGTGGCGGAAACGGCGACTCCGGCAAGTAACGCAGGTTCTCGCGCCGCTGCTTCATGTCGGCCGCCTGGGCCGGGTTGCGCGCCCACAGGCGCACCTCGTTGCCGTCGCCATTGGCGGCGGCCGCAATGGCCAGCGCCGTGCCCCAGGCGCCAGCGCCCAGCACGGTGATCTTCATGCAGGCCAATTCATCTCCCTTGCCGCAGCGCTCAGGCTGCAGCGGCCTCTTGCTCGGCTTGCGCCTGCTGCTGCTCGTACATCGACTGGAAGTTGATCTCGGACAGATGCACCGGCGGGAAACCGGCGCGCGTGATCACGTCAGCGATGTTGCCGCGCAGATAGGGGTAGACGATCTGCGGGCAGGCGATGCCCATGATCGGGCCCATCTGCTCGTCGGGCAGGTTGCGGATCTCGAAGATGCCGGCCTGCTTGACCTCGGCCAGGAACACGGTCTTGTCCTGGATCTTGGTCTGCACGGTCGCGGTCACGCTGACTTCGTAGATGCCGTCGGCCACCTGCTCGGCACCCACGCCGAGCTGGATGTCGACCGAAGGCTGCTCCTGCACCAGCAGGATGGCGGGCGAATTGGGCTGCTCCAGCGAAGCCTCCTTCATGTAGACGCGCTGGATCTGGAACACGGGAACCTGTTGCTCGGACATTGCTGCTTTCGTTCTTGGGTCAAAAAAAGCCCGCTGCCGGCGCATTGCCGCAGCGGGCCGATCGCCTGCCATTATGTCAGCAAGGCATGGCACCAAAAGGCGCGCCAGCTGGCCAACAGGGCCGGCCTGGGCCAGGCCGCTCAGGCGTCGAGCAGGGGCTGCAGGCCGCCGCGCGCGTCGAGCGCATGCAGGTCGTCGCAGCCGCCGACATGCTGGCCGCCGATGAAGATTTGCGGCACGCTGGTGCGCCCGACCAGTTGCGCCATCGCGGCGCGCTCGGCAGGCTTGCCGTCGACGCAGATCTCTTCCCAGGCGGTCACGCCGCGCTCGCGCAGCAAGGCCTTGGCGCGCTGGCAGTAGGGGCAGTAGTCACTGCTGTAGATCTTTACTTCAGCCATGTTGAACTCCTTCAGGCCTTCTCGACCGGCAGGCTGGCGGCGCGCCAGGCCTTCATGCCGCCCTCGAGCGACTGGGCCTTGTCGTAGCCGAGCTTTTTCGCGATCGCGACCGCACGGCCCGAGCGCATGCCCGAAGCGCAGACCAGGATCACGGGCAGGGCCTTGTTCTTGACCGCAGCCGGCAGCTTGGCCTCGAGATCAGCCAGCGGGATGTTGCGTGCACCGACCACGTGACCGGCGGCGAACTCGTCGCTGGCGCAGACATCGACCACCACCGCCTTCTCGCGGTTCATCAGCAGCACCGCATCGGTCGGCTTGAGGCCACCCGAGAAGCCGCCACCCGTGGCCAGCGGCCACAGCAGCAAGCCACCCGAAACCAGGGCGGCCAGAATCAAAAACCAGTTAGCTATCAAAAACGTCACAATCAGCCTTTCGCTTGAAGGCCTGTATTCTAAAATGACGGCTTTGTCCCTGCTCTGGATATTCCCATGTACAAACTCGTCCTGATCCGCCACGGCGAATCCACCTGGAACCTGGAAAACCGCTTCACCGGCTGGACCGACGTCGATCTGACCCCGACCGGCGTGTCCCAGGCCATGTCGGCCGGCAAGCTGCTCAAGGCCGAAGGCTGGGACTTCGACCTCTGCTACACCTCGGTGCTCAAGCGCGCCATCCACACCCTGTGGTACACCCTCGACGAGATGGACCGCACCTGGCTGCCGGTGGTCAAGAACTACCGCCTCAACGAGCGCCATTACGGCGGCCTGCAGGGCCTGAACAAGATCGACATGGCCAAGGAATACGGCGACGAGCAGGTGCTGATCTGGCGCCGCAGCTACGACACCCCGCCGCCGGCACTCGAAGCCGACGACCCGCGCGGCCAGCGCGGTGACCGCCGCTACGCCGACCTGGCGCCCGAGCAGATTCCGCTGACCGAATGCCTCAAGGACACCGTCGCGCGCGTCGTGCCCTACTGGGAACAGACCATTGCCCCGAGCGTGAAGTCGGGCCAGCGCGTGCTGATCGCCGCCCACGGCAACTCGATCCGCGCCCTGATCAAGCATCTGGACGGCATCTCGGACGCCGACATCGTCAACCTCAACATCCCCAACGGCATCCCGCTGGTGTACGAGTTCGACGACAACATGAAGCCGCTGCGCCGCTACTACCTGGGCGACGCCGAGGCAGCAGCCGCAGCAGCGGCTGCCGTAGCCAGCCAAGGCAAGGCCTGACCGCCAAGCGGGTCTTGCCTGCGCTGAGCGCCGCCCGGTTCGTGCCGGGTTTATAGTCAACAGACGGCGCATTCGGAGCCGACAGAAGGATGGTTTGATGGGTCAGAAACTCAAGATCGCGGGCTGGGTTGCCGTGGGTGCGCTGGCAGGCGCCTTGACCACGGTGCAGCTGCAGGCGGTCGCGCGCGGTTCGCTCGCACCGCTGCCGCTGGAGGAACTGCAGCAGTTCGCCGCCGTGTTCGGCATGGTCAAGAGCGACTATGTCGAGCCGATCGACGAAAAGAAGCTCATCACCGATGCGATTTCGGGCATGGTCGCCAGCCTGGACCCGCACTCGCAATACTTCGACAAGAAGTCCTTCAAGGAATTCCGCGAAGGCACTTCGGGCCGCTTCGTCGGCGTCGGCATCGAGATCACGATGGAGGACGGCCTGGTCAAGGTCGTCTCGCCGATCGAGGACTCGCCGGCCCATCGCGCCGGACTCAAGACCAATGACCTAATCACCAAGATCGACGACACCCCGGTCAAGGGCCTCACCATCAACGATGCGGTCAAGCGCATGCGTGGCGAGCCCAACACCAAGGTGCAGCTGACCATCTTCCGCAAGGACGAGAACCGCAGCTTCCCGGTCACGATCACGCGCCAGGAAATCAAGACCCAGAGCGTCAAGGCCAAGCTGGTCGAGCCGGGCTATGCCTGGATCCGCGTCTCGCAGTTCCAGGAGCGCACGGTCGAGGACTTCACGCGCAAGCTCGAGGACATCTACAAGGAAAACCCCGGCCTCAAGGGCCTGGTGCTGGACCTGCGCAACGATCCGGGCGGACTGCTCGATGCAGCGGTCGCGATCTCGGCTGCCTTCCTGCCCGAGAATGCCACCGTGGTCACGACCAACGGCCAGCTCGAGGAAAGCAAGTCGATCTACAAGGCCGCGCCTGAATACTATCTGCGCCGCAGCGGCAGCGATCCGATCCGCCGCCTCAACGAGGTCAGCAAGGGCGCGTTCAAGAAGCTGCCGATCGTGGTGCTGGTCAACGAAGGCTCGGCCTCGGCCAGCGAGATCGTCGCCGGCGCACTGCAGGACTACAAGCGCGCCACCATCCTGGGCAGCCAGACCTTCGGCAAGGGCTCGGTGCAGACGGTGCGTCCGCTCGGCCCCGACACCGGGCTCAAGATCACGACCGCGCGCTACTACACGCCCAGCGGCCGCTCGATCCAGGCCAAGGGCATCGTGCCCGATGTCTGGGTCGACGAGACCGAGGACGGCAACCTGTTTGCCGCCCTGCGCACGCGCGAGGCCGACCTCGAGAAACACCTGGGCAACGGCCAGGATGAGGCCAAGCCGCTGAGCGACGCCGACAAGGCGGCCGAGAAACTGCGCGAACAGGAACGCGAAGCCGCGCGCCTGCGCCTGGAGGAAGAAACCAAAAAGAACCCGGGCGGCCGTCTGCTGCCCGAATTCGGCTCGGAGAAGGACTTCCAGCTGCAGCAGGCCATCAAGCAGCTCAAGGGCCAGCCGGTGCAGGTCAGCAAGACGCTGAGCGAGCGCAAAGAGGTCAAGCCCGAGGAATGAGCAGCGTCCCCGCGCATCCCGGCATGAACGACGAGCAACTGCTGCGCTACTCGCGCCATATCCTGCTCGAGGAGCTCGGCATCGAGGGCCAGGAACAGCTGCTGGCTTCCCATGCGGTGGTGGTGGGCGCGGGCGGACTCGGCTCGCCGGTCGCGCTCTACCTCGCCAGCGCCGGTGTCGGCCATATCACCTTGGTCGACCATGACTTGGTAGATGCCACCAACCTGCAGCGCCAGATCGCGCACAACCTCGAGCGCGTCGGGCAAGCGAAAGCGCTGTCGGCCAAGGCCGCGATGCTGGCGATCAACCCCGAGCTGCGCATCGACACCCGGGTGCAGCGCGCCGACGCGGCACTGCTCGACGAACTGCTGCCGACGGCGCAGGTCGTGCTCGACTGCACCGACAACTTCGCGACCCGGCACCTGATCAACCGCGCCAGCGTGCGGCACCGGGTGCCGCTGGTCTCGGGCGCCGGCATCCGCTTCGACGGCCAGCTCTCGGTCTACGACCCACGCGATGCGGCCAGTCCCTGCTATGCCTGCGTCTTCCCCGAGACCGACGGCCTGGAGGAAACCCGCTGCGCGACCCTGGGCGTGTTCGCGCCGCTGGTCGGCATCATCGGCACGCTGCAGGCAGCCGAAGCGCTCAAGCTCCTGTCGGGCATGGGCTCGAAGCTGGTTGGCCAGCTCATGATGCTGGAAGCGCGCGAGATGGCCTTCCACCAGATCCGGCTCGGGCGCAACCCGGACTGCGCGGTCTGCGGCGGCACGCACTGAGGCGCACCTGACGACAAGTCCGGCCAGGCTTCAGGCCGTGACGATCCAGCCTTCGAGCGGATCGAAATCCGGCAAGCCATAGCACGCATGGCCGCCCTGGTGCTGCGTCAGCGCCCAGGCCGCCTGCAACAGACACAGCACTGCATCGAGCCGGTCGCCGCTGGCGTCCGCCACCAGTTCATCATGCTGGGCATGGCTGAGCTTGAGCCGCAGTCCACTGCCCTGCAGCAGCGGCGCCGACCCCATTTCAAGCGTGTGCAGCAGGTCCTTGCGCGCGATCAGGCGCTCCGGGGTCTGCTTGGCCTTGTCGTCGCTCTTGTAGCTGCGCGAGCCCAGCACCGAGCGCGCCAACAGGCCCGGATAGGCCTCGAGCGCGACCCGACCGGCATCGCCCGCGCACAGCCCCGGCAGCGACACGCCAGCCTCGAGCAGCAGCGGAATACCGGCATGCAGCATGTAGGCCACCGGCGGATTGACCCATTTCATGCTCGGGCTCGAACCGGCGGGCCGGTCGGTCGCGCGGTGAGCAAACTTGCCCCCGACGGGACGGGCGGCACAGAAGGCCGCGAAGCGCTCGCGGATCTCGGGCCGGCTCAGGGCGGCATAGTGGCGCATGCAAGCCAACCAGTCGGTCGGCCAGCCCAATGTCTCGACCAGCTCGCGCGGCAGGCCGAAAGGCAGGTCGAAGCCGCCAACCCAGTGCCCCGGCTCGGCCAGGCGGTCACCGAAGCCGGCCAACGTCTCGAAGCTCTCCAGCCGCTCGAGCAGCACCCGACCGGCGCGCAGTCGGCCGCAAGCCAGCAGCACCGGCTTGCGCTGGCTCGGCGCGCTGCTGAAATCGCAGCCCCAGAGTTCGGGCCCTGCAGTGTTCAAGGGCAGATCAGGCGCGGCCGATGATGGAAGCGGTCGCCATCAGCTCCTCGAGCAGCGCCAGCGACACCTTGCCCGAGACCGAATAGGGGTCGAACTCGGGACGCTCGGAATACTTCAGCACGATCGAGGTATTGAGCTTGCTCAGGTTGACCTGGCCCATGGTCCAGCCGCCAAAGCGCCGCTCGCTGATTTCCTCGTAGTGCAGCAGCTCGACGTTCTGGTGGCGCGGGTCCTCGATGATGTGGTTGTAGAGGTGGTTGACCGCCGAGCGACCGCCCTCGATCGCCTGCAGGAAGACACCACCGCCATAGCACAGGATGCCGGTGATGCCATTGTTCAGATTGTGCTGCCTGGCCGAGGCCAGGATGGCATGGACGGCCTCGGCGCTCTCGGGCTGCACCGCACGGCTCACATACAACAGACGTACCAGCATCTTCAGCTCCTACGGGGAATCAGTGACAGGAATTCGCGGCGCAGATCGCTGTCCTTCAGGAACACGCCACGCATGACGGAGTTGATCATCTTGCTGTCCATGTCCTTGACGCCGCGCCAGCCCATGCAGTAGTGGCTGGCTTCCATCACGATCGCCAGGCCATCGGGCTGGGTCTTTTCCTGGATCAGGTCGGCCAACTGGACTACGGCTTCCTCCTGGATCTGGGGCCGGCCCATGATCCACTCGGCCAGACGCGCATACTTGGACAGGCCGATCACGTTGGTGTGCTCGTTGGGCATCACGCCGATCCAGATCTTGCCGATCACCGGGCACAGATGGTGGCTGCAAGCGCTGCGCACCGTGATCGGGCCGACGATCATCAGCTCGTTGAGGTGCTCGGCATTCGGGAATTCGGTGATGGTCGGTGCCTGCACATAACGCCCGGCAAAGACTTCCTTCAGGTACATCTTGGCCACGCGGCGCGCCGTGTCGCCCGTGTTGTGATCGTTCTCGGTGTCGATCACCATGCTGTCGAGCACGCCCTTCATCTTGTCCGTGACTTCCTCGAACAAGGCCTCGAGCTCGCCCGGACGGATGAAGTCGGCGATGTTGTCGTTGGAGTGGAAACGCCGCTTGGCTGCCTGCAGGCGTTCGCGGATCTTGACGGAGACGGGCGTCCCCTCATCGTGGTTGGCGTCGGTCATGTCTTGTTGCACTTTCATCAGCATGTTTCCATGCTAACACCAGCGCCCTATTCCCGATTCCCCCAGGGAATCAGGGTTGACACCAGCCAGCGACGGCTGATAGCGGCTAGGGCGTGTCATCAATCAG
>NZ_PVLR01000079.1 GCF_002980625.1 Malikia spinosa | reverse complement strand
TAGGGCGTGTCATCAATCAACAAGGTTGGACTTGAAGCCTGCGGGAGAGAACCCAGATGAAGGCGCATGACCAGAAGATATGCGTTGCGCGACGATCAGTGGGTGCGCATCAAGGATTTGCTACCCGGGCGTGCCGGCCAGCCCGGAGCACAGGCCCGGGACAACCGCTTGTTCGTCGACGCAGTGCTCTATCGCTATCGGGCCGGGATCCCCTGGCGCGATCTGCCGGCGCGTTTCGGGGACTTCCGGGTGGTACACCTGCGCCACAGCCGCTGGAGCCAGAGCGGCGTCTGGCAACGTGTCTTCGAAGCCCTAGCATTGGATGCCGACAACGAATACGCCATGATCGACTCCACCATCGTGCGAGCCCACCAGCACAGTGCTGGGGCAAAAGGGGGGCGCCACAAGCTATCGGGCGCAGTCGAGGCGGCATGAGCACCAAGATTCACGCGACGGTTGACGCGCTGGGCAATCCCACTGGGTTTCATCTCACGCCGGGGCAGGCGCACGACCTCGAAGGGGCCGATGTGCTCCTGGTCGATACGGCGGCAGAAACGGTGATTGCCGACAAGGGCTATGACGCACAAGCTCGCGTGGTCGAGCCGCTGCTGGCCCAAGGCAAAGACGTCATCATTCCATCACGCAGCACCAAGAAGGTGGCTCGGGACTACGACCAGTATCTTTACCAAGCCCGCCATCTGATCGAGAACTTCTTTGCCAAGCTCAAGCAGTACAGGGCCATCGCCACGCGTTACGACAAGACGGCTCGCAACTTCTTGGGCGCCATCCATCTGGCAGCGACTGTCGTATGGCTCGCCTGATTGATGACACGCCCTAG
>NZ_PVLR01000078.1 GCF_002980625.1 Malikia spinosa | reverse complement strand
AGTCCATAACACGCTCTAAGGCAGGCGATGCCAGCGCCCTCGCGCCCAAATGCAGGCTATCGGGATGGTGCGCAGGAATTGTTTTTGCTACACTGCGCAGCACAACTCTAGTAAATTTCATCATGGTTCGCTGCCATCTATCGACGCTCATGGGTCGCGACAAGCTTCGAATTTCTGACGTGTCGCGCCTGACCGGCTTGAACCGCAGTACCGTCAGTGCCTTGTACAAAGAGACCGCAACCCGCTTGGACTTGGCAGCCATCGATGCCCTGTGCCGACTTTTTCATTGCCAGGTCGGGGAGTTGTTTGAGTACCTGCCCGACGCCGACAGGAGCGCTGCGTGACGCTCAGCCCATCCCGGTGGCATGTGATTGCCGAATCCAACTTTTCCTGGGAACGCGAGGCACTCGAATGGCTGCGAGCCCATCTGCCCGATCGCGATCCGTGGCATGCCTGGACCAACTTCGAGTTCATAGACGACGAGGGCAAAGTCAACGAGGTCGATGCCCTGGTGCTGTCGGCCGCGGGTCTCTTTCTGCTGGAGATCAAGAGCCGGCCGGGTGTGCTCCGAGGCGATGTCCACACTTGGACCTGGACCACGGATGGCAGCACCTCAACCCATGACAACCCGCTGATCCTGATCAACCGCAAGGCCAAGCGCCTGGCCAGTTTGTTGCGCCGTCAGCCTGCCATCGTCAAGGCCAAGATCCGGTTGCCATTCGTCGAGCCAGTCATCTTCCTGTCTTCCTCCAGTCTCTCTTGCCAGCTCGACGGGCTAGCCAAGGCGGCTACCTTCCAGCATGGCCAGCCCGGTGCTGTTGATGATCCAGGCATCGTCGGTGCCTTGAGCCACGGCCTGGCCACCAGGGCTGTCATGCCGGTTGACGCTACACAGGCCCGCGCCATTGCCCGAGGACTGGCGGAGGCAGGCATTCGCCCGTCCAACAAGCACCGTCAGGTCGGCGATTACCGGCTGACCAGACTCATTGCTGAAGGCGAAGGCTTCCAGGACTGGAACGCCAGTCACGTCAGCATCGACACGATCCATCGGCGTGTTCGCATCTACACCGTCGCCACCGCCTCCAGCCCGGACATTCGTGCCAGTCGGCTGCGGCTGGCACGTCGTGAGTTCGAGGTGCTCGAAGGCATCGACCATCCCGGCATCCTGCGCGTCAACGATTACAAGGAAACAGAGCTTGGCCCGGCGTTGATCTTTGATCACGACCCCAAGGCGGTCCGGCTGGATCACCTGCTGCACGAGCGGGGTCAATCGCTCACCATCACCCAGCGGCTGCAACTGGTGCGCGACATCGCGGAGACGCTCAAGTACGCCCACGCCAACCGCCTCTACCACCGTGCACTGGGTCCGCAGAGCATCCTCGTCCACGAGGCAGATAGCGGAGCCATGCGCCTGCGCCTCATGAATTGGCAGACCGCCTCGCGCAACGTCGGGGGCGCTGCCGGGTCGACTTCCGTGCACCGCACGACCGGGACGCGCCATGTGGAGGACTATGTCGAAGACCCCGGGCTGCTCTACCTGGCACCCGAGACCATCCGAGCTGATCCGGCACAACTCGCCAGCCTCGACGTGTTCTCGCTCGGCTGCATCGCCTGCTACATCTTCACCGGCCAGCCTCCTGCGCAATCCACGCTGGAGCTCGCTGAAAAGCTGCGCGTGGGCCAGGGCTTGCGCCTGTCGGACACGATGGACGGCTGCGGTACCCGGCAGCAGGAACTGATCCAGTTCGCTACCTCGCCCGATCTGCTGACGCGCTACGACACCATCCAGGGCTTCCTCGACGACCTCGATCTGGTCGAAGACGAGCTGACCACGCCAGACCCCGAAGTCACGGTCGACCCCAGCATCGCCAGCACGGGCGACCGGCTCGATGGCGGCTTCACCGTCATCAAGCGCATGGGGCGCGGCTCTTCCAGCGACGCCTTGCTGGTACAGCGCGACGGCAGCGATGAGGAGTCCATCCTCAAGGTGGCCTGCGACATCGCCCACAATGACCGGCTGGTCGCGGAAGGTGAAGTGCTCGCCCGCCTGCACCACCAGAACATCGTGGCCCACCGCGAGACGCTGAGCGTCTGCGGCCGCACTGCGCTTCTGCTCAAGAGCGCGGGCGCCAAGACCCTGGCCGAAAAGCTCAGGGAGGAGGGGCGCCTGTCGCTCGACATGTTGCAGCGCTTTGGCGAAGAGCTGATCGAGGCCGTCAACCACCTGGAAGCCGAAGGGGTAGCGCATCGCGACATCAAGCCCGAGAACATCGGCATTGCAGAGAACCGCAGCGGCAAGCTGCAACTGGTGCTGTTCGATTTCTCGCTCTGCCGCACGCCGGCTGACAACATCACAGCCGGCACCCATCCCTATCTGGATCCCTTCCTGTCGCTGCGGCGGCCGCCACGCTGGGACCTCTACGCCGAACGCTTTGCCCTGGCCGTCACGCTCTACGAGATGGCGGTGGGCCAGCCGCCGGTATGGGGTGATGGCCAGACCTTGCCTGTGATGCTCGATGTCGAAGCCAGCATCGAGAAGGACGTCTTCAATCCGGTAATACGTGAAGACTTTGGCAGTTTCTTCGAGAGAGCGCTCAAGCGCGACTTTCGCGGGCGCTTCGACAACGCCGAGGACATGCTGCGCGCCTGGCGCGCCATCTTCACGGCGCGGCAGTCGGCCCACCCCAGCGACACAGCGCCGGTCAGCGGCCTGGCCGCGATTGCGCTGACCGCCAACCCGCAGACCACCATGGTCGAGCTGGGCTACAGCCTGGAGGCCCAGGACGTGCTGGAGCGCATGGGCGTGCACAACGCGCGCGAGCTGCTGGCGGTGGATCGCATCCGCTTTCGCTACCTCAAGGGCGTGGGCGACAAGATCCGCAAGGAAATCCGGCTCACGGCCAAGGAGCTGGCCCGGCTTCGGCCCGACCTCGGCCAGGGCCGTGACGCGGCGCTCGACGCGGACGAGGAAATCGAAGGGGCTGTCAGCATCAACGAACTGGCTGCCCAGTTGCTCCCCCGGCGGCCCGCCGGCGACGACCGGCCCGAAGAAGCGGCCCTGGCCCATTACCTGGGCCTGGACGATGCCGTGACGGCGGGAGCCTGGCCCAGCCTGGGTGATGCGGCGCAGGCGGGCGAGGTGGAACGCGGCGTGCTGACAACGACCCTGATCAAGGCCCGCGCGCGCTGGCTCAAGAACCCGGCGTTCACTGAGCTGCGTCACCAGATCGACACGCTCGTGCGCAGCCAGGGCCACGTGATGAGTGCGTCCGACGGCGCGCTGGCTTTGCTGGCACTGCGGGGTTGCGCCTCGCAGGACAGCGCTGAACGACTGCGCCAGGCCATGGCCGTCTTGCGCGCTGCGGTGGAAGCCGAGGCGCACCTCGACCAACCTCGCTTCGAGGCCTTCGACCATCAGCCGTCGATGCTGATCGCCAGTGCGGCGGCCTGGGCCGACTACGCCAGCCAACTCGGTACCGCGGCGGATGCCTGCGCCCTGGCTGACCCTTTGCTGTCGCCCGCCCGCGTGTTGGAGATGCTGGACAGCCTGCCGCTGCCAGCCCCCGAGCAGCTTGGCGGCACCGTCCCCGCGCGGCTGACGCCCACCCGCTTGCTGCGACTGGCCGCCTCGGCGTCCCGCAAGGCTGCTGTTTCCAGCCGGCAAGAGATGTACGCCCGCGGCCTGGCGCCCATCCAGGCCTTGCGCCAATCCCTGGGCGCGCTGGTGGGCGCCCATGAGCTCCAGGCCAAGGACATTCAGGATCGCGTCCGTGGCCGCTACCCCGAGGCCTCGCCGCTACCGAACCGTCCGGTGCTGGACCGCCTGCTCGAAGAGGCCGGCGCGCCCCTGGCCTGGGACGGCAGCGGGGCCAATGGCCGAGGCGCCTACCGTCTGGCCACCCTGGGGCGCGGCCAGACGGCGGGTACCACCACCGCGTTCTCGCGCCACGCCACGCTGCAGGCCGGATACGCCATGGGTGATGCCGACGCGGCCGAAGCCGTCGTGGTCGAATCGCGCCTGCTTCGTTCGCTGGAACAGGGCGGCCTGCTGGTGCTGACGGTGCCGCCGCGCCTGGCACGCCATGCCGAGGCCGAGCTGCTGCACCGCTTCGGCAACCCCGACACATCCGCCGCGGCCGTGCAGCGCGTCAACTTCGATGCGCTGCTGCTGGGCGCGCTGCGCGATCAGGCGCAGGCCATGAGAGTGGACTGGAACGTCGTGCTGCAGGCCGACGCCGCCGACCGTGGCAGCCGCCACTGGATCAACTTGCAGCGCCTGGTGCAGCGCGCCGTGCCAGCCTTGCGGGCCGCCTTGCTCGACAGCCCGGCGCCCATCCTGCTGGTGAACGTCGGCCTGCTGGCCCGCTATCAGCTGATGAGCCTGATCACCGAGCTGGAACAACAAGCAGGCCGACCTGGCCAGACGCCCACCGCCTGGGTGCTGCTGCCCACCAGCCAGCAGGGCCTCCCAGTCATCGACGGCGTGGCGCTGCCGCTGGTCAACAACCTCCACAACACCCGCGCCCTGGCATTGCCGCAGGCCTGGGTAGAAAACCAACACCGGTCTGCCGCTGCCTTGCAGGCTGGCCAGCCCGCCTGAAAGATTGCTCCGTGATCAATGCCCCCCAACTGCTGGCCGACCTGACCCGGCTGCTCAAACGTCTGGAAACCGACCTGCTGCAGCGCATCGAAGATGTCCCCGAGCTCAAGGCCAGCCTGCGCGATGAATGGCAGGCCGCACGCGATGCCGACCGCTGCGCCGAGACCTTCGAGACCTGGGTCGACCAGGTCATCACCCAGGCCGGCGTGCACTGGCTGCTGAGCTGCGTCTTCCTGCGCTTCATCGAGGACAACCAGCTGGTCGAGCGACCCTGGCTGGGCGGCACGTCGGAATCGGGACGCCTGGCCCTGGTGCGTGACCGGCACGATGCCTACTTCCAGACCCACCCGCTGCAAAACGACCGCGACTACCTGCTGGCTGCCTTCCGCGAGGCCGGCACCTTGCCGGGCCTGCATACCTTCTTCGACGAAGCCCACAACCCGGCTTTCCGCCTGGGGCTGAGCGGCGATGCGGCCATGGCGCTGCGCCAGTTCTGGCAGCAGATAGACCCCAACACCGGCGCGCTGCTGCACGACTTCACCGACCCAGACTGGAACACCCGCTTCCTGGGCGACCTGTACCAGGATCTGAGTGAGGCCACCCGCAAGCGCTATGCGCTGCTGCAGACGCCCGAGTTCGTCGAGGAATTCATCCTCGACCGCACGCTGACGCCCGCGATCCGCGAATTCGGCTTCCGCGAGGTGCGCCTGATCGACCCGACCTGCGGCTCGGGCCACTTCCTGCTGGGCGGTTTTCACCGCCTGCTGGCCGAGTGGCAGCGCCACGAGCCCGGCCGCAACCCGGTGGACCTGGCGCAGAAGGCGCTCGATGCCGTAGCCGGCGTGGACCTGAACCCGTTTGCTGTGGCGATCTCGCGTTTCCGGCTGTTCGTGGCGGCGCTGCAGGCCTCTGGGGTGCAGCGCCTGGCCAACGCGCACGACTTCAAGGTCTCGGTGGCGATTGGCGACAGCCTGCTGCACGGCACCCGCTTTGGCCTGACCCAGAGCCAGGACCTGTTCGATGTGGCCGAGACCCACGCCGACAGCGGCCTGGCCCATGCCTACGCCAGCGAAGACCTGCCCGAGGTGCAGCGCATCCTGGGCCGCCAGTACCATGCGGTGGTAGGCAACCCGCCCTACATTGTGGTCAAGGATGTGGCGCTGAACGCGGCCTATCGGCAAAAGTACGCCAGTTGCCACCGCCAATACTCGCTGGGTGCACCGTTTACCGAGCGTTTCTTTGAGCTGGCCGTGACGGCTGCTGATGGGCACAGCGCCGGCTATGTGGGCCTGATCACGGCCAACAGCTTCATGAAGCGCGAGTTTGGCAGCAAGCTTATCGAGCAGGTGCTGCCCCGACTGGACCTGACCCATGTGGTCGATACCTCGGGCGCCTACATCCCCGGCCATGGCACGCCGACCGTGATCCTGTTCGGCCGCCATCGCACGCCGGTGGACGCCGGCGTGCGCACTGTGATGGGTATCAAGGGCGAACCCAGCACGCCCGTCGACCCGGCGCACGGGCTGGTGTGGAGTGCCATCCTGGGCCAGATCGACCAGGCGAGCAGCGAAAGCGACTTTGTCAGCGTGGTTGATACGCCCCGGAAGACCTTAGCTAATCATCCGTGGAGCATTGGCGGTGGGGGCGCGACGGATGTAAACGAGGCGATTGAGAGTGTTTGCGGCCAGCGACTCGGGAAAATTGCGGACGTTTTCAGTGGGACAGGGCGAACGAGTGCTGACGATGTACTAACTGCGCCTGCTGAAGCGTTTGCCCGTGCGGGCTTGCTTACTGCTGTGAAGCCCTTGGTTGAGGGAGACCAGATCCGAGATTGGTACGTCTCTGCACGCGACGCAATCCTTACCCCGTACTCTGAACATGGATTGATGAATCTTGAGAGCATCCCAGCGTCTCATCGCTGGATGTGGCCGGCACGTACCGTTATGGCCAATCGGATGGCCTTCGGAAATAAAACCTATCTTGAGGAAGGGCGATCGTGGTGGGCATGGCATCAAATCAGTCTTGGTCGGTTGAATTACGCTTTTGCGATCACTTTCGCCTTCGTCGCCACCCACAACCACTTTGTGCTGGATCGCGGCGGCAAGGTTTTCAAGCAGTCAGCTCCGGTCATCAAGCTGCCCGCTGGCAGCAGCGAGGAAGATCACCTGGGCCTGCTCGGGCTGCTGAACTCGTCGGTGGCGTGTTTTTGGCTAAAACAGGTTTCGTTCAATAAAGGAGATTCGACTGACTCCAAGGGTGCGAGGACTACAGGGGACTCAGCTTTCGACACTTATGAGTTCGCATCGACAAAGGTTGCCGAGTTTCCGCTCTGCACTGAGCGCCCGCTCGACATCGCCACGCGCCTTGACACCCAATCGTGTCAACTAGCTGCCCTGCAACCCGCTGCGCTTCTGGCTGCCGGCCCACTGCCCACCCGCGCCAGTCTGGACGCCGCCCGCGAACAGGCTGCCCAGTTGCGCCGGCAAATGATCGCCCAGCAAGAAGAACTGGACTGGCAGTGCTACCGCCTCTACGGCCTGCTGCCGGCCGTTGTGACCGCCGACGAGGTGGAATACACCGGCGCCCCGGTGGAAGTGGCTTTAGGCGAGCGCGCGTTCGAGATCGTGCTGGCCCGCCGCATCGCCGCCGGTCGCGAGCAGACCACCTGGTTCGAGCGCCACGGCTCCACCCCCATCACCGAGATCCCGACCCACTGGCCCGAGGACTACCGCAGCGTGGTACAGCGCCGCATCAAGTTGATCGAGCGCGACAAGTCCATCGGTCTGGTCGAGCGCCCGGAGTTCAAGCGCCGCTGGAACACGCCCGCCTGGGCCGACCAGGAACAGGCTGCCCTGCGCGACTGGCTGCTGGCCCGGCTCGAATCCCCCGCGCTCTGGCCCGCTAGTGTCGACCAGCCGCCCCAGCTCACCAGCACCAGCCGCCTGGCCGACGCTGTCTCGCGCGATGCCGACTTTCTGCAGATCGCCGCCCTGTACGCCGGCCACGCCGACTTCGACCTGGCGCAACTGGTGGCCGGACTGGTGGCGGCCGAAGCCGTGCCGGCCCTGCCGACGCAGCGCTACACCGACACCGGCCTGCGCAAGCGCGGCCAGTGGCAAGACACCTGGGCCTTGCAGCGCCGCGAGGACGCCATCGATGCCGAACTCGATGTCCTGCAGCAAGCCCGACGCCAGGAACTGTTGCAGATCGTCAAGGACGTGGCGCAGGGCGCTGAACCCGACGCCGATGCGCTGGCATGGGTGCAAAAGAAGCTGGACGAAGAATTCGTGCCACTGCGCAAAGAGCGCAAGGCCCGAGAGGTCGGCGCCATTCCGGTGCCGCCCAAATACCAGAGCAAGGACTTCCTCAAGGCCGATGTCTGGCGCCTGCGCGGTGGCCTGGACGTGCCCAAGGAGCGCTGGGTCAGCTACCCTGGCTGCGAGCGAGGCACGGACGGCAGTCTGGTCATCGCCTGGGCCGGCTGGGACCACCTTCAGCAAGCCACCGCCCTGGCCGGCTACTACCTGGACATGAAGGACAGCGAAGGCTGGGCGCCCGCACGCCTGCAGCCCCTGCTGGCCAGCCTGCTGGAACTGGTGCCCTGGCTGCAGCAATGGCACAACGAACTGGACCCGGTGTTTGGCGAGCGCATGGGTGACTACTACCTCAGCTTCGTCACCGAAGAGGCCCGCGCGCTGGGCTTCACGCTGGATGACCTGCGGGCCTGGAGGCCGGTGGTGGTGGCGGCCAAGCGCGGAAGGAAGAAGGCAGCAGTGTGAAGCCGCTGAAGCAAGGAATCGACATGATCAGAAGTTTTTACATCAACAATTTCAAGTCGCTGGTTGGAGGGAGGACAGCAACATGAGCACACTCAAGTCCCTGACCGTCGAGAACTTCGTTGCCTTCCACCAGCGCCTGGAGTGGCGTGACCACGCGTCGCTGAACGTGATCATCGGAGTCAATGACACCGGCAAGACGCACTTGCTCAAGCTGCTGTATGCGATGACACGCTCGATCGAGGACTACTCGAAGAAGCAGTCGGGGCCTGAGCCGAAAGAGTTGGCGGAGCTGTTGTCGAGCAAGTTGCGCTGGACCTTCCTGCCCCAGAAGATGGAGTTGGGCCGCCTCGTCACACGTGGCAGCGGCAACCGGCTGAAGGCTGATTTGCAGTGGAACAGCGACGGCCGGCTGAAGTTCGGCTTTGGCCGCGACACCACGGTGCGCATCACCGATATCGAAACCAACGAGATGGGGCAACTGGCGGGGCACAAGGCCACCTTCCTGCCACCCAAGGAGATCCTGTCGATCTTCGATGCCATCGTGGCAACCCGCGAATCGCAAGAGATCGCATCTTTTGACGACACCTACTACGACCTGGTGCAGGACTTTCGTCAGCCGACCGTTGGTGGCAACTGGAAGGAACATATCAAGCGCGTGTTCAGGCATTTGGAAGACGTCACCGGTGGCGGTGAAGTAGAGATGCAGTCTGACGGCTCGATCATGTTCCGCCGCGGCAAGGAGAGCTTCAACATGCACCAGACAGCCGAGGGCATCAAGAAGATCGGCATCCTTTCGCGCCTGATGCGCAACCGCCGGCTCACACCAGCCGGAGGCTGTATGCTTTTCGTCGATGAGCCCGAGGTGAACCTCCATCCTCGGGCCATCGTGCTGTTTGCCGACATGCTGCACGAGTTCGCTCAGTCCGGCGTTCAGGTTTACCTGACGACGCACAGTTTCTACATGCTCAAGCGTCTGGAGCAACTGGCGCGCAAGCACAAGGCCGACTATTCCCTGCTCGATTTGCGCAAGCAGGAAACTGGTGGGGTGGTGGGTTCGGTCACCCGCTTGAGCGACGGCTTGCCGATGAACCCGATCGTTGAAGAGTCGCTGCGGCTGTACGAAGCCGATGTGGCGCTCGATCTGGGGGATTGAGCCATGGCGGTTTATGAAGAGTCTGGATTGCGACTCGATTTGCCTGACGGAGCGCATTTCCGTTTGGCTGCGACGACCAGTTACCGGCCGCTGAGCGGGCAGTCTCTCAAGGAAATGGACTTTGCCTGGGTGCATGAAGGCCGGCTGGTGCTGCTGGAAGTCAAGGATTTCACCGAAACCACCGCCATGCTGGCTGGGACCGATTTTATTCCGGTCAAAGGTCAGCCCTCGCCCTGGCGCTTCGATGAACTGGTCGGCAAGATCACCGACACCCTAATGATGCTGCTCGCGAGCTGGAGCGGTAACGATTGGGGCCAGGGCTTGCGTGCCGAACTGCCAGTTGCCGTGCGCAAGCCCGTCAAGCTGGTTTTGGCCGTGGGCTTGGACCTGCCCGCGCAGCTGAAGGTTTACCTGAGTGCGCTCCGGATCGCCTTGAATGCTCGGCTAAAAGGCCGCCTCAAACTGGCGGGCGTTGAGGCGGTAGCCTTGATGGACTACGACACCCTGATTTCGCGCCCTGTCTTCAGCCCCTATGTTACCCGCGTAGCGACATCTGCAAAGCCGGTATGAGCACAAAACCCAAACGCGTTGACTATCTGGTCAGTGCCAGGCGCCACTTCCACGATGCCGATGCCCTGCAGAAAGCCGGCTGCCGGCCCAACGCTGGCCAGTTGTACGGGCTCAGTGTCGAATGCGGTTTGAAGGCTGTGCTGGTGCAACTGGGTGCCAGTACCGAGGCTGACGGCAGCCTCGCAGCGGAATTGCGCCTGCACTTGCCAAAGTTGGTCACCGATGTAACTACATTGCCAGACGGACGCTCCGCGAGCACGCTGACAGCGGCAGTGCCAAGTCTGGGAAAGATGCACGACTGGAAAATCGAGCATCGTTACTGGCGTGCAAGGGATTTACCGCTTGATTCGTTGCCTGGTTGGGAAGCGGCTGCCCGCGAGATGCTGGTTTGTCTCGACAACATGACTTCTGGAGCACTGTGATGCGCACTCTGCGATTCAATGACGCCATGCGCCTGGCCGCGGAGATCGCGAACGATCCACGGCTGCCGAGCATGCCCCGTGTGGGTATCGTGCGCGACATCTATGGCCGGCTGCGTTTTGCGGTCGATGCTTACCAGCCGCTGGCTCTAGCTGAAGATGACAGCGCTGATCACGACATCCTCAACGAGCAGCGTTATCCGCTGGACGCTCATGAAATCCTGTTGTCAGCTGCAGCCGGGTTAGGAGGTTATGCGACGTCTCAGCAGGTGCTGTACCGCGACGACTTTTCCAATCCAGCGACACTGTTCCAGAACGCCGACTGGCATGAAACACTGTTGCCGGCGTTTGAAGATGCTGCCGGTGTACTGCATCCGGAACGCTCGATGCTTTTACTGGATCGTCAGGTCATTGGCCAGGACTGGTTGCGCGCCGAGAAGTTCAGTGGCGAAGGCCACCCGTTACGCATCGTGTTTTACGGGCTCAAGGGTGGCGTGGGGCGCTCAACCGCGCTGGCCATGCTGGCCTACAAGCTGGCACAAACGGGTAAGCGCGTGTTGCTGATGGACTTCGATCTGGAGTCGCCTGGCTTGTCCGGTCTGCTGCTGCCGCCCGAGCGTGTCGCCGCCTACGGCCTGATCGACTGGTTCGTGGAGGATGCGGTGGGCCAGGGGGGTACGGTATTGAGCGACATTGTCTCTGACAGTCCACTGGCAGAACACACCACAGGTGTGATCCGCGTAGCCGCTGCAATGGGTCAGTGCGAGACTGCTTATTTGAGCAAGCTGGCACGCGTGTACGGCGATGTGCCTTCGCCACAAGGCCCACGCAGTTTTGCCACACGCATGGTCGAGTTGGTGTCTGTTCTGGAACGGTGCGAGCGCCCCGACGTCGTGCTGATCGACAGCCGTGCCGGCCTGCATGATGTGGCGGCAGTAGCCATTGCCCGGCTGGCTGACGTGGCGCTGCTGTTTGCCACTGACACCGCGCAATCGTGGCAGGGCTATCGGCAACTGTTCTTGCACTGGCAGCAGCATCCCGATGTGCTGCGGGCCGTGCGCGAGCGGTTGTTGATGGTGCAGGCGCTGTTTCCGGAAAGCGACCAGGCAGACCGTGCTGAACGGTTCAAGCAACATGCTTACGATCTGTTTGCCGAACACCTGTACGACCGGATCGAGCCGCGCAACCTAGAGAACTCCGAGGCTGACAGCGACTTCGAGTCGGCTTTCAACTTCGACCTTGATGCCGAGGATGCTCCTCATTTTCCGTTACGCATCCGATGGAGCGGTCGCCTGCAGGAGTTCAATCCACTGCTTAGGGTCGAAGACGGTGGTGTCAGTGCGGCTGATATCGAGTTGGCCTTCGGTCCGTTTTTTACGGCAGTCATGGACGCGTTACCGGAGACCATTGATGAATGACACCTGTGCCCTGCGCCAGGCATTGCGCGAGTCCTTGCCGGATGTAGATCATGTGGGGTTTGCGCCTGATCGTCCTCCTGCCTTTACTTATGTGCCGCCCAGTCATGCCAAGGCTCTGGATCCGGAAGTCAGTTTGGTCGAGGGTATTCGGGGTTCTGGCAAGAGTTTTTGGTGGTCGCACCTGTCGTCCGAACCACACCGACGCTTCATCGGAACAGCCTTTCCGGAGATCCGTTTCAACAGTCATGTACGGGTGGAGCAGGCGTTTGGTGCGCAGGCTACGTCGGAAAATGCTCCCAGTCAGGATGTACTGGCCAAGCTGATACAGCACTTCCCGGCACGTGCCATCTGGCGCGCGGTACTGGCCCAGAGAGCTGGTTTTGCCGCGCCTTATCCCGCTGGTGGCCAGTGGCTGGAGCGTGTTGGCTGGGTTCACGAACATCCCGAAGAGTTCGACGAGTTGCTGCTGCAAATCGACCGTCAACTGGAGGAGCAGGACGTCACGTTGGTCGTGCTGTTCGACGCGCTTGATCGCCTTGCTGAGGATTGGCAGAGGATTCGTCCACTCGCCAAGGGGCTGCTGCAAATTGCACTTGACCTGCGAGCCACCCGACGGATACGTTTCAAGATATTTTTGCGGCCAGACATCCTGCAGGATCGGGAGATTGTTGGTTTTCCGGATGCATCTAAACTGCTAGCCCGCAAGGCGGCGTTGACTTGGCGCCGGGCTGATCTGTATGCGTTGCTGTTCCAATGTCTCGGCAACGCCGAGCGTTATGGTCAGGCGTTTCGTGGTCTCACGCAACACACAGGCCTGCTCTGGAAACGTTCGGAGCCGGCACAGGCCTGGCTGCTGCCAGGACCGATGCGCACCGACGAACATCTTCAGGAATCGGTGTTCGCGTTGCTGGCCGGCAAGGCGATGGCTGCCGGCCCCAGTGGTTTCAAACGTGGCAAGCCTTATACCTGGCTCGTCAACCACTTACTGGACAGTCTCGATCAGGTCAGCCCGCGCAGCTTTTTTGCCGCGTTGCGTCAGGCGGCAGACGAGACCCCTGACGACCATCCCTTGGCTATCGACTACCGGATGATTGCCAAGGGAGTGCAAAGCGCGTCTCAGATCAGGGTGGATGAAGTGACCACCGAGGATTACCCCTGGGTGGATTTGGTTATGCGACCCCTGCGCGGGCGCTTAACCGTGCCGTGTGCAGCCCAGGATATCCAAGAGCTGTGGCGCATTGATGGGACGCTGGAATCGCTGCTCGATAAGCTCCACTCCAGCAGCGGAGTGAAGTTACCGCCTCAACACCTGAGCGAAGGCCACGCCGGGGTACTGGCCGATCTGGAGTCGCTTGGCCTGCTCAAGCGCCTGGACGACCAGCGCATCCAGATGCCCGACGTTTACCGGATCGCCTTTGGCCTCGGCAGGCGCGGTGGCGTGAAGCCGCTCAAGTAACAGAAACGTCAGAAAAAGAGTCCGTACATGCCTTTGTTGAAAGACCTCATCGCCATCCCCGAGCGGGTGCACCAGGGCGACTTCGTCCTGCAATTGTCCAAGGGCGTGACCGAGCCCGAGCAGACCCTGCGCGACTACGTGGTCACGCCGCAGCTGGTGGACGCCTTTGCCAACGCGCTGGGTTTCATCCAGCAAGCGGTGCAGACCGGCGGCAGCAAGGCAGCCTATCTGCATGGCAGTTTCGGCTCTGGCAAGAGCCACTTCATGGCGGTACTGAACCTGCTGCTGGCGGGCAACACCCAGGCCCGGTCGATACCCGAACTGGCCGACGTGGTGGCCCGCCATGGCTGGACTGAAGGCCGCAAGTTCTTGCTGGTGCCCTACCACATGATCGGCGCGCGGGACATGGAGTCGTCCATCCTGGGCCAATACGCCGAGTTCGTCCGCAAGAAGCATCCAGAAGCCCCGGTGCCTGGCTTCTACCTGGCCGAAGGCATGTTCAAGGATGCGCGTGAGCTGCGTGACCGCATGGGCGATGCGGCCTTCTTCGCCCAGCTCAACGCGGGGGCCAGTGCAGGGGACGACGCAGGCGGCTGGGGGGCATTGGAGCGCGGCTGGGATGCCGTGGCGTTCGAGGCAGCGATGCTGGAGGCACCCAATGGCGAAGAGCGCTCGCGCCTCGTGGGCGACCTGATCACGCAGTTCTTCTCGGCTTATCGGACCTTGGCGGGCAGTGGCGAGTCGTTTGTTTCGCTCGACGACGGCTTGAGCATCATGAGCCGGCACGCCCAGGCGCTGGGCTACGACGCCGTCATTCTGTTCCTGGACGAACTGGTGTTGTGGCTGGCCAGCCATGCGGCTGACGTCAACTTCGTCAGCCGGGAGGGCACCAAGCTGGTCAAGCTGGTGGAAGCGACCAACGCCGACCGGCCGATTCCGCTGATCAGCTTTGTGGCCCGACAGCGTGACCTGCGCGATCTGGTGGGCGAGAACCTGGCCGGTTCGGTTCAGGTGCAGTTCAGCGATGTGTTGAAGCACTGGGAGGCACGCTTTCACCGCATCACCCTGGAAGACCGCAACCTGCCAGCCATTGCCGAGAAGCGCGTGTTGCGCCCGGTGAGTGAGGCAGCCCGGCAAACACTGCAAAGCACCTTCGACGACCTGCTGCGGATGCGCAAGGACGTGCTGGACACGCTGCTGACCACCACGGCCGACCAGGATATGTTCCGCAAGGTGTACCCGTTTTCACCGGCACTGGTGCAGACCTTGATTGCCGTGTCGGCGGCCTTGCAGCGCGAGCGAACCGCACTCAAGCTGATGCTGCAGTTGCTGGTGGACCGGCGGGCTGATCTTGAACTGGGTCAGCTGATTCCCGTGGGCGACCTGTACGATGCCATCGCCGAGGGGGATGAACCCTTCAGCGAGGGCATGCGCCTGCACTTCGAGAATGCCAAGCGCCTGTACAACCAGCGCTTGCTGCCCATGCTGGAGCGGCAGCACAACGTGACCTGGGAGGCCATCAAGCTGGGCCAGGCTGACGCGGCGGCAGCCAAGAACCTGCGCAATGACGCCCGCTTGCTCAAGACACTGCTACTGGGGGCGCTGGTGCCCGAGGTGGAGTCGCTCAAGGCCTTGAGTGCTCAACGCCTGGCAGCCCTGAACCACGGCACTTTCCGCTCCCCTATTCCGGGGCGCGAAGCACTGGATGTCTTGCGTAAGTGCCGTGACTGGGCCAGCGAAATCGGCGAGATCAAGATCACCGAGGACCAGAACCCGATCATCTCGATCCAGGTGACCGGCGTCGACATTGAGCCCATTCTTCGGGCGGCGGAAACCAATGACAACCCGGGTAACCGCCGCAAGCGGATCCGCGAGGCCTTGTTCAAGGAGCTGGAGATCCTCGAAACGGGTGAGCTATTCAACAGCTACGAGTTCAACTGGCGTGGCACGCGGCGTGAGGTCGAGCTGCTGTACGAGAACGTGCGCGAGATGACCGATGACCGTCTGCGTGGCCGTTCCGGCACCTGGACGGTGGTGCTGGATTTCCCGTTCGACGATGCCAACTTCGGTCCGGCGGATGACCTGGCGCGACTCACGGAATACCGTGGCGGCGACACCAAGACCCTGGTGTGGATTCCATCCTTCCTGAGCAACAAGGCGATGGCCGATTTGGGCCGTCTGGTGGTGCTGGACCACATTCTGCAGGGTGATCGATTCGAGACCTATACGGGCCACCTGTCATTGGTGGACCGCGTGCAGGCCAAGGCCTTGGCCCGCAACCAGCTTGACCAGCTGCGCATCAAGCTGCGTTCGCAGCTGGAAGTGGCCTACGGCATCAGCACTGAACCCCGTGATGCCGTCAGCAGCCCGCTGACGGCAGACCAACAGTTCCGCTCGCTGGACCCGACTTTTTCGCCACGGCCGCCGGTGGGCGCCGACTTCAAGTCGGCCTTCGAGAGTCTGTTGGGGCAGCTGTTTGCCCACCAGTACCCGGCCCATCCCGAGTTCGACACCGAGATCAAGGCCGCCGTTATTCGCAAGATCTGGCCGGAAGTACTGAAGGCGATTGAGGCACCAGGGCAGCGCGGACTGGTTCAGGACGCCGGTGTTCGCAGGCTGGTCCGTGCCGTGGTCAACCCTTGCCAGTTGGGGCAGATGGGTGAAACCCATTTGTTGATCGAGCCGCGTTGGCAATCGCGCTTTTTGCAAAGCCACGCGCGCGACGGTGGCGGCGCAATCACCGTGGCCAGGTTGCGACAGTGGATCGACATGCCGGCGCCCATGGGCCTGCCGCTGGAGTTGCAGAACCTCATCATCCTGGCATTCGCTGCCTCGACCAACCGCCGCTTCACGATGCGCGGTGGACCTTACGAGCCCACGGTGGACAACGTGCCGGACGAACTGGAGTTGCGAGAGCAATTGCTGCCCAGTGCCAGCGACTGGCAGCTCGCGTTGCAGCGTGCGTCCAGCCTGTTTGGCTTGACCTTGGGTCAGACGCTCAATGCCGCCAACGTCGGCAAACTGGTGGATGAAGTAAAGCAGAAAGCGACCGAGAAGCGCGAGGCAGTCACCCGCCTTGTAGCGCAGGTCCGAGACCGATCGAGCCGTTATGCGGCCGGCGTGACGGGGGCTCGCCAACGAACTGCTGAATCTGCCCAGGCCTTGCTGGCTGCGTTGGCATCAGCGGCAGAGTCCGAACTGGTCACCGTACTGGCGACGGCAGTTTTGCAGACCTCGGAGGCTGCAGTGGGTCGCGCTTTGGCCCAAGCGAAGGCCGGTGCCAATGCGCTGGAGGCAGGTAACTACTGGCAGCTTTTTGATCTGGTGCTCGAAATGAGTGACCATGGAGTTCAAGCGGCACAGGTCTTCAGAACACGTCTGGAAGAAGGGCTGACCAGTGATGAGCATGTGGTGTCATTGAAGGTCCGGCTGGACGAGTTGTACCAAGATGCCATCCGCTTGCTAGCCAGGGCCACACCGGTTCCTGTACCTGTGCCAATCCCGGTACTTGACCCGGGCACACCAGCGTCTGTGCCGACGCCGACACTGGCACCGGTGACAATCACTCCGGCGCCCGCCAATCTGGCGCACGAGGTGGTAGCCGAGAAGCAGGATTTGCATCTGACGGGTGCAGATGCCTTGGCAGCGCTGGATGAGCTGAAGGCCCGTGTAACGAGCGAGCGTGAATTGGAGTTGACGCTCAGTTGGCGCCTGCAGCGCAAGGGCACTCGGCCATGAGTTTGTCGACACCACAGATCTCGGCACAGCTGGAACGTGTGCTGGCCAGCGATCCGACGGCACAAGCCGTTGCGATTCGCGCGACCACCAAGCAGGTCTGGCCCGCTGCTGTGAGCCAATATGGCCGTCAGTTTCAGCTGCGCTGGTGTGAGTCGTCATTGGCCATCCGCGAGGCCCTGTGTGAGTTGGAGCAGCTGAACACCACGGCTTCGGGCATGGTGCTCATTACCCCGTTGGCGACCCATGAGGTTGCGCAGGACATTGCTGCTCGGCTGGCCCGCGCCCGGGTGTTCCAGCCGGAGGGTTGGGACATCGTTCGTTTGATGTTCCAGGCCAAGGAGACCGACGCCCGCTTAGGCCGGTTTGCCTGGATGCCGCAAGCCTTGATCGATGGCGCGTCCCAAGGCGACTACCAGCCTGTTGCCAACGGTTTTTTGGACCTCGAGACCGCTTGGCGCGAAGTGCTGCTGCGTTTCGCCGGCATTGAAATGGCTCGGCCGGACGCCGTCACACTGCTGCGCTGGTCGATGACACCCGATGCAGATCCCCGGCTGAGGCCGTTGCCTGCTCCGATACGGTCAGACATCTTATCCTGGCTGGCGGAGACTGCAGGATTGGCGGGTGCGATGGTGTTGGGCTGCGTGGAAGCAGCACGAACGGGCGATGCGTTGCCATTGGGGCTGGTCAGTGGCGTGATATTTGCTCCCGAGGGCGAGGGACAGACCGCGCTGGGGCAAGCTGCGATTCGTCTGGAGCGTTTCGTTAATGACAAGCATGTGGGGGTAACGGAGGGCCGTGCTTGGGCAGCGGCGGCAGGGCAGGTGGTTCGTAGCTCAGGCGTGGAGGTCTGCCGGGCCATGCTGGAGCGCGCCGATACCTTGTTGCGCGATCTCCGTATCCCGGAATTTGCGCATCTGAGTGACTTGCTGCCATCGGCGCTGGATCAGCGTCTGATCGACTTTGCCTTGGCCTTGACAGCACAAGCGGCTGAGCCCAGTGAAGCCAACCTGCAACAAGTTGAACTGCGCGCTGATCGTGCACTCAAGCATGTTCTACTGAATGAGCAACCACTGCGCATGGAGCGCGTCGAGATGGCGCGACGCCTGGCACGCTGGCTGCTCAGCCCGATGGTCTCTGGGGCATCGCTGCACGAATCGGTTGAATGGCAAGCTGACCAAGGTGCTTACCTGGATTGGGCCAGGTTCAGGTTGCTGGGCGGCGATGAGCTGACAGAGTTGTCGGATGCTTATGCCGCGTGTCGCCAGGCTGCCATTGCACGACGCAACGCCTTTGCCATGCCTTTTGCCCAGGCACTGGTGCAATGGAACGGGCAGCCACCTGCTGACAACGGCCGGATCGTGCCGCTTGAGCAGGTGCTGGACAAAGTACTGGCACCAGTCGCGGCTGTGCAGCCCACGCTGCTGTTGGTGATGGATGGCTTGAGCAACAGCATCTTCCGTGAACTGTTTGCACGAGCGGCCAGCCACGGCTGGACTGAACTGGTGCCAACGTCACAACGAAAGCCCTTGGTTGGCGTGGCTGCGGTCCCTACGATTACCGAGGTAAGCCGGACCAGCCTGCTGTGCGGTCGGTTGACCGCTGGAACTCAATCACAGGAGAAGCCTGGTTTCGCGTCCCATCCAGCCTTGACGGCACTCAGTCGAGCAGAGCTCGCTCCCAAGCTCTTCCACAAGGGTGACCTGGTGGACGCCGGCAATCTGGCTCCCGAGGTCCGCGCCGCGATTGCAAATCAACGTCAGCAGGTCGTAGGCGTGGTCTATAACGCCGTTGATGATCACCTCAGCGGTCCGGATCAGCTCAATCAGCGTTGGGCACTGGAGGACCTGCGTCTTTTGCTCCCCTTGCTGCGAGAGGCCCGCGAAGCCCGGCGCGTGCTGGTGATCACGGCGGACCATGGTCACTTGCTGGAGGATGGGACCACGCGGGTCACTGGTGGCGAAAGTGACCGTTGGCGGCTGGGCCGGACTGCTGCATCGACGCAAGAGTTGGCGATCAGTGGTGGCCGGGTGGTCACCAGCGATGGCTCGAATGCGGTGGTTTGCCTCTGGGGTGAATGCAGCCGCTACGCGGGCCGCAAGAACGGCTACCACGGTGGTCTGTCGCCACAGGAAGTTACGGTACCGTTGAGCGTGTTCGTCCCCTTGGGTGCCAGCTTGGCTGGTTGGAGCGCTGCGCCGCCGAACCAGCCGGAGTGGTGGGAGCTTGCACCCATGCTGCAATCCGAGCAGGCAGCCACAGCAGCACCTCGAGCAAGACCAGTGCGTAAGAAGCCGGTGCAGACCGAGCCGCAACCCGGGCTTTTCTCTCCAGTTGATTTGCCGCAGGCCAAAGCACAAACCGTAGAGCTTGCCCAAGATGACTGGATCGCCGGCCTGCTGTCCAGCCCGATCTATGCCTCTCAGCGCCAACTCGCTGCGCGTGTGGCGTTGCCAGACGACAAGATGAGGCTACTGCTGGAGGCTCTTGTCGAGCGTGGCGGGAAGCTGTCCCGGGCGGCCTTGGCTAATCGACTCTCGCTGGCAGAGGTCCGATTGGGCGGATTACTGAGTGCAGTGCGTCGCATGCTGAACGTGGACCAGGCGGCGGTGCTCACCGTCGATGAGGCGGCTGGTTCGGTCGAACTCAACATCGCCTTGCTGCAACAGCAATTCCAGTTGACTAGGCAAGGAGGCGCACGATGATCAGCCCGGCTCGAAGGGAGGACATTGTCAGCGCGTTGCGCAGAGGCACGGTTCCAGGTAGTGGACTGGATGCCCTGGCGGTTGGCATCGAGACCTTTGCATCCACCCTCAGCGAGGAGCTTGAGTCGGTCGCAGCAGGTCGCGGCGGA
Source organism: Malikia spinosa (assembly GCF_002980625.1). Classification (GTDB taxonomy): domain Bacteria; phylum Pseudomonadota; class Gammaproteobacteria; order Burkholderiales; family Burkholderiaceae_C; genus Malikia; species Malikia spinosa. The sequence continues at coordinate 19,308 of NZ_PVLR01000078.1, read as the reverse complement.
TTCAAGGCGGTGCGCGGTGAATACGGTACCGGCAAAACCTTTTTTGGACGTTGGCTGCAAGAGCGTGCCCGCTCCCGAGGCTTTGCTGCGACTGAAGTCCAGATTAACGAAACCGAGACACCACTGCATCGGCTGGAGACCGTTTACCGGCGACTTGTCGAACATCTGGGTACGGCTGACATGGCCAGCGGTGCATTCAGAAGCGTCATCGACGGTTGGTTCTATGCACTGGAGCAAGACGTTCTGGCCGACCCGACGGTAGATCCAGACGATGCGCAGGGATTGCTGCAGCGCACAGATGCGCTGATGGAGGCGCGACTCAGTGCCATCAGCAAGACGGCACCGGCCTTCTCGGCAGTGTTACGCACCTATCGGCAGGCGTTGTCTAGTAACGACAGTATGCTCGCCGAAGGCCTGATCAGCTGGCTGTCCGGGCAGCCTAATGTGGCGGCCAGCGTCAAGCGAGCAGCGGGCATCAAGGGTGATCTGGATCACTTTGGAGCCAGCAACTTCCTGGTAGGCTTGCTTATCATCTTGCGAGACAGCGGATTTGCAGGTCTCGTGATGGTGCTCGATGAGGTGGAAACACTTCAGCGCATGCGTACTGACACGCGCGAGAAGGGTCTCAATGCGCTGCGGCAGTGGATCGACGAAATCGATGCAGGCCGCTATCCGGGGCTGTACCTGGTCATCACCGGTACACCTGCGTTCTTTGATGGTCCACAGGGTGTGCAGCGCCTTGCGCCGTTGGCTCAACGGCTACACGTGGACTTTGGAACTGACCGTCGGTTCGACAACTCCAGAGCTGTCCAAATCCGCCTGGCCCCGTTCGACCACAGCGCGCTGCTTTCGGTTGGGCGCCGTGTGCGCGACATCTACGCGGAGGGACGCGAGCATGAGCGACGCCTGCGGACTGTGGTCGACGACAATTACCTGGCCACCTTGGCTCGAGCCGTGGCCGGAGGTCTGGGGGGCAAGGTTGGCGTTGCGCCGCGTCTGTTCCTGAAGAAGCTTGTCGCAGACGTGCTCGACCGCGTGGAGCTCCATGCGGACTTCGACCCGCGTCAGCACTATTCGCTCACCCTTGCCGAGTCCGAGATGTCTGCCACTGAGCGGGCAGCAGCGAGCGCCACCTCCGTGGATGACATCGAGTTGTGAGCGCATTCGAGCAATTACATCCCTCCCTCCAGTACCACGTGGTCAACACCTTGGGCTGGAACACGCTGCGCCCCACCCAGCTGGCTGCAATTGCACCGATTCATGCCGGCTCGCACTGCCTGCTGTTGGCATCGACTGCCGGTGGCAAGACAGAAGCGGCAGCCATCCCTATCCTGTCCCGGATGCTCAAGGAATCCTGGCCTGGAACAAGTGTCCTATACATCTGTCCCATCAAGGCGCTGCTGAACAACCTGGAGCATAGGCTGATCCACTATGCCGGGCTCGTCGGCCGCACGGTGGAGGTCTGGCATGGTGATGTGTCGCAGTCACGCAAGAAGAAAGCGCTGCAAGAGGCCCCCGACATTCTCTTGACGACACCGGAGTCGCTCGAGGCGATGTTGATATCCGTCCGAGTGGACCGGCCCATCTGGTTCGGGAACTTGCGGGCGGTGATCGTTGACGAGTTGCACGCCTTCGCCGAGGATGACCGCGGCTGGCACATGCGCTCTGTGCTGCAGCGGCTGGAGCACTATTCGAAACAACCGCTCCAGAGAATCGGCCTGTCGGCGACCGTCAGCAACCCAGTGGAACTTCTGGACTGGTTCTCGCCTGTCGGGGATCGATGTGTAGTGGGCAGCGCCTCGGTGAGCACCGATGCCAACGTCACCATCGATTACGTCGGGACACTCGAGAACGCGGCAACAGTCATCTCACGCCTGCACCGAGGCGAGAAGCGTCTGGTGTTCTGCGACTCGCGCAGCAGCGCGGAACAACTGAGCAGCATGCTCCGAGCCAAAGAGGTGCGGACCTTTGTCAGTCATGCATCGCTGAGCGCGTCCGAGCGTCGACAAGCCGAGGCGGCGTTTGGCGAAGAAAAGGATTGCGTGATCGTCGCAACGTCGACGCTGGAGCTTGGCATCGATGTCGGCGATCTGGACCGAGTGATACAAATCGATTCACCTTCGACTGTGTCGTCGTTCTTGCAGCGCATGGGGCGCACCGGCCGGCGGTCAGGAGCTTTGCGGAATTGCCTGTTTCTGACGACCAACCAGGATGCTTTCATGTTGGCGCTGGGAGTAACCCGTCTATGGTCTCAGGCCTGGGTCGAAGCGGCGCGGCCACCTGATGAGCCGTGGCCGATAGCCAGCCAAGAGATTCTGGTGGCCACGCTGGAGCGGGGCGAATGGCCTGTAAGCGAGGTCTTCTCACTGCTGGCACGCTGTTTTCCGGAACTGCCGTCAGAGGGATTCAGGTTGTTGGTCGACCACATGGTGCAGGAGGCGTACCTGGATAGATCGGAGGGGCTTGTTCGTGTCGGCCCGCGCACAGAGCGCGAGTTCGGCCGTGGCCACTATCGTGATCTGCTGGCCTCTTTCAGCGGGGCTCAACTCTTGACTGGCCGGTGTGGCAGTGCCGAGGTCGGCTACATCGACCCAACGGTATTGACAGGTGAAGAACCTCAACGGCTACTCCTCCTGGCCGGCCGCAGTTGGCTGGTGAAGGAAATTGAGTGGTCTAAGCAGACCGTCTGGTTGGAGCCAGCGAAAGAAGGAGGCAAGGCCAGATGGATGGGTGGAGCTCGCAGTTTGAGCAGAGAAGTCTGTCAGGGCATCCGTGCAGCGCTGGTTGAGGGGTTATCACCTGCTGTTCATCTGTCCCAACGAGGCAAGGCTGAGCTGGCTTTCTTGACAGAAGAACTGGCTTTGTCACCTGATGCGCACTTCACGTCCAGGCAGGAAGGGAATCAGACGCGCACATGGACCTTTGCTGGCACCAAGGAAAACCGGACCTATGCGCGGTCGGCTTCCAACCAAGGGGTAAGCGTTAAGTTTGATGCCCTAAGCGTTCAAGCTCCGGCCGCATCATTGTCATTTATTGGGGAAGCCAACAGAAATATTGAACTGACAGATCAAGAACGGGAGGCATTTTCTGAAGGGATCAAGTTTGCGTCTTGTGTACCCCCCATCTTGCTTTGTCGGACGATTGTTGCTCGCAATTTCGTAGCATATTGAACGCCAGACAGCGTAGGGTCATTAATTATGACCTAGTCCCGGCGGATTAAAATCTGAAGCGCAACACCCAGGGTTTAAGTGAAAGCCTCACTAAAATCTGGAGCCCGGCTGCTTGAGAAACCCTTCTTCCTCGGGTGTTGAAACGCGACCCAATATCTTGTTGCGGTGCGGATAGCGTCCAAATCGATCAATGATAGCCTTGTGGCGCAACTCAAAATTGTAGTTGCTCTGCGGTGTCCATTTTTTGAAAAGCTGCTCAGCCTCTGCATGCATAATGATGGATTCGCTGTGCATGTAGGGCATCAGAAGGAAGGCCCGCTCGGTTGAATCCAACTGTGCGAGTGCGCCCGAGGCAACTGCTTCCTGTGCCAGAACCAAGGCCATTGGGTCTTGCAAGAAGGCCCGGGGGGTGTTCCTGAAGATGTTGCGGGAAAACTGATCCAGAACGATCACCTCGGCCAAGCGTCCCTCTGGTGTCTGACGCCAGCCAGACAGCTCACCACTGGCCGCCTGTTCCAGCAGGGGAAGGAATCGATCCCTTATCCGGGTATCGAACTCGGGATCAACGGCCCACCACTGCCTGGGCTCGATTTCCCTGAACCAGAAATTCAGCACTGCCGTGTACATGAGATCTCCTCGAGCTTGCAAGTCATCAGTGAAGCCGATATCTGGTGTGGGGCACAAGTCCAGTTGCCAACGCCTGGCCCCGGATCGTCAAGTACCGGAGACTTGCCTGGCATCGCGGTGGCGGTATCAGGGCTCAGATCGCGTAATCAGCCAGCGACTTGCCGGCAGCCAGCGCTTCATGGATCCACTGCGGGCGCTTGCCTCGGCCTGACCAGGTCTGCTGCGTAGCGGGATCGCGGTACTTGGGTACACCCTTGACCTTTGGCTCGCGCGCCGGCTTGCCAGTCAGTCCGAGGTCTTCGACGCTGATCTGGTACTCACGCATCGCGGCACGAATCTCGGACAAGGCTTCGGCGCGAAGCGTCTTCTGCATTTCTTCAATTTTCTCATTGAGTGCATCGCGTTGCTGAATGAGATCCTGCAAAGTGGTCATGGGGTCGTTGTCTTTGGTTGTTGAGATGATCTCTTCATTCTAATGCCTGCAAGACACTTTCATGTATCGAATTGATTTATGGCCTTGGAATCTACGTCCTGCTTGATGAAAGCATCATGAAAAGATTTGCTTCTTGTATCTTCGGGTCATCGCACCACTCCATCATCGATTGGTACAGTACGGGATCGAGTCGCTGTGACAGCGTCTTTCTCTCAGCATTGATCAGGGCTCGTCAGCACATCAGACCCTGCTGATAAGCCGGCTTTTCGGCATCTTGGTGATCGGTCATGGCGGCGCTTTCTGATGATCACGAAATGATGGCGCCAGTCTGAATCGACTGAGACCCGAGTGCTGGTAACCGGGGCGGTTCCTACCGCTGCAGGCCGCGCTCGGCCTCGTGCGTGGTCGATTTCTGGTGCCGCTGGATTGTCTCGATCGCGCTGGTCTTGTCCTGCCTGGCCGTCACTGCCCTCGCAGCCATGGCCTTGTCATTGGTGTAGATGCGCAGCTCATGCGAAGCGCGCGTGGCGCCGACATAGAAGCTGCGATCGCCGAACACCTTGGCCATGTTCTCCAGCGCCTTGTCCTGCTTGCGCTCGTCCTCGGTCTGCGGCGCTCGGATGTGAAACAGGGTCCGATGCTGGGTCGATCCCTGGGAAGCATGAACCGTCTGCGCGTAGGCATGGTCCCAGTGCCGGTTGCGTGACAGATCGACCTGGTGCTGGCTGCGCTCCTGCCCCTGTCTTATCTCAAGCGTCACCTGTGTGCCAGCTACCGCGACGACGCGTGCTACCTCACCATTCTTGAACTCGCCCTCGTTGCGCGTGAACCGGATCAGGTCGCCCTGGGCCAGCTCGCGCCGTTCGGCCTCGTAGACCTCGATCTTGTTGTGCCGGCCGGGCTGCCAGGCGATCCGTGATCCATCCTCCTTCTGCAGCGTCACGGTGCCGTTGGGTGCGTCCACGGCCGCCACGCGCAGGTAGTCCCCCTTGCCCGCGTCGATCTGCTGGTAGTCCCGGCCGAAGCGCACCACATCGCCCGGCTGGTAGTACTGGGCTTCCTTCTGCATGGCGCGCGTCCAGCCCTTGGACACATAGACTTCCCGACTGTTCTCCTGGCGCGAGAGCTCGCCCTGCGCCTTGAGCCCCTCGCGCACGCCGGCGTTGATGGCCTTGCGATCCTCGTTGTAGGCGGTGATGACCAGAGTGCGCTCCCGCTCGGCCGGATCCAGCTTGAGGATGTCCTCGACCACGGCGGCCACGAGCTTGCCCTGTCCGTCCCCGGACTTCTCAGGGACCTCGCGCACCATGCCGACCCGGTCCAGGTAGTCGAAGGCCCGTCCGTTGTGGGTGAGCTCCACCTGCGTCAGGCGTTGTCCGCTCGCTAGCCGGTCGCCGCCAGTGATGATGTCGACCGCCTGCTTGAGTTCGGCCGTCTTCTGTCGGCTGATCTCGGTCATGTGGGCGGTCTGCATGCCGGCGCGCTGGGCCAGTTCGAAGGGCTTGCCGGCTTCGACGCCCTGCAGCTGCAGCGAGTCGCCCAGGTAGACCAACTTGGCACCGGCCAGCTGGGCCATGTGGTCGAGCTTGGCCTTCTGGCGCTGCGACAGGAAGGAGGACTCGTCGACGATCCAGAGCTCGGCCTTGCGCTGGAAGTCCGGGGCGTACTGCCGGGCGAATTCGATGTCCTTGTGCAGCTGCATCTCCTTGAGCTGGAACATCGAGACGGTTTCCGTGGCGATGCCGGTTTCCCTGGCCAGCACCTTGCTGGCAGCCCCGGTCGGCGCCATGCCGCGCACGGTGTAGCCCTGCTCCTGCGCCATCTCGCGTAGCGAGCGCAGCATGGTGGTCTTGCCCGTGCCAGCCAGCCCCTGCACGCCCACGTAGCGGTCCTCGCTGGTCAGGACCTGGGTGATAGCTTCCTTCTGGCCCTCGCTGTAGCGGAACCCCTGTTTTCCCTCTGCCTGGGCGATCCGCAGGGACACCGCCTCGGGCGCCATCATGCTGGGCGTCTGCCCCTTCTGGGTCTGTACCTGATCCAGCGCCCAGGTTTCGCTGCTCAGCAGCCTGCGGGTCGTGAAATGGCCGTCGGGCAACTGCACCAGGTCGCCATCCTTGACCAGCTGCTCGAACGCCTGAGTGACCTCGGACGCCGAGACCCGCCCGGCCCCATGCTCGATCGCGACCGCCATCAGCTCGTTGCGGGAGACGACCGCCTCGCGCTCGATCAGGTGAGCGGCGGCAAATGCCATCGCTTCCCGGCCCGTGAGGGCATCCGGACGGCTCACGCCGCCCTGCTCCCGCTGCGCCTCGGCCCTGGCCTGGATGGCATCGAAGTCGATCCCTATCTCACACGCCCGCTCCTTCCAACTGCTCAGCAGCGCCTCGTGGTCCACATCGACCTTCTTGGCACGGGTCTTCAGGGTGGCTTCTTCCCTTTGCTCGGGCGTGGCCTGCGCGATGTCGATGCCCTGGGCCTTGAGCTCGGCGATGATGTCGGCGCGGCGCTGGCTGAAGTGCTCGATCTGTTCCCGGCTGATGCCGGCGATCTCGAAGTTGCCTTTCTCGTCGCTGCGGGTGAGCTCGTAGCCCAGGCCCTGCAGGCGCTCGGCCAGTTCCGCGTTGTAGAGGGCGCCGATCACGCGCTGTGCGCTGTAGATCTCCTCGTTGGCCAGCGAGCGCCACTGGCCGTCCTCGCGCCGGGTCGCATTCATGATGACGGCGTGGGTGTGCGTCTGCGGGTCGAGGTCGCGGCTGGTGTTGTGGCGGAACATGGCCACCGTCACGTTGCCGGTCGCGACCGACTCGGTGCGCCCATCGACGGTCCGCCGTGTGCGCGCCAGTTCGGTTTCCAGGTAAGCCAGCGCCTTCTTCACCGCCGCTTCATGGGCTTCGCGCACCTCGCGCTGGCCATGGACCTCGGCCAGCAGCGAGACGCTCTTGGGCGCGGAGAAGGTCATGTCCGTGCCCGGCCGGTGCTCGCGCTCCTTTTCCCCGCTCTTCTCGTTCCGGACCCATTTGCCCAGGTCCTGGCCATCCACCTTGCCGCCCAGCAGCTCCAGGAAGGCCTGCTGGTCGACCTGCCCAGCCAGACCCAACTGTCCGGCGCCTTTGCCGAACCATTCGGAATGCTCCAGGCCCTCGTCCTTCGTGTAGTAGTTGTCGGCCGAGAAGTAGTGCAGCGCCTGACCGGCGCTGCCCACGTTGTGCATGCTGATCATCTGCGCTCCCTCCTACTCTCCCTCCCACCGGATGCCGGCAGCTCGAACACCCGGACGAGCGGTGGATAGCAGACCCCCAGCTCGGCCGCGCAACCCTGGGCCGTGGTCGTCAGCTTGACGGCGCGCTGTCCACCAGCCAGCCGGACCCTGACGGTTACGTGATCGGCGTAGTAGCGCATCTTCTGCCCCATGGCCGGGTCGAAGCGTTCCAGCGCTGGCGGCAGTTCGATGGCCGCGACGGAGGCTGAGCCCTGGTCGGTCCTGAAGCTGAAGCGGTCGCGGTAGAGGTGATAGCCGGGAGCGATGAGGTAGTGCAATTCCACCACGCCGGGTTCCACCCATCGCGCCGAGACTCGGAAGGCCTCGTCGAGCTGCAGCAAGTCGGCCTGGGCCTGAACCCTGCTACAGAGCAGCGCGAACGGGAAAGCGGCTGCACCCAGCCAGAACCGTCTGCGAGCATTCATGCCGGCTCTCCTTACAAGGCATCCGCCAGCGGGTTGGGTTTTGTGCTTCCGGCACCGGGCTCCGGTTCCGGATCCACTTTCGCACGCGAAAGTGGATCCGGCTGTGCGAAGTCCTGGCCACCCTGGGCTACCTGGCTGGAAGCAGCGAGCGGCGCGGTACCGGCAGGCACGACCGGCTTGAAGCTGATCGAGAAGCCCTGGCGCTCGACGAAACCCTCGGCCTGCTTGTCGGTCGGCACATAGCCGTACTGGACCCTGGCAATCGGATAGTCGCCCGGAATCACCAGATAGCCTGTCATGTCAGGCAGGGTCAGGATCTCGGAGGACAGCACCAGGTCGCGCATCGAGCGGCGCGCAAAAACGCTCACACCGTCGCGCTCCGGGCTCAGGCCGTAACTCAGCGTTTCCTCCTTCTCGTCCACCTCGGCCTGGCCCATCAGATCGGACAGCAGCTTGGCCGCGGCTCCATCGGTGACGCGCAGCAACAGCTTGGTCTGGCAGCCGGAGATGATGGTCTTGGCCAGGTCGTGGCCGTAGATCTCGTAGAGCTGGGAGAAGTCCTGCACACCGAGCACCATGCACAAGCCGTACTTACGGGTGTTGGTCAGGGCCAGCTTGAGGATGTCGAGTTTCTGCAGCGTGGGCAGCTCGTCAATGCAAAACCAGAGCCGCTCGCGGTGCACCGGTTCCAGGTCGAGCACGGCCTTGATCGCCGTGTCGATCCACAGCGACAGCACGGGCTTCAAGGCTTCGCGCATCGACTCCCGGGCGGTGATGAACATCCAGGAGTCGCCTTCCGCATGGATCCACTGACGGATCGAGAAGGGCTCGCCCTCATCGGGCAGGAAACGGAAGGATTCGAGCTGGTTCTGCACCGTCATCTTGAGCGACATGCCGGTACGCTCGGTGGTCGGGTCGACATAGCTCGCGCCGGCCATTCCCTGCAAGAGCTTGTGCAGGTCCTGGAGATTGGTCTTGGCGATCGCGTGGTAGAGCTCGCGGTTGGTGCGCTTGCCCTTCTTGCCCAGTACCACGATCACATCTTTGAGCAGCATGCGCCCGGCATGGGCCCAGAACGGATCGGAGCCAACCGGATCCGGAATCAGGCCGTTGGCGACGTTGTCGTAGTGGTAGTCCTTGGCGATCTCCTGCCAGACGTTCCAGTTGGGGCTGCGCGCATCGAGCGGGTTCATCAAGATGTCCTTGCCCCCGCGGTAGAAGGCCTGGGTGAACTCTCCAGTCGGGTCGTACACGATCATGCGCTTGCCTTGTGCCCGGACCTGCTTCATCAGCGCAAAGAACTGCTGGGACTTGCCGGTGCCCTGAGCGCCCGCAAACAGCGTGTGCAGGGTTTCCGACTTCAGGCGCATCGGCACGCCGGCGATCTCGTAGGGGCTGGCTTCCTCGCGCTGGCGCACCAGCATGGCGAGCTCAGGGCCGGCGACCAGCTGGGCGCCACGCAGCTGGCGGTCCTGCATCTTGGCACGGCCGTAGCCCCACCAGTAGAGCGAGACCAGGAAGACGAATCCGACCGCGCTCAGGGCACCGAACATGCCGCCGTTGCGCAGTTTCCGCCAGCCTTCTTCCGCCAGCGCTTGGGTCAGGCGGGCCACCTGTTCAACCTCCTGCAGGCGCAGCTGACCCTCAATATGCAGCTCCATCTTGCCGGCTGTCATACCCAGCACATCGCGGGTGCGCGCGAGCACATTTCGCTCGAGCGCGTACTTCTCAGCAGCCGTGGTCGAGTGCCAGAAATAGCCCGACGTGACCGCGAGCCCCACCAGCACCGACAGCAGCCCAACCGTTCCGATGGCGACCACGAACAGCCGGGCCTGGTGCATCCACAGTTCGGACCCGCGCGCGAAGCTACCCATGCTGCTCTTTTCTTCACGTCTTGCCATCCTTGCCTCCCTTCAGTTCCGCGAGCCGGGCCTTGGCGGCATCCTGGGCCTCGTAGAGCTTCTGGATGTCGCGCGCCTCGACAATTGCCGTCAGCAGGTATTCCGACATGAAGGCCGACAACAGCAATTCGTCGGGAATTCCAGCTCGGTCGCCAGTCTGCCCGCCAGCATGAATTTCATCAAGCAGGCGGCGCATCCTCTGTTCGATCTCATAGGCCGATTCCGCAATCATTCCCTGCACGATCATGTTACGCAAGAACCCGGAAAGCGTGGTGCCGGATGCCTTGGCGCGCTTGCTGTAGAACTCTGCGGTATCGCGATCCAGCCGCAGTCCGATGAACTTGGATCCGCTGTCGTCTGAATTTCGGATTTTTGGCATTTCCTGTTTCCTTTCAACAGCTTGCACGTCTGAATCGGGGCAGGTGTTTAACACGATCGTGCCAAGTGTTAAACAATAAATCATTTACTGGCGCTAGGAATTTCACGATTTCAACCAGGTTGCGTGATGTGTGACCAATTCCATGGGGTGCGGGGCTTGCCCTGCGAACTATGGAAGGAATCCCGTTTCTTGTCACCAGGCTCCAGTGGAAGAATTCCATCCAATCGATAGAATGCAGCCGATCCGGGTCGGATGGGTTGCAACCTGATTCAGCTGAATTCCGGCCCGGATCCACAGTTCAGGGAGGCACACCATGGAAGCAGAAACCACCAGCGTCAAGCCGGCACGCAAGGCCAGGACGCTGGACGAGGAAATCGCCCACCAGCGCGAGAAGCTGCGCAAGCTCGAGGAACGCCAGCGCGAGCAGCAGCGTCGCGAGCGCGAGAAGAACCAGAAAGCGGTGCTGGAACTCATCAAGGCCGAGCGGCTCGACACGGTGCCGGCCGAGCGTTGGCGCGCGGTCATGCCCAAGCTCAAGGTGGTGCTGGCGATGGAACCTGATCCGGGGAAGAAGCCGCAGGCCGAGACACCATGACTGCGGTTTCTGGGTTGGTCGGTGGACCGCGCCGGTTCGCAGTACTACCCAGACTTGGCCCTCGCTCGACATGTCCCATGGCGCACCGTGGACTTAGGTGTTGGCGGCGTTCAACTCACGAAGGTCGGCTCATGGAAGACACGCGTTGCTGCGGCAGCGGCACCTGCATCATCAACGCCAAGGGTTTCTACTGGTGCGGCCAGCGCTGGGACGGCACGCGCATGTGTTTTACGGAAGCAGCCGGGAGTGACAGCCAGGACGAGGACGCGAAACAGAAGGCGGACATCGACGATGGCCAGGACCCGGCCTGATGCGGGAACGGTAGGCGAAGTGCTCGCCATGGCGCTCAGCGACCACGTCAGTTTTGACCAGATCCGAGCCTTGCACGGCTGGGGTCCGGACGAGGTCCAGGGCTTGATGCGTCATGAGCTGAGGCTAGGTAGCTACGTCGCCTGGAGAAAACGTGTCCGGCAGTTCACGGATCGACGCGAGTTCTACAAATGAGCCTGGATCCGCATCCCTGGACCCAGGAGCTCGGGAGTCTTTATCACCATGTCTGGCAAAGACTGGTCCGGGACGTGTACGACCGCCACGCCCTCGCATGGTTCCGACCCTGGCGACGGTGAGCCCGTAGGGCCTGCCCAAGACGCGCACCGTGGTGCTGCGCGCCGCGGACAAGTCACGCGGCGGGCTGGAACTGCACACGAATCTGCATTCATCCAAGATCACGGATCTGATGGCGAGGCCAGTTACCGCGCTGCACGTCTGGGACAGCGGTTCCCACCTGCAGATCCGCGGGGAGGCCGATGTGGAAATTGCCAGTGGCGCTGCCGTCGCAGACACCTGGGCCAGGGTGCCGGATCGGTCCCGCACCGCCTACAGCAGCAGTCACACACCCGGCCATCCGATTCCCAGCGCACTGGCTTACGACAACGCCCCGGACCTCGCAGTGTTTGCCGTGCTGCACCTGAACATCCGGGCAATGGACCTGCTGCATCTGGTGGTTGACCACCGGCGGGCGCAATTCACTCGCGAGAACCACTGGGCTGGCCAGTGGCTGGTTCCGTGAAACCAATCCGTCCCGTGCCTGATAGGATTTCGCCCCCTTCTCGATCAGCCTCCCATGCAGGGAAATCCGTGCTTTGGCCGCTTGGCTCAGGACTCGCTGAGATCGAGGTAAAGCCTGTTTTGGGGCGGACCTCGTTTCAGGCGGGATCGAGGATCACGAACCGCGGCACCTTCCCCTCCGCGGTGACGACCATCTCCTGAAAATCCGAGATCGGGCGCATCCAGGTGACATGCTGCATGTCGCCTTGCTGGGGCTGGTACAGGATGCCGGGCTTGAGGGTGGCTTCGATCAGGCAGGTACCGACCACGACGTAGAGGCCGCCCTTGTAGTGGCGCAGGCGCGTGCCGGGCTTGAATTGGCCGGCACCAGGAGCATTGAAAATCATGCGGCGAGTGTAGTGACGTTGCGGGCCTGCAGTGGTTCAGGTCCGCTGGATCACAAAGTCGCACAGGGGCCTTGCGATGCAGAGCAGGCAATAGCCGTCACGCTTTTCTTCCAGGCTGAGCCCGGGCCAGGGGATGTCATACGCCACCTCTCCCGTGACCAGCTGCCCGATACAGGTTCGGCATGTTCCGTTGCGGCACGACACCGGCCAGTCGATGCCGGCCTGGCGCATCGAGGAAAAAAGGCTCTGGTCTGCAGGTGCAGCAAAGGCTGCGCCTGTCTCTTGCACCAGGCCCTTGAAAGCCGGGAGCTGCTGGCTGGATTCAGTGGTCATGGTTGCATCTGACTCGGGCGACATCTGCTGCATGGAACATTGATGCCTCGATCAGGCCTGGACCTGTTGCCAGGCCCGATACTCCGAACGCTTGAGCCGATAGCGGGCAATGCTGCCTTCATGCAGCTGCTGCAGCGCAGTCGCAAGCATTTCAGAGAACGCCGCCTGGTCGGCCGCTGCTGCGTGATCTCGTGCCAGTTCCGCAATGACGGCCTGACTGGGTTGATGCAGTCCCTTGACCACCGCCTGGACCGCCTGGATCAGGGCCTCCCGGTACTTGATCTTCAGTGGGTCGGGTTCGACCATGGTCTGCGTGATGGCCAGATAACGCTGGCAGGAGCGCTCATAGGCCCAGACGAACACATCGCGCAACAGCTCGATCTGATTCAGCTCGTACACGCCCAGCGTGCCTTCGACATAGGCCCGCTCAGGCACATCGATGAAGGACAACGGGCACAGGTTCTGCTGGATCAGCGAAATGTTCGCGCCGATACGCGAGACACGCTTGTTCACGTCCTCGAACGGCTGCAGGTAGGGCAGCTGCACCATCAGGAAGAAGGCTTGCTCGAACGGGTCGGGGATAGCGGCTGCCTTGTCCAGCAGCAGCGCGAAACAGTCCTCGATGAGCTGTGGCATGGCCAGGGGATGGAACACAGTGCCCGAGATGTCCACTGGCCGTCGGCGCAGTCTCCCGCTGGCCCCGGGATCGCGCATCAGGTCCTGTGACAGCACGGCATGCAGGTTCTTGAAGGTGAAGGCATCGAAGCCCACCTCGTCGGCATCCTCGATCAGCATCTCAATGGCCGCCTTGTGGTTCAGGATCATCTGGGTTTCGATGGCATCCTTGCCCTGGGCGACCTGGCCAAGCTCGATCAGGTTCTGGGTGTCGAGTCGGCTGTAGGTGTTGCCTTCCAACCTGGATGAAGCCCATGACAAGTCCACCAGCAGCCGGCCCAGGATGTCGCGCGCATAGGTACCGGCAGGTCGTTCGGTCTCGAACGTCAGCCCCATCTCGTGCAACTGACGCCGCAGCGGCTCGGGCAGGTAGAACGTGATCCCGGGCTGGTAGGCCTCCAGGAATTCACGCTGGTAGCCCACCGGCTTGCGATACATCAGCGGCTGCCTGACATGATCGCGAATCGTGGCCCCTTCCGGCGAGACGGGGACATAGAGCTCGGCCGGCGCCATGGCGGCGGTCTTCACTGCTGCCCTGGCACCAGCATCAGGCACAGAGCCGGCGGCCGGTTTGTAGACCAGGGCGATGCTTTCGCCGTCGGTGGTCAGGCGCTGCGCTTCGATGAGCTTGTGCAGTCGGCGCTGCAGCGTGCGGCGGTTGGGCTTGTCGCCCTGGCGCAGCTCGATTTCCGACTCGATGTCGGAGATGCCGATGCCACTGCTGTGAGCCACGACGATGGCTTCGATCAGCTTGAGTTCTTCAAGAGGTGTGGTGCGCGGCATCGGCTTGTCTTCCAAGTAGTGAATGTGTCGCGCCATGTCGTGCAGGAGCGACAAAGCACGACACTATTATGTCGCGCGATGTGTCGCTCAGCACACCACAAACACCTTGGCAACCTCGCTGAACTGCCGCTTGGCGCTGGACTGTGTGTAGCGGCTCGGCGCCACGGATGAGGCCTGCTCCGTGACAGACCGCTTTGCAGCGGATGCAATTGTCGGCTCAGGTCTGCTGTTGGCCGTTATGGATAGCTGCACATAACGGCCAGAAGCAGTCCGTCCACATGTCTGAACTTGTGCCTGAAGTAGGCTGGATTGAGCTATTCGAGGTGGAGGGCTTGAACGACCGAAATTACGAGAACCTGCCGTCGGGTGCTGGCATCCTCGCACTACAGGCGACCACCTGCTAAAATGGCACGGCCACGGGTGATGCCTAACGCTTGGTCGGCGAGATAGTTCGCTTGTGTTTGCCGGCGATTGGTCGAGCAAGGCTTGGCGGAAGTTTCGCCTTCGCTGCTGCAAGCAGCTTCACGCTGTCGATGGCCATTCTTTTGTACCTAGCGTCCAGGAATGCGGCTTCTCCTAAAAGACCACACAGTTTTGCGGCCAGCAATTCGCGCCTCTGATCGTCTTTCTCAGCATCAAAGGCTGCTCGAATGGCTCGTGCCTTCCGGAAACGGGTGTGCGGGACGCGCAGCGCCCCACCCGAAATTACAACGCCAGTGACATGCTTGGGACGACCGGGACCAAAAATCTTGGTTTTGTGCTCGGAAAGCGTGTGGCCATGGCTCTTGACGATGCCTTCAACTTGGTCAATAAGGCTTCGTGGGATTGCGTCGCCTGAGAGAGTGATGTCGTCAACGTAGACCGACAACTTCAACTGCAGTGCATTCCCGCGTTGATCGAGTGTTTCGAACAAACCACAATTAGCCCAGTAGGCCAGGATCGGGCTAGACGGCGCTCCTGTGGGCAGAGCGCGTTTGTACGTGCATAGATCAGTCAGCAGGCCAGCCACATCTGGGGAGCACTCCAGATGTTTGTGGAAAAAGCGGAAAACCTGCTTTGAAGTGGTTGATGGGAAAAAATCCTTGAGGTCGAACGTCGCTACCGACTGTGCACCGACATGGGCCTGCGCGTTTGATCGATAAGACCGGCCGGTTTTCGCTCCGTGGCAGTATTCGGGCGACTGGATGCGGGAAAGCAGCTTTGTGATCCGCGCTAGTAAGGCCTTGAGATCGGGAACGGGGTTCTGTACCCATCGTGCTTTACGTTTCGTACCGGTGAACTCGCAAACCTGAGCTTCTAGGAAAGGTGTTCAAAACTCAGCGCTCCCTGGTGACGGACGCAGCCTGAGTCGCGAGACAATGTCAGCATGAAGCAGCAAGACCTGGGTCTGAACCTGAGCACGCGCCGCACGCGCAAGGCGGAGTTCCTCGACGAGATGGAGCTCGTGGTGCCTTGGCGTGAACTGATCTCGCTGATCACGAAGGTGGCGCCGCCCAAGGCGACAGGTCGTCCGCCGTTTGGTCACGAGATCATGCTGCGACTGCATTTCCTGCAGCTTTGGTTCGGCCTGAGCGACTTCGCGATGGAGGAAGCCCTGTTCGATGTGCCGCTCTACCGCGCATTCGCTGGGCTGGACAACACCGACCGACTCCCGGACCGGGTCAGCATCCTGCGGTTCCGTCATCTGCTCGAGCAGCATGGTCTGGCCCAGCAGATCCTGGCCACGGTCAACGCCACCCTGACCGAAAAGGGTCTGATGCTCAGGCAGGGCACGGCCATCGACGCCACGCTGATTGCCGCACCCAGTTCGACCAAGAACAGCGGTGGCGAGCGAGACCCTGAGATGCACCAGACCAGGAAAGGCAATCAGTGGCACTTCGGCATGAAGGCGCATATCGGCGTAGACGCGGATTCGGGCCTGGTGCACACGGTCACGACCACGGCCGCCAACCAGCATGATGTCACGCAAGCGAGCGAACTGCTGCACGGCGCCGAGACGGATGTGTTTGCCGACTCGGGCTATCGCGGCGTTGCAAAGCGAGAAGAAGTCCGCCAAGCCCATCCCGAAGTCAACTGGCATGTGGCCATGATACCGAGCAAGCGCCGTGCGCTGGACAAGGACACGCCCATGGGTGCGATCCTGGAAAAGCTCGAGCAAACCAAGGCGAGCATCCGCGCCAAGGTCGAGCACCCGTTTCGCGTGATCAAACGCCAGTTCGGCCATGTGAAGGTGCGCTACCGAGGCTTGGCCAAGAACACGGCGCAACTGTGCACGCTGTTTGCGCTGAGCAATCTGTGGATGGCGCGCAAGCGAATTTTGACGGGTGCCGTGGCATGAGTGCGCCCGAACACGGCCATTGGGTCGGGTTCCGAAGCCAAAAGGACCGAATTCCGGCCTGAAACGGCAAGAAAACAATTCTCGGAGCTCAACAGGTTTCATCTGGTGCAAGTTGCGCAGTCAAACCTGTTTGGGCCGTGAGTTTTGAACACCATCCCTAGTTCGAAGACATTGAAATTTCTGTCATCAGCTGATAGACGTATCAAGTCTACGACATTGACATCAAGGATCTGCGCCAGACGTTTCTTGGAGCGCACCTTATAGAGGGCGCATTGATTCAACGCATACGACTTGCGCAGTTTAACTTTTGCGGATGGATTCGGACTTGCTGACACTCTTTTCTTCCACCCATTGAAGTAATGCCAATACCTTCTTTGCGGCTCCCATGCGCAGGTTTCTGGTGAGACCTGTTTGGTGGAGGCTCTCCGAGAAGAACAACAGCGACGAGACTGGGATGCCAAAATGTTCGCCGTATCTGTTCAGCATCTCCAGCGTTGGTTGCTTCTTTCCAGACTCAATCTCTGACAAGTAAGAGTTGGAAATTCCTAACTGAGCACAAAGCTCGGACTGCGATAGGTCGTGATAGGACCTGACAAGTCTCAGCGCTTCATTCAACATAATAATTACAGTAAAAAGATCAGGAGTAGTCTTCTTCACAGGAATTCGCCGAACCAGTCAAGGAGCATTTGACAGCGATCCTTGATCCAGTTCCAACATCCATCTACCTGGTTGAACACCCGGTAGAGGGTTGCTGCGCAGCCGAGAACCTTCTTCAGGATCACGACCTTCGACTTTTTCCTCTCAGTCGACTGGCACGGTTTTGCGGTTTCATTAGTTGCCATTTATGGCCTTTCACGTGGCGACACCAACAACCTCGGCGGGACTATCCCGCATCAGCCTGATGCCTCTCGTAAGCTCGTGATCGGCGACAACATGGAGAAAACCGCGCTTTTCCTCCCGAACCAGTTACCCGAGTCCGGCTCTCGTCGGACTCGGTTATCCCCTGCCTGCCGGAGAGTCGTGGCGGTGAGGCCGCGTCCGTCCGTCTGGTCTGGGATTGGATAGGGGCTTTAACACCCCCGCGGGGCCGAAGCCCCCATTGCTACGAGACATGAATCTCCGCAACCGCATCGTTAGTGTAGTCTGGTTTAGAGCAAGTCGAGAAATTTTTTCGCTGATGGCGAAAATTTTACGTTTCAGAAAAGAGGGACAAAGTCATGGGGCGCGCACGAAGGAGGCCGGTGCTTAGCACTGCGCGCCTACGGTACACCGCTTCACGACTACGAGAGTAAGCCAGCGGCGTTGCTCTGGGAACCTAAGCGCAAGACCGGCAGTTGATAAACCTCAGGTAGTTGCTGCATAAGCTGCGCGCCGTCGCCCATCGAACGGCATCTTGTCTAATGTCATTTTGATTGCGATTACTACCGCCTAAACATGGCTCACAGGCGCCTGTTGATGCGCTTGCGCAAGGTCTGCTGTTGAGCCCTCACTCCCCAAACACCTTCGCCACCTCGCTGAACTGCCGCTTGGCGCTGGACCGCGTGTAGCGACTCAGCGTCACGGGCGACGCATGCCCCATCGACGACTGCACCGCATCGGGTGCGGCCCCCTTCTCGATCAGCCTTGTGCCGAAAGTGTGGCGCAGCCAGTGCGTCGAGGCCTTGTAGAGCTGGGTCTTTTCGTGGCGAGGCAGGTCAGTGGCCGAAACCGCTTTCTCGAGCCAGCGCTTGACGGTCTGGTACAGCGCCGGATAGGTGATCGGCGTCATCGGATCCTTGGCCGATGCCAGGATTGGCGACTCGGCAGGGGCCTGCAGGAAGTCCCCCAGGCCTCGGGCCGCCAGGTAGTCGTTGAGGGCCTCCCGCGCCTGGCGGTTCAGCGTGACATGCCGGTTCTTGGCGCCCTTGCCATGAACCTTGAGCGCCAGGCCTTCGGGTAGCGTCACCAGGTCGCCCAGGCGCGCCGCCAGCAGCTCGCTGGCCCGCAGACCCATCGATTCGAGGAAGCGCAGCACGAAACGCATCCGGTGGATGGCCGGGGACGGCTCCGCCTGCTCGAAGTAGTGCAGCAGCGCCTGCATTGCGCCTTCGGAGATTGCCTTGACTTCGCCGCGTGCGGTCTGGTCATCGCCCTGCTTCCTGGAGATCAGCCGGAACGGATTGGCCTCGATGTGTCGCGCCTCGACCAGCCAGTCCAGCCAGGCCGACACCACCAGCAGGGCCTGCTTGCGGCTGGCCGGCGTGAGCGGGCCGCGGAACGGTGCCCAACCCAGTTCGCCGGGCGAGGCCTTGCGGCGCGAGATGAAATGCGGCGGGATGTCGCGCAACAGCTCGGCGAAGGCCACCGCGTCGCGCACCCCGAGCTGGGCCGGCGATACGCCCGGGCGCTCATGGCGCAACCAGACCAGGAAGCGGCCGACTTCCCGCGCATAGACCTTGCGCGTGGCGTCCGAGTTCGCCCGCGCCGCGATCCACGCTTCGACCGTCTGCTCGATCGTGAGCTCACCCAGCAGGCTCGACGGCAGAACGGGACGCGGGTGAGGCCAGGCCAGCTCCGAGCCGGCGTGTCGGATCGGGCCGAAGAACGGCAGGGCCTGCCCCTCGCGCGGCAACAGGGTGCGCAGGAAAGCCTCGATGCGCTGCGCCTTGGCCTTGCCCACCGCCAGCAGGGACTTGTACCAGGCCCCGCCGGCACTGACCCGGACATTGAGCTCACCCAGCGTATGGAATCCGGCCAGGTCGAGCTTGCGAGCCAGCGCCTCGTCGAACCAGCCGCCGACGAAGTC
Organism: Malikia spinosa; assembly: GCF_002980625.1. Taxonomy (GTDB): domain Bacteria; phylum Pseudomonadota; class Gammaproteobacteria; order Burkholderiales; family Burkholderiaceae_C; genus Malikia; species Malikia spinosa. Next base: position 151 of record NZ_PVLR01000078.1, on the reverse strand, counting down.
CGAAGGACTCGGCGCCTCGGCCACCGCCGATTCGAGCGACCGCAGCAGCTCGATCTGGCGCTTGCGCAGCCGCTCGCTTCGCTGCGCCTTCGGGTCGGGTCCATGGGCCTGGCTACAGAGCTCGGTGTACAGCTCGATGACCTCGGCCTCG
>NZ_PVLR01000077.1 GCF_002980625.1 Malikia spinosa | reverse complement strand
CCCGCGCGGTTTCTGCTCAGGTCAAGCTGCTAAAGCATAAGCCTTACAGCCGCTAACACAAGTCTTCGACGAAGCGCGAGCAGATGATGGCGGCAGCCAAGGTCAGCAGCGCCAGGTGTGTCTCCAGGCTGCGCTCGAAGCGGATGCGCAGTTTGCCGAACCCTGCAAACCAGGCATGCGTGCGTTCCACGACCCAGCGATGGCGCCCCAGGCGCTCGCGGCTCTCTACACCCCTGCGGGCGATCCGTGCCAGGATGCCGCGCTGCTTCAGGTAGCGCCTGCAGCGCTCGAAGTCGTAGCCCTTGTCCGCATGCAGCTTGTCCGGGCGCTTCCTCGGTCGTCCTCGCAAGCCGGGTACGGCCACCAGCGCATCGAGCGTGGCCTCGAACGCCATCGAATCATGCCGGTTTGCTCCCGTCACCGTCAGGGCCAGCGGGATGCCTTGCGCATCTACGACAAGGTGGCGCTTGCTGCCGAGTTTGCCTCTGTCTGTCGGGTTCGGGCCTGTCTCTTGGCCCCCCGGGGGCTGGCCACACTGGCGCTGTCTATGCTGGCCCGGCTCCAGTCGATGCGGTCATGCTCGCGCAGCTTGCTGAGCATGGCCTGATGCAGCTTCGTCCAGACCCCTCTGGCCTGCCAGTGGCGCAAGCGCCGCCAGCAAGTCATGCCGCTGCCCAGGCCCAATTCCTTGGGCAGGTCTTCCCAGGGGATGCCCGTCTGCAGCACGAACAGGATGCCGTTCAAGGCAGCTCGGTCATCGACCGAGCGGCGCCGTCCGCCCTTGGGAGAGGGGATGAACGGTGGCAGCAGCGGCTCCAGGGTCAACCACAGTTCATCGCTGATGGGTCTTCTTGCCATGCTGGCAAACTTACCCCGACACCGCCAAATTGTCTAGTTGTGTTAGCCGTTGT
>NZ_PVLR01000076.1 GCF_002980625.1 Malikia spinosa | reverse complement strand
GGCGCCTGCACAATCGTCTCGCACTGCGCGCAGGCCCACTTGCCGCGGATGTGGCGCTCGACCGTGAACGTGCCCGGCACGTAGTCCAGCTTCTCGCTGACGTCCTCGCCGATGCGCTTCATCTGGCAGCCGCAGGCGCAGGTGGTCGACTCAGGGTCGTGGTGGATCTCGCGCCTGGGCAGGTGAGCCGGCAGCAGCCGGCGTTTGGGCTGCTGTTTGACCTGGCCCTCAGGTGTGGGCGGCGCGAGCGCTTCGAGCTCCTCGGCCACGGCCTGCAAGTCGGCGTCGAGCGACTCCTCGAGCAGGCTGCGCTGCTCGGGGCTGAAGCGCTCGGACTGGGCGGCGAACTTGAGCCGCTTGAGCACCGCGTTCTCGTGCGTGAGCTTGTCGATGATCGCCTGCTTGTGCCGCAGGTCGCCCATGAGCCGGCCGAGCATCTCGCGCATCTGCTCGGCGCTGAGTTCAGACAGGGACTCGGGGCTCAGGATCATGGAGACGAGTGTGCCCGATGGCTGCCCTGGCCGCCATCGGCACATCCCCCGATTGCCAGAGGGCGC
>NZ_PVLR01000075.1 GCF_002980625.1 Malikia spinosa | reverse complement strand
TTGCTGCAGGACCTGCATCACTCCGATCCGCGCTGGGCGATCGCGGTGCTGCGCTACTTCAATCCGGTCGGCGCACACGAGAGCGGCCTGATCGGCGAAGACCCGAACGGGATTCCGAACAACCTGCTGCCCTATGTCAGCCAGGTCGCGGTCGGCAAGCTCAAGGAGCTCGCGATCTTCGGCGACGACTATCCGACGCCTGACGGCACCGGCCGGCGCGACTACATCCATGTGGTCGACCTGGCCGACGGTCACCTGAAGGCGCTGCAGGCGCTGGCGACCGGGAGCGGCCTAAGCACCTGGAACCTGGGCACCGGCATCGGCTACAGCGTGCTCGACATCGTGCGCGCCTTCGAGCAGGCCTCGGGACGGGCGGTGCCCTACCGTATCGCGCCACGCCGCTCGGGCGATCTGGCCGAATACTGGGCCGACGCAACCAAGGCGCAGCGCGAACTGGGCTGGCAAGCCACACGCGGCCTGGACCAGATGATGCTCGACACCTGGCGCTGGCAGAGCGGCAACCCGGACGG
>NZ_PVLR01000074.1 GCF_002980625.1 Malikia spinosa | reverse complement strand
AGAAGACTTTGAACACGCTCTTAGGTCAAAATCTACGTGGATCCGATTGGCGATCCGGCTCAGTCCTGAGGCGTGGCTTTGTGCCGCCCCCAAGGTAGATGGCTGGCAGCTCTGCCTCCATAATCGCGAGCGGTTCTTCACCGCGCGAACCAGGCCCTGATACTGCTGCTTCCTGGGGCAGCAGGTCGGGTAAGGTCGAAAGCTCCACCGCCACTGCTTTGCGGATAGCGACTGTCGTGCTGTATATCACCCAATGCCAACACTGCCTGTGCCAGTGCGACCGTGCCCCTAGCCTGGCCCATATGCAGCATGCGCAGCATTTGAACTAGGCGACGCCTTATGATTACTGGCTGTAGAAAAGACAAACCCGCCAGAGGCGGGTCGATCAAGTGATTGGGGTGGCCCTGCATCACAGGGCCAGAGCGAACCTAGTGTCATCACCAGTAAGGCGGCTGGGAGAGGACGGAGCCTAGGGCTGCAAGCCAAGTATAGCAGCACGGTCCGATGATTCAAAGTGGCGAAGCATGAACTGGAATGACCTGAAGAAGCACTTTTCCCCTGCAAGGTTGGGGCGCTACCGTGCCGCGCGCGGCGGCGATGTGGGCAGGGCTGCGGCAGATTACGCTAGTAACGTCCTGCTGTCCGAGGCGATGGTGCCGATGCTCAATGTCCTGGAGATTGCGCTGCGCAACGGCATCCATGCACGACTGAGCAGACTGTATGGCCGGGCCGACTGGTGGGAAGCATGGGCGGGGGACCCCGCCTTCACCTGGCAGAACAAGGAAGTGGGCAGCGCCAAGGCCAAACTGATCCGGCGACACGAGCCACAGACACCGGACAAGGTGCTTGCCGAGCTGACTTTCGGCTTTTGGACCTCGTTGTTCAACGTGCAGTTCCAGGCTGTCCTCTGGAAAGACCTGCGCCTGGTGTTCGCACGCTGCCCGAAGCCGCAGCGGCAGCGACACAACATTTCGGCGGCACTGAACCGGATTCGTGATCTGCGCAACCGCATATTCCACCACGAGCCGTTGCTGTGGCTCATCCCGACACTGCTCGAGCAGCACCAGACCGGCGTGACGGTCATCAACTGGGTGGACCCCGAGCTTGGCCAGTGGCTGGGTAACCATGATCGCCTGCCTGCTGTATGGGCGGACTGGACGTCTCGCCCCTGACGGGCTTCAATCCTGTGGCCGCGGATTTGTGCCACCCCGAAGCGGACCACTTGCCCCGCTGGACTCTTTCCCGAGCCACGCCCGTGCCGCC
>NZ_PVLR01000073.1 GCF_002980625.1 Malikia spinosa | reverse complement strand
TTTTTCATGGGGGACGGGCGCCAGACCGGCACCTAAGGCTCAGCGCGGCGCCGCCAGCTGCTGTGCCAGCGCGGCACGCAGGCGCGCGCTGTTGGCCAGCATGTCGTCGCGGCCGTTGCGGTCGAAGTCGGTGACGTCGGTGCGCAGGCCGTGGCGCGCGCGCGGCTGCTCGCCATAGCCCTGGGTCAGGATGTTGTCCTTGTCGCCGACCTTGGTCTGCAGGCCCCAGGCAAAGCGGTCGCTGCCACGCAGCGTCACCGGACCCAGCTCCTGCGCCGCCTTGGGGCCCAGCGGCAGGCTCAGGGTGAAGCCGACAAACTTGCGCTGTGCCGCCATCGCAGTGCCGGCATCGCCCTGGGTGTCACGGTAGAACAGGCGGATCATGGTGTCGCCAAACCAGTGGTGCGAGGCCAGGTTGTAACCCTGGTCGCCACCCAGGAAGCGGCCAGCGGTCGCTTCCAGCTGCCAGGCGCCGGGCACCAGGCTCCAGCGCGCGCTGCCCAACAGCGGGGTCTGGCGGGCAGCGGTGATCTCGTGCTCGAAACGGCCCGCGGTGGCGCTCAAGCGCCAGCGGCCGTCCTCGGTCATCCACAGCCCCTCGACCATGCCGCCGCGGTAGTTGCGGTCGATATAACCGGCACTGGCCTGCGCCGCCACGCCATGGGGCAAGGCCTTCCAGTAGCTCAACAGACTGCTGTCAAAGCCCAGCTCCTGGGGGCGATAGCCGGCAAAGGCCTGGCCGTCCTTGAAATCGTTCGAATGCAGCATCGGCGCCGACAGCACGCCTTGCCAGAACAGGCCGGGGGCCAGGTTGACCTCGGTACCCAGCTCCAGCGCCAGCGAGTAATCGAACAGGCCCAGCTCGGTGCCGACCGCCGTGCGCAGGCCGGGGCCGATCTCGAACTGCGGCAGCCAGGCCGGGCCGGCGTCGACAAAGGCCTGCTGGGCGGATTCGGGGCTGGCGGACTCGCGGCGGGACTGCAGGCGCGCCTGCACGGCTGCCGGCCATTCGCCATCGCGGCTCAGCCACAGGGCGCGACCCGGCTGGCCTTCTACCTCGGCCATACCGGTCATGCCAGCGCAACGGGTCCAGCCCTGCAGCCAGCCGTCCAGGCAGGTGGCATTGGTGTAGGCGTGCAGCACCGGCTCGCGCTGGTAGGTCAGGGTCAGCAGCAGCTCGTCGGCGGCCGTGGCACCGACCGGCTTGAGCCAGGTCGCCAGCGCGGCACCCAGGGCGTCGATCTGGCTCTGGCGCCAGCGGCGCGACTCGGCGCGCACCTGCCACAGGGCGGGCTGGCCGGCCTGGGCCGGGCTGTGGCGCACGCTGATCTGGGCAAAGCCACTGGCCTGCAAGGCCTGGGCCAGGCCTTCGGCCGTCAGTTGTGCCTGGAGCGAAAGTGGCGCCAGCGACGAAGGCTGCAGGTCCGACTGAGGCAGCGGCTGCGGCACCAACTGGGAGGGCGCTGCCGACGACCAGGGCGAAGCAGCCACATCAGCCCCAGCGGACGCCATGGGCGCTGCCGGCGCGCGGCGCGGCATGAAAGGCTCGGGCGTCTGGCCCATGACCCAGTTCAGCGCCGCATTCATCTGCCAGGCCTGCTGGCCGGTCGAATCGGTCAGCTTGCGACTGGCACCGACGCGCAGCGCCAGGTCACGGCCCAGCGGGCGCAGGTAGTTCAGGCCCAAGCGGGCTTCGCGGCTGTCATGCTCCAGGGCGGCGGCCCAATGGTCGTCCAGGCGCAGTACCACGCTGCCAAAGCCGCCGTCGAGCAAGGCAGTGGCTGCCTTGGGCCTGCCATAGCCCAGACTCAGGTCCAGCGGGCCCCAGGTCGAAGTCGCTACGCCGTAGTAGGACCGGTATTTGGTCGCTGCACCGCCATAATCGGTGAAGCCCAGCGCCAGTCGCGTGTCGAGCGGCAACTCGATCGGCAGCTGGTATTTACCGCTGACCGACAGGTCGCGCTGACCACCAGCGCAGGGCTTGTAGTAAAGGTTGCAATCCAGGTCACCCTCGTAGGCCAGGCGGCCCACCAGCTCCAGCCCCGGCAGCAGGCCAAAGCCTGCGTTGACGCTGCCAAAGCTGCCATCGGATCGCTTGCGGGCGCGCTCCGGGTTGCTGTTGCTCAATGACAGGCCGGCCCCACCCCAGGGCAGCACATCGGCAGTCGGCGAGTTGATGGCCGCGCTGTAGCCAGTGGGCGCCAGCTGGGCGGTGGGCCAGGGCTCGTCGGCGAGTGCCGCAAGCGGACAACAAGCCAGCCAGGCGGCATAGGACACTGAGCCCCATCCTATCTGCTTGAAATAAGAAGTATTTATCACTTTTACCAATCGAAAGATTTTTAACTGCGCAGCAAAGTTTAGTTTTCTGCTTTCATCCGCCAATGTGAATGTCATTTTTTCTACATTAGAACCGGCTAGAATCGTAAACGATGTGTCGCCAGGTTTACCCCTGCCAACACTGCGGTAGCCATGGTATCGCCACTTTTATTCAATATGGTTTCACCCTACCGCCGACCCCCATTCCCCTATTACGCCATGCCCCACCGCACCCTTGCCGCACCGCCCATGAATCCACCGCAAGTCCGCCACCCAGCCAGCACCCGCGCCCTGCTCGCCGGCCTGGCACTTAGCCTGGGCGGTTGCGCCATGGCCCCCGGCATGTATGTGGGCAAGCAGGGGGCGGTCGAAGCACCCAAGCGCACCACCCTGCTCAATGTGCTGAACCGCCCGGTGGAGCCAGTCACCGTGGCCGGCCCGGCCGATACAGCGCCGCCCGGCGCCATCACCCCGATCACGCCAGCGCTGATCCAGCAGCAGCGCGCCGCGCGCCGCGACGAGGTGCCAGCCGACGTGCAAGCCCTGTTTGCCGCGCCCAAGACCTACACCATCGGTGCCGGCGACGTGCTCAACATCGTGGTCTGGGACCACCCGGAACTGGCCATCACCCCGGCCGGCGGGCTGGGCACCGACGCCGGCAGCCTGTCCGGCATCGGCAACGGCTACAACGTCAGCCCGCAAGGTCTGATCCAGTTCCCCTATGTCGGCACGCTCAAGCTGGCAGGACTCAACGAATACGAGGCGCGCGAACTCATTACCGAGCGGCTGGCCAAGTACATCAAGAACCCGCAGGTCACGGTGCGCATCCAGTCCTACCGCAGCGGCCGGGTCTACCTCGACGGCGAAATCCGCAGCCCGGGGCTGCAGGCGCTCAACGAAATCCCGATGACCCTACCCGAGGCCATCGGCCGCGCCGGCGGCTTCACGGCCACGGCCGACCGGGCCTCGATCGCACTGTCGCGCAACGGCAAGACCACGCTGATCAACCTGGCGCAGTTAATCGAACGCGGCATCAACCCGAGCCGCATCCTGCTGGCGCATGGCGACATGGTGCGGGTGCTGGGACGCGAAGAAGCCAAGGTATTCGTGCTCGGCGAAGTGCTGCGCCCGAACAGCCAGCCGCTGCGCAACGGCCGCCTGACGCTCAACGAAGCACTGTCCGACTCCGGCGGCGTCAATCCGATCAGCGCCGACCCGCGCCAGATCTTCGTGGTGCGGACGCAAAACCCCGAAAAGCCCGAAATCTTCCACCTCGACGCCCAGTCGCCAGTTGCCTACGCGCTGGCCGAAGGGTTCGAGCTGAAAGCGCGCGACGTAGTCTATGTCGACCCAGTGCCGCTGGTGCGCTGGAACCGCGTCATCAGCCTGATCCTGCCCAGCGCGCAGGCCGTCAACGTCACGCGCGACGCCACCACGGCCAAGTAAGACATGAAGCATGTGCTCACGCTCTGCATAGGCAATATCTGCCGCAGCCCGCTGGCCGAAGTGCTGCTGGCACGCGAACTGCCGCAACACCAGGTCTGGTCGGCCGGGCTGGCAGCCGTGGTTGGCGCTGGTGCCGACCCGCTGTCACAACAAATCGCCACCGAACAGGCGCTGGACCTGTCGGCACACCGGGCACAACAGGTCACGGCACCGATGTGCCAGCTGGCCGACGTGATCCTGGTGATGGAACAAAGCCACAAGGCCTGGCTGGAACAGCAATACCCGCTGGTGCGCGGCAAGGTGTTCCGGCTCGGGCAGTTCGGCGGCTTCGAAATCGCCGACCCGCATCGCCAGCCGCGCGAAGCCTTCGACGCGGCCTTTGCCGCCATCCGCCAAGGCGTGGCCGACTGGGCCCCGCGCATCCGCCAGCTCAGCGCCTGAACCCCATAATTTCCCGTCATGAACTTCCCCCCCAGCCTCACTCCCCCGGCCAACCTGCCCCCGGTTACGCAACAACAACAAGAAGAAGACGACAGCATCAGCCTACTGGACCTGCTCGACGTCGTGATCGAGCAGCGCTGGCTGATCGGTGCGGTCACGGCAGCGGCGATCGCCATCGGCGGCGGCTATGCCCTGACCGCCACCCCGATCTATGAAGCCAACACGCTAATCCAGGTCGAGGACAGCAAAGGCAGTTCGCTGGGCGGAATGCTTGGCGACGCCGGCAACCTGTTCGACGTCAAGTCGCCGGCATCGGCCGAAATCGAGATCCTGCGCTCGCGACTGGTGGTGGGACAGGCAGTATCCAATCTGCAACTCGACCTCAACGTCACGCCCAAGTACCTGCCGGTGCTGGGACGCTGGCTGTCACGGCGCGCCACCGAGCCGTCCAGCCCGGGCTTCCTGGGCATGGACGGCTATGTGTCGGGCAATGAAGCGCTGCAGGTGGCACGCTTCGACGTACCGAAAGCGCTGGAAGGGCAGCGCTTCAGCATCAAGCTGACTACCAACGGCTATGCGCTGCACAGTGCCGACGGCCAGGCGCTGGGCCAGGCGGCGTTCGGCACGCCGCTGGGCTTTGCGCTAATGGGGCAGACAGGCGAGCTGCTGGTAGCCAGCGCAGTGGGCCAGCCCGGGGCCGAGTTCTACCTCATCAAGCGCTCGCACCTGGCAGTGACGCAGGGCCTGCAAGACGCGCTGAAGATCGCGGAACAGGGCAAGCAGTCCGGCGTGCTGCGCGGCAGTCTGGAAGGCGCCGACCCGGAACAGATCAACCGGATCCTGAACGAGGTTGGCACCCTGTATGTGCGACAAAACGTCGAGCGCAAGGCAGCCGAAGCCGAGAAATCGATCGCCTTCCTTAACAGCCAGTTGCCCGAGTTGCGCAATCAACTGGAGGCGTCAGAAGGCAAGTTCAACCAGTTCCGCAGCCAGCAAGGCACCTTCAACCTCGATAGCGAGGCCCAGTCCATACTTGGACAAAGTGTCAACCTTAAGATCAAACTGCTCGAAGCACAACAAAAGCGCAAGGAACTCGAAACCCGCTTCACGGCCCAGCACCCAAGCGTGCAGGCGCTGGACAACCAGATCCAGGCGCTGCAAAGGGAAATCGGCGGGCTCGATGGCAAGGCCAAGTCATTCCCGGCGACGCAGCAGGACCTGCTGCGGCTGACGCGCGACGTCAAGGTCAACAGCGAACTCTATACCAACCTGCTCAATAGCTTCCAGCAGCTGCGGCTGGTGAAAGAAGGCAAGGTCGGCAATGTACGCATCGTCGACACCGCCGTGGCGCCTGAAAAACCGATCAAACCACAGCGCGGCATGGTATTGGCGCTGTCGGGCGTGCTGGGCCTGCTGGCTGGCCTCGGTCTGGCCTTCTTGCGCAACAGCCTAAAGCCCGGCATCAAGAGCGCGGACGAACTGGAGCAGGCGCTGGGCCTGCATGTGTTTGCCACGGTGCCCAAGTCAGCGGTGCAGCAACAGTTGGCGGTGCAGATCGTGGCCAAGAAGCCTGGCGTGCACCTGCTGGCAGCGGTCAAGCCCGACGAACCAGCGATCGAAAGCCTGCGCAGCCTGCGCACTGCGCTGCAGTTTGCCATGCTGGACGCACGCAACAACATCGTGCTGATCACGGGGCCGACGCCCGGCATCGGCAAGTCCTTCACCAGCGCCAACTTTGCGGCGGTGCTGGCGGCAGCGGGCAAGCGGGTGCTGCTGATCGACGGCGACATGCGCAAGGGCCATATCCACCAGTTCTTCGGCATGGAACGCGGCATGGGCCTTAGCGAAGTCATCGCCGGCAGCCAGACCTTGGCGCAAACCTTGCATCGGCAGCTGCTGCCCGGGCTCGATTTCCTCAGCACCGGCACCACGCCGCCGAACCCGGCCGAACTGCTGATGGCACCCTCGGTGCAACAGCTGCTGCAAGGCGCCAGCCAGCAGTACGACATCGTGATCATTGACACGCCGCCGGTGCTGGCGGTGGCCGACACCGCGGTGCTGGCGCCGCAGGCCGGCACGGTGTTCCTGATCGCGCGGTCCGAGATTACTACGCTGGGCGAGGTGCAGGAATCGCTCAAGCGCCTGACCCAAGCCGGGGTGGCCGTCAAGGGCGCGATCTTCAACGGACTGGATCTCAGCAAACGGCGCTATGGCCATGGCTATGGCTACGGCTACAAGCGCTATGGCTACCGTTACCAGGCCTACCAATACGGCCCGGCAGAAACCAAATAAGCAGAGGGCCGCTTCATGAACAATGTCGCCCAATCCCTGCTGGACCTGCCCAGGACAGGCAAGCGCGTGCTGGTCATGGCCATCGACATCCTGCTGTGCATTGGCACGGTCTGGCTGGCCATGTCGCTGCGATTCGAACATTGGGCGGCACTCAACGCACCGCTGACAATGGCAGCCAGCGTAGCCACCGTATTGGCGTTGCCGCTGTTCGTGGTCACGGGGCTGTACCGGGCCATCTTCCGCTATTCGGGCCTGCCGGCCTTGATGTCGGTGATCCGCGCAGTCGGCGTGTACGCGCTGGCCTACATCACGATCTTTGGCCTGGTCGGGGTGCAGGGGGTACCGCGCTCGATCGCCTTCCTGCAACCGCTGCTGCTGCTGGTGGCAGTAGGTGGGTCGCGCATGCTGGCCTGGATCTGGCTGGGCGGACATTACCAGCGGCTGATCCAGCGCTGCGACATTCCGCGAGTGCTTGTGTTCGGCGCCGGATCGGCCGGAAGGCAACTGGTGGGAGCGTTGCACAACAGCCCCGAAATGGAAGCTGTTGCCTTCCTGGACGACGATGCCAGCCTGCACGGCCAGATCCTGAAGGGACTCAAGATCCACGACCCGGCAAAGCTGCCAGAACTGGTGGAGCGGCTGCAGATCGACCTAGTGCTGCTGGCGATACCGTCGGCCAGTCGGCAAAGGCGCAACGAGATCGTGGAACTGGCCAGCCAAGCCCATGTGCAAGTGCGTACATTACCCGGCATCATGGAACTGGCCAATGGCGAAGTCCATGTCAGCGACCTGCGCGAGCTCGAAATCGAAGACCTGCTGGGCCGCGATCCGGTGCCGCCGCAACCACATCTGCTGGACCGGAACCTGCGCGGCAAGGTGGTGCTGGTCACCGGTGCCGGCGGGTCAATCGGTAGCGAATTGTGCCGGCAGATCATCCAGTCGGGCCCGGCACAACTGCTGCTGCTCGAGCTCAACGAATACGCACTGTACAAGGTCAACCAGGACCTGGAAAAACTGCAGGCCGAAGGGCTTGCACACCAGGTGGAATTGACTCCGCTGCTGGGATCGGTGCAAAACGCCGAGCGGCTGCGCGAGATCATGCGAACCTGGCAGCCGCACACGGTGTACCACGCCGCCGCCTACAAGCATGTGCCGCTGGTGGAACACAACCCAGCAGAAGGGGTGAAGAACAATGTGTTTGGCACCCTGCTGACGGCACAGGTGGCAGCCGAGCAAGGAGTGGAAGACTTCGTGCTGGTCAGCACCGACAAAGCGGTACGGCCGACCAACATCATGGGCACCAGCAAGCGGCTGGCAGAAATGGCGCTGCAAGCGCTGGCAGCCGACCCAGCACAAGCGGCCAACACCCGGTTCAGCATGGTGCGGTTTGGCAATGTACTGGGGTCGTCGGGGTCGGTGGTACCGCTGTTCCGGCAGCAGATCAAGGATGGCGGCCCGATCACGCTGACCCATGCCGATATCACACGCTATTTCATGACAATTCCGGAAGCGGCACAACTCGTGATCCAAGCGGGAGCCATGGCCACGGGCGGGGACGTGTTCGTGCTGGACATGGGCGAGCCAGTCAAGATCATCGACCTGGCCAGGCGCATGGTCGAGCTGTCGGGACTCAGCATCAAGGACGCGAACAACCCGGGCGGCGACATCGAACTCAAGATCAATGGCCTGCGTCCGGGCGAAAAGTTGTACGAGGAATTGCTGATCGGCGATAACCCTCTTCCGACGCAACACCCGCGCATCATGAAGGCGCACGAGGACTTCCTGCACTGGTCACAACTGGCATTGAAGCTGAAACAACTGCAACAGAGCTTGGCAGTCAATGATGTGCCAGAAATTCGTAATTTGCTCAAAGAACTAGTGCCCGGCTATCAGCCCGAGGGCGACGTAGTCGACTGGGTTCATATTAAAAACACCGTGCACGCATAGCCGTCTGACATCAGGGAATCTTCATGAAAATCGCCATCGCCGGTACCGGCTACGTCGGCCTCTCGAATGCCGTGCTGCTGGCGCAGCAAAACGAAGTCGTCGCACTCGACATCATCCCGTCCAAGGTCGACCAGCTCAACGCGCGCCAGTCGACCATCGATGATGCCGACATCGAGCAGTACCTGGCGACCAAGCCGCTGAACCTGCGCGCCACGCTCGACAAGCGCGAGGCCTACGAGGGCGCCGATTACGTCATCATCGCGACCCCGACCGACTACGACCCGGCGACCAACTACTTCAACACCGGTTCGGTCGAGGCTGTGATCCGCGACGTGATCGCA
>NZ_PVLR01000072.1 GCF_002980625.1 Malikia spinosa | reverse complement strand
CGAGACGATTGTGCAGGCGCCGGTCGAGCCGCACGTGATCGACAAGGGCATTCCGACCGCCGGGCTCGTGGCCCATGTGATGGTGGCCAAGTACGCCGACCACCAGCCGCTCTATCGCCTGGAACCCATCTTCGGGCGCGCTGGCTTCCCGATCCCGCGCTCGACCCTGGCGCAGTGGGTGGGCACCTGCGGCGTGCGACTGCAGCCACTCGTCGAAGCCCTCAAGACCGTAGTGCTGCGCCACGGCGTGCTGCATGCCGACGAGACCCCTGTGCAGATGCTCAAGCCCGGCAACGGCAAGACGCACCGCGCTTACCTGTGGGCCTACGCTGCCGGCGCCTTCGAAGACCTCCAGGCCGTCGTCTACGACTTCTGCGAGTCGCGTGCCGGCGTGCATGCGCGCGAGTTCCTCGGCGACTGGCAGGGCACACTGGTTTGTGACGACTACTCCGGCTACAAGGAAGGGTTCAAGTCAGGCCGGATCATCGAGGCCGGCTGCCTGGCGCACGCCCGGCGCAAGTTCTTCGACCTGCACGTGGCCAACAAGAGCCAGATCGCCGAGTTCGCGCTCGAGCAGTTCGGCAAGGTCTACGAGATCGAGCGCCAGGTCAAGGACCTGGAAGCCGAGGAAAGAAGAACGATACGACAGCAGCAGACTCGGCCACTGCTCGACGCCCTGCACGAGTGGATGACACTGCAGCGACAGAAAGTGCCGGGCAACTCGGCCACCTCGAAAGCACTGGACTACAACCTCAACCGCTGGGCTGCGCTGACGCGCTTCGTCGACGATGGGCAGCTGCCCGTGGACAACAACTGGGTCGAGAACCGGATGCGTCCGATTGCCCAAGGTCGGGCCAATTGGCTCTTTGCTGGCTCGCTGCGCGCGGGCCAGCGCGCAGCCGCCATCATGAGCTTGATCCAGTCGGCGCGCATGAACGGGCACGACCCGTATGCCTACCTCAAGGACGTCCTGACCCGGCTGCCCACGCACAAGGCCAGCCAGATCGAAGATCTGCTGCCGCATCGCTGGAAGCCTGCTGGCGGCACCGGCGCCTGAGCGTCAATCACCCTACGTGCCGGCGGTCAAGTATGGGGTTAGCCGGACGCATACGTTCCTGACGCCAGTGCAACAGCAGCAGTGAAGAGCACAGCTGTGGTGCCGGCAGAGCTCTATGTTCCCGTCTCGCCGGAAGGGGCTGCCATTCGCGATCAGGTCAGGCAGCCACTGATGTATCGAAAGCCGGTGGGTTACCAGCGTGAATTCCTGGAGGCCTACCAGCCCGGGATCACGTTCTACCTGCCCGAGTCGCTGCGGCGTCAGCTGCACGAGATGGGTCGCACTTCTGCAGATGAGCGACCGGCCGGCACCTATACGCGCGATATCCTGGGCCGGCTGCTGGTGGATCTGTCATGGGCCTCATCAAAACTGGAAGGCAACACCTACAGCCGGCTCGACACCCAGAACCTGATCGAGCTGGGCCAGGTCGCCCAGGGCAAGGCTGCCATCGAGACCCAGATGATCCTGAACCACAAGGCGGCCATCGAGATGCTGATCGAGGATGCCGACGAGGTGGGCTTCGATGCCTTCACCTTCAAGAACTTGCATGTCGTGCTGTCCCGAGCCGACCAGGCTGCGTTCGCGGAGATGCTCGCAACTGCGCTGCAGCAGTTGCATGAAGGCTGCATCGCCCGCTACCGGCTCAGGCGTTCAGAGTACAGGGCCTGGCAACAGGTCCCGGCCTGATCGAGTCTTGCATGCACCATGCGGCAGATGCCACGGGAGTCGATCAGGTCATGATCACAGATTCCCGCCCGCAGCCACCGGTTTTCAGGAGTCTGGTGCAAGACACCGGCGCAGCCTTGGCTGCACCCGCAGGCAAGAGCCTTTTTGCCTCGATGCGCTAGGCCGGCATCGACTGGCCGTACCTGCATCGCAAGGCCCTTCGGCGACATCGTGATCCAGCGAGCGTGAACCCGCATCAGGCCTGGGGTGTTACTGCAGTCATCCCATGACTTTCCATTCCTCCTGATCCCGGCCAATTCAAGCCCGGCACGCGCGCACGCCACGACACGGGCGGCCTTCACGTGGGACGAAGTTCGTGAAGTCGAAGTTCATACGTATGAACTCCTGGGCTGGCCACGAGCCTCTGGAGGTGGACAGTGGGGCTTGCTGCCAGTGATCTGCCCTTGCTGGGATCGGTGGTGGCTTCGTAATGCGCACACATACTGCGAATGGTCTCTCTGCTTCAGAGCAACCAGGATGCGCTGCCCGCGTTAGGTGAGGAGTTCATACGTATGAAGAAATGGCCTATGTGACCTGGATATTCTGGTGCGTCTGGCTTCCCGCTTCTGATCGGTCAGCGACAGGAATCCGTGGATCGATAGGTGAGAACTTATAGGGAGCCAGCCTAGGAAGTTCCAGGCATGGACAGTGTTCCGATTCGACACCGGAAACCCACGGCATGACCATGCCTTCACCCATCACAGGGACGCGCTCCGAGCGCTCGGAACTCAGCCCGGTAGCAGAGCTTCAGGAGTTCATACGTATGAACTCCCCGATGCCACAGATTCAGACCAGTGAAGTCTGGGCATCGGCGACATCACGGCGGCTGTACCATTGGCCAAAGGTCGAACGGAACGGTGTGCCGTCGCGCCGGTACCGCTTGGCCATGGGAAAGAGCGCATGGAACTGGGCCAGCAACTCGTTCTGCTCTTCTGCCGTCATGGAGTTGAAACTGGCCATTGCCGCGTCGAGTCTGGCGCTGCGTTCCTTGTCTTCGGCAATCTCGGCTGCAGATTTGATGCTGCTGGCTGTCTTTTTCGGCTTGGGAACAGGAGGCTCGGTCTTGACCCGCTGCTTGGCGGAGAGATAGTTGTCCTTGAGGGCGGTTCGCATGAAAGCCGCTGGTGATGCCAGGGCAGGCTTGCTCAGATCCGCCATTCGTGCCTCGACCAGTTCCAGAGTCGAGCGCAGGTAGGCATCCTCATGCTGGGACAGCAAATCGATCGACTGCCGTTCGGTGAAACCAAGAGCTTTGACTCGGTCGAGCAGTTCGGAGTCGACGACCGGCGCCGGTGGCAGTTCCAGCGCGACCTGCTGCGAAAACGACACCAGGAACTGCAGGTCCGTCACGCTGCGCCCCTTCTTGGTCTCCAGCAGCTCGACCCGGATGTCGGTACGGTTGACTTCCTCGATGGCCGGATTGAGGGTGTCGCGCTTGAAATAGCGGAACTCCGGAAACTTGACGGAACCGACCGGCTTTCCGGTCAGCGTGTCATGCCACCAGTGCCAGTGCTGGCGTGCCGTCTTGCCACCCACATTAGTGAGGTAGCGCTTGGCGATCTCGTAGAGTGCCGTCCCCGCCACTGTCTTGAGCGAAGTCAGATGGTAGATCGAAAGCTTGGTGTAGAAATCCGGATTGCTGAGAATGTCCCGGGTGCTGCGCGGGAACTCCCAGCCGATCAGGGTTGGTCGCCGTCCGGAGCCCTTGAGCACATGGACGGCACCGATCAGCTGGACCGAGGTGAAGCGACCGGTTGGATCATCCGACTCCACCAGGGTGGTCTGCAGTTGCTGCAGACCAGCGATCAGCATCTTGTGGTCCTTCGAGCCCCAGGAAGAATCATGCGCCAAATCACCAGAGGGGATCCAGAAATAATCCTCCGGATTCGGGCAGGCGTCCCAAGGAGAAGGCGCACTGTTGCCCGTGTTGCCCTGCTTCTGCGCGTGGTAGAGCAACACGTTGAAGATGCGGCGCCCCATCATGGAAAGTGTCGGCCCTGACTTGACCCGCACACCGACGGCACTGTTGGCCTTGCGGAATTCCCTGTTGCTGGCTTCAAGAACTTCAAGTTCGGCACCAGTCTCTGATCTCTTGCGTGTCGCCATGTTCAGGCTTATACGTGATTACTGCAATTCACTTATCGTACCGGATTTTCGTGAACGTGAGATCAGGTGATTCACGTATGCGGCATGGACCAAAGTCTGGCAAAGCTAGCTCCCTACAAGAGCTCACTCAAGACTGGCGAGCAGCTCCTAGCTCCCCATGAACTCTCACTCCAGTAAGCAAACAGTGAGCCATAGCGCCCCATATACCTTCACACAGACGGCAATTTGACGTTCTAGTTCCCTACAAAGTCTCACTGATAGCTGACTGAACGTAGCTCCCCATCGGAGCTCACACATGAGAGTGGCGTTCCTGCCTGCATGTCATGGCCAGCTGTGAAGTCGGGCTGTTCAACTCGCATGCGCAGGGGTCCTGGGAGTGTGAACAGCTAGTTCCGACCAGGAGGTCGGCATCGGGGTGGGCGTGCGCGAGCCGACAAGCTTTGGGCTGATGAAGAGCAAGGACACTAGCTCCCCATAAAAGCTCACGCTTGATGGACCTAGCTCCCTATGAAAGTACACGCCAACTGTCTAGCTCCCTACAGACTCTCACTCAAAGGCTACCCAGACGGTTCGTAGAACCCTATAAAGACTCACCATCGGACAGCTGGAGCTACTTATCCACAGGCCAGCTCCCTACAAGAGCTCACGTATCGGCTGTAGCTCCCTATGAGCTCTCACACAGAAGGTCCTTAGCTCCCTACAAGATCTCACTTTGTACCCCCGTAGCTCCCCATAAACTCTCCGGAAATGTGGTCTAAGTCAATGTTTTCAAAAGATTTTCTTGGTCGTCAACTGTTATCAAGCTGTATGTATCAATACTGCAGAGAAGTTCTTGAATTCTTGAAGAAAACACCGTAATACCTTGATTTTTCTCAAGAGTTTCCGGATTTCAAAGAAAAAACGTGAGTATTCATGGGGAGCTATGGACAGATTGATCGAAGTTGTCTAGAAAACTACGTACAGTCCAAGAATAGTTTTTATCAGTACATTTAGGAAAAAGTTGGAAAGCTAAATTTTTCCAGTATGATTCAAAATCATCTAAGACCTGGAAGTCAAAATGACGCGAGCCGTAGAGTTCAAAACATCCGTCGCCACGGCCCTGTCTGGCATGGAGATCACTCCGAAGAAACTGCAGGAGCTGGTGGGGCGTGAAAAGCCTGCGGGACAGCATCACATGCGCTACACACCAGCCGACATGATGGCTGCGCGCTATCACGCTGCGGGACTCAAGGTCCCCTCGATGGAAGAACTCCAGACGGCGGACGTTCGCTTTCCCGCACTGGTCGTGACACGCATGACAAAAGGTGGCGTCGGCAAGACCAGCCTATGCGTCAACATTGCTTCCACCATGGCAATGATGGGGTACCGGGTCCTGGTGATCGATGCCGATCCGCAAGCTTCGGCCTCCAATCTGCTAGGGGTTGAGACAGCGTCTTACGACAGTCATATCACGCACATCGGCAATTTTCTGACCAAGCCCAAGGCGGACAAGGAACCCGATAGCGACCTTCCTGACGCGATTGAGCATATTTATGGCGGTGGCTTCCTGGACCTGATTCCTTCTGATATCACCTTGGCAGAATCCGATGCCAGCATGGTCACGCTCATGGCCAGCCATGCCAGGGCACATCTGTTCCTGAACCGGAACGCGACCTTCCTGTCGCGACACTACGACGTGATCTTTATCGACACGGCACCGGGCACTACGCCGATTGGTCTGGCGTTCACCTATGCAGCCAAGGAAGCCGGCAAGGTGCTGACTGTGGTCGAGCCCGAAGGCAGCTGCCTTCGGGCCTTGGATTCGCTGGCCTCCAACCTGGCCGAGATCAATACCGTCACCGGTGCCGAGGTCGGGATGGAAGTGGTGATCAACAAGTATCACCCCTCGCTCAAGCATGTGCGTGAATCGATGGGCTTCCTGTATTCGAAGTACGGCGCCATGCTCAACGACTCCATCGTTCCGCAGTTCACGGGTTTTGCCCGCCAGCTCAATCCTGGCAATCGTGACGCAGCACCCTTGGTTGAAGTGGAACCAAGTTCCGTCGGCGCTGCCGCCATCTTCGATGTCGCCAAGAGCCTGATTCGCAGCTTCGGCATCACCCAACCCGGCCTTCCCGCTTCTGAATAATCATGGCAAGAATTCCTCCCAAGCTGTCAGGACTCGTCAAGTCAGGGGCTGTAGTGGCCACTCTGCCGGTCCATGATCTCGCAGATTTTCAATCTTCCGCAACTGCTGGCAAGGCAAGAACTCTGCTTGGAGCCCAAGCCCAGGACTTGGGGTACTCATCGGCTGTTGATCCGCAGATGCCTGCCGCTCATCCCGTGCAATCCATAGCGGTTGACCTGATTGATCCCAACCCGCTGGCACCGCGTACTGTCTATACGCCTGAGATGATCCAGGCAAGAGCAGACGATCTGCGGACCCAAGGCCAGCACGATCCGATCCACGTCACACCCCATCCGGACAGGCCGGGGCGCTTCATCATCTGTGATGGCTGGACCCGGGTCCGGGCTTGTGTGGTGCATGGCACGTTCAAGACCTTGCGGGCAGAGATCCACCACGATCTCACCGGTGTGGATTCGGCACTCTTTGGTTATCAGCAGAACGAAGGCCGCAAGCAGCACTGTGATCTCGACCGTGCCATGTTCTTCGAGAAGCTCAAGGCCACGGGCTTGTCGGCCGTGAAAATCTCGGCGCTGACCGGTGTTCCAGAAAATCGCCTCAGCATGTACAAGGCGCTCGCCAGTCTGCCCGCGCTCGTACTGCAACAGATCGAGAAGGCGCCCGAGCTTTTCGGCTACAACGCCGGTGCGCAACTCGCACGTATTTGCCCCGCCCACGCTGACGCCAACGACCTTGGCGTAGTCAAGGCGGCTCGAATCGCCGAGGCCTTTGCCGCGGGCGACAAGACCTTCAAGTGGCTCAAGGCACAGGTAGAGAACTATCTGGTGCATAAGCCGCGTGCCGTGCCCAGCACGGGCGCCAACTTCCGCTATCCGCAAGGGTTCCTGCGCGGCCGCGGCGACACGGTTCAGCTCGAACTTCGCATCGACACGCCGGAGCGGCAGACCCGCCTGCTGGAAGAGCTCAGGTCCTTCCTGCGGGAGCGGGGCATAGTTGAATTCACTGGAACGACTGTTGAGCAACTGCCTGCAGATGTCGGTGGGACTGAACCTGGCCAGGCCTGAGCAGCAAGAGTTCATACGTATGAACTCGGACCGCCTGGGGTGGCAGCGGCACCGATGAGTTTGACATGCGGGTGTTCCGGGCAAGCGGCAGAACAGATTGGGTCTAGATGGCCTAACGTCCATGGCCCGTGCTGGTCGAGCAACTGGCCAGGCAATACGTGGCCAGTGCGGAATCCATCAGGGGGGCGCAGCAACTGTTTGCCTCTGGCTGGGGTGAGTCGATCCGGCGGCCTTCGCGTTCAGAGCGGTCAAAGCACAACGGTCACGATCTTCATACGTATGAACTTCCGGGGATCATGATCCATACGGTTGCCTGTATTGAAACAAGATATACGTCACGGGCCAATTCGTATGGCGAATGTTTTCCGACCTGGATGCAGACAAGTTCAGGCAGTTCACCGCCATGCTGGACGCGCCCCCTGGCCCGAATCCCGGTCTTGAGCTCGGCGGGTTTGTGCTAAGCTAGTGTCACATTCCGAGTCGGGCCTGACGCCCGCGCCAACCTGCCTCACCGGGGCAAGGTGGTCTGCCAAGTGCGATGTGGCCTTTCGAGGCAACCAAGCCGGCAGCAGCGTCGCCCTCCTTGTGAGGGCGCTTTCGTTTCCGGGTCTGGCCGACCCGCCTGTCCAGGCAAACCGGCCGGGGGGATTTGTTCCAGCTTGCGGCCCCCGCCACCCATTGGCAATGTCGCTAAACAGGAGAGTCACAATGACTGAACTCGCTCGCTTTCATCCCGCTGCGGCAAAGCACCAGCCCACCTTCGTTTTCGAGCGCGCCTCGCTCGCGCTGATCGCCACCTGGCGCGACCGCTGCACCCATACCCTGGCTGCAGATCTGCCGCTCGACAGTGAATGGCGCGATCCCGCGGCCTATCGGGTTTCACACTGAGCTGGCAGGTCGTGATGGGTCTTGCCGCCGGATTTGGGTGGAGGTCAGGTCAGTGTTTCAGATCAGCCTGCCGACTTCCTCGGCAAGATGGGCGCCGTGCTGCTCAGCAGCTTGGACCTGAGTGCCCGCGAGTTCCTTCGCCGGCCGCGTCAGGTGCCTTCCACCCCATCCAGATACCGGCGATACCCATCGGCTGCCTGTCGGCGCGAGTGATCCGGGTGGGAGCGACCTTGCCACTGCGCCAGTCGGGCTCGTAGAAGGCCTCGGCCGGGATGATTCGGTTCAGGCAGGGACGACTGGCGGTAGACGCACCGTACGCCGCAGTCTTCCAACCATTCGTCCATGCCAGTCCAGCGACTCAGTCAGCCTTATCGCCTGCGGCCGATCCGCAGGCTTTCCCTGGTCCTGGTCTCCTTCAACGGGGTGAGGGCGAACCTCAGACCCGACACCAGACCCGATAGGATTTCCTGGTAGTAGTGGCGCCGCATTGGGCCAGGCTCGAGTGGCTGCATTTTTACCTCGAGCACGTGGTCGACCAGAGTGGCCTTGATCACCCAGTCAACGGAGGGGCCCAGGCACAAGCCCTCTTCGAACCGGTCCGACTGCGACCTCAGCCGCTTGGCCCAAGGCTCGTGCAGGAACTTTTCGAGTTCACGGCATTTTTCCTGCGTGACCGGCACCTGCGGCATGGCCTGCAGGTATTCCAGCGTCTCCTGCAGTTTGGCCGTCACGATCGCCAGCCGTTCCCTGTCCGTCAGATCATGGAAGCCAGTGGCTTCCGTTTCCTTCTCGACGGTTTCCCTCGTCGTCGTCGTGCCGCTCTTGGAATTCATGCTCGTATGGTAGCGACTGAGTTCCCGGCAAATCGGGGTTTGGGTCGGGTGGGTATCGGTCACTGCCGATCGCCCTGGGGTTGGCTGCCAGCAGCAAGCACGGTTGCTGCTCGGGTGCTGGCATTTATCAAGCATCCATATATGGACGTTCATTTGGCTGAAAGCATGATGTACGGGTTTTATGGCCAAGCCTTTCCCGCTCCCAGTTGATCGAGGCGATGGGCGGGCCACAGGAGGCCGGGGAAGTGGTGCTGCTGATGGACAGCGCCTATGAAGGTGATGCCACGCGCGAACTGGCCCAGGCGTTGGGCTTTGTGCCGGTCGTACCGCCCAACCCGCAGCGCAAGCAGCCTTGGTCACTGGACAAGCCCCGCTATCGGCGTCGCAACGAGGTCGAGCAGTTGTTCCGCCGGCTCAAGGCCTGGCGCCGTGTGTTCACCCGCTATGACAAGACCGATGTGATGTGTGCAGCGTTTATCGCCGAGGCTCTTCGATTGCGTTAGCAGGCCCTAGCGAGGAGAACATGAACCGCTACGGCCTCACGTTGCCGGACCTGTGCGCGATTAAGTGAGCGGACAGAGCGATCACGGTATCGCTCAGGGGTGGATGCGAAATTCCGCGTTGACCATAACGAACACCTGCAACCCATATGTGGTCATAGACGCGAACGGCTTCTTGCCCGAGGCCGTGAAGAAGCTGGCTCGCTCTGCAAGAAATTGCAAACTTGGCTCCGACCCGCTCGATACACTGCATGTCGAATGATGACTTTCATTCGACCAATGTGCCACGCCTGATGGACGAACTCCCTGGGCGTCAGATTTACGCGCAATGAAGGCGAGTCTGCCGAATCTTGACGCTGGATGCGTCAAATTTTGCTGTACCATTTCTCGTCTTTTTGGAGAAAATTATCAGACAGTGGAGTCGTGGAAGTCGATCAAATCAGATGCAGCCTTCAGTTCAACGCTTACATCTCCAGTACATGTCCTGTCGCCTGCTTCCGCTTTACCCCGGTTTGACGCTTGCTCGTCAGTGTCGTGTGCTCTATCGGCTGACGCTGCGGTGGGTTCGGCAGGCGCTCAGGGTCCCGGACGGTCGAGGCAAAAACTTGGCCGATCACGGTGGCTGGCCCCAGTCTGAATTGCTGACCCACTACGGAAGCAGCGTTCGTGCGCTCTGCTTCCCCGGGCAGGCTGCCAGTTTTCCATCCCGGTTTCGTGGCGTGGCATATGTGGCGAAAACTGAACCGGTCTGCATGCTGGTCTTGTCAGGCGTATGGACTGGAGCCGTCCAGCCATCTCAATCAACCATTTGAAAATATCCAATTTTTCAATCTGAAAGGAAAAACTGTGTTCAAGCAACTCGTCCCCCTGAACAAAGCGCGTCACGCGACCAAAAAGATCAAGCAAATCGAAGGATTTGGTTTCGCATCTGAGTTCCATATTGCATCGTTGATGGTGCATGAGTTCTCTCGTGCGGCAGCTATTTATCCAGTGGTCTTCCTGGAAGACAAGGAAAAGGATCGGTTCCGTCCCGTGGTCCTGCTCGGTCTCGAGGAAGGGGTGAACCTGTTCACTGATGCTGACGGAAAGTGGCAGTCATCCTATGTGCCGGCCATCATCCGCCGCTATCCGTTCGCGCTGGCCAGCACGGGTCAGGAAGGTCAATTTACCGTCTGCATTGACGAGGGTAGCGATCTGGTCAGCGACACCGAAGGTGTCCCGCTGTTTGGCGATAACGGTGAGCCGGCTGAAGCAATCGAGAATATCAAAACCTATCTCGGCGAGCTGCAGCAGATGGATGCGTTTACCGATGAATTCTGCAAATTCTTTGCTCAGCACAACTTGTTCACCCCGCTGAACATGCGTGTTCGTCAAGCTGATCAGGCCAAGAACATCAGCGGTTGCTATGTCATCAATGAAGAGCGCCTGAACAATCTGTCCAACGAGCTCTTCCTGGAAATCCGTGCAAAGAACTATTTGCCTGCGGTATACGCTCACCTGATCTCGCTGTCGCAAATCGAGCGTTTGATGACATTGGGTGAAGAGCGTCAGTCGGCTAAAAATAGCTGAAGCGAAAAATTCAATTGATGTGGGGTCGGTTTTTCCGATCCGGTCGGCGGGTTGCTTTCTTCGGATCGACCCGCCTGATTTTTATGCGCCGTATCCCGACGGCGTGCTATAAGGGATAAGAATTATGAGCTCCAAGATGAAAAATGCCCAGCCTCGCATGTCCAGACTTCTGAGCAAGCTGATGCGGAGTACTTTTCAGGTCGAATCTCTGGAGCAGAGAATTCTTTTGTCTGCCGATCCTGTCACGGCCACTGCTCAGATGTTGCTGGACAGGAACTCGACAGCGATCCGATATGAAATCGATCCGGTCAATCAAGGTCATGCCGAGGCTGTGCTCGATGCTGATTCGGAAACAAGTTTCCATCAGGTATTGAATCAGACACGCTCCTTGGTCATGGAGTCGGTCTTTGCCGTGCAGGATCAGGCATACAGCCGATTCATGGAAGGTGTTCTTGACTCGGATGCCTTGGGGGGAGACCAGCTTTCAGGGGCTGAGTCGGTGACCATTTCTGCTGTTTCGGATTCGACCCTGAAGCCGCAGGCAGTCTCGAGTCCATCTGGCGATGCACAGGCCTGGATGCCTCAGGATGCAATCGACACCACGAAGCAACCAGCTTCTGATTATCTGCTGGATGGCGGGCGTTACGATGCGGCCCAACTTGCGCGCGATGTCAGCCTCGTTGATATGCGATCGCTGGTGGTGGCTCCTGGTTCGATGCTGGCAGGTAGCGGTTCATTGCAAGCACCGGTCGAGGTGCTCGGTATCTTGGCGCCCGGTTATTCGCCGGGCGTTGCCAATTTCACCAATGGATTGACGCTGGACAGCGGATCGACGACGGTGATCGAGCTCGGCGGCATGGATCCCGGCACTGGCTACGATCAGATTAATGTTGCCGGCGGCGCTACCCTGAACGGAAAACTTCAAGTCAGCCTTCATGGCGGCTTCAAGCCCAAGGAAGGTGACACCTTCACCTTCATCAATTATGACTCGGTGAGCGGTTCGTTCGATTCGGCGCAGGGTCTGGTT
Organism: Malikia spinosa; assembly: GCF_002980625.1. Taxonomy (GTDB): domain Bacteria; phylum Pseudomonadota; class Gammaproteobacteria; order Burkholderiales; family Burkholderiaceae_C; genus Malikia; species Malikia spinosa. The sequence continues at coordinate 2,382 of NZ_PVLR01000072.1, read as the reverse complement.
GACGCGGCGAACGGGATTTATTACGAAATCAAGCAGAATACCAACTCGATACAGTTGGTCGCGCACAAGGTCGATACAGCAACGGCATTCCTGATTTCAGCCCTCGATGGCAGCGGATTGAATGGCCTGATCGATGACGACGTCATCGGTATGGCCATGAATCCGTCCTACTTCATGAAGGATCTGAGCTACGATGTCAGCGGTTCTCTCGCCCTGGGTAGCGGTCTTTCGCTGTCGGGGTCGATGTTCCTCGGCTACCAGTCTGATTTTTCTCTGGGTAACGAACATTACAGTGCCTGGAGGCTAGGCCTGGAGAATGCGTCCGGCTATTTTGGTTCCGGCCCGCAGGCCAGTAGCCAGCCTGGTCTGTCGATTGCCGATCTGGATCTGGGGCTGCTCTGGCTCGACAGCACCAGCTCCGATCAGGCCTGGATCTGGGCCCAGGGCTCGGCTGCCAACATTTCGTTGAAGGGAGTCGGCGGAATCAGTCTTTCGACTGATTCTCTGACGATCGATTTCGCGCAGGGCATAGGAGCGGGCAATGACACTATGCTCGATCTGTCGGCAGCCAGTACCAGCGTGAGTGTCGGCGCGACCAATTATGTTTTCGAAAGTGTTGCCGTTGGTGAAAGATCGACGCTTTCAGGCAATGTGAATCTCATCATGCCGGCCCACTTGACACTGTCGGGTAGGCTTGGCATTGCAACTTCCGATGCCGGCCTGCTGATGGCCGGTAGCAGTGTCAGCTCGCGCCTCGATGCCGGCGGCATGACAGTCGGTCTTGACAGCGCTCAATTCGGCCTTGTTATTCTGGCTGATTCGTCGGGGTTCGAGCTCGAGGCCAAGGGAGCGATCGCCATCATCGGCGCTGGGTTTTCATCGGTAAGCGCAGATTCCGCCTTGCTGCGTGTCAATACCACCGGCGTGGCCCAGGCGGCCCGGACCCTGAGCTTTGGAAATTTCACCTACACGCTGGCCCAGATGGACAGCGCGGCGGTTCCGGTCCTGCAGGTCACAGGCCTGAACATCATGCTGGGTGACGCCTTCAAGCTGAGCGGAAATTTCGCTTTCCAGCGCGAATCCGGCAGTGGCGACCTCCAGGCACTCGCCTCCTCGGCCAGTGCCCAGATGCAGGCGGGCAATCTGAGCGCGGGCGTCAACAGCACGAAGCTGGCCCTGGTCGTCAGTGCAGCAACGGCACAGCAAGCTGGCGGTGTGTTGCTCGAAGCCGAAGGTGGTCTGAGCACTGCATTCGACAGCAGCGTCTCTCTGTCGGCAAGCCAGGCCGCGGTGCGCTGGAACTCCACCGGAAATGCCGTCAGTGGTCGCAAGATCACCATCGCTGATGAAGCCTATACCTTTGGCAAGCTCGACGCCGGGGTTCAGCAAATAGCCGTCAGCGGCGCCCAGTTGACGGCAGGTGAGTTCTTTCGTGTCAACGGTGATTTTGCGTTGTTGCGCAGCACGGTGACCGTCAAGCTGGCAGGGGCTGACGCGTCGGATGGTGGAATTCTTTCTGATTTAATTACGATTGGGGCCCAAGGACTGGCCGCTACTGCTGGCATCTCCGATTCGACGGGCTTGCAACTGACCGGCGTGCAGTTTGGCTTGGCCCTGATGAGTGCGCGTGCTGATGCTTCCCGGCGCTGGACCAGCTTGCAGGCCACTGCGTCGACGGCTCAGCTCAATGGCCTGGCGGGAGTCAAGATCGCAGGTGCCGATCTCAACATCGCTTTCAACGATGCGTCGAAAACGGGTGACGCGGTCGTCGATTACGCCGCTGGCAAGACGGTTCTGAATGTAAGTACCGGCGTTGGCAGTAGCCTCGCGCTGAGCATGGATGGCAACCAGGGACGACTGTTGCAGGCCAGTGGACACCTGACGGTTGAAGTGCAGGACTTTGTCCGCACCGAGGGCAATTATGCTATCCAGCGCAGCACGCAAAATCTGAAGCTGTCCGACGGTAGCTCGGTCAGCGCAGATATGTTGACGTTGGGGGCGAGCGGAGCCGAACTGTTTGCTGGCGTCGATGACGCCGCGGCCGGTGCGATTGGCCTGGAGTTGAGCGGTGTCGAATTCGGTCTTGCGCTGATGAGCGACCGCGCTGATGCGACACGCTCTTGGGTCAGCTTGCAGTCCAACTCCATTGCCGCTTCGCTGATCGGTGTCCAGGGGCTGACGCTTTCGGCTGGTCAGCTCTGTATTGCGGTCAACCAGGCGACGCGGGTGGGCGATGCCGTGGTTCATGGATTGAACAGTGGTCTGCTTGTCAGTACGGGCTCCAGCAAGTCAATTGCGTTGGCGCTCGATGGCCTAGAAACACTTGAGGCGCGTGGCGCAGTGACGGTCGAAGTAGCCGATTTCGTCACGCTCAGCGGTGAC
>NZ_PVLR01000071.1 GCF_002980625.1 Malikia spinosa | reverse complement strand
GCGCACTGCTGCCAGGTCCGAGCCGGCCTGCGGCTCGGTCAGGTTCATGGTACCGGTCCACTGGCCCGAGATCAGCTGCGGTGCGTATTTCTGCCGCAGCTCGTCGCTGGCGGCGGTCAGCAGCGCCTCGATCGCGCCATCGGTCAGCATCGGGCACAGCGCGAACGACAGGCTCGACGCATGCAGCATCTCGGTGCAGGCGGTCGCGATCAGCTTCGGCAGGCCCTGGCCGCCGTACTCGGTCGGGTGGATCACGCCTTGCCAGCCGCCTTCGATGAACTGGCGGTAGGCCTGCTGGAAGCCGGGCGTGGTCGTGACCTGGCCGTCCTTGAACGAGGAAGGGTTGCGGTCGCCCTCCCAGTTCAGCGGGGCCACGATGTCCTGGCAGAAGCGGGCCGACTCCTCGAGCACGGCCTGGGCGGTGTCGAGGTCGTAGTCCTCGAAGCCGGGCAGGGCAGCGACCTGGCCGATGCCGGCGAGGTCCTGCATGACGAACAGCATGTCCTTGATCGGGGCTTGGTAACTCATGCGTCTGGTCCTTTTTCGGGCTGGGGGCGGGCGGCTTCAGCGGCCCTTGCCCTGCAGCATGGCCTTGATTTCGCCGACGATGCCGCGCCGGAACGCGAGCACGCAGACCACGAACATGCCACCCATGATGACCGTGACCCAGGAGCCGACCTTGTCGGCCAGCTGGTTCTCGAGACCGATGATGGTCATGGCGCCGACCACGGGGCCGAGCAGCGTGCCAAGCCCGCCCAGCAGCGTCATCAGCACCACCTGGCCCGAGGTGTGCCAGTGCACATCGCCGAGCGAGGCCAGCTGGAACACCAGCGACTTGGTTGAGCCGGCCAGTCCGGTCAGTGCCGCCGACAGCACGAAGGCAATCAGCTTGAAGCGCGCCACGTCATAGCCGAGCGAGGTCGCGCGCGCCTCGTTGTCGCGGATCGCCTTCAGGATCTGGCCGAACGGCGAGTGGATGGTCCGGTGTATCAGCGCAAAGCCGAGCAGGAACACCGCCAGCACGAAGTAGTACATCGCGAGGTTGTCCGACAGGTCGATCAGGCCGAACAGCTGGCCGCGCGGGATGCCCTGCATGCCATCCTCGCCGCCCGTGAAGCCCATCTGCAGCGCCAGGAAGTACACGATCTGCGCCAGGCCCAGCGTGATCATCGCGAAGTAGATGCCGGCGCGCCGGATCGCGACCAGGCCGAACACGGCGCCGAGCAGGCCGCCGAACAGCGTGCCGGCCAGCAGGCCGATCTCGGGCGTGGCGCCGAGGTCACGGCACAGATAGCCGGTGATGTAGGCCGAGCCGCCGAAGAACGCCGCATGGCCGAACGACAGCAGGCCGGAGAATCCCAGCATCAGGTTGAAGGCACAGGCGAACAACGCGAAGCACAGCAGCTTCATCAGCAGGGTCGGATAGACCAGGAACGGCGCGATCAGGCCGACCAGGATCAGGCCGGCAAACAGCAGCACGGTCTGGCGGCTGGAGTGGGAGTGTGTAGGAGTTGTCATCGGAAATCCTCAGGCCTGCTTGCCGAACAAGCCGGCGGGTTTGACCAGCAGCACCAGCACCATGATCAGGAAAATCACCACCGCCGAGGCTTCCGGATAGAACACCTTGGTCAGGCCCTCGATCACGCCCAGGCCCAGTCCGGTCACGATCGAGCCCAGGATCGACCCCATGCCACCGATCACCACCACGGCAAACACCACGATGATCAGGTTCGAGCCCATGACCGGATTGACCTGCATGATCGGCGCGGCCAGCACGCCGGCAAAGGCGGCCAGCGCGGCGCCAGCGGCATAGGTGGCGGTCACCAGCACCGGCACGTTGATGCCGAGCGCCTGGACCAGGTCGGGGCGCTGGGTCGCTGCGCGCAGCGTGGCGCCCAGGCTGGTGCGCTCGATCACGTACCAGGCCACCAGGCAGACCGTCAGTGCCGCGACCACGACCCAGCCGCGGTAGATCGGCAGGTACATGAAGCCCAGCTGCATGCCGCCTTGCAGCAGTTCCGGCGCCTCGTAGGACTCGCCCGAGACACCGAAGAAGTTCTTGAACAGGCCCTCGGCCATCAGCGCCAGGCCGAAGGTCAGCAGCAGACCGTACAGATGGTCGAGCTGATACAGGCGCTTGAGCATGCTGCGCTCGATCACGACCGCCAACGCGCCGACCAGCAGCGGCGACAGCACCAGCGCCAGCCAGTAGTTGATGCCCAGGTAGTTCAGTCCGAGCCAGGCACCGAAGGCGCCGAGCATGTACTGGGCGCCATGGGCGAAGTTGATGATGTTGAGCAGGCCGAAGATGATGGCCAGTCCCAGGCTCAGCACGGCATAGAAGGAGCCGTTGATCAGGCCCAGCAGTAGCTGACCGAAAAAGGCCTGTGACGGGATGCCGAAGATTTCCATGGCTTGTGACCTTGAAGCGGGTGGGGCAGGAGCGCCAGGTCCCGCAGGACCCGGCGCGGGTCAGGCACAGGCCTTATTTCTTGATCAGCGCGCAGCGCGAAGCCGACAGCGGCTGGAAGGCCTCGGCCGCCGGAATGGTCGCCTTGACATGGTAGTAGTCCCAGGGCGTCTTCGACTCGGCCGGCTTCTTGACCTGCAGCAGGTACATGTCGTGCACCATGCGGCCGTCATCGCGGATCTTGCCGTTCTTGGCGAAGAAGTCGTTGATCGGCGTCTTCTTCATCTGCGTCATCACCTTGGCGGTGTCATCGGTTCCCGTCGCCTTGACCGCCTTCAGGTAATGCATGGTCGAGGAATACTGGCCGGCCTGCACCATGGTCGGCATGCGCTTGTGCTGGTCGAAGAAGCGCTTAGACCAGGCCCGGGTCTCGTTGTTGAGGTCCCAGTAGAAGCCTTCGGTCAGGTACATGTTCTGGGTGTTCTTCAGACCCAGCGAATGCACGTCGGTGATGAAGACCAGCAGGCCGGCAAGCGACTGCTTGGGCGTGATGCCGAACTCGGCCGCCTGCTTGATCGAGTTGATCGTGTCGCCGCCCGCGTTGGCCAGGCCGATGACCTGCGCGCCCGAGGACTGGGCCTTGAGCAGGTAGGACGAGAAGTCGTTGCCCGGGAAGGGATGGCGCACCGCGCCCATCACCTCGCCGCCATTGGCCTTGACCACGTCGGAGGCATCCTTCTCGAGTGCATGGCCGAAGGCGTAGTCCGCCGTCAGGAAGAACCATTTCTTGCCGCCGGCCTGGGTCACGGCCTTGGCGGTGCCGTTGGCCAGCGCGTAGGTGTCGTAGGTCCAGTGCACCGAGACATCGTTGCAGCTCTCGTTGGTGATCGCGGTCGAGCCCGGGCCCGACATCAGCACGATCTTGTTCTTGTCCTTGGCGATCTTCTGCACCGCCAGCGCGACCGAGGTCGTCACCAGTTCGCTGGCCACGTCGACCTTGTCGCGCTCGAACCACTCGCGCGCCTTGTTGGCCGCGATGTCGCCCTTGTTCTGGTGGTCGGCCGAGACCAGCTCGACCTTGAAGCCCGGCTTTTCGGCCGCGACGAAGTCGTCGATCGCCATCTTGGTCGCCAGCACGGCGCCCTTGCCCGCCAGGTCGGAATAGGTGCCGGACAGGTCGGTCAGCACGCCGATCTTGACCACGCCGTCGGACACCTGGGCCTGGGCCGTGCCGGCCAGCAGGGCCAGGGCGGCCACCTGGGCGGCGGCTTGAGCGATATGTTTGAGTTTCATGCTTGTCTCCTGGTCGTTATGGGAATGATTCGGGCGTCAGACGCCCAGTAGTTGATGCAGCTCGCCGGTGCGCGCCGCCAGCTCTTCCTTGGGCACGGTCATCACCACATGGCCGTGTTCGAGCACGTAATGCCGATCCGCCAACGGGGCGGCAAAGCGGAAATTCTGCTCGACCAGCACGATGGTGTAGCCGCGCGACTTGAGCAGCCGGATCACCTCGCCGAGCTTCTTGACGATCACCGGCGCCAGGCCCTCGGTGATCTCGTCGAGCAGCAGCACCTTGGCGCCGGTGCGCAGGATGCGCGCCATCGCCAGCATCTGCTGCTCGCCGCCCGACAGGCGTGTGCCCGGGCTGTTGCGCCGTTCCTTGAGGTTGGGGAACAGCTCGTAGATCTCTTCGAGCGTCATGCCGCCGCTGGCCACCACCGGCGGCAGCAGCAGGTTCTCCTCGGTGCTGAGGCCGGCGAAGATGCCGCGCTCCTCCGGGCAGTAGCCCAGCCCCAGGCGAGCGATCCGGTGCGGCGCGGTCTGGTTGATCTCGGTGCCGTTGAACATGACCGAGCCGCTGCGTCGGCCCACCAGGCCCAGCATCGCCTTGAGCGTGGTCGAACGGCCCGAGCCGTTGCGCCCGAGCAGGGTCACGAGCTCGCCGCGGTTCACATGCAGGTCGATGCCGTGCAGGATGTGCGACTCGCCATAGAAGGCGTGCAGCCCGGTCACGCGCAGCATCTCGCCGTTGGGGTTGAAGGCGCTGCTCATGCGTCGACTCCTACGTAAGCTTCGAGCACGCGCGGGTCGTTCGAGACCGTGGCGTAGTCGCCCTCGGCCAGCACGGCGCCGCGCTGCAATACGGTGATGCGGTCGCACAGGGTCTCGACCACCGACAGGTTGTGCTCGACCATCAGGATGGTCCGGTTGGCCGAGATCTTCTGGATCAGCTCCACCACCCGCCCGACATCCTCGTGGCCCATGCCCTGGGTCGGCTCGTCGAGCAGCATCAGCTCGGGATCGAGCGCCAGCGTGGTGGCGATCTCGAGCGCGCGCTTGCGCCCGTACGGCATCTCCACCGTCACGATGTCGGCGAACTGGGCCAGGTCAACCGCTTCGAGCAGCTCCATCGCGCGCCCGTTGAGCGCGTCGAGCCGCTTTTGCGACGACCAGAAGTTGAACGAGTCGGTTCGCTTGCGCTGCAGTCCGACCCGCACGTTCTCCAGTGCCGTCAGATGCGCAAAGGTGGCCGAGATCTGGAACGAGCGGATCATGCCGCGCCGCGCCACCTGGACCTGGCTTTCGCGCGTGATGTCCTGGCCCTTGAACTGGATCTGGCCGCTGCTGGCGGCATGAACCTTGGTCAGCAGGTTGAACACCGTGGTCTTGCCGGCGCCGTTGGGGCCGATCAGCGCATGGATGCTGCCGCGCTCGACCTCGAGGTTGACGTCCGAGACCGCCTTGAAGCCCAGGAATTCCTTGGTCAGGCCCCGGGTTTGCAGAATGATGTCTTTGTTCATGAGTCCTTCCGCGCGGGGCGTCATTCGATGGCGCTGGCCGACTTGATCTGGCTGCGCAGCACGAACTTCTGGATCTTGCCGGTCGAG
>NZ_PVLR01000070.1 GCF_002980625.1 Malikia spinosa | reverse complement strand
AGCCCCACCTCACCCACTGCCCTTGCGGCTGCTGCGCAGCCGATTGATAAGTCCTTGCGTCCTGTCACCGTCTCATGCTGATGCAGTTCTGCAATTGACAGATCAACGCCAGCAGATCAGGGATGACCCGGGCCTGACAGCCGATTTGCCGGCCGCGTAGCGGACGGATGAGGCTGGCAGGCTCGGGTCAGCCCTGATCCAGTAGAGAGATGATTTGCCAGTGGATGAGGCTGGCAGGTTTGGGTCAGTCCTGATCCATCAGCGCTGCACAGTGCATCGGAGCTCCAGCATTACGAGCACCGACCCATGGTCAATTGTGCAGACGATGGACGAAAATAGCCATATTGCAGTTTGCTCGCTGTACTGCACGCCGCCCCACCATCTGTATGACGAAATTCGAGACCCTGGTCACTGCTGCGACTACCAGTCCGGTCGATGTTCTTCATGCCAGATCTCTGCCACGCCTGAGTCATTTTCCAACATGCGCCTGCTGCATTACCTCGAAATCGAAAACTTCAAACGCTTCGGCGACCGGCAGCGCATCGAGTTGGAACATCCAGCGGTGCTGATCGGTCCCAACAACAGCGGCAAGACCAGCGCCATCCAGGCGCTGGCCCTGTGGTCGCAGGCGGTTCGGACCTGGTATGAGGCGCGCAAGACTTCGTCGGCCAAGGAGCGCACCGCCACGGCGCTCAACCGGCTCAATATTGTCGCGGTGCCAGTCCAGCGCACGCGCTTCTTCTGGCACAACACGGCGGTGCGCACCGGCAGCAAGGATATCGCGCTGACCATCACCGTTGGCGTCGAGTTTCGGGGCCAGGTTGTGAGCCTGCCGATGCGTTTTCGCAACCAGGGTGATGAGCTGGTCTATTGCACGCCTGCCGAGTCGGTGGTTGCCAACCTGGAGTTGCTGGCACATGCGGCCAGTATCCGGGTCGAGCTGCTCTACCCGATGTCGGGTCTCGAAACCGAAGAGGCCATCCTGCAGCCCGGTCGCATCGATGTGCTGCTGGGCCAGGGACAGACGGCGCAGGTGTTGCGCAACCTGTGCCTGATGGTGGCCAGGAACACGCCCGATGATTGGAGCCGCATCGTGACGCTGATGCAGCGGCTGTTCAATGTCACGCTGCAAACGCCGCAGGAAACCACGCGCGGTGCCATCGAGCTGCGTTACAAGCAAACGAGCGTGCGTGAGGCGCTGGATGTGTCCTCGTCGGGTCGGGGGTTTCAGCAGATGCTGCTGATTTTTGCTTATCTGTACTCGCACAAGCGCAGCGTCTTGCTGGTGGATGAGCCCGACGCACACCTGGAAATTCTGCGTCAGAAGCAGGTGTATGTCTTGTTGCGTGACATTGCCTCCGAGAACCAGTCGCAAGTGGTCATGGTCACCCATTCCGAGGTCATTCTGATCGAGGCGCTGGACAAGAACCTGACGCTGCTGATGGAGGGCAAGGCCGACGACTTGGCACGCAAGCTCGACATCAGCAACAGTCTCAAGCATTTCGGTGCCGATCACTACATCAAGGCGCGCGAGCGCGGCTATGTGCTGTATGTCGAAGGCGGCACCGATGTAGACATGCTGCGCGCGCTGGCTGAGCGCCTGCAGCATCCGGTCGCAGCGGTCTGGGACGAGCGCATCAATTCTTTTTACGTGCAGAACAACTACCCTGACCGATCGCTGGAAAGCGAACTGGAGCGGGTGGAGGGCGGTTTTGGTGTCACGCCGCGTGAACATTTCAAGGGCTTGTCGGAACTTCTGCCCCGGCTCAAGGGGCTGGCCATTCTGGATAACGACGGACGCGACCGGCAGGGCAGCGTTGAGGGACGTCTGACCTTGAGCTACTGGCGCCGCTACGAGGCCGAGAATTATTTCGTCACGCCCGATGTGCTCAGGCGTTACGCCTTGGCGCAGCATGCCGGTCTGGAGTTGTTTTCCGGTTTCGAGCCCGAGATCGACGAGGTGCTCGATGCCTTGGTGCTGGAGCGTGTGTTCGAAAGCATCGAGGCTGACTTTCAGGCTTGGAAGCAGGCCCCTGCGGAAGCCGCACGCATAGTCTGGGAGGCCAAGACCAGGCAGATCAAGCTCAGCAGTTTTGCCGAAGAATTCTTTCGACGCTTGGCCGCACGCCTAGGCGGCAGCATGTTGCTGACCAAGGGCGAACTGCATCGTCTGATGGACGTGGTGGATCCCAGGACGATTGCCGCCGAGGTGAGCGAAAAGCTTGATTTGCTTCAGGGTCTCTTTCAAGCAGCGGCCCCACATGTCGAGATTGAATCCATGACACCGTGAACCATTGAAATCGCAACGGCGCTGACACGGCAACCAAATGCCTGGCTCGTATGCCGAGGCCATATCAGAAGATCAGGGTTGACCCAGGCCTGACAGCCGATTTGCCGGCCGCGTAGCGGACGGATGAGGCTGGCAGGCTCGGGTCAGCCCTGATCCATTAGAGAGATGATTTGCCAGTGGATGAGGCTGGCAGGCGTGGGTCAGCCCTGGTCCAGGATAAAAGCTGATCAGAGATCCAGCGTCACCACCACCGGCGCATGGTCGCTCGGCTTGGGCCATTTGCGCGGCGCGCGGTCGATCGCACAGGCAGTCACCGAGGGCTTGATTGCCTCGCTGATCAGTATATGGTCAATGCGCAGGCCCCGGTTCTTCTGGAAGCCCAGCATGCGGTAGTCCCACCAGCTGTAGCTCTTGGGCAGCTGCTCGAACATCCGGTAGCTGTCGCTCAGGCCGAGCTCGAGCAGCTCGCGGAACTGGCGCCGCTCGGCGCTGGTGTGGTGGATGGTTTCGCGCAGGCCCTCGGGGTCGTAGCTGTCGCGGTCCTCGGGCGCGATGTTGAAGTCGCCCAGCAGCACCAGCCTGGGGTGTCGCGCCAGCTCGTCGCGCAGCCATTCGCGCAGCGCATCGAGCCACTGCATCTTGTAGACGAACTTCTCGCTCTCGGGGTCCTGGCCGTTGACGAAATAGCCGTTGACGACACGCAGCGGGCCCTGTGCCGTCTCGATGGTGGCGGCGATCACGCGCGACTGCTCGTCGGCGTAGCCGGGAATGTTGCGCACCAGGTCGGTCGGTTCGCTGCGCGAGATCAGCGCCACGCCGTTGTAGGTCTTCTGGCCGAACCAGGCCGCCTGGTAGCCGGCTTGCGCAAAGGCGTCTGCCGGGAACTTGTCGTCGCTCAGCTTGAGCTCCTGCAGCGCGAGCAGGTCGACCGGATTATCGGCCAGCCAGTCCAGCACCTGGGGCAGGCGCACGCTCAGGGAGTTGACGTTCCAGGTGGCTAATTTCATGATCAGGAATTCTTTCGGAAGCAGGGATTTCTATCGTTTCCAGCGCTCAGGGCCGGGGTCTGGATCTGGCTCCAGCTTCGTGGCAGCGGCTCAACGCAGCAGGCAGGCGCGAATCCGCTCCACGGTCTGCTCGACTGCGGCGTGGCGGCCCACTTCGAGCCCCAGGTCGCGCGCGATCGCGTTGACCTTGGCCGGGTTCAGCGGCAGGCCGCCGCGGTCGACGGCCTCGATCAGCGCGCGGGCTTGCTCGATTTCAGGCGGCAGATCGCTCTGGGTGCCACGCCGCCAGAACCAACGGAATCCGAATTTCATGGGAAACGATTTTGCCGCATGATAAGCGCAGGGCCGCACCGCGGGAAACCGGACCGGTTCGGCCTGTGAGCCTGTCGGGCAGGGCGTATCATCATGCCCTTCAGCGGCTTGTCGCGCAGGCGGCCGCGCACAAGGAACCCCTATATGAGCGACTACGATCTGACGGCCCAAGTGGCCAGTGATGTGCAACGCGCCCTGGCCGAGGATGTCGGCAGCGGCGACCTGACCGCCGAGCTGGTGCCGGCCGAGCGCCAGGCCACCGCGACCATCATCTGTCGCGAATCGGCCGTCATCTGCGGCCGGCCCTGGGTCGACGAGGTGCTGCGCCAGGTGGCACCCGGCGCCCAGGTCAACTGGCTGGTCGACGAGGGCGGCCGTTGCGAGCCGGGCCAGAAGATTGTCGAGATCACCGGCAGCGCGCGCGAGCTGCTGACCGCCGAGCGCACCTGCCTGAACTTCATGCAGACTCTCAGCGCGGTCGCGACCAAGACCGCCAAGTATGTCGGCGAAGTCGAAGGCACGCGCGCGGCCATCCTCGACACGCGCAAGACCATTCCGGGCCTGCGCGTGGCCGAGAAATACGCGGTGCGCTGCGGTGGCGGCAAGAACCACCGCATGGGCCTGTACGACGCGATCCTGATCAAGGAAAACCATATCGCGGCCGCCGGCGGCATCACGAATGCACTGCGCGCGGCGCAAAAGCTGGCTGACCGGGCCAGCTTCATCCAGGTCGAGGTCGAGACGCTGAACCAGCTACAGGAAGCGCTCGATGCCGGCGTCAAGATGGTGCTGCTCGACAACATGGACCTCGACACGCTCAAAAAGGCGGTCGAGCTGGCCGCTGGCCGCATCAGCCTCGAGATCTCGGGCGGCGTGACCTTCGACGGTCTGCGCCAGCTGGCCGAGACCGGGGTCGACCGGATCTCGGTCGGCGCGCTGATCAAGGACGTGCAGGCCATCGACTTCTCGATGCGCTTCCAGGACAAGCCGGTCGAGCAGACTGCCTGATGCGAGCAAGGGGCCGTTGGGCCCCTTGTTGTTTCTGCCGTGGCGGCAGCAGGCTGGCGGCGTTTCAGCGCTCGTAGGTGGCGAAGTCGTAGCCCAGGCCGCTGGCCGAGACATGGGATTCGCGCGCGGTCTCGCGCCACTCCGGACCCAGCTCGGGCGCATGGGCGTCGCCCTCGTAGTCGCGGGCGATCTCGGTCACGATGACGCGCTGCGCCAGCGGCAAGGCCTGGGCGTAGATCTGCGCGCCGCCCATGATCCAGAGCTCGGCTGGCGGGGCGTGTAGCGCGGCGCAATGCGCCATCGCCTGATCCAGGCTGGCCAGCGCCAGCGCGCCCTCGGCCTGCAGCTGGGCGGCGGTGGCGGCGTCGCGCGTCAGCACGATGTTGAGCCGTCCGGGCAGCGGGCGGAATTTCGCGGGTAGCGATTCCCAGGTCTTGCGGCCCATGATGACCGGCCAGCCTTGCGTGTGGCGCTTGAAATGGGCCAGGTCTTCCGGCAGATGCCAGGGCATGGCGTTGTCCTTGCCGATGACGCCGTTGGCGGCGCGGGCATAAATCAGATTCAGTCGCATCGGGCGATTGTCCCATGGTGCCGTCACGACGGCCAGGTCGCGGTTGCCGGCCTGGCGGTGGTGGCATGATCTTCAGCGTCAGATCCGAATCAATCGCGTCAGAATACGAATCCATGAACACAAGTCTGCAAGCATTGCTCGGGCTGCGCCTGCCCGTCATCCAGGCGCCGATGGCCGGCTCGCAAGGCAGCGCGCTGGCGCTGGCCGTCACGAACGCGGGCGGCCTGGGCTCCTTGCCGGCCGCGACGCTGAGTCCGGCGCAGCTGCGCGACGAGCTCGAAGTCATGCGCCGCGCGGCGCAAGGGCCCTGGAACGTCAATTTCTTCTGTCACCGCCCGCCCGAGTCCGACCCGCAGCGCGAAGCCGTTTGGCGCGCGGCGCTGGCCCCGCTCTGCGCCGAGGCCGGGCTGCCCGCGCCCGAAGGGCCGGCCATCGCGGCGCGCGCGCCCTTTGACGCCGTGGTGGCGGATCTGGTCGAGCCGTTCCGCCCGCCGGTGGTGAGCTTTCACTTCGGCCTGCCGGCGCCGGAGCTGCTCGCGCGCGTCAAGTCCTGGGGCTCCAAGGTGCTGTCGAGTGCGACCACGGTTGATGAAGCACTGTGGCTGCAGGCCCATGGCGCCGACGCCATCATCGCCCAGGGCCTGGAGGCCGGCGGCCACCGTGGCATCTTCCTGGGCGACGACCTCACGACCCAGCTCGGCACTTTCGCGCTGCTGCCGCAGATCGTGCGCGCGGTCGAGTTGCCGGTGATCGCGGCCGGCGCCATTGCGGACGCGGCGGGTGTCGCGGCGGCGCGCGCGCTCGGCGCCTCGGCGGTCCAGGTCGGCACGGCCTATCTGCTGTGTCCCGAGGCGGGCACCAGCGCGCTGCACCGGGCCGCGCTGCAGTCGGCGCAGGCGCAGCACACGGCGCTGACCAATGTCTTCACGGGCCGGCCGGCGCGCGGCATCGTGAACCGCGCCATGCGTGCGCTCGGCGCTGCTGGCAACTCGGGCGGCTGCATCAGCCGCCAGGCACCGGCTTTCCCGCTGGCAGCCACGCACCTGGCGCCGCTGCGCGCCTGGGCCGAGGCGCAGGGGCGGGACGACTTCACGCCGCTGTGGGCTGGCCAGGCCGCGTCGCTGGCGCGCGCAATGCCGGCGGCCGATCTCACGCTCGTGCTGGCCGACGGCTGGCGCGACTGACGCAGCCTGACAGGGCTTGCGCAGCGCAGTCATCTGAGCTGGCGCAGGCTTGATGCCTGACCCGCGCGCTGCTCAGCGCCTGCTCAGAGCCCCCAGCGCGGGATCGCGTGCTGGCCGTAGCTGATCGAGATGTTCTTGGGCTCGGTATAGGTCTGCAAGCTCCAGTGGCCGCCGTCGCGCCCGAGGCCGCTGGCCTTGACGCCGCCAAACGGCGGCCGCGGATCGCGCGCGCTCTGGCTGTTGACGTAGCAGACGCCAGCTTCCAGTGCTGCCGCGACTCGGTGCGCGCGGCCGGCGTTCTCGCTCCAGACATAGCTGGCCAGGCCGTAGGGGCTGTCGTTGGCCAGCGCGATCGCATCCGCTTCGTCACGGAACGGCAGCAGGCAGGCGACCGGGCCGAAGATCTCCTCGCGCATGATGCGCATGTCGGGCCTGACGTCGGCGAACACGGTCGGCCAGACGAAATTGCCGTCGCGCACCGCAGCGGCGACTTCAGGCGCGTAGTCGGGCCGTTGCACGCCGCCGCACAGCAGCGTCGCGCCTTCCTGCAGGCCGAGCTCGATGTAGCCGCGCACCCGCGCCAGATGGCCCTGGCTGACCATCGGCCCGATCACGGTTGCCGGGTCCATCGGATCGCCGACCGCGATGCGCTTGGCGCGTTCGACGAAGCGGCGCGCGAACTCGTCGAAGATGGACTGCTGTACCAGGATGCGGCTGCCGGCGGTGCAACGCTCGCCGTTGATGCTGAAGATCATGACCAGCGCGGCATCGAGCGCGCGCTCGAAGTCGGCGTCCTCGAACACGATGAAGGGGCTTTTTCCCCCGAGCTCCATGCTGTATTTCTTGAGCCCGGCGTTGCGCACGATCGCGTTGCCGGTCGCGGTCGACCCGGTGAAGGACACCAGCCGCACGTCGGGGTGCGCCACCAGCGGTGCGCCGGCCTCCCGGCCATTGCCCTGCACGATGTTGAGCACGCCGGGCGGCACGCCGGCTTCGAGCGCCAGCTGGCCCAGGCGCGCGGCCGTCATCGGGCTCAGCTCGCTGGGCTTGAGCACCGCGGTGTTGCCAAAAGCCAGGCAGGGCGCGACCTTGGCGCTGGCGGTCAGCAGCGGCACGTTCCACGGCGCTACCAGCGCGCAGACGCCGACTGGCTGCAGCAGCGTGTAGTTCAGGTGGGTCGGCGTCGGGTGGGTCTGGCCGTCCATGCGCGTGCAGAGCTCGGCATAGTGGTGGAAGCTGTCGGCCGCGCGTGGCACCAGGTTGGCGCCGGTCTGCGCGATCGCCTGGCCGCAGTCGGCGGTCTCGATCCGGGCCAGTTCGGCCTGGTCGCGCGTGATCAGCTCGCCCAGGCGGTGCATGATCCGGGCCCGTTGCGCCGGCGGCGTGCCGGCCCAGGCCGGGAACGCCGACTTGGCCGCGGCCACTGCCAGGTTGACCTCTTCGGCCGATCCGGCAGCGACTTCGGCCAGCTGCTGCTGGTTGGCGGGGTTGAGGCTCTGGAAATGCTCGCGACCGGCGACTGTCTGGCCGTTGATCAGATGGGGGATGCGCATGGAATGTCCGGTGGTGGCGGGCCGTCTCGGCGGCGGCTGCCTGCTAGGTAACCGTATGGTAACGGAGCCCCTGCCGATTGCTGCCCGCCGCAATGCTGGAACAATGTGCCGGCAGTTCCCTGCCATCCCGCATCACTCCCACCCACAACAGAAAGAAGGCGCAGCACCATGGACCTCCAGCTTCAAGACCAGCATGTATTGATCACCGGCGGCAGCCGTGGCATCGGGCTCGCCTGTGCGCGCCAGTTCCTGGCCGAGGGCGCCCGCGTGACCCTGGTCGGGCGCGACAGCGAGCACCTGCAGGCCGCGCGCACCAGCCTGCTCGAGCAGCATCCCGGCCGCGATGACGCCATCCGCCTGCTGAGCGCCGACCTGCGCGACCCAGCGGCTGCGCAAGCCATGGTCGAGCAGGCCCAGGCCGCCGCGCCCGCTGGCCTGGGGCCGGTCGATGTGCTGGTCAATTGCGCCGGTGCCGCGCGCCGCACCCCGCCCGACGAACTGGGCCCGGCCTCATGGCACGAGGCGATGCAGGCCAAGTTCTTCAGCTACCTGCATGTGATCGACCCGCTGATCAAGCAGATGGCCGCGCGCGGTCGTGGCGTGATCGTCAACGTGGTCGGCATGGGCGGCAAGGTCGCCAGTCCGATTCACCTGCCGGGCGGCTCGGCCAATGCGGCGCTGATGCTGGCCAGCTCCGGCCTGGCGGCGGCCTATGCCGGGCAGGGCGTGCGCGTCAATGTCGTCAATCCGGCCCAGACCCGGACCGAGCGGCTCGACGAGGGCCTGCTGGCCGAGTCCAGGCTGCAGGGCATCACGCCACAGCAGGCGCTCGATCGCATCAACCAGCGCCACCCGATGGGCCGCATCGCCGAGCCGCGCGAGATCGCCGACGCGGTCTGCTTCCTGGCCTCGGCGCGCGCCAGCTATGTCAATGGCGCGGTGCTGTCGATGGACGGCGGCCTGACGCCGCTGGTGGTCTGAGAGCGTGTTCAAAGTCT
>NZ_PVLR01000007.1 GCF_002980625.1 Malikia spinosa | reverse complement strand
CTACGCCGAGGCGCTGCTGCCGCAGGCCCAGGCGCTGGCGGCGTCGGTGCAGACCAGCGGTGCCACGGTCGAGCGCATGGCAGTCGAGATGTTCTGAGCCGGGAAGCGGGCAGCAAAAAGCCGCTTCCGTTGCCGGATGCGGCTTTTTGCACTTTCAGGACCGCGTCAGCGCTGCCCTGCAGCGGGACTCAGGGCTTGGGAACGTCGGGCAGCAGGCAGGCTTCGACCACCTGCAGGTCGTTGTCGCGCGCGAAGCCCATCACGAAGTTCCAGGCCATCTGGTCGAAGTCGCGCAGGTCGGTATGCACGACGACGCACTTGACGCCGTTGATGACCTTCGGGATGCACCAGGGCGAGTAGCTCAGGTGGGCACCCGGCAGGTTGCCGCCCGGCCTGAACTGGCTCATCACGCCCGCCAGCCGCTCCGCCCAGTCGCTGGGACGGAAGGTCCTGCCGCTGTGGGTAAGGCCCTGGATGAAGACTTCTTTGGCGGAGGGAGAAAGCATCGGGGAAGAGTCCTCTGGAGACGGACGAAAAAGACGGCGCTGAGGATCGCTCAATTCCGCGTGAGGAATGGACGAAATTTTATCTTATATAAGACTCAGGACAATCGATAGCACTTATGCCGGCGCGATATGGGGAGCCGGACTGCGGCGTCATCAAAGCCTGCCAGGACTGGACCTAAAATGCCAACAGACGCCACCCGGTCATTGCCCGGGTCCGGCCCGCCCAACACAGACACCTCGTTTTTCACGTTTTTGGAAACCTCGCCATGTCCAACGCTGCTCCGGTCGAACCGCATGTCATGAACACCTACGGCCGCCTGCCGATCGCGCTCTCGCACGGTCACGGCTGCCGCGTCTGGGACGTCAACGGCAAGGAATACCTGGATGCACTCGGCGGCATCGCGGTCAACACCCTGGGCCACGCCCACCCCAAGCTGGTTCCGGCGCTGCAGGAGCAGATCGCCAAGCTGATCCACACCAGCAACTACTACTACACGCCCAACGCCGAGCGACTGGCCGCCATGCTGTGCGAGCGCTCGGGGCTGGACAAGGTCTTCTTCTGCTCCAGCGGCCTGGAGGCCAACGAAGCCGCGCTCAAGCTGGCGCGCAAGTTCGGCCATGACAAGGGCATCGACAAGCCTGAGATCGTAGTCTACGAGAAGGCCTTCCACGGCCGCTCGATCGCCACGCTGAGCGCGACCGGCAACCCCAAGGTGCAAGCCGGCTTCGGCCCGCTGGTCGAGGGCTTCATCCGCGTGCCGCTGAACGACATCGAGTCGATCAGGAAGGCGACCGCCGGCAACCCGAACGTGGTGGCGGTGTTCTTCGAGGCGATCCAGGGCGAAGGCGGCGTCAACCCGGTCGATGCCGACTACATGCGCGAAGTGCGCGCGCTGTGCGATGCCAACGACTGGCTGCTGATGATCGACGAGGTGCAGTGCGGCATGGGTCGTACCGGCAAATGGTTCGCGCATCAGTGGGCCGGCATCCAGCCCGACGTGATGCCGCTGGCCAAGGGCCTGGGCTCGGGCGTGCCGATCGGCGCAGTCGTGGTCGGCCCCAAGGCCGCCAACATCTTCCAGCCCGGCAACCACGGCACCACCTTCGGCGGCAACCCGCTGGCGGTGCGCGCTGGCGTGGAGACGATCCGGATCATGGAGGAAGACGGCCTGCTCGAGAACGCCGCCAAGGTCGGCCTGCACCTGCAGACCGCTTTGATCACGCAGTTGATGGGCGTGGCCGGCGTCAAGCAGGTACGCGGCAAGGGCCTGATGCTGGGCATCGAGCTCGACCGTCCCTGCGGCGTGCTGGTCAATCGCTGCGCCGAAGCCGGCCTGCTGCTCAGCGTGACTGCCGACAGCGTGATCCGCATGGTGCCGCCGCTGATCCTGTCCACGGCCGAAGCCGACGAGATCGTCGCCAAGCTGGTCCCGCTGATCAAGGCCTTCCTGGCCGAACAAGCCTGAGTCACCTCTCATGAACGCGTCCATCACTCCTCCGGTGCCGGTCAGGCATTACCTGCAGTTCAAGGACTTCAGCGCCGATGAATATGCCTACCTGCTCGAACGCATCTGGCTGATCAAGCGCAAGTTCAAGACCTACCAGAAGCACCACACGCTGACCGACCGCACGCTGGCCATGATCTTCGAGAAGGCCAGCACGCGTACCCGCGTCAGCTTCGAGGCTGGCATGTACCAGCTCGGCGGCAGCGTGGTGCACCTGACCACCGGCGACAGCCAGCTGGGCCGTTCCGAGCCGATCGAGGACAGCGCGCGCGTGATCAGCCGCATGACCGACATCGTGATGATCCGCACCTTCGGCCAGGAGAAGATCGAGCGCTTCGCCGCGCATTCGCGGGTGCCGGTCATCAACGGCCTGACCAACGAGTTCCACCCCTGCCAGATCCTGGCCGACCTGTTCACCTGGCTCGAATACCACGGCCAGCGCGCCGACGGCAGCATCGACCCGAGCGCACTGCGCGGCAAGACCGTGGCCTGGGTCGGTGACGGCAACAACATGGCCAACACCTGGCTGCAGGCGGCCGAGCTGCTGGGCTTCAAGGTCCATGTCAGCACGCCGAGCGGCTACGAGGTCGACCCGAAAGTGGCCGGTGTCGGTCAGGGCGAGTTCTGGCAGGTGTTCGACGATCCGATGCAGGCCTGCCGCGGCGCCGACCTGGTCACGACCGATGTCTGGACCAGCATGGGCTGGGAGGCCGAGAACGAGAAGCGCATGCAGGCCTTCGCCGCCTGGTGCGTGACACCCGAAATGATGGCGATGGCGCAGCCCGATGCGCTGTTCATGCATTGCCTGCCGGCGCACCGCGGCGAGGAAGTCACGGCCGACGTGATCGACGGCCCGCAAAGCGTGGTCTGGGACGAGGCCGAGAACCGCATGCATGTACAAAAGGCGCTGATGGAGTATCTGCTGCTGGGCCGACTGGCCTGAGCGCAGCCGATTGGCACCCCCACCCATGCAGGCTCTACTCGACGCGATTGCACAAGCCGAAAAACCCGCCGAGGCGATCCGCCTGTTCCACGGCCGCGGCGGCCTCTACCCGGGCTGCGAGCATCTGGCGCTCGACGCCTACCCGCCGGTCTGGCTGCTGACCAGCTTCAAGCCGCTCGACGACGCCGAGCTGGCCCAGGTCGGCCAGGCGCTGACGGCGCGCTGGCAGCAGATCGCGCCGGGCGAGCCGCTGAACTGGGTCTACCAGTGCCGCTTCGAGGGCCGGACCGACACCCGGCTGATGGCCGGCAGCGTGCCCGAGCCGCATCTGGTCAGCGAGCAAGGCGCGCGCTACCTCGTCCATGTGCTCAAGGGCCAGAACCACGGCCTGTTCCTCGACATGGCCGAGGGCCGGGCCTGGGTGCGCGCCCACGCGGCCAGCCAGCCGCGCCTGAAAGTGCTCAACCTGTTCGCCTACAGCTGCGCCTTCTCGATCGCGGCGCTGCAAGGCGGTGCGCGCCAGGTCGTCAACGTCGACATGAGCGCGGGTGCGATCAGCCTGGGCCAGCAGAACCATGCGCTCAACGAACTGCAGGGCAAGGCCAGCTTCCTGGCGCATGACATCTTCAAGACCTGGGGCAAGATCACGCGCGGTGGCCCCTACGGCCTGGTGGTGGTCGATCCGCCGAGCTACCAGAAGGGCAGCTTCGTCGCGACCAAGGACTACCTCAAGCTGATGCGGCGCCTGCCCGACCTGCTGATTCCGGGCGGCCATGCGCTGCTCTGCCTCAACGCGCCCGAGCTGAGCCCGGCCTTCCTGCAGCAGCAGATGGCCGAGGCCGCACCCGAACTGATCTTCGAGCAGCGGCTGCCGAACCCGGCCGCGTTTGCCGATGTCTCGCCCGACCGCGCACTCAAGGTGCTGGTCTACCGCGCACCCGACCTGCCCTCACCATGAGCCAATGCCAGAGCTGCGGCGCCTGCTGCGCCAACTTCCGGGTCGATTTCTCGATCTACGAACTCGATACCGAGGGCGGTGCCGTGCCCGCCGGCCTGACGGTCGAGGTCAATGGCAACACCGCGCGCATGCGCGGCACCGACCATGTGCCGATCCGCTGTGCCGCGCTGTGCGGCAAGGTCGGCGAGAAGATCGGCTGCGGCATCTACGAATGGCGGCCCTCGCCCTGCCGCGAGTTCGAGGAAGGCAGCGATGCCTGCAACCGCGCCCGCGCCCGCCATGGCCTGGCGGCGCTCGACAGCCTGTTCTGAACTGCGCCATGCTGCGGCTGTGGGACATCTCGCCACCGCTCGATGCCGCCAGCCCGGTCTATCCGGGCGATGCACCCTACCGCCGCGACTGGCAGGCCCGCATCGGAGCGGACGGCGCGGTCAACCTGAGCCAGATCCGGCTCTCGCCCCATGTCGGCGCCCATGCCGACGCGCCGCTGCATTACGACCCGGCGGGCCAGGCCGCCGGCGCCATGGCGCTGGAACCCTTCATCGGCCACTGCCGCGTGATCCATGCCATCGGCTGCGGCCCGCGCGTGCAATGGCAGGACATCGCGCATGCGCTGCCCGCTGACCAGGCCGTTCCGGCACGGGTCCTGATCCGGACCTACCGGCGGCAACCCCGGCAATGGGACCCGGATCTGGCCGGCATCGCACCCGAAGTGATCGAGCACCTGGCCGCGCTCGGCGTGCTGCTGATCGGCATCGACAGCGCCAGCGTCGACCCGGCCGACAGCGTGCTGCTGGAAAGCCACCAGGCACTGCGCCGCCATGGCCTGCGCGTACTCGAGAACCTCTGCCTCGACGCGGTCGATGCGGGCGACTACGAGCTGATCGCGCTGCCGCTCAAGCTGATGGACTGCGAGGCCAGCCCGGTGCGCGCGGTGCTGCGGCCCTGGCCGTAGCCAGCAGCAGCCCGCCTGAGCCAGCGCAGTGCAGCGCCCCCGCCGGGAGCGCCGGCGGCTAGGCGCGAGGCCGGTCCGCTCCTATGATGGGGCTGACAACTGACAAAAGGAGCAATCGAATGAACATCATGTCCGCCGTGGCGCTCGGCCTGCTGGCGGCAGTCGCGCTGTACGCCGTCGTCGCCTACAACGGGCTGGTCGGGCTCAAGCATGGGGTGGCGCGCGCCTGGTCGAACATCGACGTGCTGCTGCGCCAGCGCCACGAGGAACTGCCCAAGCTGGTCGAGACCTGCCGCCAGTACCAGCAGTTCGAGACGGCGACGCTGACGCGGGTGACCGAAGCACGCGCCAGCGTCGCGGCCGCGCGCGAACAGCAGGACCTGCCGGCACTGGGCGCGGCAGAAGGCCTGCTGCGGGCCGGCCTGGGACAGATCTTCGCGGTCGCCGAGGCCTACCCCGAGCTGCGTGCCAACGAACAGTTCATGCAGTTGCAGACGCGCATCAGCGCGCTGGAGAACGGCATCGCCGACCGGCGCGAGCTCTACAACGAGGCGGTCAACCTCAACAACACCCGCATCGAGCAGTTCCCCGACCTGCTGCTGGCGCGCGGCTTCGGCTTCAAGGCCAGTCCGCTGCTGGAGTTCACGCCGCAGCAGACGGCCGATGTCGACCTCAAGGCCCTGTTCAAGGGCTGAACTGGCTGGCGCGCGATGTCACCGCTCCTGCTGCGCGACCGCCTGGGGCTGAGCCTGCCCGGGCTGCAGTTCGCACTGCTGGCCTGGGCCTTGCACCCGGAACTGGGTCGGCCCGCCTGGCCACCGCTGACGCTGCTGCTGTGCAGCGCGCTGTTCGGCTTCTGGCGCTCGCTGCGCCAAGCCAGGCTGGTCGATGACACACCGACCGCGCGCATCGCTTCGGCCGCGCAGGGCTATGCCGAGCTGCGCGGGCGGGGGCAGCCGCTGGCCGGACTGCCCCTGCTGTCGCCGCTGAACGGGCTGCCCGTGCTCTGGTGGCGCTTGCTGACCGAAAAGCAGAACGAGAAAGGCAAATGGCAACAGGAGAGCCTGGAGCAAAGCCAGGCCAGCTTCCTGCTCGACGACGGCAGCGGCAGTTGCCTGGTCGACCCGGAAGCGGCCGAGATACTGGTACAGCGGCGCGAGGTCACCGAGCGGGACGGCCGGCGCTACACGCTCTGGACCTTGCTGCCGCATGACCCGGTCTATGTGCTGGGCGACTTCCGCACCCTGGGCCCGCTGGATGGCGCGCTGGATGGCGCGCTGGACGGCCCAATCAGCGAATCGCGGCGACTGGCCGAACTGCTGGAGCACTGGAAAGCGGACCAGGCCGGACTGCTGGCGCGCTTCGACCTCGATGGCAACCGCGAGATCGATCTGAAGGAGTGGGAGCTGGCGCGCCACCAGGCCAGGCAGCAACTGCGCCAGCAACAAGCCGAGGTCGCGGCGGCAGCGGAACTCCATGTCGTCGGCGCGGCCAGCGACGGCCGGCTGTTCCTGATCTCGGACCTGGAGCCCGAAAAAATCGCGCGCCGCTTCAAGCTCTGGGCCGGTTTTCACCTGCTGCTGTTGCTGGGCAGCGCAGCGGCGCTGGGCCATCTGGTGCAGCTCGGCCAGCTCTAGCCGGCGCCTGCCCCCTTGTCCGCCTCGGTCAATCGGCCGTCAATCGACCGTCAGCCGGCCGTCAACCGGTGCAGAGCCTGCGCCAGCAGCGGCGCCATTGCCACCACGTTGCTGGCATGCGGGACGCAGTCGGTGCTCCAGACCGCCCCGACGCCGGCCTCATGCAACGCCTGCTCGGCGCCGGCGACGAACAGCGCATGCGTGACCGCGACATCGACCGAGGCCGCGCCGGCCGCCCGCGCCAGACGCGCGGCCTGCGCCACCGTCTGGCCGGTGCTGGCCATGTCGTCCAGGATCACGACCGAGCGGCCGTGCAGCTCGACCTCGGGCAGCTCGACCGCCACCGCGCGGTCGCCATGGCGCACCTTGCGGCAGACGGCGCTGTCGTGGCCGATGCGCTCGGCGGCCTGGCTGACCCACTGGCCGGCCTCCTCGTCGGGACCCAGCAGCAAGGCGCCCGGGCGCTCGCGCGCGATCCAGTCGGCCAGCGCCGGCGCACCGCTGATCCAGATCGGGTCAGGGATAGGAATCGCCTCGCCCAGCGTCGCGACCCGGTGCAGGTGCGGGTCGACCGTGATCACGGCATCGAACAGCTCGGCCAGGAAGGCGCCTATGACGCGCTGGCTGACCACCTCGCCCGGCGAAAACGCCATGTCCTGCCGCATATAGGCCAGATAGGGCGTGACCAGCGTCAGGTGGCGCGCGCCGAGCTCGCGTGCGCTGCGCGCCACCAGCAGCAGCTCGACCAGCTTCTCGTTGGGCTGCTGCAGGCCGCGCAGCAGCACGACGCGCTCGGGCAGCTGCGGCGGCAGCTTGAGCTTGAGCTCGCCGTCCGGAAAGCGGTGCCGCACCACGGCAACCGGAGTCAGGCCGGATTCAGCGGCCAGGCGCGAGGCCATCAGGGCCTCGTCTTCGAAATATAAAAGCATCAGAATTCCACAAAGACATGCGGCAGCTGGCCCGGTTGGCCGAGCTGGTAGCCGCTGGATTTGGCGCTGGCCTGGCGCGCGAAGTCGAGGTCGGACTGGAAGCTGGCGTGCACGCGATAGAGCAGATCGCCCGCCGCCACCGCATCGCCGAGCTTGCGCGCCAGATCGACCCCGGCGGCGCCCACCTTGGGCGCGCCCGCCAGCCGCGCAATGCGCGCGATCTGCAGGTTGTCGATGCCCGTCACCACGCCAGCCTGGTCGGCCCGGACCTCGAAACTCAAGGCGCCGAGCCCGGGCCGCTCGTGCTCGAACGGCCTGGCGCCCTGGGCCTCGATGATGGCGTGCATCTTCTCGAGCGCGCGGCCCGAATCGAGGATGTCGCGTGCGATCGCGAAACCGTCGCCGCCCCGGATGTCGGGGTCGCACTCGAGCAGCCGACCAGCCAGGCGCAGCGCCTTCTGGCGCAGGTCCTGCGGCGCCAGCGGGTGATTCTCGAGCACGCGCATGACATCGCGCGCTTCCAGCACCGGGCCGATGCCGTTGCCGATCGGCTGGCGGCCATCGGTGATCACGACATCGAGCGACAGGTCGAGCCGGCGCGCCACATATTCGAACAGCCGGCGCAGCTTCTGCGCCTCGGGCATCGAGCGCACCTTGGCGGTCGGTCCGATCGGGATGTCGAGCACCAGGTGATTCGAGCCGGCCGCGATCTTCTTCGACAGGATGGAGGCCACCATCTGGCCCGGCGAATCGAGCGAGAGCGGGCGCTCGACCGAGATCAGCACATCGTCGGCTGGCGACAGGTCGGCGGTGCCGCCCCAGGCCAGGCAGGCGCGATGCTCGCGCACGATTTCCTGCAGCCGCGCCAGCGGCAGTTCGACATCGGCCAGCACCTCCATCGTGTCGGCGGTGCCAGCCGGCGAGGTGATGGCGCGCGAACTGGTCTTGGGACAGACCAGACCGTGGGCCGCGACGATCGGCACCACGAGCATCGAGGTCCGGTTGCCCGGGATGCCGCCAATGCAATGCTTGTCGACCACCAGGCGCTCATGCCAGTCGATGCGACGGCCGGAGGCGATCATGGCCTCGGTCAGGAAATAGACCTCCTCGCGATCGAGCTCGCCGCGGTTGGTCGCCACCACGAAGGCCGACAGCTCGATCTTGGAATAGCGGTGCTCGGCGATGTCGCGCACGATAGCCTCGAACTCCGCGCGCCCGAGTCGCTCGCCATCGATCTTGCGGTGCAGCGCCGCGATCGAGGCTGGCGGTTCGGCCTGCGCGATCGTCACCGGATGGCCCTTGGGCACCCCGAGCTGGTCGAAGGCGTCCTCGGACAGCCCGACCTCGTGGCACTGCACGATGCGCGGGTCGCTCGTGACATTGAGCGTGGCCAGGATGCGGCGACCATTGGCCCGGATCTCGACCTTGGACAGGGCCTGGAAGCCCTCGGCGCGGTAGACCGCGCAATCGTGGTTCAGGTAGGCGACGTTCTCGCGGTAGGTGTCGATCGCGACGCGGCGCAGGCGCAAGGGGGCAGTGGCGGCCTCGGGGGCGACAGGCGGCGTGACCTCGGGGGCGGCAGGGGCGGCGTGGGCAGCGGGTTCGGCAGGCTTCATGGCGGAATCGGTGGCGCAGGTGATGGCGACACGATACTCCTGGTCAGGGTGCTGGCGGCCCGCGGTAGAGCTCGGGCAGGTCGACCAGGCTCTCGCCCAGCAGCGCCATGCCGAGGTCGCGGCCCCAGCGCAGCGGGCCCGCGGCATGGAAGATCTGGCCGTTGCGGCGCGAGCGCTGCTGAATCCAGGCATTGCGGCGCCAGCGCTTGCGGGCCAGCGTCTGCAGCAGGCCGGGCCAGGCTATGCCTTGGCCGGCAGCGCCATGGCGCCAGTCTGGCTGCGCCAGCAGCCGGCCCAGCGTCCAGGCATCCTCGAGCGCCATCGCGGCGCCCTGGGCCAGATAGGGCCGGGTCGGGTGCGCCGCATCCCCAAGCAGCGCCACCCGGCCCTGCGCATGTTCGTGCGGGCCACGCATCGGCGCACGGGCATTGAGCGGCCAGAGGCGCCAGTCGGGCACGGCCTGCAGCAGCCGGTCGAAGTCGCCATGCACGGACCCGAGCGCCCGGCGCAGCTGCGACGCCTGCGCCGCGTGGTCCCAGCTCTCGGGATCAGGCGGGATCGGGCCCTCGACCACCACGATCACGTTCATCGCGGCGCCGGCACGCACCGGGTAATGCACCGCGTGCAGCCCCGGCGCGAGCCAGGCCGTGACCTGGTTGCGGCGCAGCTCGGGCGGCAGGTCGGCCATCGGCACCAGGCCGCGGTAGGCCAGGTCGCCACTGAAGATAGGCGCGCCATCGGCCAGCAGCTGGCCACGCACCCGGCTCCAGAGACCGTCGCAGCCCAGCAAAGCACTGGCCTGATAGCGGCTGCCGTCCTCGGTCTGCAGCCGGATGCCGTCGGCATCCTGCTCGAAAGCCTGCAGGCGCTGGCGCAGCCGGCAATCAACCTGGCTGCTGCCTTGCAGCTGGCGCAACAGGATCTGGTGCAGGTCGGCGCGGTGGATGGTCGCGTAGGGCTGGCCGTAGCGCTGCTGCATCGCGGCACCCAGTGTCAGGCCGCCAAGCTGGGCCCCCGAGCGGGCGTCGCGCACGGCCAGGCGCTCGGGAAATGCCGCCACCTCGCGCAGCGCCGGCAGCAGGCCCCAGTCATGCAGCACGCGCACCGCGTTGGGGCCGAGCTGGATGCCGGCCCCGACCTCGGAGAAGGCCTCGGCCTGTTCCAGCAGCGTCACCTGCAGCCCGGCACGCTGCGCCACCAGGGCCGCGCTCAGGCCCGCCATGCCGCCACCGATCACCAACAAATCATCCATGGACCGATTGTGCCGGATCGGGACTGGGGGTCCGAGCGCTGCCAGCTTCAGCGCAACACCGGCGTCGCGCGCTGCATCAGCTGCATGGCGCTTTCGCCGACGCCAGCGCCAAAGCGCTTGGCCAGGCGCGAAGCCACGTTCTCGTGCTGGGTGTAGTCGACGATGTCCTCGGCCTTGACCACCTCGCGCGCGACCTGGTCGAGGCTGCCGTAATCATCGGCCAGTCCGAGCGCGATCGCCTTCTGGCCGCTCCAGGCCAGACCGCTGAACAGCTCGGGGGTTTCCTTGAGCCGGTCGCCGCGCCCGGTCCTGACCACGTCGATGAACTGGGCATGGATCTCGTTGAGCATGTCCTGCGCATAGGCGCGATGGGTCGCGTTCTGCGGACTGAAGGGGTCAAGGAAGCCCTTGTTGACGCCGGCCGTCAGCAGCCGGCGCTCGACGCCGACCTTGTCCATCAGCCCGGTGAAGCCGAAGCCGTCCATCAGCACGCCGATGCTGCCGACGATGCTGGCCTTGTCGACATAGATCTGGTCGGCCGCCGCCGCGATGTAATAGGCGGCCGAGGCGCAGGTCTCCTCGACCACGGCATAGACCGGCTTGTCGTGCAGCTTCTTGAGCCGGTGGATCTCGTCGTTGATGATGCCGGCCTGCACCGGGCTGCCGCCCGGCGAGTTGATCAGCAACACCACCGCCTTGGCGCCCTTGTCCTCGAAGGCCGAGCGCAGCGAGCCGAGCAGGAACTGCGAGCTGGCCTCGGTATCGGCCGCGATCTCGCCGCGGATCTCGATCAGCGCGGTATGCGGCGTGCTGATCGAGGCGCTGTCGGGCATCTCGCGGTAGGCCATCCAGAGCAGCACTGCGAACAAGGCCAGCCAGAGCAGGCGGATCCTGACCTTCCAGCGCCGCGCGGTGCGCTGTTCCTCGAGTGCGGCAAATGCCAGCCGTTCCAGCGTCTTGCGCTCCCAGGAGGCATCGGCAGGAGCTTGGGGGCTGGACGCGGGCGGGCTGACGCTGCCGGCGGAATCCTGTAGGGGGTCTTGCATGGGGGGAGTCAGGTAGCGGCGGGCACGAAATCCTGTCCTGACTGCCAGTACACGATCCCATCCCGCTCCAATAGAGGTATTTTCACCAGCGGACCGCGACCGGGACCGCCGATGCAGGCCCCAGTGTCGGGTAAAAACAACGCTCCATGTGCCGCGCAGACCAGATACTGGCCCGCCGCATCAAAAAAGCGGTCAGGCAGCCAGTCCAGCTCGAGCGCGACATGGCTGCAGCGGTTCAGATAGGCCTGCACCCGGCCTTGATGGCGCAGCGCGAAGGCCCGGCAGGGCCGACCCTGATGCAGCAGCTCGAAGCTCCGAGCCAAGCCTCCTTCCTGCAGCGATTCACCGGCACAGAGCAGCTGCCAGCAGGGATCGAGGTCGGTGGACGGCTTCATGGCCGCTGACCTTAACCGATCAACGGTGAAAAATCCTGACAATAGCGGCCATGATGCAACTACACCCAATGTCCCAAGGCAAGCGTGCGCTGGTGCTGGGCTCGACCTCGCGCTACCGGCGCGAACTGCTCGAGCGGCTGCGCCAGCCGTTCGAGGTGCTGGCCCCCGAAGTCGACGAAACCCCGCTGGCCGGCGAAGCCCCGGCCGCGCTGGCGCAGCGCCTGGCGCTGGCCAAGGCGCGTGCCGTCGCCGCGCAGCGCCCCGACGCGATCGTGATCGGCAGCGACCAGGTCGCCGACCTCGACGGCGAGCCGCTCGGCAAGCCCGGCAACCATGAGCGCGCCGTGGCCCAGCTGCGCCGCATGAGCGGCCAGACCGTGCTGTTCCAGACCGCGCTGGCCGTGGTCTGCCTGGAAACCGGCTTCGAGGCAAGCGAACTCGCCGTGGTCAAGGTCGTGTTCCGCCCGCTCGACGACGCCACCATCGAGCGCTACCTGCGCGCCGAACAACCCTACGACTGCGCCGGCAGCGCCAAGAGCGAGGGGCTGGGCATCGCGCTGCTGGAGCGCATCGACAACGACGACCCGACCGCGCTGATCGGCCTGCCGCTGATCCACACCGCCCGCCTGCTGCGCCAGGCCGGGCTGCAGCTGCCATGAGCGCGCCACAGCCGCGCGGCAAGCTGTATCTGGTGCCGACGCCGCTCGACTTCGGCTGCGAGGTCGATGCCGGACTCGGCGCTGCCCTGCCCGAGCAGACCATCGCGATTGCCGCCCGCATCACGCATTGGGTCACCGAGAACGCCAAGAGCACGCGCGCCTTCCTCAAGCGGGTCGGCACGCAACAGCCGCTGGCCGCAGCGCTGCAGGAGCAGCGCATCACCGAACTGCCGCGCGAGGTGCACAAGAAGGGCGACCATGACACCGGCGGCGGCTTCGATGCCAAACCGCTGCTGGCCGCTGCGCTGCAGGGACAGGACATCGGCCTGGTCAGCGAGGCCGGCATGCCGGCGATCGCCGACCCAGGCAGTTCGGTCGTGCGTGCCGCGCACGCGCTCGGCATTGAAGTGGTGCCGCTGGTCGGGCCGATCTCGCTGATGCTGGCACTGGCCGCCAGCGGACTCAATGGCCAGAACTTCGCCTTCGTCGGCTACCTGCCGGCCGACGCCAGCGGTCGCGCGCAGCGCATCCGCGAGCTCGAGGCGCTGGCGCAGAAGACCGGCCAGACCCAGCTCTTCATCGAGACCCCCTACCGCAACGCCGCGCTGCTGCAGGGCCTGCTGCAGACGCTCAAGGGCACGAGCCGGCTGGCGGTCTGCTGCGGCATCACGTTGCCGCAGCAGCGCGTCCAGAGCGGGCTGGTGGCGGACTGGAAGCAGCGCGCCGCCACGCTGCCGCTGGAGCTGCCGGCGGTGTTCCTGATCGGGAAGTGACGGGTAAGCGCAGCAGCACGCCCAGCGCGCTGGAGCCAACCAGCGCCAGCGCGTGCGCCTGATCGATCTGAGGCTGGGACGCAACCATCAGCGAATCATTCAGCACAAAACAAAAAACCCGTCAACAAGCAATGTTAAGCTGATAGGACACGGTGAATCGGGGCTGCCGCTCGATCCGGGACGGCCAGGCATGGCCTGACCGCCGGCCCGCCCTGCCCCGCCGTGAAGGCCAAGTTGTCCGCAAAAAAATTCGATCCCCCCAACCTCAGGAAACAACCAATGCGCTCCCTCAACAACCAGACCGTCGGCGAGGCCATCGGCCATGAAATGATCCTCGCAGTGCTGTTCGCGTCGCAAGACAAGATCGACTCCGCGGCGCTGACCGAGATCAGCCAGTCGCTGATCCACTCCAATCTGCTCGATGCGATCGAGTTCCTGGACCCCGAGGAAAAGCAGGAAGTGCTCGACTCGGCACAGAATGCGGTCGAGCGCGTCAAGAACCTGGCCGCCGCGATCCGCGCCTCGGCCAGCAAGCAAGCCGACTGAGCGCCGTCGCAACGGCGACCCGGCACAACTCCGGCACGCGGGAAATGCCAGTCAGTTGAATCCTGGCTGGGATTTTCTGGCTGGCTGCGAATGCCAGTTGCCGGTTTCCATGCAGATGGCAACCTCGCAGTCGTCGAAGATGTGCAGCTTCGCGACCTTCAAGCGCACGCCGAGGATGCCGGGCAGGCGTCCCAGGCGCAGCGCGAGCTGACCGACCAGGCTTTCGAGCAGGTTCACGTGGCCGGCCGTGCATTCGCTCACGATGAGCTGGCGCACCTCGCGGTAGTCCAGCACCTGCTCGATATGGTCGCCCGGGCGCAGCGGCTGCAGACCCTGGTTGAGCTCGACATCGACCCGGATCGCTTGCGGAGCGGTCTTCTCGTGCGCGAGGATGCCGATCGGCGCCTCGATGCGCAGCCCCGAAAAGCTCAGCACCTGGCGCCCGCACAAGGGCGCCAGGTGCTGACCGATCTCGACCGCCGGGCAGTTCGGTGCCATGACGGTGTCGGCCGTCATGGTGACTTGACGGTAGGCGCTTCCCAGGGCTGGAACGCCACCTCGCCGGCTGCCTGGAAGGCGCGCTCGGCCGAACGCAAGGTGTTCTCGATCAGCATCGTGACCGTCATCGGTCCGACGCCGCCAGGCACCGGCGTGATCCAGGACGCCTTTTCCTTCACCGCGTCGAAACACACGTCGCCGACGATGCGGCCATCCGGCAGCCGGTTGATGCCGACGTCGATCACGATGGCCCCTTCCTTGACCATCTGCGGCACGATCAGCCCGGGCTTGCCGGCGGCGACGATCAGGATGTCGGCCAGGATGGTGTGCTGGGCCAGGTCGCGCGTCTTGGCGTGGCAGATCGTCACCGTGGCTTCGCGCTGCAGCAGCATCAGGCCCATGGGCTTGCCGACGATGTTGCTCGCACCCACCACCACCGCGTTCTTGCCGGCCACGTCGATGCCTGTCGTGTCGAGCAGCAGCTGCACGCCATAGGGCGTGCAAGGCGGAAAGATGCTGTTGCCGCTGACCAGGGCGCCCACGTTGTAGAGGTGAAAGCCGTCCACATCCTTGTGCACCGAGATCGCCTCCAGCACCCGTGCCAGCTGGATATGCGGCGGCAACGGCAGCTGGATCAGGATGCCGTGGATGCTGTCGTCCTGGTTCAGCTGCTCGATCGTGCGCAGCACCTCGGCCTCGCTGACATCGGCAGCCAGTCCCAGGTGCAGGGAGCGCACACCGCACTCCTCGCAGGCCTTGATCTTGTTGCCGACATAGACCCGGGAGGCCGGGTTGTCGCCGACCAGGATCACGGCCAGACCGGGCGAGACGCCCCGGGCCTTGAGCTGCTCGACGCGCTGTCGAAAGCCGATGCGCAGCTGTTTGGCCAGGGCCTTGCCGTCGATGATCTGTGCGGTCATGGCCTATCCTTCAGCGAAACACCACGGTCTTGTTGCCGTCGATCAGCACGCGGTCTTCGAGGTGGTAGCGCAGGCCTCGGGCCAGCACCGCCTTCTCGACGTCCTTGCCGCTGCGCACCAGCTCCTCGGGCACGTCGGAGTGATCGATGCGGATCACGTCTTGCTCGATGATCGGGCCCTCATCGAGGTCGGAGGTCACGTAGTGGCAGGTGGCGCCGATCAGCTTGACACCGCGCTTGAAGGCCTGGTGGTAAGGCTTGGCCCCGACGAAGCTGGGCAGGAAGCTGTGGTGGATGTTGATGATCTGGCCCGGGAACTTGTCGCACAGCCCGGGCGACAGGATCTGCATGTAGCGCGCCAGCACCATCACGTCGGCCTCGGCCTCGACATACAGCTGCTCGACCTTGGCGTAGGCCTCGGCCTTGGTGTCGGGCGTGACCGGCACATGGTGGAACGGGATGCCGTGCCACTCGACCAGGCCGCGGAAGGTCTCGTGGTTGGAGATCACGCAGGGGATGTCGATGTCGAGCTCGCCCGACTGCCAGCGTCCCAGCAGGTCGTAGAGGCAATGCTCCTGCTTGCTGACCAGGATCACGACGCGCTTCTTGCGCGCGCTGTCCGAGATGCGCCATTTCATGTCAAAGGGCGCGGCGATCTTGGCGAACTCGGCACGCAGGGTATCGATGTCCAGCGTCAACGAGTCGGCCAGCAGCTCCTGGCGCATGAAGAAGCGCTGCGACTCGGTATCGGCGTGGTGGCTGGCCTCGGTGATCCAGCCGCTGTGCGTGGCAAGGAAATCGCTGACGGCGGCAACGATGCCGACACGGTCGGGGCAGGACAGGGACAGGGTATAGCGGCGGGTAGTGGTAGTCATGGCGTGAATCAGTCCTTGGCCGTGCGTTTGGTTTTCTGGGGATCGTCGAACGGCAGGCTGGCCGTCGTGGCGGCGCAGGTCAGCGCGGCGCCGCGCAGCTCGAGTGCGCGGCCGGGCACGGCATAGGCCGGGTCCAGGCGGGCGATGGCCATCGAGCGCTGGGTCAGGCGCGACACCATGCCGCAGGTCACGAAGCCCACCTTCTGGTCGCCGTCCCACAGGCCGTCGCCGGCTTGCGCGGCTTCGAGCTGCTGCAGCTCGACGCCGAAGATCTTGAAGCGCTCCTTGCCCTGCAGGCGGTAATGTTCAGCGGCGCCGCGGAACTCGGTCTTGCCCGGCGAGACGGTGAAGTCCAGCCCGAGCTCCCACAGCGTGTCGCCGATCGGTTCGCCCTCCATCGGGTACATGTCGGAGTTGTCGTAGGGGTAGAACATCAGCGAGCTCTCCACGCGCAGCCAGTCCAGCGTCGTGAACGAGCAGGGCATGATGCCCATCGCCTTGCCCTCGGCCAGCACCTTGTCCCAGATGGCGGGCGCATCGGCGGCCTTGCAGAAGATCTCGTAGCCGCGCTCGCCGGTGTAGCCGGTGCGCGAGAGCATGATCGGTGCGCCGAACAGCGTGGTGTGCATGTGGTGGAAATACGGCAGCTGGCGCAGGCCGGGCACGAACTTTTCCAGGAAATCCACCGCCAACGGGCCTTGCAGCGACAGGTCGTGCAGGTCGTCATCGAACAGGATCGCCACGTTGCGGCCGAGCGCACCGCGGGTCAGGATCTCGTGGCCCTGGCCCGCGCCATGCACCACCATGAAGGCGTTGGGCGAGATGCGGTAGATCACGCAGTCATCGATGAACTTGCCTGCCTCGTTGAGCATGCAGGCATAGACCGACTTGCCCGGGTAGAGCTTGCTGACGTTGCGCGTGGTGGCCTGGTTCAGCAGGGCTTCGGCGTGCGGGCCGACCAGGTGCACTTTCTTCAGGCCCGACACGTCCATCAGGCCGGCCTTGGTGCGGATGGCTTCGTGTTCGTCGGCCAGGTCGGTGGAATAGGTCCAGGGCGTGCCCAGGCCGTTCCAGTCGCCCAGGGTAGAGCCGAGTGCGCGATGTCGATCGGCCAGGGCTGTGATGCGCCAAGAGGTCATGTGATGCTCCAGTCAGAAGGTGAACAAAGAGGAAGGAAGGAATTCAGATGGCGGCGGCCAGCTCGGCGGTCTCGGCCTCGGTGCCCTTGCTGATCGCGCTGCCGTCGTCAAACGCGGCGAGATACGCCACGGCAGTGGGCAGGAAGCGGCTCAGGCCCTTGTATTCGGCCAGCGGCGGCGGCAGCGTGGCGAGCACGCGCGACAGGCGCTTGCCCCACTTGGGTACCCGCACCAGTTCGTCGAGCGAGGCCAGGTAGCAGCGGATCGGGAACAGCAAGGCGTTGCTGCGCGGCAGCCGCCACAGGGTCTGCAGCTCGACGCGCAGGTGCAGCTTGCGGCCGATGTTCTCGGGCGTGAGCGAGGCGCGGTCCGGGCCCCATTCGGGGAAGGTCTCGGGCGCGGTATCCAGGCGCGGGTTCACCGTCATGGTCCAGTTCAGGCGGCGCACCGGTTGGCCCTGGCGGATCATCAGCAGGTATTTCAGGGCGCGCTCGAACACGCCGGCCTGGTGCGCCAGCGGCACCGGGCCATGCCACTGCATGAAGCTCATGCCGACGTTGAAGTCGAGCGACCAGTCGGCCTGCGAGGTCACCATGCCAGCGTCGAGGAACAGGTTGTCTTCGCGCTGGTCGCAGATCGCGAAATCACCCTGGGCCTGACGCGTGATGTATTCGAACGAGCCGCAAGGCAAGGTGGCGGCGTCGCCGAACACGAAGCTCTGCTCGATGCCCAGCGGGCGGTTGATCCAGGTCCAGTGGGCGCCAAAGTCGGTGCCGGTCTTGCTGAGCGAGAAATGCTCGGGGTAGTCAGCGCTCAGGCTGTCCATCAGCAGTTCCAGCGTGTCCCACTCGGCCATCTGCATGTGAGGCAGCACCTGGCAGCGGCCCGGGTCGCGCTCGAGCGTGATCGCCTTGTCGCGGCATTCAGCGATGTAGTGCTCGTCGACGTCAAAGCCGTGCTCATAGACCGCGCTCGCGCCCTTGGGCTGATGCGGCTCCATGTTGACGCTGTACATGTACTGGTCGTCAGGAAAGGGGAACGGGAAGCGCAGGATGGCCTCGTCGCTGTTGCGGTAGCTGTAGTCGCCGCGAAAGGTCTCGTCGGGTTTGAAAACGATGGACATGGTGGTCTGGGCCTTGAAAGAGGAAAACCTTCAGAGATCGAGCACGAGGCGCGCTCCGCGGGCGCGCGAGACGCAGGGCATGATCAGCCGGCCTTGTGCCTTGTCGCTGGCACTCAGGTAGTGGTCGCGGTGCTCGGCTTCGCCTTCGAGCAGTGGCGTCACGCACACGCCGCAGGCGCCGCCGCGGCACAGACAGGGCGCGGCCACCCCCAGGCGCTCGATCGCTTCGAGCAGGCTTTCGTCTTCGCCCACCCGCACGCTCTGGCCGCTCTTTTTCAGCACCGCCTCGAACGGGACGCCGCCGCTGCTCGCAGCGCCGAACAGCTCGCTGTGCACCTGGCTGGCGGGCCAGCCCTGGGCCTGGGCCGCGTCCAGCACGGCCTGGTTCAGCTCGGCCGGGCCGCAGACATAGAGATGGGTGCCGGCCGGCTGCCGGGCCAGCAGCGCCGGGATGTCGAGGCGATGGCCCTCGGCATCCCAGTGGAAGAACACCTGCGGATCGCCTGCCGGCAGCCAGGGCGCGAACACCTCGCGTTCGGATTCGCGGCAGCACAGGTGCAGCGCATAGCCGCTGGCCTTGACGCCCGCATCCTGGAGGTAGGACAGGAACGGCGTGATGCCGATGCCGCCCGCGATCATCAGGTGCTGACGCGCGCGACGTTGCGGCGGGAACAGGTTGGCCGGCAGCTGAGCCTCGATCACGTCGCCCAGCTGCAAGCGCTCATGCACCGCCGCCGAGCCACCGCGCGAGGTCGGCACGCGGCGCACGATGATGTCGTACTGGCTGCGGCTGCCCGGCGGGTTGATCAGCGAATAGGCGTTGCGGTGCACACGGCCCTGGCCGGGCAGGTTGAACAGCACATGCGAGCCCGCGCCATTGGGTGGCAGCGCCGATCCGTCGACACTGGCCAGGCTGAGTTGGCGCAGGCTGGGGGCGATGTCATTGACCGCCACCACCTTGAGTTTCAAACCGCTCGAGATCATGGAAACAGCTCCTCACGCACGGGCCGTTGGCCCGGCACCTCGGCGTCGACCATCACGCCCATGAAGGCGCCATGGCGACGGGAAAAATGATCGCGCACCAGAAGCTCGCGTCCGCAGCCCGCGCAAGCCACGGTGGAGCTGCTCACGCCCTCGGTGAAACCATGGCAATGGGTACACCAGACGCGCCGGCGCTGGCTGCCCGCATGGGCGAGCTGGATCTGGCTCTCGGCCAGACCCAGCTCGCGCGCGGCCAGGAACACCGACCAGACAAAGGGCTCGCTGCCCTGCACGCAGAGCCGGTCGCTCACGCGCAGCGGCCACTGGCCGGCCAGTGCGCTGGCCGCGGCCTTGAGGTCGGCCAGCCGCGTGACCGGACCCAGGCCCATGGCCGGTTGCAGCGACCCGATCGACCAGACCTGCAGGCG
Organism: Malikia spinosa; assembly: GCF_002980625.1. Taxonomy (GTDB): domain Bacteria; phylum Pseudomonadota; class Gammaproteobacteria; order Burkholderiales; family Burkholderiaceae_C; genus Malikia; species Malikia spinosa. The sequence continues at coordinate 179,902 of NZ_PVLR01000007.1, read as the reverse complement.
TTCGGCCACCGGGGCGAAGGCGCTGGCCAGCTCGGCCAGCAAGACCTCGTCCATGGACGGTGCGTCGAGCACCAGCCAGTGGCGACCGGCGGCCAGCTCGGGTGCGAGCGGCAGATAGACCGGCCGGCTTGTGACCTCGGAGGGCGGTAGCTTCATGGTGCGCTCCTGGGCTCAGCCGAGGTTGTGACCAGGAATCCACTGGGTGCCGGCCAGTGGCACCTTGGCCATGGCGGCGGCTTCCACCGTCAGGGCCACCAGGTCTTCCGGCTCCAGATGGTGCACGTCCTGCTTGCCGCAGGCGCGCGCCAGCGTGGTCAGCTCCATGGTCAAGGTCTTGAGGTAGTTCTTGACATGCTTGGCGCCGTTGTCGGGCTCAAGGCGCTGCTCCAGGATGGCGTCTTGCGTGGTCACGCCCACCGGGCATTTGCCGGTGTGGCAGTGGTGGCAGTAACCGGCCTGGGTACCGAGCGCGGTGTAGTCGGCCTCGGCACTATGGGTCTGGCCACCTTGCTGGTAGGAGTCGCGGTTGCAACCCAGGGCCATCAGCACCCCCTGGCCGATCGCCACGGCATCGGCGCCCAGGGCCAGGGCCTTGGCCACGTCGGCGCCGCTGCGGATGCCGCCCGAGACGATCAGTTGCACCTTGCCGATCATGTCCAGGTCCTGCAGCGCGGCCACGGCCTGGCGCACCGCCGCCAGCGTGGGAATGCCGGCGTGCTCGATGAAGCAGGTCTGCGTGGCAGCCGTGCCACCTTGCATGCCGTCGACCACCACCACGTCGGCGCCGGCGTGCACCGCCAGCTTGACGTCGTTGTAGACCCGGGTCGCGCCGACCTTGACATAGATCGGCTTTTCCCAGTCGGTGAGTTCACGCAGCTCCTGGATCTTGATCGTCAGGTCATCCGGGCCGGTCCAGTCGGGGTGACGGCTGGCCGAACGCTGGTCCACGCCTTGCGGCAGGGTGCGCATCTGGGCCACACGCGGGTTGACCTTCTGGCCCAGCAGCATGCCGCCGCCGCCCGGCTTGGCGCCCTGGCCGAGCACGATCTCGATCGCATCGGCGCGGCGCACGTCGTCGGGGTTGAAGCCGTAGCGCGAGGGCAGGCACTGGTAGACCAGGGTCTTGGACGACTGGCGCTCTTCCGAGGTCATGCCGCCGTCGCCGGTGGTGGTGGTGGTGCCCATGGCGGTCGCGGCCTTGCCCAGGGCTTCCTTCACGTTGGCCGACAGGGCGCCAAAGCTCATGCCGGCGATCGTGATCGGGGTGTCGAGCACCACCGGCTTCTTGGCGAAGCGCGTGCCCAGCACGGTCCTGGTCGAGCATTTTTCCCGGTAGCCCTCGAGCGGGTAACGCGAGAGCGAAGCGGTCAGGAACACCAGATCGTCGAAGTGCGGCAGCTTGCGCTTGGCGCCCAGGCCGCGGATCTCGTACAGGCCGGTGCTGGAGGCACGGTGGATGTAGTCCAGCGTGCTGCGGTCAAAGCTGGCCGATTCCTCGCGTTGCAGGCGTTTGAAATGGATGGGGTGTTCGGTGCTGTTTGACATGTCAATAGTCCTGATCGGCGTCGGCATTCCAGTGGTAGAGACTGCGGGCCGAAGCCACGCGCTTGAAGTCCGTCGGGGCATGGGCCAGGCCGGCCTTGGCCAGCAGATCGGCCAGTGCCGTGGTGTCGGCTTCGGTCAGGGGTTCGAGCTGGGCGTCGGCGCCCAGGCTCTTGATCTCGCCCTTGACGTAGATCACGGCCTCGTACAGCGAGTCGCCGAGCGCATCGCCGGCGTTGCCGCAGATCACCATCCGGCCAGCCTGGGCCATGAAGCCCGAGAAACTGCCGACCGAACCGCCGACCACGATGTCGCCACCCTTGAGCGAGATGCCGCAGCGCAGGCCGGCGTCACCGTCGATCACGAGCAGGCCGCCATGGGCCGAAGCGCCGGCGCCGTTGGAGGCAAAGCCCTTCACGTGCACCTTGCCGCTCATCATGTTTTCGGCGACGCCGGTGCTGGCGCTGCCTTCGATCGTCACGTCGGCGAACTTGTTCATGCCGGCGGCGTAATAACCGGCATGGCCCTTGATGGTCACGCTGACCGGGGCGTTGATGCCGACCGCGATGTTGTGCGCACCGTCAGGGTGCAACACCTCGACATGCTGGCCGGCCAGGGATTCGGGGCTGCCGTGCAGGTGCTGATTGAGCTCGCGCACGCTCTGGCGGCTCAGATCGAAAGTCAGATTTTCCATACGTACATCTCCTCGGGGGCGGGTTCAAAGACGGTCGCGTGCTCGATGCCCGGCAGGTGGGCGAGCGAACGGAATTCGGAGGCGATGGCGACGTAGTCGTCGGTCTCGGCGACCACGGCGGGCTTGCAGGCGAACGGATCGCGGATCAGGGCCAACTCGGTGGAGGTGCCCATCAGGAAGGTGTAGAAACCGTCCAGCGCTTCAAAGGCCTTCTGCAGCGCGGTGTGCAGGTCGTCGCCTTCGCGCAGCCGCCATTCCAGGAAACGGCAAGCGGCCTCGGTGTCGTTGTCGGTCTCGAACTTGATGCCGCGCGGCTCCAGCATGCGGCGCACGCCGTTGGGGTTGGACAGCGAGCCGTTGTGCACCAGGCAGAAGTCCTCGCCCGCGGTGAAGGGGTGGGCGCGATCCGGGGTCACGGCCGATTCGGTGGCCATGCGGGTGTGACCCACCAGGTGGCTGCCGACCAGCTTGCTGAAGTCGTAGCGCTCGGCGACTTGGGCCGGCGTGCCGATGTCCTTGTAGAGGTCAATGCGACGGCCGGTCGAGAGGATGTGCAGCTTGTCCTCGAACGCCTTGATGAAGGCCTTGACCGGATCGGCCGGACCCTCAAACGTGAAGATCGCGTGATTGCCCTTGGTCTGGATATGGGCCTTGACCTTCAGCTCGGCGTTCAACGCGTCGACCAGGGCGACCCAGTCGTAGCCCGCACCGGCTTCGGTCAGACCCGAATACAGGCTGATCTTGCGCTGGCCCTCGGGCAGCGGCTGGCCAAAGACGGCCATGCCGGCCGAGTCCGGACCACGGTCGTGCATGCCGATCAGCATCGGCACCATGAGCTCGCCGAGCTGGCTGTACAGCTCGGGTTTTTTCAACAAAAGTCCAACAATTCCACACATGATTGCTTCCTTAAAAAAACTCGAGGTACTGCTTGACTTCCCACTCGGAGACATGGCGCATGTACTCGATCCACTCCATGCGCTTGAACTTGAGGAACTCACCCGTGACCGGACCCAGGGCATCCCGAATCACGCTGTCGGCTTCCAGGGCATCGAGTGCGGCATCCAGGTTCTGCGGCAGCAGGCCGATGCCAGCCTCCTTGAGCTGGGCCTCGCTCCACTGGTAGAGGTTCACGTTGCGCGGCGCGCCCGGATCCATCTTCTTGGCGATGCCGTCCAGGCCAGCCGCGATCACGGCAGCCGTGGCCAGGTAGGGGTTGCAGGCGCCGTCGGGCAGGCGCAGCTCGAGCCGGCCCTTCGGGATGCGCACCATCGTCGAGCGGTTGTTGTCGCCGTAGCTGATGTAGGCCGGGGCCCAGGTGGCGCCAGTCAGTGAACGGCCGACCACCAGACGCTTGTAGGAGTTGACGGTGGGCGCACACAGGGCGGTCAACGCGGGAGCGTGATGCAGCAGGCCGGCCATGAACTGATAGGCCATCGGCGAGAGTTCGAGGCCGTTCGGGTCGCTCTTGTCCTGGAACAGGTTGCGCTTGCCGTCGCCGATCGACAGATGCATGTGCATGCCGTTGCCAGGGCGGTTGGCGAAGGGCTTGGGCATGAAGGAGCAGATCAGGCCGAGCTCGTTGGCGATCTCGCTGGCCGCCATCTTGAAGAAGATGAAGTGGTCACACGAAGTCAGGCAATCGGTGTAGGTGTAGTTGAGCTCGAACTGGCCGTTGGCGTCTTCGTGGTCGATCTGGTAGACATCGATGCCAGTGCCGCGCATGGCGTCGGAGAGTTTTTCCAGGAACACCCGGGTGCGCGACAGACCCTTGTAGTCGTAGCAGGGCTTGGCCAGGTTGTCGCTGGCGTCGTGCGGCACGATGGCGCCATCCTCGTTGCGACGCAGCAGCGAAAACTCGGGCTCCAGACCGGTGAACATGGTCAGGCCCTGTTCGGCCAGACGCGCGACCTGAGTCTTGAGCACGACGCGGCTGTCGAACTTCCAGGGCTCGCCTTCGACATGGCCCTCGCAGATGATGCGCGCCAGGCCAGGCTGCCAGGGCACGAGCGAGACGGTCTGCAGATCGCCGACCGCCATGAAGTCAGGACCGTGCGGCTCGATGCCCACGCCGGAGATCGCGAAGCCGGCAAAGCCCGCACCGTCGGTCATGATGGTGTTCAAATGGTCCACCGGCACCGACTTGGCCTTGGCCACGCCGTGGATGTCGACAAACTGCGCCAGCACATAGCGGACGCCCTGGGACTTGAGGTAGGCCTGGGTTTCCTCGACACGGGCAAAGCGTTTCGGGGGCACCAACCCGCCCGACTCGGGCGGGTTGACCAATGGGACTGCGAGTGTGTTCAAGAGAAAGCTCCTTAGGTTGGCAATCAGGGTTCGGCTACTGGGCTCGGTGGCGTCGATCGTGGTGCGAGGTCAACGTCCATGTTTCTTCTTATGCAACATTTGTGCCTGATATGAATATTTCAGCTTTCGCGCCACGTACACTTTTTTCCCTACCAAGAACAAGGAGCAGGTTTTGATCAAGCAGGGTGACAAGCCGGCGGTTTCGATCGAGGAATCGGTCGGATCGGCCATCAAGGAGCTGCGCCAGCGCCACGGACTGACCATTGCGCAGGTGTCGGAGCAAGCCAGCATCAGCCGCGGCATGCTCTCGAAGATCGAGAACGGGCAGACGGCGGCCGGCATGGAGACGCTGGCGCGCATTGCGCGGGCGCTGGGCGTATCGATGTCGATGCTGTTCAGCAAATACGACGTGACGGCGAGCACCGCGCAGCACATCAAGAAGGGCAAGGGCATGGAGGTGGTGCGTCGTGGCACCAAAAGCGGGCATACCTACCATCTGCTCGCCTATGACCAGGGCCCGGTCAAGCTGTTCGAGCCCTTCCTGATCACGATGGAAGACGACACCGAGCAGTACCCCACGTTCCAGCATCCGGGCACCGAGCTGCTCTACATGCTCGAAGGCAGGCTGGAATACCGCTGCGGAACGGATACCTATCTGCTGGAACCCGGTGACTCGCTGACCTTCCCGGGCGAGGTGGCGCACGGCCCCGAGAAACTGGTGAAGTTCCCGATCAAGTTCCTGTCGTTCATCGTCTACCCGCGCAGCGCGGAGTAGGCAGCCCGGCGCCGGCGGTCAGCGCAGGGCCGTGACCAGCAGCAGGCTGTTCGCCTCGCTCGGCGTCAGCTGGCCTGGTGCCACCAGGTCCTGCAGGTGCAGGCCTTCACCTTCGGCCAGGACCAGCGGCTCGGTCCCGGACCGGGTCAGCTCGAATCGACCGCGCAGGACCAGCAGCAGCAGATCGGGCGCGGACGGCAGCGGCACCGTGTCGTCCTCGACGATCAGCAGATCGGCCTGGGCCTGACCGCGCCGCACCATCACGTTCCACAGCTGAGTCGGCTGCTGCGGTGCCGCGCACTGCAGAGCCAGTTCGCCGGGAAACTGCGCGAAGGAACCCGGCCCGTCGAAGTGCCAGGCCTCGGTCTTGCCGCTCAGGCACAGCCCGCCGCCGCGGACCATGACCGCGGTGCGGTCCATGCCGTCGAAACGCGAGAACGGCCCGGCGGCGCCGATGTCGGCCACGCTGACGCGCCAGTACGGCTGATCAGCCGGGCCATGACTGGCGACCGTGCGTGTCCAGCCGCCACCGTTCTTCCAGGCCTCGCGCGGCAAGGCCTCGATGGCAAAGCGCCGCAGCGAGGGATTGCGGCTCATGCGCCAGTCGCCGCGCGCGGCAGGCCAGCGCTGAGCGCGGGCAGGACCTCGAACAGATCACCGACCAGGCCCAGATCGGCGACCGAGAAGATCGGCGCATCGGGGTCCTTGTTGACGGCCACGATCACGCCGGCGTCCTTGATGCCGGCCAGATGCTGGATGGCGCCCGAAATGCCGAAAGCGAAGTAGACATCGGGCGCCACGGTCTTGCCGGTCTGGCCGACCTGGATCGCATTCGGCGCGAAGCCGGCATCGACTGCCGCGCGCGAGGCCCCGACGGCAGCCCCCAGGTGGTCGGCCAGCTGCTCGACCAGGGCCATGTGTTCGCGTGCGCCGACACCGCGCCCGGCCGCCACCACCACGCGGGCGCGGCTGAGGTCGGGGCGGCCGCTGTCGATCGACTCGCGGCTTTCCAGCTGGCTGCGGCTGTCGGCGCTGACCGAGGCCAGCGTCACCACGGGACAGGCGAGCTGGGTGCCGGACGCGGCGGCAAAGCCGGCGGGACGCAGGGTCAGCAGGGTCTTGTCAGCCTGGCTCTCCACGCAGGCGAGCACGCTGCCGGCGTACAGGGGGCGCAGAAAGCGGGGGCCGGCCTCGATCGCCACCACATCGCTCAGGTAGGCCGCCTGCAGACGGGCTGCGGCGCGCGGCAGAGCGCCCCGGTGCAGCACGCGGTGCGCGGCCAGCAGGGTGTCGTAGTCCGGCATCAGCACGCCGATCTGCAGCGCCAGGGTTTCGGCCGAAGGCAGTGCCCACTGCGGGTGCTGCGCCAGCAGCACCCGCGATACGCCGGCCAGGGTGGCAGCGGTCTGCGCCACGACCGCGCAGTCCTGCCCCAGCACCAGCAGATGCACCGGGTCGCCGATTTGCAGGGCGGCGCCGAGCAGGTTCAGGGTGGAGGGATCGAGCTGGGTGCCGTCGTGTTCGGCGATGACGAGGGTGGTCATGGTGCGGGAGCTTCCAGGGTGATGGGGTCAGGCGCCGAACGCGGGCAGGCCGCGCAGGCGGTCGAGCAGCTGCGCAATGCCATCGACGCGCACGCCAGCGGTACGAGCGGGTGGCGTGGCGCAACCGGTGACGCGGAATCTGGCGGCTTGATCAGCCGCGAGTTCGGCCAGCGCCAGCGTCGTGATGGTGGCTTTCTTCGCCTTCATCATGTTGGGCAGGCTGATCGCGCGCGGGTCGCACAGGCGCAGATCGACACCGAGCACGGCGGGCAGCGGCAGGCGCCACTGCTCCAGGCCCAGATCACCATCGCAGTGCACCCGCAGGCCGGCATCGATCAACTCCAGCCGGTTGACCGACATCGCCTGCGGCCAGTCGAGCAGCGCGGCCAGCATCGGCGCCAGGTCGCCCAGGTCATCGTCGATCGCCTGCTTGCCGCACAGCACCAGGTCCACGCCTTCGCGCTGCACCAGCCGGCTCAGCGCTTCGAGCAGCGCCGGGGCATCGCCCTCGCCCGGACCCGGATCGAGCAGGATCGCCGCGTCCGCCCCCATCGCCAGCGCCGTGCGCAGCACGTCCTGCGCCACCGGGGCGCCGCAGCCGACCACCGTGACCCGGCTCGCCTGACCGGCCTGGCGCAGGCGCACGGCCTGCTCCACGGCGACTTCGTCGAACGGGTTCAGCGACATCTTGAGGCCGTTGGTGTCAACCCCGGAGCCGTCGCTGCGCACGCGCACCTTGACGTTGTAATCGACCACGCGCTTGACTGGTACCAGTATGTGCATGTCCATCTCCTTCTGCAGCTCAGGACACCGCGCCCAGGCCGTAGCGGCCGGTGAGCAGCTGGCCGCTGCGGAAACGCTCGTGCGCGTAGGGTGCCAGCGAGACCTCGGTCGGCAGGCCCAGCGCTTCCTGGGCCAGCACCAGGCCGACGCCGGGCGAGAGCTTGAAGCCGTGGCCCGAGAAACCGTAGCCGACCACCAGGCCGGGCACGTCGGGCAGGCGGCCGAGCACCGGATTCCAGTCGGGCGTGACGTCGTAGACACCGGTCCAGGAGGAGGCCAACCCGGCCTCGCCGAACGAGGGGAAACGCTCGGCCACCTGGCCACCGACCTCGACCACATAGTCCATCGAGATATCACCCTGCTCGTTGTCGGGCAGCGCCAGGGTCTCGCCCACCGTGCCTTCGCTGACCAGCATCTGGTTGCCGCCGTAGCTGCGGCAGTACAGCATGCCCGGCGAACCCAGGTCCTTGAACACCGGCATCTTGAAGCTGTAGGCCTCGGGCCCTTCGAGTGCGAGCACGGCATGGCGCTCGGCCTTGACCGGAGTCGGCACGCCGGTCCAGCGTTCGATGTCGCCGGCCCAGATGTTCTGGGTACTGATCACGGTCTGGCTGTGGAAGCGGCCCTGGTTGGTCTCGACGCCGACCACGCGGCCGTTCTCCATCAGCAGGCGCTCGACATTGACGCCTTCCATGATCTTGACGCCCTGGCGGCGCGCGGCACGGGCAAACCCGGTCGCCACCAGATAGGCATCGGCAAAACCGGCCTCGGGTTCGTAGCCGATCAGGGCCGCATCGTCGAACTGGGCGATCGGCAGCAGCTCGCGCGCGGCGGCCTGGTCGAGCAGCCGCACCTCGACGCCCATGCGCTCCTGGCCGGCCAGCGCCGCGCGCAGGGGTTCGAGCTTGGGGCCGTCAGGCGCGCAGATCAGGTAACCGCACTTGACCAGGCCGGCCGACGCTTCCTCGTCGCCGAGGTAGCCGGCGAAGTCGTTGAACACCGACCAGGAGTGCTTGGCCAGTTCCACGTTCTCGATCACCGAATAGTGGGTACGCAGGATGCCCGAGGACTGGGTGCTGGTGCCCGAGCCGATCTGCAGCCGGTCCAGCACCAGGACCTTGGCGGCCCCTAGGCGCGCGAGGTGGTACGCGACCGAACTTCCGATCACACCGGCACCGATCACGATGGCGTCATAACTCTGCATGGGAGACCTTTCTGGGCTTGGGATGGGTTGGCAATGGAGTTGAGCTTAGGAGCCGCTGGCCGGTCGCCGCGCAACTGAAGCAAATCTGATGCTATGTTTTGGTTTATCGAATGCTCCGGCCAATGCCGGCCCTCCCCTCTACCATCCATCACCATGTCACCGACTGTTCCCGGTACCCGTCAATCCCGCCGCTCGCGCCTGCTGCCCGACCTGCAGCTGCTCGAGGCCTTCGTCGCCGTCTGCGATGCGGGCTCGATGGCGCTGGCCGCCCAGCAACTGGGCCTGAGCCAGAGCGCGGTCAGCCAGGCGATCAAGACGCTGGAGAGCGAGCTCGACCTGCAACTGCTCGACCGCGAGGTACGTCCCGCCGTCACCACCCACGCCGGGCGCGTGCTGCGCGAGCGCGCCACCCGACTGCTCGGCCAGGCCCGCGCCATGGTCGAGCAGGTACGCGCCAGCGCACGCCAGCAACACACGCAGATCCACCTGGGCTGCGTCGATTCGTTCGCGGCCACCGTGGGACCGCGGCTGATCCGCGCGCTGTCGGGCTCGGCGCAGCAGATCCTGATGTGGTCAGGCCTGACGCCGACACTGACCGAGCAGCTGCGCGGACGCGAGCTCGATTTCGCGATCTGCACCGATTCGGCCATCGACGACCCGCGCATCGTGCAGCGCCTGCTGTTTTCCGAATCCTGGGTCGCGGTGTTCCCGAAGGCGCATCCGGTCCGTGCCCTGGCATCGGCGCGCGAGCTGTCGGCCCTGCCCGGTGGCCTGCCGCTGATCCGCTACAGCCAGCGCTCGGTGATCGGCCAGCAGATCGAGCGTTTCCTGCGCCATATCGGCGTCCAGGCCCCGCGCAGCTACGAGTTCGATGCCACCGACCCGCTGCTCAGCCTGGTGGCCTCGGGCCTGGGCTGGGCGCTCTCGACGCCGCTGTGCCTGTGGCAGTCGCGCCAGTACCTCGAAGAGGTGGTGGTGGTCCCGATCCCCGCCACCCGGCTCGGCCAGCGCCATTTCTTCCTGCTCTCGCGCGAAGACGAATGGGCCGGCCTGGACGAGCATATCGCCCGCATCACGCGTGACGTGATCCGCCAGGACACGAGCACCGCCATCCACCGTTCCATGCCCGGCCTGCCGCCGGACGCCCTGTTCTGCCCCCAAGAAGAGACGCCATGACCCTAGACACCCCCACCTATTCCCTGCAGCAGGGCCAGCTGCCGCTGCTGATCTCGATCCCGCATCTGGGCACCGAGCTGCCGCCCGAGTTCGCCGCCGGCATGAGCGACAGCGCGCCGATCAAGCAGGACACCGACTGGCACCTCGACCGGCTCTACGGTTTTGCCGCCGGCCTGGGCGCCTCGGTGCTGCAGGCCAAGGTCTCGCGCTACGTGATCGACCTGAACCGCCCGCCCGGCGGCGAGAGCCTCTACCCCGGCCAGACCACCACCGGCCTGTGCCCGACCGAGACCTTCCGTGGCGAACCGCTCTATGAACAGGCGCAGGCACCCGATGCGGTGCAGCAGGCCGATCGGCTGGCGCGCTACTGGCAGCCCTACCACGATGCCTTGCGTGCCGAGCTCGACCGCCTCAAGGCGCTGCACGGCGCGGTGCTGCTGTGGGATGCCCACTCGATCGCCAGCGTGCTGCCGCGGCTGTTCGACGGCAAGCTGCCCGACCTGAACTTCGGCACCGCCGACGGTCGCAGCTGCGCCCCGGCCATCATCGAGCGCGTAGTCGCCGAGGTCGGCGCCACCGGCTTCAGCCATGTGCTCAACGGCCGCTTCAAGGGCGGCTACATCACGCGCCATTACGGCTCGCCCGCCGACCGGGTGCATGCGATCCAGCTCGAGATGGGCCAGGACCTCTACATGCTCGAGGACCCGCCCTTCAGTTACCTGGAATACAAGGCCACCTCGGTCCAGCCGCTGCTGCAGAAGATGCTGCTGCAGGCGCTGACCGAGCTGAAACGCCTGAGCGCCTGATTCACCCGCCTGTACCAACCGCCTGCCCCCTCTCCTATTCGATCAGTCCCCATGAGCCCAGAAGACATCCTCAGCCGCTACGGCCCGCGCGAAGCAATGGAATACGACGTGGTGGTGGTCGGCGGCGGCCCCGCCGGCCTGTCTACCGCCATCCGACTCAAGCAGCTGGCAGCCGAAAAAGACCGCGAGGTCACCGTCTGCGTGCTGGAAAAAGGCTCGGAACCCGGTGCCCATATCCTGAGCGGCGCAGTCATGGACCCGAAATCCATCACCGAGCTGTTGCCGAACTGGCGCGAACTCGGCGCCCCGCTGCATCAGCCCGTGACCGCTGACGAGCTGCTGCTGCTCAGCGAAACCGGCGCCCGGCGCACCCCCGACTGGCTGATGCCGCGCAACTTCGACAACCATGGCTGCTACGTCATCAGCCTGGGCGCCGTCACCAAGTGGCTCGGTGAACAGGCCGAGGCCCTGGGCGTTGAAATCTTCTCCGGCTTCACCGCGGCCGAACTGCTCTACCACGACGATGGTTCGGTCAAGGGCGTGGCCACCGGCAACCTGGGCTTGGGCAAGGATGGCGAGCCGGGCGAGCAATTCCAGATCGGCATGGAGCTGCACGCGAAATACACGGTGTTTGCCGAGGGCGCGCGCGGCCACCTGGGCAAACAGCTGATCACCCGCTTCAAGCTCGACCAAGGCAAGGATGCACAAACCTTTGCCATCGGCATCAAGGAGCTGTGGGAAATCCCGGCCGAGCAGGCCAGGCCCGGCCTGGTGGTGCACACCGCGGGCTGGCCGCTGAACGACGACGCCTTCGGCGGTGGCTTCCTCTATCACCTGGAAGGCAACCAGGTCACGCTGGGCTATGTCATCGGCCTGGACTACCAGAATCCCTGGTTGAGCCCGTTCGAGGAAATGCAGCGCTGGAAGACCCACCCGAGCATCAAGGCCCATATCGAAGGCGGCAAGCGCCTGGGCTACGGTGCGCGCGCGCTGAACAACGGCACGCCCCAGGCCTTGCCCAGGACGGTGTTCCCGGGCGGCGCGCTGGTCGGCTGTGATGCCGGCTTCCTGAACGCCGCTCGCATCAAGGGCAGCCACGCCGCCATCAAGAGCGGCATGCTGTGCGCCGAAGCGGCGTTCGAGGCCGTGACGGCCGGACGCCAGAACGATGAACTGACCGGGTTTGAGGCCGGCTTCAAGGCGAGCTGGCTGCACGAGGAGCTCTGGACCTACCGCAACTTCAAGAACTGGTTCAAGCTGAACCCGCTGCTGGGCAAGCTCATGACCGGGGTCGAACACTGGCTGCTGCCCAGGGTGGGCGTGGCCCAGCCGCCCTGGACCCTGCACAACCGGGTCAAGGACCACAGCAAGCTGCGCCCGGCCGCCGAGATGCCGCCGATCAGCTACCCCAAGCCCGACGGCGTGATCAGCTTCGACCGCCTGAGCTCGGTCTTCATCAGCAACACCAACCACGAGGAAAACCAGCCGGCGCACCTGACCTTGAAGGACGCCAGCGTGCCGGTCGGCATCAACCTGGCCCGGTTCGCCGGCCCCGAGAGCCGCTACTGCCCGGCCGGCGTCTACGAGTTCGTCAACAAGGACGGCGCCGATCAACTGGTGATCAACGCGCAGAACTGCCTGCACTGCAAGACCTGCGACATCAAGGACCCGACGCAGAACATCGTCTGGGTCACGCCCGAAGGCGGTGGCGGCCCCAACTACGCCGGCATGTGAGCCGGCATCCCGCGCCGGGGGCGCGACTTGCAGCCGCAAGCGCGCTCCCGGTGCGGCATGCACCCAGGAAGGCCGCCCGCAGGCGGCCTTCGGCTTTCCGGGCCAGGGCGAAATCGGAGCGGCACCGAGCACCGCGCCAAAAAGGTGAAGAAAGGCGCGAGTTGCCGCGCGATGGCGGTGCATAGCCTGGATTTGCAGCATTCTGCGCACCAGTTTCTTGCAGTGAATCCAATATTAACAAGGGGAAACTTTGGCACATTCCTTGCACGCTTGAGACCGTCCACAACCGCCTTATGGAGCTCCCCTTGAAAACGTTCCACTCCCTGCGCTGGATCATCCCGGCCTGCCTCACCCTCTCGACCTCATCCCTCTGGGCCCAGGCCGCTGCGCCCACGCTCAATACGGGCGACACGGCTTTCATCTTTGCCTGCTGCATCGCGGTCTGGCTCATGACGATTCCCGGCCTGGCGCTCTTCTACGGTGGACTGGCACGCACCAAGAACGTCCTGTCCATTCTGATGCAGGTCTTCACGGTCTCCTCCCTGGTCTCGGTGCTGTGGGCACTCTACGGCTATTCCCTGACCTTCACCGATGGCGGCTCGATGCAGTCGGTGATCGGTGGTCTGGACAAGCTCTTTCTGCGCGGGGTGACCCAGGACTCGCTGCAGGGCACCATACCCGAGCTGCTGTACTTCTTCTTCATGCTGCTGTTCGCCGCCATCACGCCGACCATCATCGTGGGTGCCTTCGCCGAGCGCATCAAGTTCGCCGCCGTGCTGGTCTTCATGACGATCTGGTTCACGATCAACTACGTGCCGATGGCGCACATGGGCTGGGGCGGGGGCTGGGTGTTCGCGCTCGGCGCGCAGGACTTCGCTGGCGGCAACGTGGTGCACGTGAACGTGGGCATCGCCGCACTGGTGGGTGCCTGGCTGGTGGGCGCTCGCAAGGGCGTGGGCACCTCGGCCATGTCTCCGCACAACATGACCATGACGATGACCGGTGGCTCGATGCTCTGGGTCGGTTGGCTGGCATTCTGCGGTGGCTGCGCCTTGGCGGCCAACGGCTTTGCGATGCTGGTGGTCGTCAACACCATGCTGGCTGCTGCGGCCGGCACGGTGTCCTGGATGCTGATCGAGTGGCTGCACCGCGGCAAGCCCAGCATGCTGGGTGCGGTTTCGGGTGCGATCGCCGGCCTGGTTGCCATCACGCCGGCCTGCGGCTTTGTCGGCCCGATGGGCGCGATCGTGCTGGGCCTGATCGTCTCGCCGATCTGCATCTGGGCGGTGGAAAAACTCAAGCCCATGATCGGGCTGGACGACTCCTTCGACGTGTTTGGCGTGCACGGTGTCGGCGGCATTGCTGGCGGCATCCTGACTCCGATCTTTGCCTTGCCCGCACTCGGTGGCCTGGGCTTCGCCGAGGGACGTGACCTGTCTTCGCAGATGTCGGCACAGCTCACTGTGATCGGCTTCAGCATCCTGTATTCGGCCGTCAGCAGCTTCGTGGCGTTCAAGCTGACGTCGATGGTCTGCGGTGGCCTGCGGGTGGCAGAGGACGATGAAGTCGAGGGCCTGGACCTGACTTCGCACGGCGAGCCGGGCTACAAGCTTTGAGCCATACCCTCGTTCTCAACCTGCTTTCCTTCCTTCGAGGTTCAACATGAAACTTGTCACTGCCATCATCAAACCCTTCAAGCTCGACGAAGTGCGCCAGGCCCTGTCGAACCTGGGCACGCAAGGCATCACGGTCACTGAGGTCAAGGGCTTCGGGCGCCAGAAGGGCCACACCGAGCTGTACCGCGGCGCGGAATACATCGTGGACTTCCTGCCCAAGATCAAGATCGAGGCCGCGGTGGCCGACGAGCATGTGCCGCTGGTGATCGAGGCCATCGAGCAGTCAGCGCGCACCGGCAAGATCGGCGACGGCAAGATCTTTGTTTCCGCCCTGGATCAGGTCGTGCGCATCCGCACCGGTGAAGACGGCAACGAGGCGCTCTGATGACCGCGCCTGATGACGCACGGCCCACCACGGCCCGGCCTCCGGTGGCAACCCGCGTGCGCGAGCCCGCGCTGTCCCTGCGCACGCCGACACTGGAACGCTACCGCGTCAGCGGTGGCGGCCTGACCGTGGTGGTGCTGGCCGCAGGCGACACGCTGGAGGTGATCGACCCCGAAGGCCTGCAGGCCTGCGAGCTGATGGCTTGGGACGCCCAGGGTCGCGAGGCCCTGGCGGCGCTCGGTCTGCAGGCTTCGCCCGGCGCCGTTGGCACGGCCGGTCTGCTGCAGCGTCAGCATCCCCTGCTGCGCCCGGTGCAGCTCGGGCTGCAACGGCGCGGTATTGACCTGGACCAGCTGCCGGCTCCCTGTCTGCTCTGGCCCGCGGGCGGTCTGGCGGGTCAGCGCCAGCGCTGCACCGCAAGCGCCGAGCTGCTGGTGCTGGTGGCGGCACCGGGCGGCGACAGCAACGTGCACGAGCAGAACGCCCCGACACCGCTGGCGCTGCAGGTGCATCACCAAGGCAACCACCTCCTCAGCGCCCCGCCCCTGCCCGAGCCGCTGGGCGAGGTGGTCGACGAGTTCACCATCGCGCCGGGCACGGCGCGCAGCTACACCGTCGCCAAGGGCCAGTACATCCAGATCATCGATGTCGCCGGGCGCCAGTGCTCCGACTTCGTGGCCTTCAACCGCCAGGCGCTGGAGCGCGGCATCGAACAGGAGCTCGATCCCACGGTCACGCGCACGCTCGGCGGGCGCGCCTACCCGGGGCCCGGCCTGCACTCGCGCTTCTTCGATCGCGACATGCAGCCGATGCTCGAGCTGGTGCAGGACACCGTCGGCCGGCACGACACCTTCGGCCTGGCCTGCGCGGCGCGCTACTACGAAGGCATGGGCTACTTCGGCCACGCCAATTGCAGCGACAACCTCTCGCGCGAACTCGCGCCCTACGGCGTGCGTGCGCGGCCGGGTTGGCCTGCGATCAACTTCTTCTACAACACCGGCGTTGATGCCCATGACCAGCTGACCATGGACGAACCCTGGTCCAGGCCGGGCGACCATGTGCTGCTGCGCGCGCTCGACGATCTGGTCTGTGCCAATACCTCTTGTCCGGACGACATCGACCCCGCCAACGGCTGGATGCCGACCGAGATCCATGTCCGCCTCTACGCCGCCCAGGAGCGCTTCAGCATGTCCATTGCCCACCGACCCACCCCCGATGCCGAAGCGGTGATGACCCGCGAAAGCGGCTTCCACAGCGCCACCTCGACACTGACGCGACAGTTCAGCGACTACCGCGGCTGGTGGACGCCGATGCGCTACGACGGCTTCGGTACGGTGGCCGAATACCACGCCTGCCGCGAGCAGGTCGTGGTGATGGACCTGTCGGCGCTGCGCAAGTTCGAGATCATCGGACCCGACGCCGAAGCCCTGCTGCAATACTGCCTGACACGCGACATCAAGAAGCTGGCGGTAGGCCAGGTGGTGTATTCGGCCATGTGCTATCCGCACGGCGGCATGCTCGACGACGGCACCCTGCTGCGGCTGGGCCCGGACAACTTCCGCTGGATCTGCGGCGAGGACTACAGCGGCATCTGGCTGCGCGAGCAGGCCGACAAGCTGGGCATGAAGGTCTGGGTCAAGTCGGCCAGCGACCACATCCACAACATCGCCGTGCAGGGCCCGCATGCGCGCGAGCTGCTGCGTCAGATGGTCTGGTCGCCCGGCACGCAGCCGGTGCTGGACAAGCTGGGCTGGTTCCGCTTTCTGGTCGGCCGGCTCGACGACCACAACGGCTGCCCGATCATGGTCTCACGCACGGGCTACACCGGCGAGCTCGGCTACGAGGTCTGGTGCCACCCCGACGACGCGCCGCGCGTCTGGGCACGTGTGTGGGAGCTGGGCCAGCCGCTCGGCCTCACGCCGCTGGGCCTGGACGCCCTCGATACCCTGCGCATCGAGGCCGGTCTGGTGTTCGCCGGCCACGAGTTCTCCGACCAGACCGACCCCTTCGAAGCCGGCATCGGTTTCTGTGTCCCGCTCAAGAGCAAGGCCGACGACTTCATCGGCCGCGATGCGCTGATCGAGCGCAGCGCGCACCCGCAGCACAAGCTGGTGGGACTGCAGCTCGATGGCAACGAAATGGCCGCTCACGGTGACGGCGTCTATGTCGGCCATGCCCAGGTCGGCGTGGTCACCAGCGCCACGCGCTCGCCGCTGACGGGGCAGAACATCGCGCTGTGCCGCATCAGCGTGTCCAACGCCACAGCAGGCACCCGGGTCGAGGTCGGCAAGCTCGACGGACACCAGAAGCGCCTGCCCGCCTGCGTGTCGGCGCCGATCTTCTACGATCCCGACAAGAGCCGCGTGCGCGCCTGAAGCCTCCCCCCGGCCGCAAGCGGCCGGTACGGATCAGTCATCACAGGTCGTTGACCCAAAAAGGCCCGGGGCGCAGTTGGCGCCCCGGGCCTTTTGGCATCAGCGCGACCTGATCAGGGTTGCGCGAGGTAGTTTTCCAGCGAATCGTCCAGTGCATCCTGCCACGGCGTGTGGTGCGGCGTCGCCATGGTACCGGTCATCAGCGAGGGATAGCACTTGTTGCGGTAGCCCATGATGTCCTCGTACTTGTCCTTCTTCCATTCCAGGAAGGTCTTGTTGACCGCGGCAATGTCGAAGCTCGGGTAGTCGGTGGCGTCGATCAGCTGGCCGATGTACTTGCCCTGGAATTCGAACATCTGCTGCGCATCCTCGAGCGCCAGTTCCTCCTCGCGCCACGCCAGGTTCTCCGCGTGCATGGCTTCTCGCGCGGGCAGCGGGATGCGGCCAAGGATGACGTCGCGCGCGTACCAGGCCTGGGCGTCGAACATGTTGAAGCTGTACCACTGGTCCTGCATGCCCAGGTAGACCAACTGCGGGTTGTCTTCCCAGAACACGCCCTTGTACAGGTTCAGCGGCCACAGCCGGTTGCTGGTCTTCAGGCGCAGCGCTTCCGGCAGGAAGGGGAAGTGGTGCTTGTAACCGGTGCACAGGATGATGGCGTCGATATGCTTGCTGCTGCCATCGGCGAAATGCGCGGTGTTGCCCTCGACCTGCAGCAGTTGCGGCTTCTCTTCCCAGTTGGCTGGCCACTTGTAGCCCATCGGGCTGCTGCGGTAGCAGCTGGTGATCGAGCGCGCGCCGTACTTCCAGCATTGCGAACCGACGTCCTCGGCCGAGTAGCTGGCGCCGACCACCAGCACGTCCTTGTCCTTGAATTCCAGCGCGTCACGGAAGTCATGCGCGTGCAGCACACGGCCGCCAAAGGACTCGAAGCCAGGGAAATAAGGCACGTTCGGTGTCGAGAAATGCCCGCTGGCCACCACCACCCAGTCGAACTGTTCCGAGTAGGTCTGGTCCTGATCGTAGCTGTGCACGGTGACGGTGAACTTGCGGCTGGTCTCGTCAAAGCTCACATCCCGTGCCGCGGTGTTGAAGCGGATGTGCTTGCGCACGCCAGCCTTCTCGACCCGGCCCTTGATGTAGTCCCACAGCACTTCACGCGGCGGGTAGGAAGCCATCGGCCGGCCGAAATGCTCGTCGAAGGTGTAGTCGGCGAACTCCAGGCATTCCTTCGGACCGTTCGACCAGAGGTAACGGTACATGCTGCCATGCACCGGCTCGCCGTGCTCGTCCAGGCCGGTGCGCCAGGTGTAGTTCCACATGCCCCCCCAGTCCGACTGCTTTTCAAAACAGACCAGCTCCGGAATCTCGGCTCCCTGGGCTTGGGCGGACTGGAACGCCCGCAGCTGCGCCAGGCCGCTGGGGCCCGCGCCAATGATGGCAACACGCTTCTTCATGCAAGTACTCCTATTGATGACATGGTTAAACACAGTGAAACTTTGATTCCCCATATGAAGCATAAGACATGCCAGCAGGAGCGGGCCGCCAGGACGGGCAAAGCACAGGAAACGCGGCTGTCCTGCGCCAAAAAGGTGAGTGCAAGCGCGCCGTGCAGCGCGATGGCGGTGCATGAAGCGGGAATGGGTGCTGTCGCATCCAGCGTGACGGTGTGGCGCCGTGGACCGCCTGGCCTGTGCTGGCCCCCACAAGAAAAAACCCCTCACTGCCGAAGCAGGAGGGGTTTGAACAGGGCTCAACTCAGCCCGATCGCGAAGCTGGCAACCGCTTGGCGGAGCCGCTCAGGCGCAGATCAGTGACGGAAGTGGCGCACGCCCGTGAACACCATTGCCACGCCGCGCTCGTTGGCCGCGTCGATCACTTCCTGGTCGCGCATCGAGCCGCCCGGCTGGATCACGCAGGTCGCGCCGGCGTCCACCACCACGTCCAGGCCATCGCGGAACGGGAAGAAAGCGTCGCTGGCGACCGCCGTGCCCTGCAGCGTCAGCTTGGCGTGCTCGGCCTTGATGCTGGCGATGCGAGCCGAATCCAGGCGGCTCATCTGGCCGGCGCCGACGCCCATGGTCATGCCGTCCTTGCAGAACACGATCGCGTTCGACTTGACGTACTTGGCCACCTTCCAGGCGAACAGCAGGTCTTCCATCTGTTGTGCGGTCGGCTGCAGGGTGGTCACGACCTTGAGGTCGGCCAGCGTCAGGTCGTGGTTGTCGGCGCTCTGCAGCAGCAGGCCCGAGCCGATGCGCTTGATGTCGACCGCATTGCGGCCCTGCTCGAAGTCGCTGACGCCGCCGGCGGGCAGCGTGATCTTCATCAGGCGCACATTGGTCTTGGGCTTGAAGACCGCCAGCGCCTCGGGCGTGAAGTCGGTCGCGATCAGCACTTCGACGAACTGCTTGACCACTTCCTGGGCCGCCACGCCGTCGAGCGGACGGTTGAAGGCGATGATGCCGCCAAAGGCGCTGGTCGGGTCGGTCTGGAAGGCCTTGCTGTAGGCCTCATGGGCGTCCTTGCCGACGGCCACGCCGCAGGGGTTGGCATGCTTGACGATCACGCAGGCCGGCACGTCGAAGCTCTTGACGCATTCCCAGGCCGCATCGGCGTCGGCGATGTTGTTGTACGACAGTTCCTTGCCCTGCAGCTGCACGCCGGTGACCAGCGAGCCGGCGGCCGGGTTCATGTCGCGGTAGTAGGCCGCGCTCTGGTGCGGGTTCTCGCCATAGCGCAGGTCCTGCAGCTTGACGTAGTTGGCATTGCTCTGGCCCGGGAAGGCCAGGCGCGGCGGCTCGGCCTCGTCGCCCGGCACGCCGGCGCTCAGGTCGACCGAGGACAGGTAGTTGCTGATCGCGGCGTCGTAGTTGCTGATGCGGTTGAAGGCAGCGACCGACAGCTTGAAGCGGGTCTGGGTGCTGATGGCGCCGGCCTTGAGCTCGGCCACGACTTCGGCGTACTGGCCGGCGTCGGTCAGGACCGCGACATCCTTCCAGTTCTTGGCGGCAGAGCGCACCATGGCCGGGCCACCGATGTCGATGTTCTCGATCGCGTCGGCCAGCGTGCAGCCAGGCTTGGCGACGGTGGCTTCGAACGGATAGAGGTTGACCACCAGGATGTCGATGGTGCCGATGTTGTGCGCTTTCAGCGCCGCCATGTGCTCGGGGAAGTCGCGGCGTGCCAGCAGGCCGCCATGCACCATCGGGTGCAGGGTCTTGACGCGGCCGTCGAGCATCTCGGGGAAGCCGGTCACCTCGGCGACCTCGGTCACGGGCAGGCCGTTGTCGGCCAGCAGCTTGGCCGTGCCGCCGGTCGAGATCAGCTGCACGCCCAGGGCGTTGAGTTCGCGCGCGAGTTCGAGCACGCCGGTTTTGTCGGAGACGGAAAGGAGAGCTTTCATGGCTTTTCCAGAGTGAATAAACGGTGGGGCGCGGACGGCTGCGGGCTCAGGCGATCAGGCCGTGCTCGAGCAGCTTCTTGCGCAGGGTGTTGCGGTTCAGGCCCAGCCAGACCGCGGCACGCGACTGGTTGAACTGGGCGCGCGCCATCACGACTTCGAGCATCGGCTTTTCGACCGCACGCATCAGCATGTCGTGCAGGTTGGCCGGCTCGGTGCCGTCAAGGTCGGCGAAATAGGTTTCAACGTTCTCGCGCACGCAGTCTTGCAGGGATTGCTTTTCGGTGCTCATGCAGCCAGTTTCCAGGGTTCAAAGGGGGTGGCGTCGAAGAACTCGCGCACGCAGTCGAGCTGCGCCGCGCAATCCTCGATCGCGTTGATACGGGTGCGAAACCGCTCCACGGCCAGCGGGTCGACCGGCAGCGCGCGCGCATACCAGCCCAGGTGCTTGCGCGCGCTGCGCACGCCGGTGTATTCGCCGTAGAGCTCGTAATGCTCCTGCAGATGCTCAAGCATCAGCGCGCGCAGCTCGGACGCGGTCGGCGGCGCCAGCTGGGTGCCGGTGGCCAGGAAATGTCCGATCTCGCGAAACAGCCAGGGCCGGCCCTGGGCGGCGCGGCCGATCATGACCGCGTCGCAGCCGGTGCGGCTCAGCACCTCGCGCGCCTTTTCCGGGCTGTCGATGTCGCCATTGGCCACCACCGGGATGCGCACGCTGGCCTTGATCGCGGCCACCGTGTCGTGCTCGGCAACGCCCTTGTAGCCCTGCTCGCGGGTGCGGCCATGCACGGTCAGCATCTGCACGCCGGCGCGCTCGGCCGCCAGCGCCAGCGCCGGCGCGTTCCTGACCGACTGGCACCAGCCGGTGCGCATCTTGAGCGTGACCGGCACGCCATGCGGCTCGCAGGCGGCGACCACGGCCTCGACGATCTGCAGTGCCAGCGCCTCGTCCTGCATCAGCGCCGAGCCGGCCCATTTGTTGCAGACCTTCTTGGCCGGGCAACCCATGTTGATGTCGATGATCTGGGCGCCGCGCTCGAGGTTGTAGCGCGCCGCGTCGGCCATCATCTCGGCATCGGTGCCGGCGATCTGGACCGCGATCGGACCCGGCTCGCCACGATGGTCGGCACGGCGCGAGGTCTTCAGGCTGTCGCGCAGGTCGGGACGCGAGGTCACCATCTCGCTGACCGCATAGCCGGCGCCGAGCTGCTTGCACAGACGGCGGAACGGCCGGTCCGTCACCCCCGCCATGGGGGCAACGAACAGCTGGTTCGAAAGCTCATAGGGACCGATGCGCATGCGGACAGGGACTTCGGGAGATGAAAATAAAAACCCGCCGGACGACGCGAGTGAGCGCCGGACAGCGGATGCTTAAAAAGAAGGCATCTATTGTAGCCGCTAGCGGGCGCCGGGGGCAAACCGGAGCGATCGATTGCCGTCACGACCGCCCCCTATACTGTGCCGATGGAAGCCTGGATCACGACGCTGCTGCAGACGCTGAGCCTGCCCGAGTATGGGCTCGGCACGGCCTTCGTGGTGGCTTTTGTCTCGGCCACGCTGCTGCCGCTGGGCTCGGAACCGGTGGTGTTCGGCTTGGTCAAGCTCAACCCCGAACTGTTCTGGCCCGCGATCGGCGTCGCCACGCTCGGCAACACCCTGGGCGGCATGGTCAGCTGGGCCATGGGCTGGGGGGCGCATGCGCTGATCGACCGCGAACGCGGCCATCCGACCCACCTGAGGGCGGTGGACTGGCTCGAACGCTTCGGCCCCAAGGCCTGCCTGCTGGCCTGGCTGCCAGTCGTCGGCGACCCGCTGTGCCTGGTCGCGGGCTGGCTCAAGTTCCCGCCGCTGGCCTGCGCCTGCTACATGGCGATCGGCAAGTTCCTGCGCTACCTGATGCTGACCTGGGGCCTGCTCTGGGCCTCGCAAGGCATGCAGCTGCCGGGCTGGCTGCTCAAGGCAGCTGGCTAAGCCTGCTAAGGCAGCCAGCCAACAAGGGCCGGCCAGGCCGTGGCCGTTGGGAGTTCAGACCAGGCTGAAAGCCGCGATCAGACGGGCGCTGAGCTCGCGCCAGCCGGCGACCGCTTCATCCCAGGGGGCTTGCTGGGCGGCCAGCTCCACCGTCTTGGCGAAGGCCGACAGATCGGCATGGCCCAGCGTCAACAGCACGCCCTTGAGCGTGTGCGCGGCGCGACGCAAGGCCTGGACATCGCCAGCCTGTACCGCCGCATCGCCTTCGCGCAAGTCGGCAGGGAACTGCTGCACCGCGGAGGCGAGAAAGACGCGGTAGAACTCGGCATCGCCATCGAAGTAGACGGCAATGGCCTCCTGCTCGTGCGCGGGGAGCTGATCGATCGCTGCCATGGGCTGGCTCATTCGGCTTCGGCGGCTTCTACATCAGCCGCGAGCGCTTCATCAGCGCCCTCATCGGCAGACACCGCAGGCGCAAACAGATGGCCCAGCGCCTTGTCGATCAGCGCCGGCAGCTCGCTGACCAGCTTGGGCTTGTGCACCACGTCGGCCCCCTGCAGCGCGAAGGCATAGGGCGCGCGCTGGTCCTCGTCGAGCGAGGTCAGCACGATCAGCTTGCAGTTGCCAAACAGCGCGTGGCGGCGCAGACCCGTGATCATGGTCGCGCCATCGATGCCCGGCAGCAGGATGTCGACGATGATCAGGTCCGGCTGCAGGTGGCCGAAGGAAACCAGACCGGAAATGCCATCGTTGGCCACATGCAGATCAACCGCCGGAAACTTCTGCTTGACCAGCATCGTGACCAGATTCTGGAAATGCGAGGAGTCCTCGATCAGCAGCACGCGCGGCACATGCACGATGGCGCGGCGACGGCCCGGGCCACGGATCTCGCCGGTGTGTCCAGTGAAGCTGGCCACGCCAGTGACACCGGCGCGGCTGCCCTGGATCCAGCGTTCGAGCGACTCGCGCGTGATGCGACGGTGGCCGCCCGGGGTCTTCCAGGCTTGCAGGTCGCCGCGATCAACCATCAGCTGAACGGATCGCACCGCCATGCCCAGGATCTTGGCCACCTCCAGCGTGGTGTAGTAGTTGGACGAGGACATCTCGGTGTTGGACATGGTGGAGCTCGCAAATCGACAGGACAAGACTCAGCTAGGTGAGCACTACAGGAAGCTTATTTAGCTATTTTATTAAATATTCCTGCAGCTACAAGAAAATACGTCCCCAAATGACTAATTGAAGCGCATTTTTTCACCAGGACTGTGCAAAGCCAGGCCGCTGGCAGCGCGTGAGCCCCGGATCATTGCCCCGAGAGCAGGCGCTTCCAGCCCTCGAGCCCGAGCGCGCGCACGGTCTTGAGGTTGCGCTCGACGATGTCCTCGGCACTGTCGCCCGACTCGACGGCGCGGTCGATACTGTCCTCGCGCAACAGGTGCAGCGTGGCGTAGGGGGCGCGGTTGGTCAGGTTGTCGGCGTCATCGAGCTCGGTGTCCTCGAACTGGAACGCCGGGTGGAACGGCGCGACCTGGATGATGCCCTCGAGCTCATGCTCTTCGAGCACCTCGTCGACCACGTTGAGGAAATCGTTGAAGACGAAGAAGTCGGGGAACAGCGTCGGGTGCACCAGCAGCGTGGTGTCGACCTGCTCGGCCGGCGTGGTCTTGAGCAGCTCGAGCTCGCGGTCGAGGTCATCGAGCAAGGCGTCGATGTTGCGCGCGTGGCTGACCACGATGCGGACCTGGTCCTTGACATAGACCGACTTGGCGAACGGACAGAGGTTCAGGCCGATGACGGCCTGCTCGATCCAGCGCCGCATGTCGGCTTGCACCTGCTCGTCGCTCGGGGCCTGGGGAATGGTGGACATGGAATAGCTTTCGTGACGATGCCGCCGCACCCGGGCCTGATCGGGCCCTGGCGCGGCGGCATCCATTCATGGAACCGGGATCGGTGGCAGATTACTTCAGGGCCTTGAAGCGCACGCGCTTCGGACGCGCACCCTCTTCGCCCAGACGCTTCTTCTTGTCGGCTTCATATTCGGTGAAGTTGCCGTCGAAGAACTTCCACTGCGAGTCGCCCTCGCAAGCCAGGATATGGGTACAGATGCGGTCGAGGAACCAGCGATCGTGCGAGATCACCATGGCCGAGCCGGCGAACTCGAGCAGCGCCTCTTCGAGCGCGCGCAGGGTTTCGACGTCGAGGTCGTTCGACGGTTCGTCGAGCATCAGCACGTTGCCACCCTGGGCCAGGGTCTTGGCCAGGTGCAGACGGCCGCGCTCACCACCCGACAGGTTGCCGACCAGCTTTTGCTGGTCATTGCCCTTGAAGTTGAAGCGACCGATGTAGGCACGGCTCGGCATCACGAACTTGCCGACCACGATGTTGTCGAGGCCGCCCGAGACATCTTCCCAGACCGTCTTGCTGGCGTCCAGACTCTCGCGGCTCTGGTCGACGAAGGCCAGCTTGGCGGTCTGACCGATCACGACCTGGCCGGCATCCGGCGTCTCGACGCCCTGGATCATGCGGAACAAGGTCGACTTGCCGGCGCCGTTGGGGCCGATGATGCCGACGATGGCGCCCGGCGGCACCGAGAAGCTCAGGTTGTCGATCAGCAGACGCTCGCCGAAGGACTTGCTGACGTTGTTGAACTCGATGACCTGGTTGCCCAGGCGCTCGGCGACCGGGATGAAGATCTCGTTGGTCTCGTTGCGCTTCTGGTAGTCGACGTCCGACAGTTCCTCGAAGCGGGCCAGACGCGCCTTGCTCTTGGCCTGGCGACCCTTGGCGTTGCTGCGCACCCACTTGAGTTCTTCCTTCATCGCCTTGGTGCGGGCGTCCTCGGTGCGCTGCTCGGTCTCCAGGCGGCTTTCCTTCTGGTCCAGCCAGTCGGAGTAGTTGCCCTTGTACGGGATGCCCTGGCCACGGTCGAGTTCGAGAATCCACTCGGCGGCGTTGTCGAGGAAGTAGCGGTCGTGGGTGATCGCGACCACGGTGCCGGGGAAGCGGCTCAGGAACTGCTCGAGCCACTCGACCGATTCGGCGTCCAAGTGGTTGGTCGGTTCGTCGAGCAGCAGCATGTCGGGCTTGGACAGCAGCAGGCGGCACAGCGCGACGCGGCGCTTCTCGCCACCCGACAGGTTCTTGATCAGCGCGTCCCAGGGCGGCAGGTTCAGGGCGTCGGCGGCCAGCTCGAGCTGCAGGTCGGTGTTCTCGGAGCCGGCAGCGGCGATGATGGCTTCGAGCTCGGCCTGCTCGGCGGCCAGCGCGTCGAAGTCAGCGTCTTCCTCGGCGTAGGCGGCGTAGACCTCCTCCAGACGGGCCTTGGCTTTCAGCGAACCGCCGATGCCCTCTTCCACCGCCTGGCGCACGGTCTGCTCGGGGTCGATCTGCGGCTCCTGCGGCAGGTAGCCGATCTTGATGCCCGGCATCGCGATGGCTTCGCCCTCGATGTCCTTGTCGATGCCGGCCATGATCTTGAGCAGGGTCGACTTGCCGGAGCCGTTCAGGCCCAGCACGCCGATCTTGGCGCCGGGGAAGAAGCTGATGGAAACGTTCTTCAAGATCTGCCGCTTGGGCGGCACGGTCTTGCTGACACGGTTCATGGAAAAAACGTATTGGGCCATGGAGAAGGTAGTAGGTGATAAATCGGCAAAAACGCAAAGCCACTTGCGTGCAACACCACATTATCCCTTTATGCGACAATGTCAGCGTGTGCACCTGCAGTCAGTGCCACGCCAGCGCCCTGCTGGGGCTTACCGCCCGACCTGTCCGGTCGGCTACGGAGCCCGCCTTCGATTCGCATCAGCCCGCTAGACTGGCCGGTCGCCCGCATCAAACCGGGCGCTGGAATGGCCGATGTCCCAAGCGCAACGGACTTGCGCCCCCAACAACATGACATTTGAAGAACTGAAGCTGGCCCCGGCCATCCTCGAAGCCGTGCGCGAGCAGGGCTACGAACACCCGACCCCGATCCAGGCCGAGGCCATCCCTGCCGTGCTCGCAGGCCACGACCTGCTCGCTGGCGCCCAGACCGGCACCGGCAAGACCGCGGCCTTCACGCTGCCGATGCTGCACCGCCTGCAGGAAAACGCGCCGGAAGCCGTCAAGGGCAAGGCCCGTCCGGTGCGCGCCCTGGTGCTGGCACCGACGCGCGAACTCGCGGCCCAGGTCGAGGAATCGGTCAAGAGCTACGGCAAGCACCTCAAGCTCAAGTCGGCCGTGATCTTCGGCGGCGTCGGCATGAACCCGCAGATCAACGCGCTGCAAAAAGGCGTGGACATCCTGGTCGCGACTCCGGGCCGCCTGCTCGACCTGATCGACCAGGGCCATATCGACCTGTCCCAGGTCGAGATCCTGGTGCTCGACGAAGCCGACCGCATGCTCGACATGGGCTTCATCCATGACGTCAAGAAGGTGCTGAGGCTGGTGCCCAAGAACAAGCAGAGCCTGCTGTTCTCGGCCACTTTCAGCGACGAGATCCGCGAACTGGCCAACGGCCTGCTCAACAGCCCCAAGAGCATCCAGGTCACGCCGCCCAACACCACGGTGCAGCGCATCAAGCAGACCATCCACCCGGTCGGCCGCGGCAAGAAGAAGGCGCTGCTGGCGCACATCATCAACCAGCACAACTGGAGCCAGGTGCTGGTGTTCACGCGCACCAAGTTCGGCGCCAACAATGTCGCCGACTTCCTGAACAAGAACAACATCAGCGCCATGGCGCTGCACGGCAACAAGAGCCAGACCGCGCGCACCCAGGCGCTGGCCGGCTTCAAGACCGGCGAGCTGCGCGCCCTGGTGGCGACCGACATCGCCGCACGCGGCATCGACATCGACGAGCTGCCGCATGTCGTGAACTACGAGATCCCCAACGTCTGCGAAGACTATGTGCACCGCATCGGCCGTACCGGTCGCGCGGGCGCCATGGGCGAAGCGGTCAGCCTGGTGAGCCTGGACGAAGAAGGCTTCATGATGGCGATCGAGAAGTTCACCAAGCAGCAGATCCCGGTCGAGATCTTCGACGAGTTCATGCCGGAGCCGGGCGAGCAGGCCGAGCCGATCGCCATGGGTCGCCAGACCATCTGGGGTGGTGCCGGCAAGCCGCCGAGCCGCGAGGTCATGGCCGCGGCCGCCAAGGCCGCGCGCTCGGAGATGATGGAACGCATCCGCGACAAGAAGAGCCCGGAAAAGGCACCGCGCGCCAGCAAGCCGCGCGCCGCACGCGCCGATGGCGATGTCGGCAGCGACAGCCAGCCGCCGCGCCAGGACGGTCAGCGCCGTCGTGGTCCGGGTGGCCAGGGCGCCGCCGGCGGATTCGGTCAGGGCCAAGGCCAGGGCCAGGGCCAGGGTCAGGGCCGCAACCGTCCGCGCCAGGAAGGTGCCCGTCCGGGTGCACCGCGCGGCGAAGGCCGCAGCGCTGACGCGCGCGGCGAATTCCGTGGCGGCGCCGAAGGCCGTCGTGGCGGTCCGGGCCAGGGCCAGGGCGCTCAAGGCGGCATGGGCGGCGCCGCGCGTCAGCCCGATCCGCTGCGCACCGGCATCGATGCGCTCGGCGAGCGCGGCCGTGGCCGCGGTGGTCGTCCGGGTGGTGGCGCCGGTCGTCCGGGCAATGGCGGCCCGGGCCGCCAGGGTGGTGGTGGCGGTGGCATCGACCCGCTGCGCACCAGCTACGGCCGTATCAAGTAAGCCTTAGCGCCAAGCGATAAGTGAAACGGCGTGGACCTTTTGGGGTCCACGCCGTTTTTTTCATTGGCGGGCGGCATAGGGGCATAAGGGGGTGCAGCCCGCGGGCTACGACGCGCCCACGGCGCCCCAGCATGGATTCACCAGCGACGCACGCGCCCGGTGTCGATGTGGACGAACTGCGACTCCGGGTAGAAGCCGACGCCGCCGGCCTGCAGCGACAGCGCGGCATCGCGCAACTCGGCCAGCGGCACGCCGGGCAGGCGGACGTCGATCGCGCGCCCTTCCATGTGCAGGCTCTTCTTGGCCACGCCACCGCTGCCCTTCTGGCGCAGCCGACCATTGGTCTCGGGACAGCGGTAGCCTGAAATCACCTCGTAGGGCATGCGCGCGCCGAGCAGCGTGCGCACCTGGTGCAGCTGATCAAACAGCAAGGGGTCCATCGAACCGACCTCGCCGGTGTAATGGTCGCGCAGGAAACGGTTGAGCCGGCTCAGCGAGGGATCGAGGTAGTCGCCGCCGACCGCATAGACCAGGTCCAGCCGCTCCTGCGTATGGGTGTGGCGCAGGTCGAGCTGGCGACCGCCAGCGGTACTGGCATGCGCCCAGGCAGGCAATGTTGTGGCGGTGAGCAGGCTGGCGCCCTGGAACAGGAAACGGCGGCGGGCGGGAGTCTGTGGTGGGGTCATGTAGGGCGGCTCATTTGGCACGGCTACGCGACCGCTGCTGCAAGGCTTGCGTCAGCACGCGGTCATGGCCGTAAATGTCGTTGAAAAAGAAGATTTGATCGCCCTTGACCAGAGTAGTTCCGTAGCTCAGCAGCACCGGCACCGGTTCGGCCAGCTTGAGCGTGTTCGACTTGCCCTGCGCCATTGCCGCCTCGATCCGGGCCCGGTCCCAGCCCGGCATGCCCTGCAGCACGAATTCAGCCAGCTCGACCGGTTTCTCGACCCGGATGCAGCCATGGCTGTAGTCGCGCCGCGCGCGCCCGAACAGATCGACCGCGGGCGTGTGGTGCAGATAGATGTTGTCCGCATTCGGGAAGACGAACTTGATGTCGCCCAGCGCGTTGTGCTCGCCGGGGCGCTGGCGAATCCGCATCCTGCCGGCCAGCACGGCATCGAGATGGGCCGACGACAGGCCGCGCTGGACGCTGCCATCAGCGCCGACGAACTCGAAGCCCATGCGATCGAAGTAGCCCGGATCGCGCCTCAGCTTGGGCACGGTCTCGCTGCGGGCAATCGAGGGCGGGATGTTCCAGTACGGGCTGAACTCGATGAAACGCATGTCCTCGTCGAACAGCGGCGTGCGGGTGTCGAGCGCGCGGCCGACCACCACCCGGGACTCGAGCGCGAGCTGAACGCGGCCATCGTCGGCGACCTCGTAGGCGCGCAGCACGAATTCAGGCAGATTGACCACCACCATGCGGCGCGACTGCAGGAAAGGCGTCCAGCGCAGGCGCTCGAGCGCAAGCTCGATCTGGTGCACGCGCGCGGCCGGCTCGATCCCGAGCTGGGTCCAGGTGGTGCTGCCGATCACGCCGTCGGCCTCAAGGCCATGGCGGAGCTGGAAGCGGCGCACCGCCTCGACCAGATCACCCTGGTAGCGCGGCAGCTCGTTCGCCGCCGGAGCCAGCGCGCCTGGCAGCAACGCCGCCGTCTGGACGGTGGGCGCCGCTGCGGCCTGAGCAGATACCGCCGCCGCCGGGGCGAGATCCCCCAGCACCCGCAGCCGCTGCGCCAGCAGATCCAGCCCGGCCCAGGACTGGCCGGGCTCGAGCTTGGCCGAGCGGCTCTTGGGCGCGCGCGGCAAGGGCGGCAGCGGGCTGGCCCAGGCCGGGTGGCCGGCCAGCTGGCGGTAGCGCGCAAGCGCCAGCCGCAGGCGGCCGTAGAGCGGCAGCTGCGGCACGGCCGCGGCCACCGCCGCAGCCGGGTCCTGCCGCTCCAGGGCCAGGCGCAAGGCCTGGGCCGGATCGAAGGGGTCGGATCGAGCCACCTGGAAGTCATGGCGCAAGGAGGCCGGATCGACCCGGCCCCGGTGCAGCTCGGACAGGTAGCGCTCGAAGGCGCGCGTCAGCGCCTGGTCCGCCGCGTCGGCCTCGCGCGGCGACGGGAACGGGCGGGCAAAGACCAGCGCCAGGCCGGCAGCGTCGTAATCCTGCGGCTCCAGGCCATGGCTGGCAGCATCAGCCAACAAGGACAATGCCGCGCGCGCCTGCGGCAGAACCCGGCCGGACTCGTCGAGCCAGAGCCGGCCGTAGCTGACGGTAACGGCTTGCACTGTAGCCGTCGTTTCCAACGCCTGCAGCGGACCGGCCACCGCAGCAGCCAGGGCCGCCAGCAGCAGGCGACGCCTGACGGGGCAATGCTCGTCAGCTGCGCCGGCGGCCGGTACAGCAGCGGACAGGGTTCTGAACTCGGATTCATTCATGTCTGGTGACTCCCGCTTTGCAGTGATTCTCGGACAGTTCACCACAAATTATTCGCCATAAGTTTTCCCTAAGTCTGGCCGCGCAGAATTGCCTACATGGTGACTGGGATGACCCAGCCACTGCCCCCCCAGACACTAGGAGTCCGAGATGAAAAAGTCCCTGTTCGCCATCCTGACCGCCGCTGCCGTCACCGTCCGTCCGGTCCAGACCCAGGCCGCTGCCTGAAGATCTTGCAGGGTTTTCGGGCCCTGTAGGTGGACGCATCCGGCCAGGCGCTCCACTTTTTATCGACAATCCAGGCATCTACTGTTGACGATGCCATGCGACTGTTATTAGCCGAAGACGACGACATGCTGGGCTCCAGCATGCAAAAAGCCCTCAAACTGGCCGGGTTCCAGGTTGACTGGGTCAAGGACGGCGCTGCCGTCCTGAGCCAGGTGGCCGACAGCCACGACGCCCTGCTGCTCGACCTCGGCCTGCCCGAGCTCGACGGGCTGCAAGTGCTCCAGGCCCTGCGTCAGCGCGGCCAGCATCTGCCGGTGCTGATCGTTTCAGCGCGCCAGACGGTGGAAGACCGGATCGGCGGCCTCAACCGCGGCGCCGACGACTACATCACCAAGCCCTTCGACCTCAACGAGCTGATTGCGCGTCTGCACGCGCTGATCCGGCGCAACCAGGGCCGCAGCCAGCCGGTGCTCAACTTCGGCACGCTGCAGCTCGACCCGATCCGGCGCGAAGCCTGGCTCGCCGGCCAGGGGCTCGAACTCTCGCAGCGCGAGTTCGACCTGCTCGAACACCTGATGGAACGCCCCGGCACGGTGCTGTCGCGCGAGCAGCTCGAGGCCCGGCTCTACGGCTGGCAGGAGGAAGTCGCGAGCAATGCGATCGAGGTCCACCTGCACCATCTGCGCCGCAAGCTCGGCAGCGACTGGATCAAGAACGTGCGCGGCGTCGGCTACAAGCTGGTCGATGCCTCGGCAGCGCGACCCGCGCCATGAACTCGATCCACTCGCGCCTGCTGGTCTGGCTGATCGGCGCGCTGCTGCTGAGCAGCCTGCTGGCCAGCGCGCTGACCTACGAGATGGCCTGGCGCGGCTTCAACACGCTGCGTGACTACGGGCTCGAACAGATCGCCTATTCGATCGTGCGCCATGACACCCAGGACTGGCTGACCGACCAGCCCGATCCGGAGCCGACTGCGCCGAGCGATCAACAGGTCGCGGCCGAACCCAGCCAGGAGCAGGCCCAGGACGATGGCCAGTTCGTGAGCCAGATCTGGACCAGCAACGGCCGGCTGATCTATTCCTCGCTGACCGACACCGGCCCGCCGCTGCAGGAGCCCGGCCTGCATCAGGTCGAATGGGACGGCACGCACTGGCGCACCTACACGCTGCACGACCGCGAGCGCGTGATCCAGGTCGCCAACCCGGCCGAGCGCCGCTGGCACGCCTTCCTTGAATATGTACCCAGCCTGCTGGCGCCACTGGCGCTGCTGCTGCTGCTGCTGGGCTTCCTGATCAGCGCGGCCGTCAGCGGGGCGCTGCAGCCGCTGCGCCGCTTGCGCGACGAGATCGGCACGCGCGATGTCGCGCTGCTGAGCCCGCTGGCGCCGGACGAGATGCCCGACGAAGTGCAGCCGCTGGTCGACACACTGAACCAGCTGCTGGCCAAGGTCGACCGGCTGCTGGCAACGCAGCGCGCCTTCCTGGCCGATGTCGCGCACGAGCTCAACACGCCGCTGGCCGCGATCAAGCTGCAGGTCCAGCTGGCACAGCAGGCACAGGCCACGGGCCAGCCGGTGTCGCTCGACGACCTGGAGGCCGGCATCGAGCGCGCGGTGCACCTGGTCGCGCAATTGCTGCAGATGGCCCGGCTCGAGCCCGACGCGCGCCCGCTCGAGCTGCAGCCGGTCGCACTCGAACGGCTGGCGCGCGAGCGCGTGCTGGCCTTCCTGGCGCAGGCCGAACAAAAGGACATCGACCTCGGGCTGGAGTCCGAGGGCCCGCTCGAGGTCCAGGGCGACCCGCAGCAGCTGCGCGTGCTGGTCGACAACCTGATCGACAACGCGCTGCGCTACTGCCCCAGGGGCGCACGCATCGATGTCCGGCTGCGCAGGCAAGCCGGCCGCACGGTGCTCGAGGTGGCCGACGACGGCCCCGGCATCGCCGAGGCCGACAAGACCCGGGTGCTGCAGCGCTTCGTGCGCCTGCGCCCGGCCGACACCACGGGCAGCGGGCTCGGCATGGCGATCGTGCGCCAGATCGTCGAACAGCATCACGCCAGCTTGAGCCTGCTCGACACCCCGGGCGGCGGCCTGACGGTGCGGGTCAAGTGGCCCGCTGGCGGGCAGGTCTGAAGTCCGGCAGGCGCGCAGGGAATTTTTGGCGTAGCGGCGGGGCTGGCCAGCTGATATCGCACAATCATGAGCATGAAAATCCTGCATACCATGCTGCGCGTCGGCCACCTCGAGCGCTCGATCGCCTTCTACACCCAGGTGCTGGGCATGAGCCTGCTGCGCCGCTCCGAGAACCCCGAGTACCGCTATTCGCTGGCCTTCCTGGGCTATGAAGGCGGCAATCCGGCCCAGGCCGAGCTCGAACTGACCTTCAACTGGGACACTGATCAGTACGACATGGGCACGGCCTACGGCCATATCGCGATCGGCGTGCCCGATGCCTACGCGGCCTGCGCGGCGATCAAGGCCGCCGGTGGCCAGGTCACGCGCGAGGCCGGCCCGGTCAAGGGCGGCAGCACCGTGATCGCCTTCGTGACCGACCCGGACGGCTACAAGATCGAATTGATCCAGCGCGCCGAAGACCAGGCCGGCGTCGGCCTGCGCTGAAGCCTCAATCGCCCAGGGCGAGCGCGACCAGCTCCTCGGCAAAGGCAAACGAGGTCGAGGCTCCGGTGCCGCCGGTCACGATGCCGACCGCCACGCCCGGTGCCGGCTGCGCCTTGTAGACCACATCGGAGGCCGAGGCATAGGTACCGGTCCAGCGCTGCTCGACGCTGGCGCCCGGCAGCTTGAGCACGCGCTGGAGTTCATCCTGGATCAGCGCGTCAATGTCGTCGCGGGCAAACGGGGCTTCGGCCTGGCCGTAGACATGGCTGTCGCCGACCACCAGCGAGCCGTCGGCCGATTGGACGGCGATCAGGTGGATGCCCCATTTCAGATGCTCGGCCTGTTCGGCCTGCAGTCTGGCACGCAAGGGCGCCGCTTCCGGCAGATCGGCATAGCCCTCGTAGCGCACCAGGCTCAGGTCCGACATCACCGAACCGGGCAGCTGCAGTGGCTGGGCCGGACGCACCCGCATCATCTGCAGCGTGCACAGGGTGATGCCGGCCTGGGCGATCAGTTCCGGATAGAGGGTGTTGAGGTCATGGCCGGGGCAGACCACACAATGCTCGGCATGAAACAGGCCTTGACTGGTGTGGATGCGCGGCAGTTCGATCTGCTGGACCGGGGTGTTCCAGTAGAAATCCACGCCGAGCGACTGTTGCAGCCAGCGGCTCAACAGCGGAATCGCGTCGCGTGACTCGACCCGGCGCTCGTGCGGACTGTGCAGGACGCCGACGCCGTCCTGCAACTGCGGCAGCTCATGGGCGGCCTCGGACCGGCTCAGCAGCCGACAGCCCTGCCCCATCTCGGTCTGCATGAAGGCCTCGAGCAGATCGAGGGCCTCGGGGCGCTGCGCCAGCAGGTAAAGGCCCTGGTGCACCACGTCGATGCCGGCTTGCGGCGCCACCTGCTGCCAGATGTCGCGCGTGCGCATGGCGCGGCGCCAATGCTCGCCGCGGCGCTGGCCGGTCACCGTGACGAAACCGAAATTGCGCACCGAGGCGCCGACGCACTGGGCATTGCGCTCCAGCACCGCCACGCTGAGCCCGCGCTGGCGCGCCGCATAGGCGGTGGCCAGGCCGATCACGCCAGCGCCGACCACCACCAGGTCGTAATGTTTTTCGCTCTTCATAGCTTGCTCCAGATGTTGTGCAGGGCTTCAGGGACGTTCGCCGCGGGCCAGCCGCTGCTCGATCAGTTCGAGCACCGGCAGCAGATCGGCCACGCTGTCGATCACATAGTGGGCGCCAGCGGCCCGGAACTCGGTGCCCACGCGCTGGCGCACCACGGCGCGCTCACTGTCGGAGGCGGCCTGGTATTCGGCCAGGGTCCAGCCGGCCGGACTCCCCGAGAGCGCGAGTCCGACCGTCCACATGCCGGCGTTCAGCCCTTCGGCGATGCCCGGCAGGGTGTCGTCAACCTTGACGCAATGCGAGACCGCGCCGAGCTTGAGCTGGCGCACGCAGTCGAGCGCCATCCAGGGACCGGGACGGGCGCCGGCCTCCAGGTCGTCGGCGCAGACGGTGCAATCCGGGGCATAGCCGCTGGCCGCGGCAATCTCGATCAGCCTTGCCATGACCTGGCGCGGGTAGCCGGTGGTCGAACCCACGCGATAGCCCTGTTCGCGCAGCTGGGCCACGGTCTCCAGGGCGCCGGGGATCAGGTCGGCGTGCAGACCGACGCGCTCGACCTGCAGCGGGATGAAGGTGTCGTAGATATGCCGGATGTCGGCGTCGTTCATCGGACGACCGAACTGGGCCGCCCAGCGCGCACCCACGACCGGGTCCCGGCCCAGCGCCTCGATATGCTGCCACTTGCCCAGGCCCATCGGGCCGCGGGCCTCGGCCAGCGTGAGGTCGAAGTCGTAGGCAGCCTTGAAGGCATCGACAAAGATCTGGGTCGGAGCGAAGGAGCCGAAATCGACGATGGTGCCGGCCCAGTCGAAGATGACGGCTTCCAGTTGATGGCGCATGATGGATGTCCTGTTGAGTTGAGGGTCTGGCCTGGGCCAGGAGTTAATGCTTGGCGCTGCGCCAGGCCTGGTGGCGTTGCAGCAGCAGATGGGTGAGGGCCGAGTACAGCAGGCTGAAAGCGGCCGTGGTCACGATGATCAAGCTGGCCATGGCGGCGGCCGGTCCCAGTTCACCCGCCTCGTCGAGGTTCAGGATCGCGACCGAAGCCGGCAGCGTGTCAGGCGAATACAGGAAGACCAACGCCGAGACCGTGGTCATCGCGTTGATGAACAGATAGCGGAAGATCTCGAGCACCGCCGGCAGGCAGACCGGCAGGGTCACGCGCCAGAAGGTGACGAACTGCGACACCTTGAGCGAGGCCGATACCGCTTCGAACTCGCGGTCCAGGCTCTTGAGCGCGGTCAGCGCGGTCAGGTGGCAGGAGCTGTAGTAATGCACCACGTTGACGATCACCAGGATCGCGAAGGTCTGGTACAGGCCGTTGAGCGGGTTGTCCGGATGATTGAAGAACAGGATGTAGCCGATGCCCAGCACCAGTCCCGGCACCCCCATCGGCAGCGAAGCCATGCCCTGGACCAGCGCATGCAGGGCCGACTGGCGCGCGCCGGTCTTCTCGAGCAGATAGGCGGTCACGAAGATGAAGGGCGTGCCGAGCAACGCGGTCAGCAGCGCGATCTGCAGGCTGTTCAGATAGGCGCCCAGCACGCCGGCTTCGACCAGGCCGTAGCGGTAGTGGCCCAGCGTGAGCTCGAGGTTGTACGGCCAGAAGGTGATCACCGAGGTATAGGCCGCCATGCCCAGCACCTCGAGCATGGCACCGGCCAGCAGCAGGGTGAACAGCAGCAGCGGGCCGTCGCGGCGCCAGTCGGGCCGGGGCCGATAGGGCACGGCGCGCGCCGTCAGGCTGGCTTGCTGGCGCCGCTGTACCTGGCGGTCGACCACGAAGGCGAACAGCACCGGCAGCAGCAGCACCAGCGCCACCACGGCACCGCGACCGAAATTCTGCAGGCCGACCACCTGGACATAGATCTCGACCGCCAGCACCTTGAAGTTGCCGCCGATCACCTTGGGGATGCCGAACTCGCTGACCGAGTACGAGAACACCACCATCGCGGCGCTGATCAGGCCGTACTTGGCCGCGGGCAGGGTCACGGTCAGGAACTTGCGCCAGCGCGTAGCCGAGAGCGCATCGGCTGCCTCGTAAAGCCGTCCGTCCGAGCTGGCCAGTGCGACGACCAGGATCATCAGGGCATGCGGGAAGCTCGAGAACACCGTGGCCATGACGATGCCGACCGGGCCGTAGACGCTGGTCTCGCCGAGCCAGGACTTGAGCAGGCCCTGGGTACCGAACCACTGGATGAAGGAGATGGCACCGACCAGCGACGGCCCGAGCAGGGGCGACAGCCCGATCAGGCGCCACAGGCCCTTGAACGGCAGGCAGGAGCGCTGGATCGCATAGGCATAGAGGAAGGCCAGCGGCACCGTGATCAGCGTGACCACCAGCGCCACCCAGAAGGTATTCCAGAGCGCCGTGGCCATGCCGGGTATGGCGGCAAATTCGCGGAAGCGGGCCAGGCTGGTCTGACCCTGCTCGTCGAGCAGGCTGTGGCTGAACAGGGCGCCCAGCGGCAGCAGCAGGAAGACACAGAGTGCCAGCGCGGCGAGGCCGAGCAGGACGCCGCCCGCTGGCGCACGCTCCGCAGCCGGCAGGCGCCAGCGGGAGCTCAGGGAGGACATGGCGTTCATGCTGACTCCGGCATCGGTAAAAGGTGTTCGGCCGGGATGCCGACACGCACCGTGGAGCCGGCATGGATCGGGCGACCGGCCAGGTAGTTGCTGGAGAACTGCGCCAGCAGCGGGCGGCTGCCCTGGCCGACCGGCGTCAGCGTGACGAGCGAGAAAGCGCCGAGAAACTCGCATTTGTCGACCGTGGCGAAGAAGCTGTTCTCGGCCTGGTCGAGGGTGTCGAGCAGGCGGATGTCCTCGGGCCGGACATTGAAGCGGTAAGCGCGCCCCGGACTCAGTGCCGCCGCGCTGCGCAAGCGCAACGGGCCCTGGCTGACATGCTGCGGGTCGATCGCCTCGGCTTCGATCAGGTTGCTGCGACCGATGAAGTCGGCCACGAAGTCGTTGCGCGGGAAGCGGTAGATGTCGTGCGGATCACCGACTTGCTGGATGCGACCGCTCTTCATGACCACGATGCGGTCCGCCATCGCCAGGGCCTCCTCCTGGTCGTGGGTCACCATCAGGGTGGTCACGCCCAGGTTCTGCTGCAGTTGCCGGATTTCGGAGCGCAGGCGCACGCGTTCGATCGCGTCGAGCGCCGACAGCGGCTCATCGAGCAGCAGCAAGTCGGGCTGGGTCGCCAGCGCGCGCGCCAGGGCGATGCGCTGCTGCTGGCCGCCCGAGAGCTGGGCCGGGTATTTGTTCTCGCTGCCGGGCAATCCGACCAGCCGGAGCATCTCGTCGACGCGCTGCTGGAAGGCCTCGCGGCCGGCGCGCCGCTGATTGAGTCCGTAGGCCACGTTCTGGCCGACGTTCAGGTTCGGAAACAGGGCGTAGGACTGAAAGACGATGCCGTAGTCGCGCGCGGCCGGCGACAGCCTGGAGATGTCGCGGCCGGCATGCAGGATCTGCCCGCGGTCCTGCCGTTCGAGGCCGGCAATCGTGCGCAGCAAGGTGGTCTTGCCGCAGCCCGAGGGACCGAGCAGGACCAGGAATTCGCCGCGCTCGACCGAGAGCTCGATGTGGTCCAGGGCCGTGAAGCTGCCGAACTGCTTGTGCAGGCTTCTGATTTCAAGATGAGCCATATGAGATACCTCGGAAGGGGGCGAATGCGATCACCGTGACGCACCCAGGCGGCCCAGCGACTCAAGGCCTGGCGCCTGGAACTGCGGAGCTGACGATTTACTTCTTCGGCTCGGACTTGGCGGAATAGCGCTTCTGCCACTCGGTCAGGATCGCGTCGCGGTTCTTGCCCATCCACTGGAAGTCGTTCTTGACCAGACGCTGCTCATAGTCGGTCGGCACATGCTTGAGGCGGGTGACGATGCCCGGAATCGCGACCAGGGCGAAGTTCCTGGCATAGAGCTCGTTGGCCTCGCGGCTGGACGCCCAGTCGGCCAGCTTCCTGGCAGCTTCCAGGCGCGGCGTGTCCTTGACGATGCCGATCGCCTCGATGTCCCAGCCCAGGCCTTCCTTCGGGAACACGACATCGATCGGAGCGCCCTTGGCGCGCACGGTGTTGGCGCGGTATTCGAACGCGATCCCGACCGGGAACTCGCCGGCACCGGCCATCACGCAGGGCTTGGAGCCCGAATGGGTGTAGACCGCGATGTTCTCGTGCAGCTTGTCCATGTAGTCCCAGCCGCCCTTCTCGCCGAACATCTGCAGCCAGGCCGTCACGTCGAGGAAGCCGGTGCCCGAGGAGTTCGGGTTCGGCATCACGATCTTGCCCTTGAACTCGGGCTTGAGCAGGTCCTTCCAGCTTTCGATGCGCGGCAGGCCCTGCTTGGCGGCCTCGGCGACGTTGTAGCAGATCGCTGCGCCCCAGACATCCATGCCGACCCAGTTCGGCTTGGCGCCGCCCGAGGTGAAGCGCGGGTTGATCGCCTTGAGGTTGGCCGGGGCGTAGGGCTGGAGCATGCCCTCGCGCTCGAACACCACCATGCTGGAAGCGGCCACGCCCATGATCACGTCGGCGACCGGCTTGTTCTTCTCGGCCAGCAGCTTGGCCGTGACGATGCCGGTGGAGTCGCGCGTCCACTTGATCTCGATCTCGGGGTTGGACTTGTTGAAGGACTCCTGGTAGGCCTTGAGCTGGTCGGTCTCCAGCGCGGTATAGACATTGAGGACGGTTTTTTGCGCCATGGCCGGCAGGGCTGCGGTGGCAGCCAGAACGGCCAGGACCAGGGACTGTGCGAGTGGTTTCAGCTTCATGAGATAACTCCTGTTGAGGATCAAAACTTCATCGCCACAGTCCCGGTACGACGGTTTCACCGGCTGACCCGGACTGCAACTGCGCCCAGCTTAAAGCCCAACAATGTCAGATTGTTGACAATCTACAGTTTTCACAACTGGCTACAATCGCGTCACAGTCATTCATTTGCCGAGGTCGAACCGATGTCCACCCTGCTTGCCCAACCCGCCGAGAAAGCGCTGGCCCTGGTCCAGAGCACTTCGCTCACGCGCCTG
This sequence comes from Malikia spinosa, assembly GCF_002980625.1. Taxonomy (GTDB): domain Bacteria; phylum Pseudomonadota; class Gammaproteobacteria; order Burkholderiales; family Burkholderiaceae_C; genus Malikia; species Malikia spinosa. The sequence continues at coordinate 140,477 of NZ_PVLR01000007.1, read as the reverse complement.
GTGCTCGAATCGATCGAGGAAATGATCTTTTCCGGCGAGCTACCGCCAGGCACCAAGCTCAATGAAGCCGCGCTGGCCCAGCGCTTCGGGGTCTCGCGCGGACCGCTGCGCGAAGCCTTCCACGCGCTCGAGGAGTCGGGCCTGATCCGCCAGGAAAAGAACCGCGGCGCCCATGTGCGCGAGATCAAGCTGTCGGAAGCCGCTGACATCTACGACCTGCGCGCCGGCCTCGACGCCACCGCGGGCCGCCTGCTGGCCGAGCGCCTGACGCCGGAACAGCTGCACACCCTGCGCGAGCTGACCGAGGCCATGAAGGCCGTGCGCCCGGACGAGGTCGAGCGCTTCCACGAACTCAACCTGAGCTTTCACGACTGCCTGGTGGCCATGGCCGGCAATCCGGTGCTGACCTCGCATTACCGCAAGCTCAGCAAGCTGCTGACGCTGTTCCGGCGCCGCAACCTGATGGCGCCGATGGCGATTCCGCATTTCGCCGACGAGCACAGCGCAATCGTCGACCTGCTGGCCGCGCGCGACGGGGCGGGCTGCGCGCAAGCGCTGTTCGAGCATGCCCGGGGCGGACGCGCGCGCATGCTCAGAGACGGCGAACTGGCCGGGGTGCCGGATGGCCGCTGAAAACGGACCCGGCGAGGCAGGTCCGCCATGGTGCTGAGCCAGATCCCCGCCAACGTGGTGCTGGCGGTGCTGGCCGCCGCGCTGATGCACGCGAGCTGGAACGCCTTGATCCGTGGCGCGCCGGACAAGGGGCTCTACACCCTGCTGCTCCATGTCTGCAGCGCGCTGCTGGCCAGCGTCGGACTGCTGTTCGTGGGCGGACCGGACCCGGCAAGCTGGCCCTTCCTGGGCCTGTCGGCCTTGCTGCACACCGCCTACATCCTGTGTCTGATGCGGGCCTACGAAGGCGGGCAGCTCGCGGTCAGCTATCTGCTGATGCGCGGACTGGCGCCCTTGCTGGTCTGCCTGCTGTCGACGCCGCTGCTGGGCGAAACCCTGTCGTTCGGGGCCTGGCTGGGAATCGCCTGCATCCTGGTCGGGGTGCTGACCATCGCCTCGACCTCGGGCCAGCCGCTCGGACTGGTGCTGCGCCATCCCTCGGGCCAGGCGGCCTTGTTCAATGCCGCGATCATCGCGGCCTACACGCTGGTCGACGGCCAGGGGGCTCGGCTGTCAGGCAACCCGGTCGGCTATGTGCTGGCGCTGGCGCTGTTCGAGCCGCTGGTGATCCTGGCCCATCAGCTGCGCCGGCGCCGCCCCGCCGTGCTGCATTACTTCAGGCGGCACTGGCCGCTCGGTTTCCTGGGTGCGGCAGTGGCGACCTCGGCCTACTGCATCGTGCTGTGGGCCATGACCCAGGCGCCGATCGCCGTCGTGGCGGCCATGCGCGAGAGCTCGGTCATCTTTGCCGTGCTGATCGGCAGCCTGTGGTTCAAGGAGGGGCGCTTGCGTGCCGGCCTGCTGGCCGGCCTCTGCGTCGTGGCCGGGGTGCTGCTGCTCAAGCGCTGAAGCGGGCGGCATCAGCCCGCCCGCTGGAGGGGGGCTCAGTCGGCCTGCGTGCGTTCCTCGGCCAGCTTGACGACCACATCGATCAAACGCGTCTTTTTCGCGTAATGACGGTCGAGCGTCCATTCCCGCATGATCTCGACCGCCAGGTCGAAGTCCTTGGGTTCGAGTTCGTAGAGCTTGCCAAGCTGGAAGGGGTGGTCGTTCTGCAGGGCCAGCACCAGATTGGTCAGGGTGACGGCATTGGCGGCTTGGGGGTCAGCTTCGATCAGCTTGCGGGCCTTCTTGATGGCGAGCATGGTCTTCCTTTAAAGGCGGCTGCAGCTGGGCCGAGAGAATGAAACGCCAGCTGCTGGGGACTAACCTTGTCAATTCTAAGGAACCCTATGCAGAATTTGATGTCATTTTTGTTATAGGTGCCGAATCTACCGTTCAGTCGGCTTCACCAGCGTTGCACCCGCAGGAATGCGCCGATGGCGGGCGCAGCCAAAAAAAACGCTCCCGGCAGCAGGGAGCGTGGTTCAGGCCGGCAAGCCGGTCGCGATCAGAGCGTGACCGCGCCGCCCAGGTAGGGCCGCAGCGCGACCGGCAGCGTGATGCTGCCGTCGGCGTTCTGGTAGTTCTCCAGCACCGCGACCAGGGTGCGGCCGACCGCCAGGCCCGAGCCGTTGAGCGTGTGCACGAGCTCGTTCTTGCCCTGCGCGTTCTTGAAGCGGGCCTGCAGGCGGCGGGCCTGGAAGGCTTCGCAGTTGGACACCGAACTGATCTCGCGGAAGGTGTTCTGCGCCGGCAGCCAGACCTCGAGGTCATGCGTCTTGGCGGAACCAAAGCCCATGTCGCCCGTGCACAGCGCGATCACGCGGTACGGCAGGCCCAGCGCCTGCAGCACGGCCTCGGCGTGGCCGGTCATTTCCTCCAGCGCCTCATAGCTTTTCTCGGGATGGACGATCTGCACCATCTCGACCTTGTCGAACTGGTGCTGGCGGATCAGGCCGCGCGTGTCGCGACCGGCGCTGCCAGCCTCGGAGCGGAAGCAGGGGCTGTGCGCGGTCAGCTTGATCGGCAGTTCGGACTCGGCCACGATCTCGTCGCGCACGAAGTTGGTCAGCGGCACCTCGGAGGTCGGGATCAGGTAGAGGGCCTGGGTGTCGGGCACCTCTTCACCTTCCTGGCCGCCCTTCTTGGCCGCGAACAGGTCGGCCTCGAACTTGGGCAACTGGCCGGTGCCGCGCAGCGACTCGGCGTTGACGATGTAGGGCACATAGCACTCGGTGTAGCCATGCTGCTGGGTCTGCAGATCGAGCATGAACTGGGCCAGCGCGCGGTGCAGGCGGGCAACCGGACCCTTCATGACGGCAAAGCGCGAACCCGACAGCTTGGCCGCGGTCTCGAAGTCCAGGCCCAGCGGCTCGGCCAGCGCGACATGGTCCTGGGCCGCGAAGCCGAGCTCGGGCGGGTTGGCGCCGAAACCGCCCTGCGGGCTCCAGCGGCGCAGCTCGACGTTGCCGGATTCGTCCGCACCGACCGGCACGCTTTCGTGCGGCAGATTCGGCACCGCCTGCAGCAGCGCCAGCAGCTCGCCCTGGATCTGGTCCAGCCGGGCGGCGGAATGCTCGAGCTCGGCCTTGTACTGGCCGACCTCGGCCATCACGGCATCGGCCTCGGCATGCTGGCCCTTGCCCTTGAGCATGCCGATCTGCTTGGACAAGGTGTTGCGGCGCGACTGCAGTTCCTCGGTGCGGATCTGCAGCGACTTGCGCTCGTGCTCGAGCGACTGGAAGGCGTCGACGTCGAGGAAGGCTTGCGGGTTCTTGCGGGTTTGCAGGCGGGCGACGACGGCGTCGAGGTCCTTGCGCAGCAGGGTGATGTCTAGCATGGGTTCTGATCCTGATGAAATATGGGGAGCCGAGGCAGGCGCAGCAGCGCTCAGGCCGGATCGGCTTCGATCTTGAGTCCCTTGGGCAAGGGGAACTTGGTGGTCTCGCGCACGCCGTCGAGGCTGCGCACCGAAACCGCGCCGAGGGCCTTGAGGCGCTGGACCACGCCCTGCACCAGGTCTTCCGGGGCGGACGCGCCGGCGGTCACGCCGACGCATTGGCGGCCCTCGAACCAGGAGTCCTGCAGCTCGCTGGCGTCATCAACCATGTAGGCCGGCACGCCCAGCCGCTCGGCGAGTTCGCGCAGGCGATTGGTGTTCGAGCTGGTCGGGCTGCCGACCACGACCACCGCATCGACCTGGGTCGCCAGCAGCTTGACCGCATCCTGACGGTTCTGTGTCGCATAGCAGATGTCTTGCTGCTTGGGCGACTGGATATGGGTGAAGCGCGCCTTGACCGCCGCCATGATCGCGGCCGCGTCGTCCACGCTCAAGGTGGTCTGGGTAACCACTGCGAGCCGGTCGGTTTGCGACGGCTGCACCTTGGCGACATCCTCGACATCCTCGACCAGGTGGATGCCGCTGTCGAGCTGGCCCATCGTGCCTTCGACCTCCGGATGCCCCTTGTGGCCGATCATGATGAACTCGTAGCCTTCCTTGTGCAGCTTGGCGACCTCGACATGGACCTTGGTCACCAGCGGGCAGGTGGCGTCGAAGATGCGGAATCCGCGCGCCTTGGCCTCGCGCTGCACCGCCTGGCTCACGCCGTGCGCGCTGAAGACCAGCGTCGCGCCGGGCGGCACTTCGTCGAGTTCCTCGATGAAGATGGCGCCGCGGTCTTTCAGGTCGTTGACGACATGGGTGTTGTGCACGATCTCGTGCCGGACGTAGATCGGACGACCGAACTTCTCCAACGCGCGCTCGACGATCTCGATCGCGCGATCGACGCCGGCGCAAAAGCCGCGCGGCTCGGCCAGCAGAATTTCCTGCGGGGCAGTCATCACAGCACCCCGATCAGCTGGACTTCGAAGCGCACCGGCTGGCCAGCCAGCGGGTGGTTGAAGTCGAAGCGCACCGCGCCGTCGGCGTTGACCTCGAGCACGGTGCCGGCATAGCTGCCGAGTCCGTCGGGGGTCGGGAACTGCACCACGTCGCCAGTCACATATTGCTCGCTGCGGTCGCCGAGCTGGTCGAGCAGCTTGCGCGCGACCCACTGCACCATCTCGGGCTGGCGCTCGCCGAAGGCCTCGCCAGCAGCGAGCTCGATCACGGTCTGCGTGCCCTCCTCCAGGCCGAGCAGGCGCGCCTCGATCGCGGGCGAGAGTTCGCCGCTGCCCAGGCTCAGCGTGGCCGGCTGGGCCTCGAAGGTATTGATGAAGTCGCGCCCGTCCGGACCCGAGAGGCGGTAATGCAAGGTGAGGAAGGAATCGGATTCGACTTGAGCCATGGGATTGACACCTGCGGACGCAAAAATGGTAAAAACACCGCACAAACCGGGAGGCGTGCGTCAAGGCACGCCCCGGGCAGGGGCGCCAGACCCCTATTGTAGGAAAGGGAGGGTCCCCGCATGGCCGGCAAGCGCATTGCACTCGAAGGACTGCCCAGCGACTCGCGCCCGCGCGAGAAGCTGCTGCAGCGCGGCCCCTCGGCGCTCAGCGATGCCGAACTGCTCGCGCTGCTGCTGCGCACCGGCACAGCGGGCAAGAACGTGCTGCTGCTGGCGCAGGAACTGGTCGACGGTTTCGGCGGCGTTGCCGGCCTGCTGCACAGCGGCGCCGACGAGCTCGGGCGCGTCAAGGGCCTGGGGCCGGCCAAGCGCGCCGAGCTGCTGGCGGTGGTCGAACTCGCGCGCCGCGCGCTGGCGCAGGAAATCCGGCAAAAGCCGCTGTTCGACAGCCCGCAGGCGGTCGCGCATTACCTGCAGCTGCATTTCGGCCACAAGCCGCACGAGGTGTTCGCGGTGCTGTTTCTCGACAGCCAGCACCGGCTGCTGGCGCTCGAAGAACTTTTCAGGGGCACATTGGCACAGACCTCGGTTTATCCACGCGAGGTCGTGCTGCGTGCGCTGCACCACCACGCGGCGGCCGTGGTGCTGGCGCACAACCACCCGAGCGGCACCGCCGAGCCCTCGCGCGCCGACGAGATGCTGACGCAGACGCTCAAGTCCGCGCTGTCGCTGGTCGATGTGCGCGTGCTCGACCATTTCGTCGTCACCGCATCGGCCTGCCGCTCGATGGCCGAACTCGGCCTGGTCTGAAGTTGCGCAATCAGACGGTGGCGCACGCCTTGAGCGTGGAAACGGCGAACGCCTCGCGAGGGCACTTCTGATCAATGTCAAATGCAGAGCGAGTCTCGAACAATCGCCGAGAAAAATGTTTAATATAGATGTTGTAGCAAAACTGCTTCGTAAATAAGGGCTGCAGTTTGCCCACGAGAAAACTGGACATTGCTCTCGTCATGGCAAAAACTCTCGGAGTTTCATGCCGGTACGCGGCTGGACTTGGCTGCCGAGTCGTCGAGCACCGGCGTCGGTCGCCACGGGTCTTGCACCGAGAACGCCAGCACAGTTTTCATTGGATCAACAAATCAACGCGATCGCACCATCGCCACGGGCAATCTTCTAGAACATGTTCTCATTAACAAAGCAATTGATGTTGGGGCTCAGGTTTCCGGCCAAGATGGGCCTGACGCTCGCTCCGATTGTCCTGATTGCGGCCTGGTTGGCCGGGCAGGCAAGCGCTGTCGTCGGAGCGCCGCTGGCCTGGGGCTGCCTCGGCTTGGGACTGACGCTCTCGGCCTACCTGGGAACCTGTTTCCACTTGTCGGTGCTCGGCGGCGTGAAGGCCTTGCGGCGCCACATGATCAACATCTCGATGGGTGAATTGCGCAACGATATCCAGGCCAAGGGCAAGGACGAGTTCACCCGGCTGATGCATGAATTGAACAATATGCAGATCGGATTGCGCGAGACCGTGGTGCTGGTCCAGTCCAGCAGCTCGGAGGTGGTCCAGTCGAGCACCGAAATCGCGGGAGGTGCGCAGGATCTGTCGAGCCGGGTCGAATCGGCGGCGGCGGCGCTCGAGGAACTGGCGGCCGCGCTCGATGAGTCGAGCTCCGTGACGGCGCATACCGCGGAATCGGTGGCCAAGGCATCCGAGCTGGCGCTCAACAACGCCGTGGTCGCGCAGCGAGGCGGACAGGTGATGGCAGACGTGGTCAGCACCATGGAGCATATCCAGCTCTCCTCGAGCAAGATCAACGACATCATCGGCGTGATCGACGGCATCGCCTTCCAGACCAATATCCTGGCGCTCAACGCGGCCGTGGAAGCCGCACGTGCCGGCGAGCAGGGCCGAGGCTTTGCCGTGGTCGCCGGAGAAGTGCGCAGTCTGGCACAACGCAGCGCGACAGCCGCGCGCGAAATCAAGGACCTGATCAACGCCAGCGTCGGCGAGATCAACCACGGGGTCAATGTGGTGCGCGGGGCCGGGAACGAGATGCAGGAGATCGTGACCAATGCGGATCACGTGCGCCAGCTGATGGAGGAGGTGGCACGGGCGGCGCGCGAGCAAAGCCAGGGCATTGCGCAAATCGGCATGGCGATCCAGGGGCTCGACCAGAGCACCCAGGCCAACGCGGCGCTGGTCGAGGAAACCGCCGCCGCCGCGAGCAGCCAGCAGGCGGCCGCGATCAGGATGGCCGCGATGGTGGACGAATTCCGGCTGCCAGGCGGGGTCAGTTCCAGCTCGAAAGTCGAGGGCCTGGACATGGACGCCTTCATCGACGCGCACAGACAGTGGAAAGTCAAGTTGCGCGAAGCGATCGAGAATCGCGACAAGGTCGATACCGAGACCCTCAAGCGCGACGATTGCTGTGCGCTGGGTCAATGGATCTACGGAGACGGGGAGCGGCGTTTTGGCGGCAGGCCCTCTTTTGTCGACCTGTTGTCGCAGCACCGCGACTTCCATCGGGTGGCTGGCGGCGTGGCCGAGATAATCAACGCGCAGCGCTTCATCGACGCCGAGGATGCCCTGGCACCGGGCACGCCGTTCAGCAACGCCACGCGCAGCGTGGTGCACGTCCTCTCCACGGTCAAGCGCATGGGATTCTGAATCCCCCCAGCCCTGCTGGGTTGGGCAGGGCGAAATCTGCCCTGATGACAAGCCACTAGCCCGGCATGGCACGCGGCGGTGCGCGACAATCCGGCTCATGAAAGTGCGCTCGCTGCCCGAACTCAAGACCCTGCGCAAGGCGCTGGCGGAGCAGGCTGCGCGCCTGGCCGCCGAGCGAGCCGCGGCCGAGGCGGCGCGGCGCGAGGCCGAGGAGCGCCTGCACAAGGACCGGCTGCTGTTCGAGCGCACGGTCGGCGCAGTGCAGCGCCTGCCGCACCATGGCCGCCACCTGGCCCGGCCGCACCCGCCGCTGCCGCGGCCGCAGCAGCGCGAACTCGACGAACAGGCCGTGATGCGCGAAGCGCTCAGCGACCTGTTCGATGCCGAGACGCTGCTGCACACCGACGAACACCTGAGCTTTCGCCGCCCCGGCGTCGGCCCCGAAGTCGCGCGCAAGCTGCGCCAGGGCGACTGGAGCCTGCAGGCGCAGATCGATCTGCACGGCCTGCGCACCGACGAGGCGCGCGAGACCCTGGGTCACTTCATCCGCGAGGCGCACAAGCGCGGCCTGCGCTGCGTGCGGGTGGTACACGGCAAGGGGCTGGGCTCGCCCGGCAAGACACCGGTGCTCAAGAGCCGGGTGCACAGCTGGCTGGCGCAGAAGAACGAGGTCATGGCCTTCGTGCAGGCACGCCCGGCCGAGGGCGGAGCCGGCGCGCTGGTCGTGCTGCTGCGGCCTTCGCCCCACCCGCATCACTGACCGGCGTCAGGACCGGCGCATGGACCAGCGCCAGGCTGAACCAGACACCAATGCTGAAGTACAGGGTCATCCAGGCCATCTCGCTCTGCCAGTCCTGCCAGCGGTGCGAGACCACCCAGCGGCCCGAGGCGTCAAAGAAGCCCTGTGCCAGGCTCAGGTAGCGCCGACCGCTGGCCTCGTCGGCAAGCCAGCGCTGCCAGTACATCGGCACATCGACCAGCAACATGAAAGCCACATAGGCCAGGCCGGCCAGGCAGGTGCCGGCCAGGATGGGGCGCAGCGCGGCCGGAAAGCGCGGCCAGATCGTCACCAGCGTCGCGACCAGCAGCGCCGCCGTCATGCCCCAGAGCGTCTCCTCGACCACATGACCGAGGTTGGAGGTGGTCAGCACCGAATACCAGGAAAAGCACTCGGCCAGCGCGATCAGCGGAATCACCGACTGCGAGACGGCCTTGCCGACCCGGCTGCCGGTCACCTGGGCGATCTCGCACAGCAACAGTGCCCACTGGGCGACGAAGCAGAGCTCGGCCAGGGTCGCGACCGAACGCCCGACGATCACGCTCGAGAACCAGGAATCGAACAGGCAAAAGCGCGGCACGTCGAACACCGGCAAGGCCGAACGGTAGGCGCAGCCCAGCACATAGGCCGCCGACAGGATCAGCTGCCAGCGGCGCGCGGCATAGACCGGAGCCGGCAACAGGGCCTGGCGCTGGCGCAGCAGGCGGGCCGACCACAGCAGGGCCATGACATTGACCGCGCTGACCCCGCAGAGCAGCAACCACCACGAGAAAATCTCGGCAGACAGGGACATGGCTGATTGGGGTGAGTGTAGACCGATTGCGAGCCCGATGGCGGGCGCGACTGCCGACGCGGTGCAACGAGCCGGGCCGACTCCAGTTGAACATTGTGACTGGCGCTTGACCGGGTCGGCAAGGGCCGGCGCACGGATCGCACCAGTCATCAGGCTGCCATCGCGAGCCGCTAGGCTCGGCGCCTGACATCGGGCGGGATGGCCTGCCCAGGCTGAAATCCCCTTGCTGCTGCCATTGCTCCTGCTTGCCATTGCCCTCGCCCTGCTGACGCTGCCGCTGGCCTTGCAGAGAAACCTGCTGTTTCCGGCACCGAAGAAGAATGCGGTGCTGGCCTCCAGCTCGCACCGGATCGAGGAGTTCGCGATCCCGGTCGGCGAGCGGTCGCTGCGCGCCTATCTGGCCAGTCCGATCGACGCGCCTGCCCGCCCCAGCGGCCTGCTCTACTTCAACGGCCGGCGCGAACACCCGACCTCGATCTTCCGCTGCCTGGGCCAGATGCCCGACCAGCATCTGCTCTGCTTCCACTACGAGAAGCTGGGGCCTTCGCTGCGCAAGCCCGACGAGGCGCGCCTGGTCGCCGATGGAGTGGCCATGCTCGACTGGCTGTCTGCGACCCTGGGGCTGGACCCGTCAGAACTCGCGATCGCGGGGCGCAGCCTGGGCTCCGGCATCGCGATCCAGGTCTGCGCCTTGCGCCCCGTACGCCGACTGGTGCTGGTCTCGCCCTACGCCCGGCTGATCGAGCCGGTGCGCGCGGCACTGCCCTTGATGCGGGAATGGATGCTCAAGGACCAGTTTCGCTCGGTCGAGCATATCGAGCGCGTGACTTGCCCGACCCTGCTGGTGCTGGGCGAGCGCGACCAGACCGTGCCGGCAGCGGCCTCGCGCCGCCTGTTTCGCGCCTGGCCGGGCGAACTGAGCGAATGCTCGATCGCGCACAGCGGGCACCGTGGCCTGCTCAAGCGGCCCGAGGTGCAGCGGGCGATTGCCGAATTCTGCCGCCCGGATAGCTCCGACCGGCCTGCGCCGGGCCACGTCAGGACAGCGGAAACCGCAGCGTAAAGCAGGTCCAGCCAGCGGCCGAGGTCACCGCCGCCTGCCCGCCATGGGCCTGGACGATGGCCTGGGTGATCGCCAGGCCCAGGCCGGCGCCCTCGGTATCGGGGTGGGCGCGCGACTTGTCGGCGCGAAAGAAGCGGTCGAACAGGCGTGGCAGCAGCTCGGGGGCTATGGTGCTGCCGCTGTTGCCGACTTGCAGGCTGATCGCGCTGGGCCGGCTTTCGATCACCACCTCGACCTGGCCGCAGGGCGGCGTGTGGCGCAGCGCATTCGACAGCAGGTTGCTGATCGCGCGGCGCAGCATCAGCCGGTCGCCGCTCAGCACGGCGGTGCCCGAGCAGTGCAACTCGATCTGCTTTTCCTCCGCCAGCGCCTCGTAGAAGTCGAACAGGGCCCGGACCTCGTCGGCCAGGTCGATCGGCTCGGTGCGCGGCAGCAGCAGGCCATGTTCGGCCTTGGCCAGCAACAGCATGTCCGACACCATGCGCGCCAGGCGCTGGAACTCCTCGGCATTCGAGGCCAGGATCTCGCGGTAGGCGGCGGCGTCGCGCGGCTGGGCCAGCGCGACCTGGGTCTGGGTCAGCAGATTGCTGATCGGTGTGCGCAGCTCATGCGCCAGGTCGGACGAGAACTCCGACAGGCGCTGGAAATCGCGCTGCAGCCGCTCGAGCATCTCGTTGAGCGAATGGGCCAGATCGGCCATTTCCACCGGCACGGCCTCGGCCGGCATGCGCTGGTCGAGCTTGTGCGCGGTCACCGCCTGCGCCCTGGCCTTCATGGCCCGCAGCGGCGCCAGACCAGTGCGCGCCGCCCACCAGCCCAGCATGCCGCTCAGGCCGGCGGCCAGGCCCGCATAGAGCCAGAGTGCCGCCCGCAGCGCGCTGATGAAATGGGCGTGGTGCAGGGTGTCGAGGGCGACCCAGATCCGCATGTCCTGGCGCAGTCCAGCGTGAGCGGGCGCGGCCGCGGACAGGGCCCGGAATTCCCGTTCGCCCTGCAGCCAGGTGAAGAATGCCGGCCCGGCGTTGATGCCGTGCGCCCTGACCAGCTCGGAGGGAAAACTGAACTGGGCGCTGGCATACAGCACGCTGCCGGCCGCGTCGTCGACCCGCACGAACAGGCCCGGGTGGTTCTGCAGCGCATCGTCGAGCCGACGCTGCAGATCGGTCGCCGAGCCCGCCTTGGCCACGCTGTCCTGGATCAGCTCGATCTTGTCGTGCAGGGTGTCGCGATCGAGCACCTCGAAATGCCGATCCACCGCGACAGCCGTCAGGCCCGCCATGCCGAGCAGCAGCAGGGCCGACACCAGGCTGTAGAGCAGCGTCAGCCGCGTGGTCAGCGACAGGCGCTCGATCACGGCGCCGGTTCCGGGATTTCGAGCACATAGCCCATGCCGCGCACGGTCTGGATCAGCCGGGGCTCGAAGCCCTCGTCGACCTTGGCGCGCAGGCGCCGCATCGCGACCTCGATCACATTGGTGTCGGAGTCGAAGTTCATGTCCCAGACCTGGGATGCGATCAGCGAGCGCGGCAGCACCTCGCCGTGGCGGCGCATCAGCAGCTCGAGCAGCGCGAACTCCTTGGCGGTCAGCTCGATGCGCTTGCCGGCCCGGCTGACGCGCCGGCGCAGCAAGTCGAGCTCGAGGTCGGCCACTTGCAGGGCAGTCGCTTCCACGCCCGAGCGCCCGCGCCGCAGGATGGTGCGGACCCGGGCCAGCAGTTCGGCGAAGGAAAACGGCTTGACCAGGTAGTCGTCGGCACCGAGCTCGAGCCCCTTGACGCGGTCCTCGACCTGGTCGCGCGCGCTCAGGAACAGCACCGGGACCAGATGGCCCTGTTCGCGCAGGCGCTGCAGCAGCTGCCAGCCGTTGAGCCCCGGCAGCATGACATCGAGGATCAGCAGGTCGAAATCCTGCTGCTGCGCCAACTGCAGCCCGGCCAGGCCGTCGCTGGCCAGCTCAACGCCAAAACCGGCCTCGCGCAGTCCCTGCCTCAGGTAGTCGCCCGTCTTGGGCTCGTCTTCGACGATCAATATCTTCACGCTGGCTCTCCTGGCCAGAATTCTCGCCGCTGGCGGACCAGGCCGCCGCCAGATGACAGATTTGTAATCTTCCCGACAGCCGATTGACGGCATCGCCACCGCAGAATCCAGCCTTACCGATCAATTTCCCTTGGAGCGGCGCCCGTGATCCCCCCCTCTCTGTTCAACGCGTCCCGGCTCTGCCTGGCAGCGGGTCTGCTCATCCTGCCGGCCTGGGCCATGGCGCAGGCCACCAGCCCCGAATCGGCCTGGCGCGACGCTAACGCGGCGGTCGGCCAGTTCCCGCGCGGACATGCCGATCTGCTCAAGTGGGAGCAACAACAGGCCCCGGCCGCCGCACCGGTAGCTCCGGCTGTGCCTGAGCTGGCGCTGGTAACCGCCGAACAGGCCGTGCGCCAGGCCTGGCGCGCGCACCGGGAGCTAGCCCGTCCGCTGGCCCGGCTCGGCGCGCAAGACCTCGACCGGCTGGCAGGCGGGCGCTGGCTCGAACTCGACCCGAGCCTGAACTGGCGCATCCATGATTTCGGCGAACTGCTGGAAGTCGCCGTGCAGGCGCGCAAGGCCTGGACCGAGGCCGTGCTGAGCCAGCAAGCCCTGGCACCGCTGCGCCAGGCGCTGGCGGCCGCCGAGGCGGCACACGAGCTCGGCCAGCGCATGGTCAGCGTCGGCAACTGGAGCCGGTTGCAGCAGACCCCGGTGCAGCTGGCCCGCACCCAGGCCCAGATGAACCTGCGCCGGGCCCAGTACGCGGCAGCCCAGACCCAGGCCCGGCTGCTCAAGACGCTGGGACTCAGCGGCCTGCATGCCGCGGTCGGCCTGCCCGCGCAATTGCCGGAGCTACCAGCTGACGTCATGACCGAGATGCAATTCCAGCGCCGCCTGGCCGCGATCCAGTCCGAGCTGCCGCGCGGCAACCGGCTGCGCAACCAGGCCAATGCCCCGCTCGCCTTCGTGGCCTACCAGGCCAGCCTGGCGCTGGCCCGCGCCAGCCAGGACGAGCTGCTGCCGCTGCGCCAATACATCAGCGAGGAAACCGTGCTGCACTACAACGGCATGCTCAAGAGTACTTGGGACCTGCTGGCCGAGGTGCAGAACCAGGCGCAGGCCCAGGCCGGCGCGCTGGCAGCCCGGCGCGACTTCGAGCTTGCCAACATCGACCTGCAATCGGTGCTGCTGGGCGCCGAGATTGCCAGTCCGCTCGCGCTCGGCGCTGGCGGCAGCGACGCGCCCCAGTCGGCCGGCCATTGAAGGAATCCCCCATGAACCCGACCCATTCCAGAAGACAATTCTTTGCCGGCACGCTGGCGACCGTCGCCGGCCTGGCCGTGTCGCGCTCCGCGCTGGCCGGCCTGCCCGAGCCGGTGATCCAGAGCTCGGCCGCTACCGCCGCGCCACTGATTCCCAATACCGGCCGGCCCTACAACCCGGTCGTCACGCTCAACGGCTGGACCCTGCCCTGGCGCATGAAGGACGGCGTCAAGGAGTTCCACCTGGTGGCCGAGCCGGTGCTGCGCGAGGTCGCACCCGGCTTCAAGGTCAATATGTGGGGCTACAACGGCCAGAGCCCGGGACCGACCATCGAGGTGGTCGAGGGCGACCGGGTACGCATCTTCGTCACCAACCAGCTGCCCGAGCACACCACCATCCACTGGCATGGCCAGCGCCTGCCCAACGGCATGGACGGCGTCGGCGGACTGACCCAGCCGCAGATCCCGGTCGGCAAGACCTATGTCTACGAGTTCGAGGCGCGTCGCCCCGGCACCTTCATGTACCACCCGCATGCCGACGAGATGGTGCAGATGGCGATGGGCATGATGGGCTTCTGGGTCACGCACCCGAAGACCAGGCACCCGCAGATCAGCGAGGTGGAGCGCGATTTCTGCTTCCTGCTCAACGCCTTCGATGTCGAGCCCGGCAGCCGCACACCCAAGGTCAACACCATGACCGACTTCAACATCTGGTGCTGGAACAGCCGGGCCTTCCCGGCCATCGACAGCCTGAATGTGCGGCTCAATGACCGGGTCCGGATCCGGGTCGGCAACCTGACCATGACCAATCACCCGATCCACCTGCACGGGCATGAGTTCACCGTCACCGGCACCGACGGCGGTCCGACCCCGCCCGCGAGCCGCTGGCCCGAGGTCACGGCCGATGTCGCGGTCGGCCAGATGCGCCAGGTCGAGTTCATCGCCGACGAGCTCGGCGACTGGGCCTTCCACTGCCACAAGAGCCACCACACCATGGGCGCGATGGGCCACTCGGTCCCGACCATGGTCGGTGTCGACCACCGTGGCCTGGTCGGCAAGATCCAGCAGCTGGTGCCCGACTACATGGTGATGGGCGAGCGCGGCATGGCCGACATGGGCGAGATGGAAATGCCACTGCCCGACAACACCGCACCGATGATGACCGGCAGCGGCCCCTACGGCCCGCTCGAGATGGGCGGCATGTTCAGCGTGCTCAAGGTGCGGGCGGACCAGCAGCCCGGCGACTACCAGGACCCGGGCTGGTTCAAGCATCCGGTGGGCACCGTGGCGCGCGAATACACCGGTCCGGTAGCCGAAGCGACCAGACCGCCGTCGACCCCGACATCGCAGCCGGCTGGCAACGCCACGGTGCTGAAAGCCCGCAAGCCGAACCCGCATGCCGGGCATTGATACCCTGCCCTTTTCCTTCATCCGATCCAAAAACGACATGACTTCGAACAAATTCCGCTCCCTTCCCGCCCTGGGCCTGGCGGCCCTGCTGGCATTGAGCACCAGCGGCAGCTGGGCGGCTGGCGCCCATGCCAGCGGTCACGGCCACGCGGACCACCAGGACCATCACGCCAGCATGGAAACGTCTTACGGCAAGCCCGGCGACGCCGCCCGGGTCAAGCGCAGCATCGAGGTCGTCATGAGCGACGACATGCGCTTCACGCCGGCCAACATCCAGGTCAGGCGCGGCGAGACGGTGCGCTTCCTGGTCCGCAATGCCGGCCAGATCCGGCATGAATTCAGCCTCGGCACCAAGCAGGAGCTCGAAGAGCATTACGAACAGATGAAGAAGTTCCCGGACATGGTGCACGACGAGCCGAACAAGGTCTCGCTCGAACCGGGCCAGCAAGGCGAGGTGATCTGGCAGTTCACCCGGAGCGGCAAGGTCGACTTCGCCTGCCTGCATGTGGGCCATTACGAAGCCGGCATGAAGGGCCAGGTCAGCGTCGGCAAGTAATCATTCGACCAGGAGCAAGGCCATGGAAAGCATCAACCGTCAGCGTCGTCTGCTCTTGACTGGCGCTGCCGCGCTCGGGCTGGCAGCCAGCGGCCTGGTCCGTGCCCAGGCAGCACAGGGCATCGAGGTCTGGAAGGACCCCAACTGCGGCTGCTGCCAGGACTGGATCAGCCACCTGGAGCAGAACGGCTTCAAGGCCAAGGTCTTTGAGACCGGCAACAATGCGGTCCGCGCCCGGCTCGGCATGCCGCAACCGCTCGGCTCCTGCCATACGGCGCTGGTGCAGGGCTATGTGATCGAAGGCCATGTGCCGGCCAAAGACATCCAGCGCCTGCTGAAGGAAAAACCCAAGGCGCTGGGCCTGGCCGTACCCGGCATGCCGATCGGCTCGCCCGGCATGGACGGTCCGGCCTATGGCGGCCGGCGCGACCGCTACGAGGTGCTGCTGGTGCTCAAGGACGGCAGCACCCGGGTCTTCCAGCGCCACGCCTGAAGCTCCAGCCCCGCAAATTCCACCGAGACACCCATGAACCACCAGCAGAAATTCCTGACCATTTCCGCACTCGCGCTGGGCGTGATCTGGCCAGCGTCGGGCTTTGCGCAGGCGAACAGCCTGCCGCCCAGCACGGTTGAAGCCAGGCCGGCCACCGCCTTGAGCGAAGGCGAGATCCGCCGGCTGGACCCGGAGACCGGCAAGCTCACGATCCGCCATGGCGAGATCCGCAACCTGGACATGCCGCCGATGACCATGGTGTTCACGGCAAGGGACAAGTCCCAGTTGGCCGACCTCAAGGTCGGCGATCGGATCCGCTTCGTCGCCAGCAACGAAGGCGGCAAATACCTGGTGAGCGAGATCCAGCCAGCGCAGTGATCACCGCCCTTTGAGCGCGGGCGGATGGCGCGGAGCGATGCCGCGCGGGGACGGGTTCAGGCCCCGGGCTGATTGCGCATCCAGTCGGCGGTCTGGAAAAAGCTCTGTTGCAGGCGCTGGCGCAGCGGCTCGGGCACGCCGGTCTCGGCCATGGCCTGGTCCATGCAGGCCAGCCACTGGTCGCGCTCGACGATGCCGATCTTGAACGGCATGTGCCGCATCTTCAGCCGCGGGTGGCCGAAGCGCTCGACGTAATGCTGCGGCCCGCCCAGCCAGCCGGTCAGGAACCAGGCCAGCTTCTGCCGCGCCTCGTCCAGGCTGGCGCCATGGCTGGCGCGCAGCTCGCGGTAGGCCGGATCGAGCTCCATCAGGTCATAGAAGCGCTCGACCAGGGTCTGGACGGCGCTTTCGCCGCCAATCCAGTCGAAAGGGGTCGCGGGCGGCTGGGCCGCCCCGTTGCTGTTGTCGGTCTGCATGGCGGCGTTTATAACCTGAACCGACTGTTGCTGCGGCGCTCAGTCGCTGGCGCGGCGCAGCGTCTGCGCCACCGGCGTGCGCAGCACGCCGCGCAATCCCCACCAGCCGGCAGCCAGCGCCAGCAAGGCGCCGGCCAGCGCGCCGCCCAGCGGCACCCAGGGCGTCGGATTCCAGGCCAGGTTGAACACCTGGCGCGCCAGCACCCAGCTCACCACCAGCGCCACCAAGGACGCCAGCGTGCCCGCCAGCAGGCCGGCGCCCAGCAGCTCGGCGCGCTGCACCCGGCGCAGCAGGCTGGAGCGGGCCCCAAGCGCGCGCAGGATCGCGAACTCGCGCTCGCGCTCGCCGCGCGTGGCCGCGATCGCCGCAAACAGCACCACCAACCCGGCCAGCAGCGTGAAGCCGAACAGCGCCTCGACGGCACGAATCACCTGGTTCAGCACCTGCTGCAGCTGTACCAGCGTGCGGCTCAGGTCGATCAGCGTGACATTGGGAAAGGCGCGCAGCAGCGCCGAATCGAAACCGGGCTGCTCAGGCGCACGGAAAGCGCTGATATAGCTCAGCGGCGCACCGGGCACCTCAGCGACCGGATAGATCGCGAAGAAGTTGACCCGCATCGAACTCCAGTCGACCTGGCGCAGGCTGGTGATGACCGATTCGCGCGTCATGCCCGCGATGTCGAAGCCGAGCCGGTCGCCGAGCTTGAGCCCCAGGGTCTCGGCCAGACCGCTCTCGAGGCTGATGCCGTCGGCCTCGTTCGGCTGCCAGCGCCCCGCCAGCAACGGGTTGTGTCCGGGCAGCTCGGTGCTGTGCGAGAGGTTGAACTCGCGCTCGACCAGCCGGCTGGCGCGCTCGTCGCGGTAGTCCTGGGCGCTGACCGGGCGGCCGTTGATCGAGACCAGCCGGCCGCGGATCATCGGATACCAGTCGTAGCGCGCGACGCCCTGCTGGCGCAGCTCGCGCTGGAAGGCATCGGCCTGCGCCGGCTGGATGCTGATGACGAAGCGGTCGGGCGCATCGGCCGGCGTGGCGGCGCGCCAGCTCGCGATCAGGTCGGTGCGCAACAGCACCAGCAGCACCAGCGCCAGCAGGCCCACCGACAGCGCGCTGACCTGCACCACCGCATAGCCCGGGCGCGCAGTCCACTGCCGCACCGCCAGCGACAGCCAGGACGGCGTGCCGGTCCGCCCCGGCAGGCGGCGCAGCAGCCGCACGGCCAGCCAGGCCAGCGCCGCGAACAGCAGCAGCGCCAGCGCAAAGCCACCGACCGCAATCAAGCCCAGCTTGAGGTCGCGGCTGGCCAGCAGCAGCAGGCCGGCAAAGCCCAGCGCGCCCAGGCCCAGCACCGCGAGCGAGGCCGGCTTCGGCGCCCCGAGCTCGCGCCGGATCACACGCAGCGGCGGCACCTGGGACAGCTGCAGCACCGGCGGCAAGCCGAACGCCAGCATCAGCGTCAGGCCCACGCCGAGACCGAAGATGGCCGGCCAGGCGCTCGGCGCCGGCAAACTGGTCTGGATCAGCTCGGCCAGCAGCCAGACAAAGCCGTAATGCGCCAGATAACCCAGCAGGACCCCGAGCAGGCCGGCCAGCAGCCCGGCCAGGCCGAAGGCCAGCGCATAGGAGCGTGCCATCAGGCCCTGGGACAGCCCGAGCACGCGCAGCAGCGCACAGTCATCGAGATGGCGCAAGGCATAGAGCCGGGCCGACATCGCGACCGCGACCGCGCTCAGCAGCGCCGCCAGCAGGGCCACCAGGTTGAGGAATTTCTCGGCCCGCTCCAGCGTCTGCTGCATCTCGGGCCGGCCGCTCTCAAGCGACTCAAGCCCGATGCCGCGCAGGCCGTCGCGGGCCAGTCGGGCCTCGACCCAGGCGCGATAGGACTTCACTGACGCCTCGTCGCCCACGAGCGCGAGCCGGTAGCTGATCCGGCTGGCTGGCTGGACCAGGGCAGTCGCGGCCAGATCGGCCTGGTTCATCAGCACCCGCGGTGAAAAACTCATGAAGCCGGCGCCGCGATCGGGCTCCTGCAGCAGCAGGCCCGCGATACGCAGGCTGTGCTCGCCCAGCAGCAGCTCCTGGCCGAGCTGCAGGCCCAGCGTGTCGAGCAGCGCCGGCTCGACCCAGACCGATCCCGGTACAGGCAGCGCCTGCACCGGGCGACCGGGCGTACCGGCCTGATCGGCCAGCAACAACTCGCCGCGCAGCGGATAGCCGGCCGCGACCGCCTTGAGTGCGACCAGGCGGGCCGCGCCACCCAGTTCGTCCGGCGCGCGCGCCATGGTCGGAAAGCTCAGATGCGCCGTGCTCTGCAGGCCGCGCGCCTGCACCTGCTGCAGAAAATCGGCCGGCAAGGGCTGGTCGCTGCGCACCACCAGGTCACCGCCGAGCAGCGCCCCGGCATCGCGCTTGAAGCCGCCCTGCAGCCGGTCGGCAAAGAAACCGACCGCGCTCAGCGCGGCGACCGCGAGCGTGACGGCCAGCAGCAGCAGGGTCAATTCGCCAGCGCGCCAGTCGCGCCAGAGCGAGCGCCAGGCCAGCGCCCAGACAGAAGGAGAAAACTTGCGGATCATGGGCCCAGCTTAGCGCAAGGCGATCGGTCCCACAGGGTGGCGGGTCATGGTGGCGCCGTCAAGGCCGCAATCAAGGCCGGCAATCAGGGCCGGCAGCGCAGACGCTGGCGCCGCCCCAGGCTCACTGGCGCAGCACGTCGGCGCCGGCTGGCGGCTGGAAGGCGAAATGGCCGGGCTTGAAGCCGGACTGGGTATCGAGCGGGCCGAACTGCATCACCGAGCGCTGGCCGAAGCTGTCGAGCATCTCGAGCGTCGCGAGCTGGCCCTGCCGGAAGCCGAGCCGGACCGACTGCAGCTGGCCGTCGCGCGACTTCGGCGTCGCCAACACCCATTGCTGGCCGTCGGCGTCGGGCGCATTGGCCAGCGTGAACAGGGCGGACAGGCCCTTGAGGTCGGACGCGGTCGCGATCAGCGCCGCCGGCGTGTTGCCCAGCACCTCCTGCTGGCGCCTGGCGGTGGCCTGGTTCAGGTCGGCGTCATAGAGCCAGAGGGTCTGGCCGTCGGCGACGATCAGCTGCTCGAACGGCTTGAGGTAGTGGAAGCGAAAGCGGCTCGGCCGCAGGAACTCGAAGCTGCCGCTGCTGGTCTTGCTGCGCGGGGCCGCCTCGCCGTCGCGCCGGGGCGCGCTCACGACCTGGGTGAAGCTGGCGCGGCCCTGGCGGGCCTGGCGCAGGAAGGACTCGAGGTCTGACAGGCCGTCGGCACGCGCCGGCAGAGTCCAGCTCAGGGCAGCGGCCAGCAGGGCCAGCGGAGCCAGGGGACGGGTGAAGCGCAACAGGGATTTGAGCATGAGCATAGGTCTGTGAGCACACACGATACCAGCAGGTTCCGGCCGAGCCGCGACATGAATGTAAAACTGGGTAACACCGGCCAGCTGGCGACCAGCCGGCCCCCCCCTACGACCCGGGCCCGGGCCCGGGCCCGGGCCGGGGGGCAGGATCAGTCGCCGCCGCGCGCCGCGACCAGGATGTCGCGCTGGCCGCTGGTGGTCAGCGCGCTGACCAGGCCGGCCTTCTCCATGTCTTCCAGCAATCGTGCCGAACGGTTGTAGCCGATCTTGAGCTTGCGCTGCACATAGCTGATGCTGGCCTTGCGGTCCTGCAGCACCACCGCAACCGCCTGGTCGTAGAGCGGGTCCTTCTCGCCGTCGCCACCGCCTTCGCCGTCGGCGGCTAAATCGCCACCCTCGCCTTCCGAGCTGCCGCCTTCGAGGATGCCGTCGATGTAGTCGGGCTCGCCGCCCTGCTCCTTGAGGTAGCTCACCACCCGGTGCACCTCGTCATCGCTGACGAAGGCACCATGGACCCGGGTCGGATAGCCGGTGCCGCTGGGCATGTAGAGCATGTCGCCCATGCCGAGCAGCGCCTCGGCCCCCATCTGGTCCAGGATGGTGCGGCTGTCGATCTTGCTGCTGACCTGGAAGCTGATGCGGGTCGGGATGTTGGCCTTGATCAGGCCCGTGATCACGTCCACGCTCGGGCGCTGGGTCGCCAGGATCAGGTGGATGCCGGCGGCGCGCGCCTTCTGTGCCAGCCGTGCGATCAGCTCCTCGATCTTCTTGCCGACCACCATCATCAGGTCAGCCAATTCGTCGATCACGACCACGATGTGCGGCAGCCGCTCAAGCGGCTCGGGTGCCTCGGGCGTCAGGCTGAAGGGATTCGGAATCGACTCGTCGCGTTCGCGCGCCTCGGCGATCTTGGCGTTGTAGCCGGCCAGATTGCGCACGCCGACCTTGCTCAGGAGGCGGTAGCGCTTTTCCATCTCGGCCACGCACCAGTTCAGGCCGTTGGCGGCCTGCTTCATGTCGGTCACGACCGGGCACAGCAGATGCGGGATGCCCTCGTAGACGCTGAGCTCGAGCATCTTGGGGTCGATCAGCATCAGCCGCACATCCTTGGCGTCGGCCTTGTAGAGCAGCGACAGGATCATCGCGTTGATGCCGACCGACTTGCCCGAGCCGGTAGTGCCCGCGACCAGGCAATGCGGCATCTTGGCCAGGTCGGCCACCACCGACTGGCCGGCGATGTCCTTGCCGAGTCCCATCGTCAGCAGGCTCTTGGCGTCCTGGTAGACCGAGGAGCCCAGGATCTCGCTGAGCTTGATGGTCTGGCGCTTGGCATTGGGCAGTTCGAGCGCCATCAGGTTCTTGCCCGGAATGGTCTCGATGACGCGGATCGACACCAGCGACAGCGAACGCGCCAGGTCCTTGGCCAGATTGACCACCTGCGAGCCCTTGACGCCGGTGGCCGGCTCGATCTCGTAGCGCGTGATGACCGGGCCAGGCTGGGCCGCGATGACATGGACCTCGACACCGAAGTCGCCGAGCTTCTTCTCGATCAGGCGGCTGGTCATCTCGAGCGTCTCGTGCGAGACGGTCGAGGACTGGCGCTGCGCCGGATCGAGCAGATCGACCTGGGGCAGGCTGGAATCGGCGGGCTTGTGCGACGGGATGGCCTGCAGATGCTGCGCCTCCTGCGCTGGCTTGGCTGGCTGGCGCTCCTGGGCGGGACGGCTGGCGGGCCTGGGCGGCTCGGCAGACACAGCGTCGAAGCCGGACTGCGCTGCCCCCGGCTCGAGCCGGGCGGCAAGCGGCTCGCGACTCTTTTCCTGGGCCGGCATGCGCGGCACCAGCTGCGCCAGTCGCGCGAGCTTGCCGGGCTTGTCAGCGGGCGCCGACTCGGGCATGAGATCGAGTCCGTCATCCCAGGGCACGGGATCGGGTTCGGGCTCGGTCCTGGCGCGCGGCGCACGCGGCGTGGGCGCTTGAACCTGCGCCTGCGTCTGTGCCTGGTAGGCCGCCTCCTCGCGCTCGCGCTGGCGCGTCGCCTGCTGGCCAATGCGCTGGTCCGCACCGGCGGCGAGCCGCTGGCGCACGCGCAGGAAGCCGCGTTCGAGCCGCTCGCCGACGCCCTCGGCCAGCGTGGCCCAGGAGAAACGGAACACCTGGGATGAAGCCGCCAGCCACAGCGGCAGTCCGAGCAGCACGGAGCCGGTGGCGCCGAACCAGCGCAGGCTCCAGGCCCCGAGCTGGGCGCCGAGCGCACCACCAGCGCCCGCCGGCAGCACCGGATCGAAGCGGTAGAGCCAGGCCCATTCCAGCGCACAACTGGCGCCCATCAGCAGCAGGAAACCGGACCAGGGGCCCAACTGGCGCCAGATACGCTGGGGCCAAGTGACAGCCGACTCGGCTTTCGGAGCGGCGCCACGCAGCGAGACCGCCAGCGCAGCCAGCCAGGCCCGCAGCGCGGCCAGCAGCAGCCACCAAGCCGACAGGCCGAACAGGGTGAAGTTGAGATCGGACAACCAGGCACCAAAGCGGCCGCCCCAGTTGTGGGTCACGCCGAGCGAGCCCGAGGTCGACCAGGCCGGATCGGCCAGGTTGTGGCTCAGCATGGCAATCAGCCAGAACAGCAGTCCGGCCGCCGCCAGCAGCAGGCTCGAATCCTGGACAAAACGGACCAGGCCGCTAGGACCCCGGCCTTCACTGTCGGCGTTGAGGGTATTGAGTGAATATGTCATAAATGCAGGTGCGCAAGCTTAACCGAGCGATCACGATGGCTGGGCAAGGACATGGCCGCTTTTCTACAATAGCGGCTCCTATTAGAGAACACCCAGATGAAACACGCCAAAGTCCTGATCCTCGGCTCCGGCCCGGCCGGCTACACCGCCGCCATCTACGCCGCGCGCGCCAACCTCAACCCGCTGCTGATCACCGGCATGGCCCAGGGCGGCCAGCTCATGACCACCACCGAAGTCGACAACTGGCCGGCCGACGTCATGGGCGTGCAGGGCCCCGAGTTGATGCAGCGCTTCTTGCAGCACGCCGAGCGCTTCAACACCGAAATGGTGTTCGACCACATCAACGCGGTCGACCTGTCCAAGCGCCCGTTCGTGCTGACCGGCGACTCGGGCCAGTACAGCTGCGACAGCCTGATCCTGGCGACCGGCGCCTCGGCACGCTACCTGGGCCTGCCGAGCGAGGAAGCCTTCATGGGCCGTGGCGTCAGCGCCTGCGCCACCTGCGACGGCTTCTTCTACCGCGGCCAGGATGTCTGCGTCGTCGGCGGCGGCAACACCGCGGTCGAGGAAGCGCTCTACCTGTCCAACATCGCGCGCAAGGTCACGCTGGTGCACCGGCGCGACACGTTCAAGGCTGAAGCCATCATGATCGACAAGCTGATGGACAAGGTCAAGAACGGCAACATCGAGCTCAAGCTGCACAGCGTGCTCGACGAAGTGCTGGGCGACGCCTCGGGCGTGACCGGCGTGCGACTCAAGAACGTCCAGAGCGGCGCCACCGAGGAGCTGGCCTTGATGGGCTGCTTCATCGCGATCGGCCACAGCCCCAACACCGCCATCTTCGAAGGCCAACTCGAGATGAAGGACGGCTACCTGCGCACCCACGGCGGCCAGGACGGCTTCGCGACCCAGACCAGCGTGCCGGGCGTGTTCGCCGCCGGCGACGTGCAGGACCATATCTACCGCCAAGCCATCACCAGCGCCGGCACCGGCTGCATGGCGGCACTCGACGCGCAGCGCTTCCTGGAACAACACGCCGGCTAAATCCAAGCCCGGCAGGCAGCGCGGGCTGCCTCAGGTCAACACATGGTCCTCGGTCGGCTGGTGCGGCTGGGGCAGCGGCGCGATGTCGTCGAGCTCGAGCAGGCTGCGCTCGATCGTGATGCAGATCGCATCGAGCGCCAGGTCGTTGGGCTCGGTGCCGAACGGCTCCTCGAGCTCGCTGGCGATCGCATCGAGCGCCATGAAGGCGTAGGAGATGAAGACCGAGATCAGCGGGGTCAGCACCCCGACCGAATCGAGCAGGCTGAACGGCAGCAGCGTGCAGTAGACATAGACCGTCCGATGCAGCAGCACGCTGTAGGCATAGGGAATCGGGGTGCTGGCCAGCCGCTCGCAGCCGCCGTGATAGGCCGTCAACTCGTTGAGGTTGGCATCCATCGCCTGCCAGCGGATATCCGACAGATGACCCGAGGCATGTTGCGCCTGCAGCCACAGCCCCATCTCGCGCAGCAGCAGCACACAGGGGTAGCTGGCCTGATCCAGGCGCTGGACCAGTGCCGGTGGCAGCAGCCGGGCCAGGTCGGCCTGGGCCGGCGTATGGCGCAACTGGTGCTTGAGCTGGTAGGCGAAGGCGATCAGCAGCGCCGCGAACTCGCGCACGGCCGGATCGTCGGGCCGGCGCCCGGTCAGGGTCTGGGCCTGGCGCAGCAGCGAGCGCGCCGTCACCAGCAGCATGCCCCAGAGCTTGCGCGCCTCCCAGAACCGGTCATAGCTGACGCTGTTGCGAAAACCTAGGAAGATCGCCAGCGCGATGCCGATCAGGCTGAACGGCGCCGTCGACATGTGCAGGCCCCAGGCCGCGAACTGCGACATGCCCAGCACCGCCAGCACGGCCATGGCGAAGTTCAGCAGCAGCCGGAACAGGATCTGGTGCAGCACCGAACCATGCCAGACGAAGATGAGACGCAGCCAATGCTGCTTGGGACGAACAATCATGGGGTCACGCGCGTCGGGTAAAGCCCGATGTTAGCGGAGCCCAACCGATCGAAACAAGGGCCTGTTCCCAGCTCCCGACGCGATGGGTATAATGCTCGGTTTGCTGGATCTATCCGCTGGCTTGCCAGTGCATCGGTCCGGTAAAAATTCACCGCCCGCGAGCCGGAGCCGTCCACACAACACCAGATGAAGTGGCAGGCGGCACAACACAGGACACGGGCGAGGTGCGGCGTCAGCCGTTAATTTTTTCACTGGAGTGTCCTCATGGCACGCGTCTGCGAAATCACGGGCAAGAAGCCCATGGTCGGGAACAACGTTTCCCACGCCAACAACAAAACCAAGCGCCGGTTCCTGCCGAACCTGCAATCCCGTCGTTTCTGGGTCGAGAGCGAGAACCGTTGGGTTCGCCTGCGCGTCTCCGGCGCTGCCCTGCGCCTGATCGACAAGAACGGTATCGATGCTGTGCTCGCCGACCTGCGCGCACGTGGCCAAGCCTAATCACTGAAGGAGCTGAACCATGGCAACCAAAGGCGGACGCGAAAAGATCAAGCTGGAATCCACAGCCGGCACTGGTCACTTCTACACCACGGACAAGAACAAAAAGACCACTCCTGAAAAGTTGCTGATCAAGAAGTTCGACCCCAAGGCTCGCAAGCATGTCGACTACAAGGAAATCAAGCTGAAGTAATTCAGCCCCTTGTCTGAAAAGAACCGCTGGTATCCCCGGCGGTTTTTTTTCGTCCCTGGGCGGCACAGGGTTCGATCCGGCCACCTCCCACGACAACCCAATAGATAAAAAGAAAAATTGACACTCCGGATTGAATGAACCTAGACTGGATCGGTCACTCCCACTGCGGGATGATGACTTCGATAGCCATTCACAACATCAGGGGGATCAATCCATGTCGGAACTCGAGAAAGCTGAAACGATCAGCGCGTCCCAGCTCGGCGCTGGCAAACTGCGTCCGGGCACCTTGCAGCTCACGGTCAACCCGTCGGTCACGCGCGCGTCGCTGCACGACATCGTCGACGCGATCATCCACCTGCATGGCTGCGCACCCTGCGGCCTCGGTGGGCTCGACATCCTGATCCGCCAGCAGGACCCCCGCCTGGCCGAAGCCTTCAAAAAGATACCGGCCGTGGCCGATGTCAGCTTCCACCAGTAAACGAGCGGGCCCAGGCCCGCGGGTCGGCATCGGGACCAGCTATGAAGCGCTCGATCCGACCTTCATCGAGGCCCTGCTGCCCAGGCTCGATTTCGTCGAGGTGATACCCGACACGCTGGCCGTCAGGGAGGGCCGGCGCAGCAAGATCCCGGCCCAGACCCTGCGCCAGCTCGAGCTGATCGCCGCCCAGGCGACCGTGATCGTGCACGGTGTCGGACTCTCGATCGGCTCGGCCGATAGCTGGAACGATGACTATTTCCGGCTGCTGGACCAGATCCTGGAGGTCGTTCCGGTCGCCTGGCACAGCGAACACCTGGCCTTTACCCATGTCGACGGTCATTTCACCGGCACCATGCTGGCCTTGCCACGCACCCAGCAAGCGCTGGACCTGGTGGCCGAACGCACGCGGCACCTGCTGGCGCGCTACCCGCTGCCCTTCCTGCTCGAGAACACCGTCAACCTGCTGCCCGATCCGCCCGCCGAGTTCAGCGAAGCAGCGTTCCTGAACCGGCTCGCGCATGACAGCGGCTGCGGCCTGCTGCTCGACCTCTACAACCTCGAGTGCAACGCGCACAACCAGGGCTGGGCGGCGGCTGATTTCCTGGCCGAACTCGACCTCGCCCCGGTGCGCGAACTCCATCTGGCCGGCGGCACCGAGCATCGCGGGCTGATGCTCGACATCCACTCGCGGCTCACGCGCGACAGCACGCGCCAGCTGCTGCCCGAGGTGCTGGCGCGCGCGCCCGCGGTCGAGGCCGTCATCTACGAAGTCATGCCCGAGGCGCTGCCGGTGCTCGGGCATCAGGCCTGGGCCGACGAAGTCGAACGGCTCGACCAGCTGATGGCCGCCTGAACCGAGCCACGCCATGGACCTGCAGAGCTACCAACGCAGCCTGCGCCGGCTCGTGATCGGCGGCACTGCCACGCCTGACGACCCGCCCTACGCCCAGGGCCTGACGGGATCGACCGGGCTGGCGGTCGTGCGCGAGGTGATCGGCTTCTGGCGCGCCCATGCGCTGGAGCGCTATTGCGTGCTGAGCGCGGGCTGGCTCAAGCGCCAGGGCCGGTTCGAGCACGAGATCAGCCGCTTCATCGCGAGCGGCGAGTTCTCGCCCGATGTCGCCGAGGCCGGCCAGCAGTTCATGCGCCAGCTCAGCCGCGACAGCGACCCGCTGCTGCAGGCGCTGGCCCGCTTCGAGATCGCGCTGCACGAAACCCGAACCGATCCCGGCCAATACCGGAGCGTGGACTGGCCCTGCGACCCGGAGCCGATCCTGGCCGCCATCCTCGACGGCCACGAGCCCGAAATCACTGGCCAACCCGGCCCGCACCGGGTCACGGTCAGCCGCGCGCTGCCGGGAGGCTATGCCTGCACAGCGCTGCCAGAGCCAGGCTCCGGCTGAATGACACCACGAGCAGCAGAAGCCAGACCCCAAGCGGGGACCTGGCCACCACCCGCCCGCCAGGGCAATCGACAACAGGGAGAGAAAACCATGAACTATCTTTTCAAGGGCCGCCTGAGCGGCCTGATCTGTCCGGAATGCCCGGAAGCGCTGTCCGGCGTGCTGGTGCGCCTGTACCGGCCGGAACGGAGCGACGTCACGGCGCAGGCGGTCGCACCCGCCAAGGACAGCTTCGCGATCCTGTCCGAGCCGGCAGTCACGGCCAAGGCCGGGCGCCTGCTGGCCGAGGTCAGGACCGATGCGAAGGGCGACTTCGTCTTCGAGCTCGGCGAGCGGCAGAAATATGCCGGCGAGGCGTTCGAGCTCGACCTGCGCTGTGAAACGGTGCGCGGCGCCGCGGCCGGGGCCAGCCCGCTGCAATGCACGCTGACGACGCTGCAGCCGCTGTGGCGCCAGACCGACAACGGCCTGGTCGCGGCCTGGGAATACGGCATTCCGCAGCGCCACTGGTGCGCGGTGCGCGCGCGCTTCGACGCCTGGGCCATCTGCGGCCAGGTCACGGTCTGCGACCGCAAGGACCCGGTGATGGGGGTGCGCGTGCTGGCCTTCGACGCCGACTGGATACAGGACGACCCGCTCGGCAGCGGCATGACCGATTCGGACGGACATTTCAGGATCGACTACAGCGGCGCCAGCTTCCGGCGCACCCCGTTCTCGCCCTCGATCAATCTGGAATGGAGCGGCGGCCCGGACCTCTACTTCCGCATCGAGGCCGCTGACGGCACGCCGCTGCTGATCGAGGCCAGGGCGCAGGCGCGCACGCCGGCACGCGAGAACATCGGGCATTGCCACTGCGTCAAGCTCTGCATCAAGGAGGCCCCGCATCCGCAGCATCCGCCGACCCAGCCGCTGTTCACCAATGTCGGCCAGTACCATGTCGACTCGTCCTACGGCGACTTCACCACCGAGGGCCTGACGACGGCCACGATCAGCGACGCCAGCTACGCCTTCACCGGCAACATCCCGCTGATCGGCATCCTGCCCGACGGCAGCTCGAGCCAGGCGGTCGAGTACCGGTTCCGGGTCGCCGAATACGACAGCACCGGCACCACGCTGGGCGCCACCGTCGACGTGACGGCAGGCCTGGTGCAGCCGACCCTGATCGGCAAGCTTGAATACTGGGGCTGGAGCACGCTGCACAGTGCCTGGACGATCCGGGCCGCCGACTACTGGGTCAACCACCCCGGTGCGACCCTCAGCATCCCCCAGCCCTCGGGCCCGGCCTTGTCGGTCAGCATCAACCAGGACATCGACGCCCAGGGCTGGATCAAGGTCCCGCGCGAGGACAACCTGATTCCGGGCGGACGCGGGCGCTTCATTCCGCTCGGCAATCTGGCCGTGTTGAAAACCGCTGAACTGACCCACGAGGCCCATGACCTGACCTTGCCCGCGCCCGGCCTGGCAGCCGGCCAGGGCTTGCCGGCGCCAGCCAAGTCGCGCGCCCATGCCTTCAAGCTCTGGTTCGAGGCGCGCGATGCCGTCAGCCTGGCGCCGCTGCCCGACAGCAACGCGCTCGACAAGATCGTGTTCAGCAACACCGAATACCGCTACCAGCGCCACCCGTCATGGGCCGGCAGCATCGTCAACAGCAGCGCGGTGGTGTCGCTAGACATCGCGGAGCTGGTCGGACCCGGTGCGGCGGGCTGCGGCAAGCTCGACACCGAGCTGCACGCGCTCTACACGGTCTACCACCCCTTCGTCGGCAACGCCCGGGTCTATTTCGAGGGCAACCCGCCGCTGCCGGCCGCCACGGCGCTGAGCCTGGTGGCGGGCGAGGCGGTCTCGCCAGCGGGCGGGCTGCTGATCGACATCTCGGCGCAGGCGCCCTGCGCCTATGTGCTGTGGCTGGAAGCGACGCTGAACCTGACCTCGGGCTGGGGCCGCATTGCCCACGCCACGACCTGGGATCACATCGCCTTCTGCAAGGGCTGACTCAGAGCAGGTTGGCCAGGAAGGCGCGGGTGCGCGGCTGCTGCGGGGCCCCGAACAGCTGCTGCGGCGTACCCGCCTCGACCACCTGGCCACCGTCCATGAAGACCACGCGGCTGGCCACCTCACGGGCAAAGCCCATCTCGTGCGTAACCACCACCATGGTCATGTGCTCCTCAGCCAGCGCGCGCATGGTGCGCAGCACCTCGCCGGTCAGCTCGGGGTCGAGCGCCGAGGTCGGCTCGTCGAACAGCAGGATGTCAGGCTGCATCGCCAGCGCGCGCGCGATCGCGACCCGCTGCTTCTGCCCGCCCGACAGGCGCGACGGGTAGCTGTCGCGCTTGTCGAACAGGCCGACCTTGCGCAGCAGCTCCTCGGCCAGCGGCAGCATGGCGTCGCGGCTCAGGCCCTTGACCGTGACGGGCGCCTCGATCAGGTTCTGCAGCACGGTCAGGTGCGGGAACAGGTTGAAATGCTGGAACACCATGCCCATGCGGCCGCAGAGCTGGCGGATCTCGGCGTCGGGCTGGTAATGGCAATGGCCATGCGCATCGGTCGAGACCAGCGGGCGGCCCTGGATCTCGATCGCGCCGCACTCGATGGTTTCGAGATGGATCAGGCAGCGCAGCAAGGTGCTCTTGCCCGAGCCCGAAGGACCGATCACGGCCACCACCTCGCCACGGGCGACCTCGAACGAGACCCCGCGCAGCACGATCAATTCGCCAAAGCGCTTGTGCAGGTCGATGGCACGGATCATGGGATGCTCAGTCATAGACGGCGACTTTCTTTTCCATGCGCTGGAAGGCCCAGGTCAGCACCAGCGTCATCAACAGGTAGAAGGCAGCGGCGACCACGAACGGCGAAGTGGTGAAATCACGCTGCACGATGCCGCGCGCCGCGCGCAACAGGTCGTTCATGGCCAGCACATAGATCAGCGAGGTGTCCTTGATCAGGGTGATGGTCTCGTTGCTCATCGGCGGCAGGATGCGCTTGACCATCTGCGGCAGGACGATGCGACGCATGGTCTGGACATAGGACAGCCCCAGCACCTTGGAGGCCTCGTACTGGCCACGGTCGACCGACTGGATGCCGGCGCGGAAGATCTCGGCGAAATAGGCCGCGTAGTTGAGCGTGAAGGCCAGGATAGCGGCCGGGAAGTCCGGCAGCCGGATGCCGATCACCGGCACGAACGGCAGCGCGAAATAGATGAACAGCATCTGCAGCATCAGCGGCGTGCCGCGCATCAACCAGACATAGCCGCTGACCAGCCGACCGAGCCAGGCGCGGCGCGACAGGCGCAACAGCGCCAGCCCCAGGCCGAGCGGCACCGCCAGCAGCATGGTCAGCAGGAACACCTGCAAGGTGACCAGAGTGCCCTGCAGCAGGGGCGAAAGAATGTCGAGCAAATAGGACATCGAAACAAGGCCCTCGAAATGAAAATCCGGCCTCGCCAAACCCGGTGCGGGCTGGCCTGAGGCCGGACAGGTCGGCTTGGGCCCCGGGGGCCAGCCGCATTACTTCTTGACGATGTCCTTGCCGAACCACTGGGTCGAGATGGTCGCGGCAGTGCCGTCGGCCTTCATCGCATCCATGGCGCCTTGCAGCTTGGCCATCAGCTCGGTGTCGTCCTTGCGGGTGCCGACGCCATAGTCCTCGGTGCCGAAGTTCTCGTCCAGCACGCGGTACTCGCCCGGCTTCTTGGCAGTGTAGTAGCGACCCACGACCTCGTCGACGACCAGCGCGTCGAGACGACCGGTCGACAGGTCCATCAGCGCGGTGACGTTGTCGCCGAACTTCTTGATTTCCTTGATCGACTTGGCGGTATCGCCATCCTTCTGGATCGCGTCGACCGCGCTGCTGCCGTCCTGCACGCCGACCACCTTGCCGGCCAGCTGGGCCTTGGTCGTGATGGCCGACTTGTCGGTCACGACGATGATCTGGCGGTTCTCCAGGTAAGGCGTGGTGAACAGGATGTTGGCCTTGCGCTCTTCGGTGATGGTCAGGCCGTTCCAGAGCACGTCGACGCGCTTGCCATTGAGCTCGGCTTCCTTGGCGCTCCAGTCGATCGGCTTGAAGCTGACTTCGAGGCCGCTGCGCTTGCCGGCTTCACGGGCCAGGTCGATGTCGAAGCCGACCAGCTCGCCCTTGTCATCACGGAAACCCATGGGCGGGAAGTTGTCATCCAGGCCGATCACGATCGCCTGCGCCGCGGCAGGTGCTGCCGCCGCGGGAGCCTCGGGCTTCTTGCCACAGGCGGTGAGCAGAGTGGCTGCGGCCAGCGTGGCGAGCAGCATCGAAACGGTTTTCTTCATGGGGCGTCCTGTCAGGATTGATATGAGTGCGGCGACTGGCCGACGGCAATCTTCAATTTTAACGATTCACGCAGACACAGGCTTCAAGCCTTGCGCTGCCAGACCGCAGCGAAGAAGCCGTCGCTGGCGTGCAGGTGCGGCCACAGGCGCAGATAGTCGCCACGCACCAGACGGTCGGCCGACTCAACACCGGCGCGCTGCAGCAATTCCCCGGCCGGCAGGGCGACGAAATCGCGCTGCGCGGCCGAGAAGGCCGCGGCGACTGCCTCGTTTTCCTGCGGCAGCAGGCTGCAGGTCGCATAGACCAGGCGACCGCCCGGCTTGACCAGGCGCGCGGCGCTCTCGAGGATGCGCGCCTGCAGCGCGGCGAGCTCGGCGATGCCGGCCTCGCTCTGCCGCCACTTGAGGTCGGGACTGCGCCGCAGCGTGCCCAGCCCCGAACAGGGCGCATCGACCAGCACCCGGTCGGCCTTGCCGACCAGGCGGTCCAGCCGCGCGTCGCGCTCGTGGGCGATCGCCATCGGGTGCACATTGCTCAGGCCGCTGCGCTGCAGGCGCGGCTGCAGCGCCTCGAGCCGGTGCGCCGAGTTGTCGAAGGCATAGAGCCGGCCTGTGTTGCGCATCGCAGCACCCAGCGCCAGCGTCTTGCCGCCGGCACCGGCGCAGAAATCGATCACCAGTTCGTGGCGCTTGGCATCGAGCAGCAGCGCGAGCAGCTGCGAGCCCTCGTCCTGCACCTCGATGCTGCCATCCAGGTAGCAGGGCAGCTTCTGCAGCGCCGGCTTGGTGGCCAGGCGCAGGCCCCAGGGCGAATAAGGCGTGGGCACCGACGCGATGCCGGCGTCTTGCAGCTGCTGCTCGACGGCGGCGCGCTTGGCCTTCAGCGGGTTGACGCGCAGATCCAGCGGCGCGCTCTCCTTGAGCGCGGCCACCAGCGCGTCGAAGCCGTCGCCGAGCTCGGCCTGCAGCGCAGCGGCCAGCCAGTCGGGCAGGCCATGGCGGCAGGCCGCGGGCTGGTCGGCCGGCGGACTGGCTTCGAGTGCGCGGCAGGCATCGAGCCAGACCAGTTCCTCGGCGGTCGCGGCCTGGGCCAGGAATTCGGTCTGCTGGCGCAAGGCCAGCAGCGCCAGCGCACGCGCCTTGGCCGACGGCGCCGGTGCGGGCTTGGCGCCCTTGGCCGGTCGGGGCGCCTTGTGGCCGGCCGACGGCAGGGCCTTCGGGGCCGGCAGCTTCTTGAGCAGCCATTCGAGCAAGGGCTTCTCGCGCAGCAGCGCGTAGACGGCGTCAGCCAGCAACGGGCGCTCGCGCGAACCCAGGCTGCGCTGCTCGCGGCAATACTGGCTCACGGTCGCGTCGGCGGGATGGGCAAAGGTCAGGGTCTGCGCGATCAGTTCCGCGCAATGGTCAATCAAGGCTTTCGGGTGCATGGCGGGATTGTCGTTGATGGACCGCAACAACGGGGGTCGGGGATAATCCGGCTCCATGTCTGACATCGTCTCTGAAGTGCGCCGCCGCCGCACATTTGCCATCATCTCCCACCCCGACGCGGGCAAGACCACGCTGACCGAGAAGCTGCTGCTGTTCTCGGGCGCGATCAACATCGCCGGCTCGGTCAAGGCGCGCAAGGCCGCGCGCCACGCCACCTCCGACTGGATGGAGATCGAGAAGCAGCGCGGCATCTCGGTCGCCTCGTCGGTGATGCAGATGGAATACCGCGACTGCGTGATCAACCTGCTCGATACCCCGGGCCACCAGGACTTCTCGGAAGATACCTACCGCGTGCTGACCGCGGTCGACGCCGCGCTGATGGTGATCGACGCGGCCAACGGCGTCGAGCCGCAGACCCGCCGTCTGCTGCAGGTCTGCCGTGCGCGCAACACGCCGATCATCACCTTCGTCAACAAGATGGACCGCGAAGTGCAGTCGCCGCTCGACGTGATGGACGAGATCGAGCGCGAGCTCGGCATGACGGTGGTGCCCTTCACCTGGCCGGTCGGCATGGGCAAGCTGTTCCACGGCGTGTTCGACCGCCGCACCGACCAGATGCGCGTCTACGCGGCCGGCGAAGACCGCGCCGGCGGCGACGAGGAAGTGCTGGTCGGACTCGACAACCCGGTCTCGGCCGAGCGCTTCGGGCTTGAATGGAGCCAGGCCAAGGACGAGCTCGAGCTGGTCGAGGGCGCTTCGCAGGCCTTCGACGAGCAGGCCTTCCTGGCCGGCAAGCAGACCCCGATGCTGTTCGGCTCGGCGATCAACAACTTCGGCGTGCGCGAGGTGCTCGACGCGCTGGTCGACCTGGCACCGCCGCCCGGCTCCAAGCCGGCACTGCAGCGCGTGGTCGAACCGACCGAACCCAAGTTCAGCGGCGTGGTGTTCAAGATCCAGGCCAACATGGACCCGGCGCACCGCGACCGCATCGCCTTCGTGCGCGTGGCCAGCGGCCATTTCACGCGCGGCATGAAGCTGAAGGTCGTGCGCTCAGGCAAGGAACTGCGCCCCAACACCGTGGTGAGCTTCCTGAGCCAGCGGCGCGAGCTGCTCGACGAGGCCTATGCCGGCGACATCATCGGTATCCCGAACCATGGCGTGCTGCAACTCGGCGACACGCTGACCGAGGGCGAGGCACTGCAGTTCACCGGCCTGCCCTTCTTCGCGCCGGAAATCATCCGCAGCGTCGAGGTGGCCGACCCGCTGCGCGGCAAGCAGCTGAAAGCGGGCCTGACCCAGCTTGGCGAGGAAGGCGCGATCCAGGTGTTCCGTCCGATGGCCGGCTCGATCCTGATGCTGGGCGCGGTCGGCCAGCTGCAGTTCGAGGTGGTGCAGCACCGGCTGGAGGCCGAATACGGCGTCAAGGCGCGCATCACGCACAGCCCGTATCAGGTCGCGCGCTGGGTCACCTGCCCGCCCGAGAACGGCGGCGAGGTCGAGCTCAAGCGCTTCATCGACGCCAATATCCACCGCATGGCCTGGGATGCGGTCGACGCACCGACCATCCTGGTCGACCATGGCGCCACGCTGCGCGCGGTCGAGGCCAACTGGCCCAAGATCCAGTTCCACGCCATGCGCGAGCACGCCGGACTGGTGTTCCACAAGGCGATGTGACGCCACAGGGCGCCCGGTTGTTGCAATCTGAAACAAGATTGCGAGCTGGGCGCTGCTATTTTCATTAAAATATAACAGAGACAATATTTTAATGATCATATAAATCAATGAGTACATATGGCGTTTTGAAAGCCTGGGATGAAGAGCGCGGCTTCGGTTTCATCGAACCCGCACAAGGCGGCAAGGATGTCTTCGTCCGGGCCACCGCCTTCGCTCCCGGTAGCGAACGACCGCAAGTCAAGCAGCGCGTCAGGTTCAAGCTGGAAATCGGACCCGAAGGCCAGGCACAGGCCAGTCAGGTCGAACCCGCCCTGCCGGCCGCAAGGCTCTCGGTCAGCCGAGACGAGGCAGCAGCCCATTGGGCGATGGCCCTGCGCTACGCCCTCCCGGCTTTCCTGGGCTTGTACCTGCTGCTTGCCCTGGTCTGGGAAGCTCCATCGCTGCTGGCAGTCATCTACCTGGCAGCCAGCGCCATCACGCTCGGCGCTCATGCGATGGACAAGTACGCCTCCAAGCGGGGCTTGCAACGAACGCCGGAAAGCACATTGCATGTGTTCGCCCTGCTCGGTGGCTGGCCAGGCACCTTGCTGGCGCATCACTTCGTGCGCCACAAATCGACCAAGACCCAGTTCCGTAAGTGGTTCTGGATCACGGTAGCCATCAACGTGACCGCGTTGGTCCTGCTCTGCTCGCCACTCGGCCAGCCGCTCTGGCGCTGAAGCGCCGGGTCCCGGGCGACAGGCCGGTCTTGCAGCGCCAAGGGCTGGCATCGACCGGCCATGGTCAGCGGAGGTCAGCGCCGAGAATTCGCTTACAGTTGCTCCATGACATCCGCCGCACCCTCACCGCAATCCGGGGCCGCCAGCAGCGGCCGCACGCTGACCACCCTGGCTGGCAACCGCCAGCGCCTCGACGGCGGCGCCATGTTTGGCAACGCGCCGAAGGCGCTCTGGCAGCGCTGGATGGCCGCCGATGAGCAGAACCGCATCCTGCTCGGCTGCCGCGCGCTGCTGGTGCGCGAAGCCGGCCGCAACATCCTGGTCGAGACCGGCATCGGTGCCTTCTTCGACCCCGCGATGAAGGAGCGCTACGGCGTCGAGGAAAACGGCCATGCGCTGCTCGATCGCCTGGCAGAGCTTGGCCTGTCGGATGCCGACATCGACGTCGTGCTGCTGACCCACCTGCATTTCGACCACGCCGGCGGCCTGCTGGCGCCCTGGTCCGAGGGGCAGCCGCCGCGGCTGCTGTTTCCGAAGGCGCGCTTCATCACCGGACAGCGCCAGTGGCAGCGCGCCAAGTCCCCGCATGCGCGCGACCGTGCTTCCTATCTGCCCGAGCTGCTCGACCTGCTCGAAGCCAGCGGCCGGCTCGAGCTGCTGGCCGACGGCGCGGCATCAGACACGCTGGGGCCGGACTGGCGCTTCCATGTCAGCGACGGCCACACGCCGGGGCAGCTGCTGCCCGAGGTCGACATGCCGTCCGGGCCGGTCGTCTTTGCCGGCGACCTGATTCCTGGCGCGCCCTGGGTCCATCTGCCGATCACGATGGGCTACGACCGCTTCCCGGAAGGCCTGATCGAGGAGAAGACCGCGCTGCTGGAGGACCTGCTGGCGCGCAATGGCCGGATCGTGTTCACGCACGACCCGGAAGTGGCGCTGGGCCGCGTCAGCCGCGACGGCAAGGGCCGCTTCGGGCTCAGCGAAAGCTCGGGCGAGGTCACCGACCTCTCCCACTGATCAGGACTGGCTGCGGCTCAGCGCCCGGCCGCCAGCAGCTGCTCGACCGCGCGCGGGTAGATGATGTGCTCTTGCGTCAGCACGCGGGCAGCCAGCGTATCAGCCGTGTCGTCGGGCAGCAGCGGCACCACCGCCTGGTCCAGGAACTCGCCATGGTCGAGCTCGGCGGTCACGCGGTGCACCGTCACGCCAGCGAACTTGCAGCCGTAGTCGATCGCGCGCTGGTGCGTGTGCAGGCCCGGGAAGGCCGGCAGCAGCGAGGGATGGATGTTGACCATGCGGCCGACATAATGGTCGACGAAACCGGGCGTCAGGATGCGCATGAAGCCGGCCAGCACGACCAGCTTCGGATCAAAACCGTCGATCACGCGCGCGAGCTCGGCGTCGAATTCTTCGCGGCTGGCGTAGGCCTTGTGATCAACAACAGCAGTCGCAATGCCATGCTGCTGCGCGAACAGCAGGCCCTTGGCGTCGGCCTTGTTGCTGATGACGGCGGCGATGCGGGCGCCGTAGCGCTGCTGCCAGCCGCCCTGCTCGGCGGCCTTGACGATGGCGGCCATGTTGGAGCCGCCACCCGAGATCAGGATGACGATGTTCTGTGGTGCAATTTGGGACATGCGGCGAGTGTAATAAAGCCGCTTCCCAACCGGACTGCCAGATGCTGAACTTCGAACAAACCCCCTTGACCGCCACCGAGGCGCGCGTGCTCGCGACGCTGATGGAGAAGGCGCGCACCGTGCCCGACAGCTATCCGCTGACGCTCAACAGCCTGCAAAGCGGCTGCAACCAGAAATCCAGCCGCGAGCCGGTCATGAACCTGAGCGAGGACGAGATCGCGCAGGCGATAGACGGCCTGCGCGAGCGCAGCCTGGTGTTCGAGAGCAGCGGCGGGCGCACCGCGCGCTACGAACACAACTTCGAGCGCGCCGTCGGCCTGCCCTCCCAGGCCGCCGCACTGCTGGGCCTGTTGCTGCTGCGCGGGCCGCAGACCGCGGGCGAGCTGCGCCTGAACGCCGAGCGCTGGCACCGCTTCGCCGACATCGGCTCGGTCGAGGTCTTCCTGGAAGAGCTGCAGCAGCGCAGCCCGGAAAAAGGCGGGCCGCTGGTCGTCAAGCTCGAGCGCGCCCCCGGCGCACGCGAGCAGCGCTGGGCCCAGCTGCTGTGCGGGCCGGTCGATGCGCAGGCTGCCGTCGCCTCGGCTTCGCCAATCAAGACCGGCGCCGGCACGAGCGGCGAGCTGCAGGCGCTGGCCGAGCGCGTCACCGCGCTCGAGGCGCTGGTGGCGGAGCTGCAGCAGCGGCTGGAGGCCGCCGGCGCCTGAAACCCCACGGCTGCGCCACCCAGTCCTGTCCCCCGGGACAAGGCCAGGACAAAAGGCCAGCGCCAAGGGACATATCTCCCGTTGCGTCCCGGTTTTCCGCGCCTTACATTGGGTCCGACTGCAAGGTCGGATTGCCCAACAACAAGCAAGGGGAGAGGGAAACATGGCCACCGAAAAACGCAAGCCTGGCAAGGCGCGCAAGACCGCGCCGGCAGATGCCGAACCGGCATCGTTCAGTTCCTTCATGCGGCTGGCGGCCACGCTACCGGAGCAGCCCGACTTCCCGGCCCTGCTCGCCAAGCAGGGGCTGGCGCCCGAGATCGGCACGGTGGTCTACATCCACGGCATCAACAACAAGCCGGTCGCCTCGGTCCTCAAATGCCAATGGGACAGCGCCTTGTTCGGTGCCGCCATGGGCGACCGCACCCGCATGGCCTACTGGGTCAACCGGGTCCGCTACCCGGTCCCGTCCAGCGACAGCTGCGCCGCCAAGGACGGGCTGTCCGACTTGGATGGCGGGCTGGGCATCCGTGGTCTGGCAACCGAAGACCTCGACAGCGGCCCCGAACTCTCGGCGCCACAGCGTCAGCTGATGGCGAGCCTGGAGCAGCGCCTGCTCGAACCGGTGGCAGAAGATGGCGGCCCGGCGGCCAAGGTGCTGCCCTTGCCGGCCGGCATGCGGCGCTGGATCGTGCGCCAGATCAGCCGGCTGTTCCTGAAGGATGTGCGCGACTTCTTCTTCGATGCCACAGAGCGCGAGCGGATGGAGAAGATCCTGCTGGAGCGGCTGCTGGTCGGCGGCGGCCCCTTCATCGTGATCGGGCACAGCCAGGGCTCGATGATTGCCTACCAGGTGCTGCGCAAGCT
Organism: Malikia spinosa; assembly: GCF_002980625.1. Classification (GTDB taxonomy): domain Bacteria; phylum Pseudomonadota; class Gammaproteobacteria; order Burkholderiales; family Burkholderiaceae_C; genus Malikia; species Malikia spinosa. The sequence goes on along the minus strand of NZ_PVLR01000007.1, from coordinate 101,753 downwards.
GCAGAAGCAGCAATGCGACGTGCGGCTGTTCCTGACCATCGGTTCGCCGCTGGGCCTGCAAGAGGTGCAGGACATGCTGGTCAAGCTCGAACCCGGCCAGCCGCTCGCGGTGCCGGACTGCGTCGATCGCTGGCTCAACGTGGCGGAACGGCTCGACCCGGTCGCGCTCGACGCCGACCTGTCGAACGACTACGGCCAGAACCCGCGCGGCGTCGGGATCGAGAACATCGAAGGACTCAGGATCAACCCGGAATGGGAATCGAACCCGCATTCCGGCACCGGCTATCTCTCGATCGATGTCGTGCGTCAGGCCGTGCGCGACACGGCCGGGGCCAACTTCAGCAATCTGGTCGGACGCGCGATCCTGATGAAGGACCTGGTCAGCGACCTCGAAGATGGCGCGCCCGAGCAGCGCCATCCGACCCTGATCCAGCTGGTGTCGGACGACAGCCAGGAGCAGTCGCTCGACGCGGCGCGCGAGCGCCTGCAGGCCTTGCTGACCGAGGTGCTGGCGCAGAGCCGGGTGCCGCTGGAAGCGGGACGCATCCAGAGCATGAAGCGCTTCGTCTCGGCCGACCTGACGCGCAGCGAGATCGAGCAGCTGCGCTCGCATTGCCGCGAGCTCAAGATCGACCGGGTCTGGCGCAACGGCGTCAAGCGCCAGCTGATCCACCAGTCCTGCCAGACCGTGCAGGCGCGCCCGGCCAACCTGGGCTACGGCGCGCGCGGCCAGAACATCGCCTGGGCCGTGCTCGACACCGGCATCGCGGCCGGACATCCGCATTTCGCTGCGCACCAGAACGTCGTTGCGCAATGGGATTGCACCAGCGACGGCCCGGCGCAAGCGCTCACGCGCAAGGACAAGCGCTTCGCCACGCTCGACGGCAACGGCCACGGCACCCATGTCGCCGCCATCATCGCCGGCGCCATGAAGCTGGCGCAGTCCCCGGACGACCCGCGCGAGATCGACCTGCAGGGCATGGCACCCGAGGCCAAGCTGTATGGCTTCAAGGTGCTGAAGGACAGCGGCAGCGGCGAAGACGCCTTCATCATCAAGGCGCTCGACCTGATCGCCGACCTCAACGAACGCGCCGGCCAACTGGTCATCCACGGCATCAACCTGAGCCTGGGCGGCAACTTCGACCCGAGCGTGTTCGGCTGCGGTCACACGCCGCTGTGCCAGGAACTGCGGCGCCTGTGGCGCCAGGGCGTGCTGATCTGCCTGGCGGCCGGCAACGAAGGCTATGCGCTGCTCGAATCGCAAAACGGCGTCCTGCCGGCCAACATGGACCTGTCGATCGGCGACCCGGCCAATCTGGACGAAGCGATCGCGGTCGGCTCGATCCACAAGTCCAACCCGCACAGCTACGGGGTGTCCTACTTCTCGTCGCGCGGGCCGACGGCCGACGGCCGCATGAAGCCCGATCTGGTCGCACCCGGCGAGAACATCCTGTCGGCGCGCCACGTTTGGCCCAAGCAGGGCAGCAACGCCAGCGACTACTACGTCGAGATGAGCGGCACCAGCATGGCCGCGCCCCATGTCTCGGGGCTGCTGGCGGCCTTCCTGTCGGTGCGCAGCGAATTCATCGGCTACCCCGACCGGGTCAAGCAGCTGCTGATGACGCATTGCACCGACCTGGGCCGCGACCCCTACATCCAGGGCAAGGGCATGCCCAACCTGATCAAGATGTTGCTGAACACCTGAAGGAGAACCCGCATGTACCAGGTCAAGTTCTTCGAGGGCGACTACTACGCACGCCAGCTGGCAGCCAACCAGGCCGGGGCCGTGGCCTATGTCGAGCACCATTTCAACAGCAGTTCCTCGACCCAGGCCAACTATGCGGTGGTGGTGGTCGGCGCGAATGCGTCCCAGGTCAGCCGCAACTGGGGGCGTTGGTATGCCAAGGCGATCGCCGAGCAGTTCGGCACCGATGTGGGCGGCGACCAGGGCATCCTGGTCGGCGGCTGGAACGGCCGCGGCGACGGCAACCTCAAGCACACCCAGATGCCGGCCGTGCTGCTCGAACCCCTGTTCGCGAGCCATCCGCAGCAGGCCGACCTCATCCGCAGTGCCAGCGGACAGGCGATACTCGCGCGCATCCTGGTCGAGAGCATCCGGCGCTTCTTCCCGCAGGGCGGACTGATCGCCTTCAGCGTCGGCCACAAGTACAAGACCAGCCAGCCGAACGACCGGGGCGCCGACCTGGCCGGAGGCGGCAGCGAGGCCGACTATGCCGAGCTCGTGCTCAAGAAAGCCGCGCAGCTGCTGACCGACGAGGATGACAAGCCCGGCCCGCGCAAGCTGCGCCTGATGCGAGGCGACCAGCTGCTGTTCGAGACCGTGGTCGACGAGGATGCCGTGCTGTCCTGGTCGCCCGACCGCAACCTGCTGTTCATTCCGGATTGAGCCGCAGGAAAGAGGCGGGACCAGACCGGATGATGCGGGGTCGGGATCAGCAGCGCTGGCGTCTGCCGGCCATGTGGCGGCTGGCAATGCTGCTGTGGCTGGCGATGCTGCCAGGCGCTGGCGCGGCAGAGCCGGGCCGCACCGGCACGACGCTGCGGCTGTTCTTTCCCAACCAGCGACTGAACCCGGATCAAAGCGACTGCTCGGCCGTGTTCCCGGTCGAGCGGCCGCTGGCTCAGGGGCAGCAGGCCACCCGGGCACAAAGAGCCTTGCAACAGTTGCTGGCCGGTCCGTCGGCCAGTGAACGCGCGGCCGGCTACCACTCGATCTTCTCGGCCGCCAGCGCCGACCTGCTCAGGCAGGTGAGGATTCGCGGCGGCACCGCCTATGTCGACCTGGCCGACTTCCGCTCCCGGCTGCCCGGCAGCTCGTCGAGTTGCGGTGCGGCCGAGTTCCGCTCGCAGATCGAGCGGACCTTGCAGCAGTTCAAGCGCATCAAGCGGGTGCGTTACGCCATCGAAGGCGATCCGCGCCGCTTCTACGACTGGATGGATGAGCCCTGCAGCAAGAGCAACGGGTATTGCGGCTGGCTTGCTGGGAGCCAGCGCTAGCGACCGAGGCGGCGTTCAGTCGGCCTGGTTCACCAGCTCCATGTGCTCGACCACCGGCGGCTGCAGGAAGAACGGCCCGACGATGGCGCGCCACTCGGCGAAGGCCGGCGACTGACGAAAGCCCACGGTGTGGTCCTCGAGCGTGGCCCAGAAGATGGTCAGGATGTAGCGGCCAGGCGACTCGAGGCTGCGGTTGACCTTGTGGCCGCAATAGCCCTGCGCCTGGGCGATGACGCTGCTGAGGCCGTGCACGATCGCGACTTCGAAGTCGGCAGCGTTGGCGGGATCGATGCGGATATCGGCGTGTTCGAGGATCATGTGAGTGCGGGGTGAGGGTTCATGCAAGGGGGTCGGACTGGCATCATAGCCAGCAGAAGGCGCGCGCCAGCCTCGGAAACCAGCCTCGGATATGTCAACATAGCGTGTTTGGTCGGGTTTCAGCGACCGCATTCCCCTATCAGAGACAGCATGAAGATCATCCGAGGCCTGCACAATCTGCTGCGCCACCCGCAATCGGCCGGCCCCGGCTGTGCCTTGAGCATAGGCAATTTCGACGGCGTGCACCGCGGCCACCAGGCCATGCTCGCGCTGCTGATCAACGAGGCACGCCACCGCGGCGTGCCCAGCTGCGCGATGATTTTCGAGCCGCATCCGCGCGACTACTTCGCAGCCAAGTTCAACAAGCCCGAGCTGGCACCGGCGCGCATCGCGACGCTGCGCGACAAGCTGCACGAGCTGCGCCGCTGCGGCATCGAGCAATGCGTGATCCTGCCCTTCGACGACCGGCTCGCTTCGCAACCGGCACAGGAATTCATCGACCAGATCCTGGTCGACGCTTTAGGCGTGCGCTACATGCTGGTCGGCGACGATTTCCGCTTCGGCGCCCAACGCCAGGGCGACTACGCGATGCTCGACGCGGCCGGCGCCGCGCAGGGCTTCGATGTCGCGCGCATGCTGAGCTACGAGGTGCACGGCCTGCGCGTGTCGAGCTCGGCGGTGCGCGAGGCGCTGGCCCAGGGCCGGATGGAGGACGCCGCTGCGCTGCTGGGCCGGCCCTACGCGATCAGCGGCCATGTGGTGCATGGCGCCAAGCTCGGGCGCGAACTCGGTGCCAGCCAGGCCGGTGCGGGCGATGGTTTCCGCACCCTGAACTTGCGCTTCACGCACTGGAAGCCGGCCGCCAGCGGCATCTTCGCGGTTCAGGTCCATGGGCTAGACCCGGCGCCGGACGCGGCGCCGCTGATCGGTGTCGCCAACCTCGGCGTGCGGCCCTCGCTCGACCCGGCCGACGTCAACGGCGGACGCGTGCTGCTCGAAACCCACTGCCTCGAATGGCCCGAGCGGGTGCAACGGGCCCTGGGCAAGGCGGAGGCCTACGGTAAAATCATCCGGGTGGAGCTGCTGCACAAACTGCACGACGAACTGAGATATGACGGTCTGGACGCCCTGACGCGGGGCATCGCCAAGGACTGCGACGACGCACGCGCCTGGTTCGCGGCACGCGACGAAGCCGCCCACGCCGCGACAAGCCGCCAGACTACGCGCGACCGAATTTAATACCCGCCCGCTGCAAGCCGCCGCCCCTGGACAGGCTCGGGGTGCGCGGTTACTGTCTTTGAATTTCCTGCACCCGCGGGCCGAGCCTGTCGCCGACACCAATACCCCGACCATGTCCGACGCCAACACCACCGACTACAGCAAGACGCTGAACCTGCCCGATACCCCGTTCCCGATGCGCGGCAACCTGCCCCAGCGCGAGCCGGGCTGGGTCCAGGGCTGGCAGGACGATGGCCTGTACCAGCAGCTGCGCGCCGCGCGCCAGGGGGCACCGAAATTCGTGCTGCACGACGGCCCGCCCTACGCCAACGGCCAGATCCACATCGGCCACGCGGTCAACAAGGTGCTGAAGGACATGATCGTCAAGGCGCGCCAGCTGGCCGGCTTCGACGCCCAGTACATCCCGGGCTGGGACTGCCACGGCCTGCCGATCGAGAACGCGATCGAGAAGCTGCATGGCCGCGGCCTGTCGCGCGACGAGATGCAGGCCAAGGCGCGCGCCTTCGCAACCGAGCAGATCGGGCAGCAGATGGCCGACTTCAAGCGCCTGGGCGTGATCGCGCAGTGGGACAAGCCCTACCGCACGATGGACTTCAAGAACGAGGCCGAGGAACTGCGCACCTTCAAGCGCGTGATGGAGCGCGGCTTCGTCTACCGTGGCCTCAAACCCGTCTACTGGTGCTTCGACTGCGGTTCCTCGCTGGCCGAGTTCGAGATCGAGTATCAGGACAAGAAGAGCGACACGCTCGACGTGGCCTTCCTGGCCGACGACAACGCCAAGCTGGCTGCCGCCTTCGGCATCGACGCGGCGCAGCTGAGCCAGGCCTTCGCGGTGATCTGGACCACCACGGCCTGGACCATCCCGGCCAACCAGGCACTCAACGCCCACCCCGAGCTGGTCTACGCGCTGGTCGAGACGCCGAAGGGCCAGCTGGTGCTGGCCGAGTCGCTGGTCGAGAAATGCCTGGAGCGCTATGCGCTCGAAGGCCGCGTGATCGCGACCGCCACCGGCGACCAGCTGGCCGGCCTGGCCTTCCGCCACCCGCTGTTCGAGGTCGATGCCGGCTACCGCCGCCTGTCGCCGGTGATGCTGGCCGACTATGTCAGCGCCGACGACGGCACCGGCATCGTGCACTCGGCGCCGGCCTATGGCGTCGATGACTTCAACACCTGCGTCGCCCATGGCCTGGCCTACGACGAAATCCTGAACCCGGTGCAGGGCAACGGCCAGTACGAGGCCGAGCTGGCGCTGTTCGGCGGTCTCAACATCTGGAAGGCCTGCCCGGTCGTGATCGAGACCCTCAAGGCCAACGATCGCCTGCTCGCGACCAAGACCATCACGCACAGCTACCCGCATTGCTGGCGCCACAAGACGCCGGTGATCTACCGCGCCGCCGCGCAGTGGTTCGTGCGCATGGACGAAGGCGACGGCATCTTCACCACCGACAAGGCGCCCAAGAGCCTGCGCGCGCTGGCGCTCGAAGCGATCGAGCACACCCATTTCTACCCCGAGAACGGCCGCGCCCGCCTGCGCGACATGATCGCCAACCGGCCCGACTGGTGCATCAGCCGCCAGCGTTCCTGGGGCGTGCCGCTGCCCTTCCTGCTGCATGTCGACAGCGGCGAGCCGCACCCGCGCACGCCCGAGATCATCGACCTGGCGGCCGCAGTGGTCGAGGCCGGCGGCATCGAGGCCTGGAGCAAGCTGTCGGTCGCCGACATCCTGGCCCGCATCGGCGACGGCGCCGACGCGGCGAGCTACAGCAAGAGCACCGACATCCTGGAAGTCTGGTTCGACTCGGGCTCAACCCACACCACGGTGCTCAAGGGCAGCCACGCCGGCAGCGCGCACGATCATGGCCCGGAAGCCGATCTGTATCTGGAAGGCCATGACCAGCACCGCGGCTGGTTCCACAGCTCGCTGCTGCTGGGCTGCGCGCTGTATGACCGCGCGCCGTACAAGGGCCTGCTGACGCACGGCTTCACGGTTGACGGCCAGGGCCGCAAGATGAGCAAGTCGGTCGGCAACGTGGTGGCGCCGCAGACCATCAGCAGCAAGATGGGCGCCGAGATCATCCGGCTCTGGGTCGCGATGACCGACTACTCGGGCGACCTCGGCATCGATGACAAGATCCTGGCGCGCGTCGTGGACGCCTACCGCCGCATCCGCAACACGCTGCGCTTCCTGCTGGCCAACATCAGCGACTTCGACGCCGCGACCGATGCGGTGCCGTTCGAGCAGATGCTGGAAGTGGACCGCTACGCGCTGAGCCGCGCCTCGGCCTTCCAGGCCGACCTGCTGGCGCATTACCAGGTCTACGAGTTCCACCCGGTGGTGTCCAAGCTGCAGGTCTACTGCTCGGAGGACCTGGGCGCGTTCTACCTCGACGTGCTGAAGGACCGCCTCTACACCACCGCCCCCGACAGCCTGGCGCGCCGCTCGGCCCAGACCGCGCTGCACCAGATCACGCACGCGATGCTGCGCTGGATGGCGCCCTTCCTGTCCTTCACGGCCGAGGAAGCCTGGGCCCTGGTCGGCAAGAGCCCGAGCATCTTCACCGAGACCTACCTGCCGCTCGAGACGCCGAACGAGGCGCTGATCGCCAAGTGGAGCCGCGTGCTGGAATTGCGCGGCATCGTCAACAAGGCGATCGAGGCACGCCGCGTCGCCGGTCAGGTGGGATCGTCGCTGCAAGCCAATGTGACCCTCACGCTGGGAGCCGAGGATCTGGCCCTGCTGCAATCACTCGGCGATGACCTGAAGTTCGTCTTCATCGTGTCCCAGGTCGAACTGGTGGCAGGCGCCGATGTCGCGGTCGAGGTCAAGGCCTCGGGCGCGCAGAAATGCGAGCGCTGCTGGCATTACCGCGACGATGTCGGCCATGACGAAGCTCACCCGGGCATCTGCGGCCGCTGCACCAGCAACCTGCACGGCGCGGGCGAAACCCGCAGCGTAGCCTGAGATGGCGCGCCGCCCGAACGCGGTCGCTGGCCGCACGACCAAGGCCTTGCCGCTGCAGCCGGTCCAGGGTGCGCAGGGCCCGAGCCTGCTGTTCTGGCTGGCACTGGCGCTGCTGATCCTGGTCGCCGACCAGCTCAGCAAATGGCTGATCCTGGGCAGCTATGTGCAGCACGAGTCCACGGTCGTCACCAGCTTCTTCAACCTGGTGCGGGTGCACAACCCGGGCGCGGCCTTCTCCTTCCTGGCCGATGCCGGCGGCTGGCAGCGCTGGTTCTTCACCGCGCTCGGCCTCGGTGCGGCCGGCTTCATCGTCTGGCTGCTGCGCGCCCATGCCGGCCAGCGCCTGTTCTCGTTTGCGCTGTCCTGCGTGCTGGGCGGCGCCCTGGGCAACGTGATCGACCGCATGGTCCATGGCTATGTGGTCGACATGCTCGACTTCCACTGGCGCTGGCTGGAGCCGGTGTTCCCGGCCGGCCATTTCCCGGCCTTCAACCTGGCCGACGTGGCGATCAGCATCGGCGCGGCCGGGCTGATCCTGGACGAGTTGCTGCGGGTGCGCAAGACGAGTTGAGGCGGGTCAGTCTGACTAAATCAGGATCGAGGGCGCTACGGCGCCCTTTTTTGCGCCCCGCTGACTACCCTGACGATTCTCCGAGCTCATACGCCGTACTACGCCCCCCGCCCTCGGTCTTGCGCAGCACCCCGCGCGCCAGCAGGTCGTTGATGTCGCGCAACGCCGTGTCGGGCGAGCATTTGGCAATCGCCGCCCATTTGCTGCTGGTCAGCTTGCCGTCGAAACCATCGAGCAAGCGGTTCAGCAGCTTGATCTGCCGCTCGTTCAAAGGCAAGGTGGCCCAGCGCTGCCAGCTGCGCGCCTTGATCAGCACCGCATCGAGCGTGATCAGTGCCTGATCGACGGCACGCTGCAGCGCAGCCAGGAACCAGAGCAGCCAGGCGGTGACATCCAGGCTACCTTTTTGCGTCCGCTCCAGCATGTCGTAGTAGGCCTGGCGTTCGCGCTGGATCTGTGCCGACAGGCTGTAGAAACGCTGCGAGCTGCCGTCCGCGCGCGCCAGCAGCAGGTCGCCGATGGCGCGTCCGATGCGACCGTTGCCATCGTCGAACGGATGCAAGGTGACGAACCACAGATGGCCCAGGCCGGCCCGGATCAGCGCAGGCTCCCGGGGCGGGCCGTTGACCCAGTTGAGAAAACGGTCCATCTCGGCTTCCAGTCGCTGCGCCGGCGGCGCCTCGAAATGCACCCGCTCGCGTCCGATGCGGCCGGACACCACCTGCATCGGGCCGCCGGCATCGTCGCGCCAGTCTCCGACCTGGAGCTTGGACAGACCCGAATAACCGGTCGGAAACAGGGCGGCGTGCCAGCCGAACAGTCGCTCGCGAGTCACAGGCGCCTGGCTGTTGGAGCTGGCATCGAGGACCATCTCGACCACGCCCTCGACATGGCGATCAACCGGCGCCAGCGCGCCAATGTCCACGCCCAGGCGGCGGGCAATCGACGACCGCACCGATCCGACATCGAGTGGTTCGCCCTCGATCGCGCTGGTCTTGACCACGTCTTCGGTCAACGCGGCCAGGCTGGCCTGATCGCGCAAGGCCATGCCGATATCGGCCAGCCGCCCCATCAGCAAGCCCTGGGCTAGACTGACCTCGGCCATGGGTTGAACCAGCGCAGCCAGGTCGTAGCGCCAGTTTGGCCAGTCACTGGCCTGCCAGACATGGATGCAATCCCCGCTATTCATGCGGAGATTATGGACCTTATTCACCGCAAGCCTGATCGCCTCTACACTGGCCGCCTGGGCGCAAGCGCATTACCGGATGCGACGCGCACGGGGAGGAGGCCAGCCATGAGCAATCCCGTTGGAAGCGCGATAACGATCGCGTGGCTCAGCCTGTCGCTGGGCCTGTCGGCCTGTTCCGGACTGGTCCAGCCGCCCGATCCGCCCAGCCATGTCAACTCGCTGGGCATGCGCTTCGTGCGGATACCGGCGGGCGAATTCCTGATGGGCAGCGACGAATCGCCCGACCGGCTGGCGCGGGATTTTCCGGCCTACGAGCCCCAGCGCTTGCTGCAGCTGAGCGACGAACAGCCGGTGCACCGGGTGCGGATCAGCCAGCCGTTCTGGCTCGGCCAGCACGAGGTCACCGTGGGCCAGTTCCGGGCCTTCCTGCAGGCTTCTGGACATCGGCCCGAATCGGTCGCCGACGGCAGCGGCGGCTACGGCTACAACCCCGACTACGATCCGGCCAGCACGCTGCGCGGCGACGCCTTCGAGGGCCGGGACCCGCGCTATTCCTGGGACCAGCCGGGCTTTGCCCAGACCGACCAGTCACCGGTGCTCAATGTAAGCTGGAACGATGCCGTGGCGCTGGCACGCTGGCTGAGCCTGAAAGAGAACCGGGTCTACCGCCTGCCGACCGAGGCCGAATGGGAATACGCCTGCCGCGCCGGCAGCCGGACCCGCTACCACCAGGGCGACGACCCGCAGTCACTGGCGCAGGTGGCCAATCTGTTCGATGCCGCTGCCCTGCCCTATTGGCCGCGCTGGCAGGCCTATGCCCTGGCCGGATCGGATGGCCATGCCTTCAGCGCTCCGGTCGGCAGTCTGGCGCCCAACGCCTTCGGATTGCACGACATGCTGGGCAACGCCTGGGAATGGGTGGCCGACTGGCATGACGAGGCGTACTACGCCAGCTCCCCGAGCTCGGACCCAACGGGGCCCGAGGACGGTGAAGTCAAGGTCAGGCGCGGCGGCTCCTGGCACAGCTGGGCCTTGTATGCGCGCTGTTCGTTTCGCAACTGGAACACGCCGCAGACCCGCTACACCCTGGTCGGCATGCGCCTGCTGCTTGAGGCCGAGGACGACAGCGGGCGGCACTAGCTAGCGCGCTGTCCGCTCTGGGTGACAGGCGTGGCATGCCAGCCTGCTGGCAGCCAGACGCTACGCCGCCCGGAAGCGGACAGGCTGCCGGGAAACAACCTGGGTGGCGAAATCGGCGTCATCCGGAATCTGCACCCGGAAGAAATCCCGCTGGAAGACAGGGAATCGATCGAACTTCTTCGACCTGAATATCCCGCGATTGCGCTTCAGTTCGCTGTAACGGTCACCGACAAACTCCTGGTGGATCGCAGTGAACGGCAGGATGTTCTCGGCGAACTCCTCGTTCATCCGATTGCCGGGGTCCTGTTGGAAACGCTCGAAGGCAGCGAACTGATCGGCGCAGATCACCTGGATGGCAGTCTCCGGCATGCGGTATCTTGGCGACCACAGCACATGCCACCCGGACGAAACTTCGTTGATGAAATCCGCCAACGGTTGACTCAGGATATAGGCGTCCGATTCGATGTGAACGATCTTGCTCGCCCCCGTCAGCCTGGCCAGCTGCAGGGAATGGAAGAAGCTGCGCCACCAGCCAGGGTAGGCCGCAGGACCTTGACGCCCCAGGTTGTCCGGAAAGCGGGCCACCAGCTTGGCCTCTGCAGGCACGGAAGATCCAGCATTCGCCGAAAAATTTCCTATCAGCTGCGCAGTCGGCACATGAGGCGAGCCGTCATCAATCAAGAACATCCGATCCCAATCGATCGGACCGTCCTCGTAGTAATCAATCCAACGCTGATACCTCGACTGCCAGGCAGTCTCGTCTCTTGCATAGCAGGTACAGAACAGCAGGGTATCTATCTTCGCTCCGGACATTTGATTCAAGGGCAGTGTGGCGGCCGCGGTCGGCCTCATGCCGCCGGCACCGGCCGGCGCCAGGCCAGGATGCGCCCGATACAGGTCTGGACGGTCTCGCCTTGCTGGTTCGAGGTCGTGATCAGGACCCGGACCATGCCGCGGTCGGGCTTGGAGCGCGACGGGGTGATCTCGAGCACCTCGATCTCGGCGCTGAGCCGATCGCCGGGCCGGGTCGGGCGCGGCCAGCGCAGCTCGTCGACGCCAGCACCGACCAGGCCACCGACCAGCTTGAAGTCGCTGCCCACCAGCAGCCGCATCGTCAGCGACGCGGTGTGCCAGCCGCTGGCGGCCAGGCCGCTGAACAGCGTCGAGCGGGCGGCCTCATCATCGAGGTGAAACGGCTGCGGATCGAAGCGGGCAGCGAATTCGTGGATCGCGTCGGCGTCGAGTTCGAGGCTGGCCGAGGCGAAGCGCTGGCCCACGGCCAGGTCTTCCAGATAAAGGGCGGGCGTCATCAACAGGTTCCGTCATTCATGAATCACGGCAGCAGGATACTCGACCCGGTGGTCAGGCGCGCTTCGAGGTCGCGGTGCGCCTGGGCGGCCTGCTCCAGCGGATAGCGCTGGTCGATGTGGATCTTGACCTGGCCGCTCAGCACGACCTCGAACAGCTCGTCGGCCATGGCCTGGGTGCGCTCGCGGGTGCGGGCGTGGCTGGCCAACGTCGGCCGCGTGACATAGAGCGAACCCTTCTGCGCCAGCACGCCGGGGGCGAACGGCGGCACCGCGCCCGACGAGTTGCCAAAGCTGACCATCAGGCCCAGCGGCTGCAGACAGTCGAGCGACTGGCCCCAGGTGTCCTTGCCGACCGAGTCGTAGACCACCTTGACGCCCTGGCCGCCTGTGATCTCGCGCACGCGGGCAACGAAGTCCTCGGTCCGGTAGTTGATCATGTGCGCGGCGCCATTGGCCAGCGCGAGCGCGCATTTCTCGTCGCTGCCGGCGGTGCCGATCAGGCGGTAACCGAGCGCCTTCGCCCATTGGCAGGCAATCAGGCCGACACCGCCGGCCGCCGCATGCCACAGCAGGTAGTCGCCCGGCTCCAGGCCTTCGACCGGGCGGGTGCGCTTGAGCAGGTATTGCGCGGTCAGGCCCTTGAGCATCATGGCAGCACCGGTCTCGAAACTGATGGCGTCGGGCAGGCGGCAGACGCTCATGGCGGGCATGACGCGCCTATCGCAGTAGCTGCCAGGCTGGCCGCTGCCGGCATAGGCGGCACGGTCGCCGACCTGCAGATGGGTCACGCCATCGCCGACCGCTTCGATCACGCCGGCACCCTCGCCGCCCAGGACCAGCGGCATCGTCATCGGATACAGGCCCGAGCGCTGGTAGGTATCGATGAAGTTGAGGCCGATCGCGTGATGGCGGAGGCGAACTTCGCCCGGGCCGGGCTCGCCGACCTCGGTCTCGACAAGCTGCATCTGCTCGGGGCCGCCGTGCTGGGTGATGCGGACAACGCGGCTGTTGAAGGTGGCCATGAAAAAAGCTCCTGCTGATTGGGTTCGGTGCAAGCCTGCCATCCTGCCATGAAAACCAGGGCTTTCCGGTGGATAGGCTTTTCACGGCACGGGCAATTGGCTACAGTCTGCCGAGCAGTCGCCACGAGACAGCGACTGCGCAGGGAGGACAGGCATGACAACCTTGCCAGCAAGATCTGCCAGCAGGCACTGGCTGAGCACCGGACTGGCGCTGGCCCTGGCCATGGGCCTGGCCGCGACCTGCCAGGCCGGCATGGTCGTCAAGACAGATCCACCAGACGAGCAAGCCAGGCCAAACAGCCGCCCCACCAGTGCCTCGGCGACCATGGTGGCACCCGCGAAATCGGCCGCCCCGGCAGCATCCCGACCACCCGCGCCCGCTGCGCCAGCACCCGCGACACAAGGGTCCAACCCGGCCCGCAGCAAGAATGCGCCGCCAGCCACAGAGCAGCCACAGGCGCGGTCCAGCAACCGGCCGGACAAAGCGGGCTGGCCGGCCTGCATCCGGCAGCTCAATGCCGCCGCCCTGTCCGAGCACTGGGATGCCGAGCGGCGCCAAGCCCTGCTCGAGCAATGTCCGTGATGAAACGCCGTCAGGAGCCCGCCATGACCCGCCAGCCCCGGACCCTCGCTGCCTTGCTCGGCCTGTTGCTGCTGCTGGGCGCCTGCTCGACCTTCCAGGCCAGCACCGAAGCGGCCCCGGATGCCCAGCTCGCCAGTGCAGGGGCGAGCCTGGATCAGCCGCTGCTCGATGACGACAGCGGGGCAACAACAGCGCCGGCTGACGCAGAACCATCGCTGCTGGCCCGGCTGCTGCTGGCCGAGGGCGAACGGCTCGAAACCGAGGGCCACTGCCGGGACGCCTTGCAGCATTACGAACCCGCAGCGCGGCAACCCGGCCCGACGCAGGGCCAGGCGCTGGCGGCGGTCTATCGGTGCCAGTGGCAACTGCAGCAGCCCAAGGCCGCGCAAGCCACATTCGGTCGCTTCATCGCACATGAACTGGCCCAGGGCCGGCTGCCACTCAAGCTGCTGTTCCAGCCCGGGGAAAGCCGCTACCTGGCCGACCCCAGGGTCAGCGGCCCCTATGGCATGTGGCTGCGCCAGCTCGCCGGGCCCCTGCTCGGCAGCAAAACCTGCCTGAGCCTGATCGGTCACGCCGGAGCGAGCGCGCTCGAGCAGAAGGCGACCGACCTGCCGCTGCGGCGGGCCCAGGCGGTGCAGCGCCAGCTCGAGACGCTGGCGCCCGCGCTGGCCGGACGGTTGAGCTCCGAGGCCGCCACACCAGACGAGCCGCTGGTCGGCAGCGCCAGCGACGACTGGCGCGATGCGCTGGACCGGCGGGTGGACTTCAAGCTGCGCCCCTGCTGAACGGCCTTGCATCGGCAGCGCCGGGCGCGAGGCCGGGCGGGGCTTGCTACAGTCAGGGCATGAACGCTTCACCGCATCGCCTGGACCTGACCACCCTCCTGCTGCTCACGCTCGCGCCCCTGCTGTGGGCTGGCAACGCCATCGTCGGCCGGATTGCCGCCGGCTGGATCCCGCCCATGACCTTCAACCTGCTGCGCTGGTCGATCGCGCTGCTGGTGCTGCTGCCGCTGGGCGGCTGGGTGTTGCGGCGCTCGAGCCCGCTCTGGCGCGAATGGAAATACTACGCCCTGCTGGGACTGCTCGCGATCGCAGGCTACAACACGCTGCAATATCTGGCGCTGCACACTTCTTCGCCACTGAACGTGACGCTGGTGGCATCCAGCATGCCGGTCTGGATGCTGTTGGTCGGACGTATTGGCTTTGGTGCAGCAGTCACCGGACGTGCGCTGCTGGGCGCGGCACTCTCGCTCGGCGGCGTCGGCGTGGTGCTGACCCAGGGCGAATTTGCGCGCCTGCTGCAGCTGAGCTTCGTGCCGGGCGACGGCTGGATCCTGCTGGCAGCCTTCGCCTGGGCCTGCTACAGCTGGCTGCTGACCAGGCGCCAGGGCGCGGCCGAGATCCGGCAGGACTGGGCCGCCTTCCTGCTGGCGCAGATCGCCTTCGGCCTGGTTTCGTCGGCGGCGCTGACAGCCGGCGAATGGCTGCTGCCGGCGCAGGCACCGCAGATCCTCTGGAGCTGGAAGCTGGCCGCCGTGCTGCTGTTCGTCGCGCTCGGGCCAGCGCTGATCGCCTACCGCTGCTGGGGCGCGGGGGTCGGGCGCGCCGGCCCGACGCTGGCAAGCTTCTTCAGCAACCTGACGCCGCTGTTTGCCGCGCTGATGTCGGCCGCGCTGCTCGGTGAGCCGCCCCAGCTCTACCACGGCCTAGCCTTCGCGCTGATCGTCGGCGGCATCCTGGTGTCGGCGCGGCGCTGAAGCGCCGTCCGGCGGCGGACTCAGGGCTTGGCGCGCGTGACCCACAGCACGCCGGCCAGCACCAGCGCGGTACCGGCCAGCACCCAGCCATCGAGCGGCTCGCCCAGCAGCCAGACCCCCATCGCGATCGTCGACAGCGGCCCGACCATGCCGACCTGCGCGGTCAGGCCCGAGCCGATGCGCTCGATCGCCATCATCACCATCAGCACCGGCGCCGCCGTGCAGGCCAGCGCGTTGAGCAGGGACAGCCAGATCACCTCGGGCGCGACGATGGCGGCCGACAGCGGCTTGAGCAGCAGGAACTGCAGGACGCACAGCAGACAGGCCACGCTGGTGGCCAGTCCGACCAGGCGCAGCGAGCCCAGGCGCTTGACCAACTCGCCGCTGTAGACCAGGTAGAGCGCGTAGCTGATCGCGCTGGCGAACACCAGGCCGCCGCCGATCAAGGTCGCGCGGCCCTCGAAGCTGAGCTCGTGGCCGAACACCAGCAGCATGCCGCCATAGCTCAAGGCCATCGCGCCATATTGCCGGGCGCGGATCGGGCGCCGGTACAGCAGCCAGCCCAGGACCAGCACCAGGGTCGGGTTCAGGTACAGGATCAGGCGTTCGAGGCTGGCACTGATGTACTGCAGGCCCCAGAAGTCCAGCATGCTGGCCGCGTAATAGCCACTGCATCCCAGCCCCAGGATGCCGAGCCAGTCCCGCCGCGTCAGCGGGATGACCGGTTTTGCCGAGCGATAGGTCGCCCACCAGCTCAAGCCCAGGAACAGCGGCAGCGCGAACAACATGCGATACATGATGAGCGTGACCGCATCGACGCCATGGCGATAGGCCAGCTTGACGATGATGGCCTTGCCGCTGAAGGCGATCGACCCGGCCAGCGCCAGCAGCAGGCCGGCCCTGGCCGTGGAGCTGCCGGCCGCCGTGCTCATGGCTGCGCCGGCTTGAAGACCTTGAGCCACTTGGTCGCCGGCAGGCCCCAGCGTTCCTGCACCACCTCGGCACGCGCGAGCAGCTCCATGCGGGTCGGATGGCTGGGCGTGCGCTGCGCCAGCACGATGGCATTACCGTCGCGGGTCGGCTTGAAGGCCCAGATCGCGTCGGCGCCGAAGGCGGCCCGGATGCTTTCGACCGAGCGCTCGTAGCTGGCGTCGCGGCCGAACAGGTTGACCGTCATGCAGCCCTCGTCGGTCAGCAGGTTGCGGCAATCGGCATAGAAGTCGGGACTGTCGAGCACCGGCGCGGCGGCCTCGTGGTCGTAGAGGTCGACCTGCAGCGCATCGATCGTGCCGTGGAACGGCGCATGGCGCACCACTTCGGCCGCATCGCCGAGCAGCACGCGCAGCTTGGCGCTGTCGGGCGGCAGCTTGAACCAGGTGCGGCAGGCAATGACCACCTGCGGGTTGATCTCGATCGTGGTGGTATCCATCTTCAGCTTCTTGAAGTGGAACTTGGTCAGCGCGCCCGAACCCAGGCCGAGCTGCATCGAATGGCGTGCCGACACGCTGTCGGGGTCGACGAACAGCAGCCAGGCCATCATGCGCTGGACATACTCAAGCTCGATCTCGAACGGGCTGTCGATGATCATGCTGCCCTGGACCCACTCGGTGCCCAGGTGCAGGAAGCGGACTTCGCCGTTCTCCGAGATCGTGACTTCGGGCAAGGCGTTGGGGTCGGTCTTGGTACGGGTCTTGGTCGCCATCATGCCTCCTGCGGCTGGGTCAGGCCATGGCAGGCGAACACTTCGCGCCAGGCAGCGAGCTTGCGCTCGAAGGTCCAGCTGGCATGGGCCGGGCTGGTCGAGGGCAGGCGGTAGACCGGCAGGCCCAGCGCACGGGTGTGACGCGCGTGCTTGAAGCTCTCGCCGCCATTGTGGGCAATCGCCTGCAACCTGGGACAGCGGCTGCTGAGGCCCGCGAGGTCGTTGAGCTGCGGCTGGACGATCGCGCTGTCGAGGCTGCCCTCGCGCTCACAGCTGGCGTAGACGTCCCAGACGCCCAGGCCATGGGCGCGCAAGGCGTCGGTTCTTTCTTGGTAGTTCATGTCTTGCAGCGGCAGACCCCAGAGGGCGCCGAGGATTTTCCAGAATTGATTCTGCGGGTGCGCATAGTAACGCTGAGCCTGCAGCGAGGCCCGGCTCGGGAAGCTGCCGAGCACGATCAGGCGGGTGTCGGCATCGAGAATCGGCGCCAGGCCGTGCAGGCGAAGGGAAGGCAGCGGGGTCAGGGTCATGAGGCTTCAGTGTTGCTGGCAGCGCTGGAAGGACACCAGCCTGCCGCCGGTTGATCGGCTGGCGCGAGCGCCACGGCCCGGGCCGCTGCCGGCCGCAGCGCCGCCAGCCTGGGCAAGGCCGCGAGGGCATTGGCAGTCGTCAGCTCGGCCAATGCGGTAGCGGACAGCCCGCGCAGGCCGGCCAGCTCGGCGCCGATGCGCGGCAGCTCGGCCGGGCTGTTGCGGCCCTGCGGCTGGCCAGCGGCGCGCAAGGCGGCATTGACGTAGCACCAGTAGGGCGGCATATCGGGCGCATCGGTCTCGAGCACCAGCGCCTCGGGCGGCAGGCTGACCCAGGTCTGGCGCAGCTGGCGCGCGCTGTCGAAGGTGGCGGCACCGCCGAAGCCGAGCTTGAAGCCCAGCGCCAGCAAGGCCTGCGCCTGCTGCGCGCTGCCATTGAAGGCATGGGCGATGCCGCCCGCCACCGGACGGCCGCGCGCGGCAGCCTCGCGCAGCCCCTTGAGCAGCCAGTCGGCCGAGCGCCGCACGTGCAATATCACCGGCAAGCCATGACGCTGCGCCAGCCGCAGCTGCTCGCGGTAGCACTGCCACTGGCGCTCGCGCATCGCGGGCGTGCAGAGTTCGGGCACAAAGAAATCGAGCCCGATCTCGCCGACCGCGACCAGGCGCGGGTCGTCGACGCGACGCTCGAGCTCGGCGGCCAGCGCCTGCAGGTCCTCGGGGCCGGCGCGCGGCACGAACAGCGGGTGGATGCCGAGCGCGTAGGCGTCGCCGGTCCGGTGCGCGAGCTCGCGCACGGCAGCGAAGTTGGCGCGCTCGACCGCCGGATAGACGCACAGGCCCACGCCCAAGGCGCGCGCGCGTTCGCGCTCGACGAGGTCGTCAGCGCCGAATTCGGCCGCGTCGAGATGGCAATGGGTGTCGATCCACATCAGGCCGATTATTCCCGCTCGGGCCGGCCGGCGCACAGCGACTCCTGCGACTCCTGAGACCCATGCGGCGAAACCGGCAGGCGCTGGCGATCCCTGGCCGGACCCGCTATCCTGCGGGCATGACTCAGATGCCTACTCAAGACCTCACGATCCTGACCGGCGCCTCGCGCGGCATGGGGCTGGCCATGGCGCGCCAGCTGCTCGGGCCGGGCCGAGTGCTGCTGTGCCTGTCGCGCCATGTCAACCCGGAGCTTGAGCACGAGGCCCGCGCCGCCGGCGTCCACCTCGAGCAATGGGCACAGGACCTGGGCGATGCCGGCGAGGCGGTCGAACGGCTCGAGCGCTGGCTGCACAGCCTGCATGCGCCGTCGATCAGCAGCGCGACCCTGATCAACAACGCCGGCCTGCTGCCGACCATCGTCCCGCTGCAGGATTGCCCGGCCGACGAACTGGCCCAGGCGCTGCGCGTCGGGCTGGAGGCACCGATGCTGCTGTCGGGCGCCTTCCTGCGCGCGACCCAGGCCTGGGTCGATGCCGGCTGGCAGGGCGAGCGCAAGCTGCTCAACATCTCGTCGGGACTGGGCCGGCGCGCCATGGCGGCGCAGTCGCCCTACTGCGCGGCCAAGGCCGGGCTCGACCATTTCAGCCGCTGCGTCGCGCTTGAGCAGGCGCAGCAGCCGCATGGCGCCAAGGTGGTTTCGCTGGCGCCGGGCGTGATCGCCACCGGCATGCAGGTCCAGATGCGCACGGCCGATCCGCAGCGCTTCCCGGACCGGGCCCGCTTCGTCGACCTGCACCAGCAGGGCCAGCTCGCCAGCCCGGAACAGGCCGCGGCCCAGGTGCTGGCCTGGCTGAAACGGCCCGATTTCGGCCAGAGCGTGATCGCCGACGTACGCGACTGAACCCAGCATCAGGAGGCAAGCCATGGACAAGCTCGAACTGACCCAGCCAGCCGCAGCCGCTCCGCTGCGCTGGTTGGCGCTGGGCTGGCGCGACTTTGCACGTTGCCCGAAGATCGGCTTGTTCTACGGCCTGTGCTTTTTCCTGATGGGCCAGGCACTGTGGTGGGTGTTCCAGACTGCCCCCGAATACATGCTCGCGCTCAGCGCCGGCTTCCTGCTGCTCGGACCCTTCCTCTGCCTGGGCCTGTATGACGCCAGCCGCACACTCGAGCTCGGCGGGGACGCGAACGGCCCCTCGTTGCGCAGCACGCTGACGGCCTGGAAGGTCAGCAAGGGGCCGATGGCCATCTTCGCCGGCATGCTGCTGATCATCGAGCTGCTCTGGGGCCGGGCCTCGCTGGTGGTGTTCGCCGTGACCTTCAACACCATGCCCTCGGACCAGAAGCTGCTGGGCGATCTGCTGCGGCTGGAGAACATCGGCTTCCTGCTGAGCTACAGCGCGGTCGGTGCGATCTTCGCCGGGCTGATCTTCGTCACGAGCGTGATCTCGGTCCCCATGATCCTGGACCGGCAGGTCGACGCGGTATCGGCCGGCCTGACCAGCATGCGCGCCTGCGCGCAGAACCCGGGCGTGATGCTGCTGTGGGGGGCGCTGATCACGCTGCTGGTGCTGTTGGCCATGCTGCCCTGGTTCCTGGGACTGCTGGTCATCGCGCCGGTACTGGGCCATGCGAGCTGGCATGCCTACCGCCACCTGGTGCCGCCGCAGCACGCCGGCTGAGCGCCGGACGGCTGCGATAATCGGGCCTGTATCCAGCATCGGAGTAGTCATGAGCACCTTGGTCGAAGCCAGCCTGATCGCCGCCGACAGCGCGTTGCGCACCCTGTTCGCACCGCACCGCGCCAGCCGCCCCACCCCCGTTGCGACCACGCTGGAGGCCGTTCCGGGCGAACTGTCCGCCAGCGACCAGGCGCTGTCGGGCGCGCTGATGCGCGTCAACCATGTGGGCGAGATCTGCGCCCAGGCGCTCTACACCTCGCAGGCGCTGGCGGCACGCCTCGGCCCTGGCAGCGCGCAGGAACGTGAACAGCTGGCGCGCCACCTGGAAGCCGCCGGCCAGGAGGAAACCGACCATCTGGCCTGGTGCAAGCAGCGGCTCGACGAGCTCGGATCACGCCCTTCGCTGCTGAACCCGCTCTGGTACGCGGGCGCCTTCGGCATCGGCCTGCTGGCCGGGCGACTCGGCAAAAAGGTCAGCCTAGGCTTCGTGATCGAGACCGAACGCCAGGTCGAGGCCCATCTCGACAGCCACCTCGACTTGCTGCCGGCGCAGGACCATGCCTCGCGCGCGGTGGTGCGGCAGATGAAGGCCGACGAGATACGCCACGCCGACGAGGCCCAGGCCGCTGGCGGCATGGACCTGCCGACCCCGGTCAAGCGGCTGATGCTGGGCTCGGCCAAGGTCATGACGACGATCGCGCACCGGGTCTGAAGCCCGGCCGGCCGGACCAGGCCGGCAGCAGGATCAGTCGACCTCGATCAGCTCGAAGCCGGTCGTGATCTCGGCCGTCTTGGCCAGCATGATGCTGGCCGAACAGTACTTGTGGTGGCTCATCTCGATCGCGCGCTCGACCGCCGCGGCCGGAATGCCCTTGCCGGTGACGGTGAACTGCATGTGGATCTTGGTGAAGACCTTGGGCTCGGTTTCGGCGCGCTCGCTGCTGAGCTTGACGCTGCAGCCGCGCACATCGTGGCGCCCGCGCTTGAGGATCAGCACCACGTCGTAGGCGGTGCAGCCGCCGGTGCCGGCCAGCAGCGTCTCCATCGGACGCGGCGCCAGGTTGGCACCCCCGTTCTCGGGCTTGGCCGCATCGGGCGCACCGTCCATCATCAGCACATGGCCGCTGCCGGTCTCGGCCACAAAGCCCATGTTCGAGCGGGTGCCGGCGCCGCCGGTCCAGGTCACGGTGCATTCCATCGGGGGATATCTCCAGAAAATTCGGCTTTTCTGCAAAAAACGCTTGCAGGGAAAAAACCTAGGGTTTATACTGACACCATTGTATGCAACAGATATCGCTTTTGATTCTGCTGCATCGCCCGGAGCTCAGGCTCCGCTGATGATTGTCTCCTCTGCCCTCTATGGGTGGTTCTAGCCCGGATCTCTGATCCGGGCTTTTTTTTGCCCCGGCAAAAGGTTATCATCAAGCGGAATAAAAGCTTAATGCAGAATGAACCTTGTCGGCCGTAGATTGACCCGTTCAGCGCTTTCACATTGCCTGACAGCCGCAGGGCTGTTGCTCGTGAACGCGCTCTGCGGCCATCATGCCAGCGCCCAGTCCAGGACAACAGGCGGAACTACCAGAACCGCCAGCGTGGCTGCGGCGCATTTCACGCTGCAAATCGATGGCGCCATCCGCACACCCGATGGCGCTCGGCTCATCCAGCTCGATAGCGCCGCGATCAGGGCGCGGCCCCAGCAGACCGTGACGACCCACACGCCCTGGCACGATGGCACCATGACCTTCAGCGGGCCCAGACTGTGGGACTTGCTCGAACCGCTCAAGCCGACAGGCAAGTCGCTGCACATCACGGCACTCAACGACTACTCGGTCGACATCCCCCTGTCCGACCTGCAGCGCTACCAGCCCGTGCTGGCCTGGCAGCTCAACGGCAAGGCGCTCAGCGTGCGTGACAAGGGGCCGCTGTTTCTGATCTACCCCTTCGACGCCCATCCCGAACTGCACAACCAGCTTTATTACGGACGCTCGATCTGGCAGATCAAGAGGATCACGATCGAATGAGATCGCCAGCCGCTGGTCGCTCGCGCGCGCTGCTGACGATCGTGCTGGCAATGACGCTGCTGGTCGGCGGAGTGGGCTGGCTCCAGTTGCAGCAATGGCAGGCTGTCGAGCGCTCGCTGGCCATCAACCGATCCGACATATCCTGGAACTATCACCAGTTCGAGCTGGAATACCTGAAGCTGCTCAACCAGCTCAAGAACACCCTGCGCGAGGGTCGGCGCAACGACGACATGGCCGAGCTCGCGCTGCGCTACCAGATCCTCGCCAGCCGCTTCGAACTGCTGCAGCAGGGCGACGCGGGCGAACAGCTCAGGAAGCAGACCGAATTGGCGCCGGTCGTCGCCAGTCTGGGGCGCATCCTGGCAGCGCTGGACCCCTACCTGGGCGATGACCCCCTGCCCTTCGATGCCAACAAACTGGCACGGATGGAACCGCTGCTGGCGGGGCAGCTCGGCAAGGTCAGGCAGCTGGTGCTGGGCAGCTCGGTCGCACAGAACCACCGAACCACCGAGCACCTGCATGTCATCCGCGAGCAGCTCAGGACCACCACGGCCTCCTCGTCCATGCTGGCCCTGCTGGTGCTGGGCTTCGCCTTCATGACCCTGCGCCAGCTCCGGCTCGCGCATCAACGCAACGACGAGCTCGGCACCCTGCACGCCGAGATGAGCCACCGCGCCACGCACGATGCCATGACCGGCCTGAGCAACCGCGATGAATTCAAACGCCGGCTGGGTCTGAGACTGGTCTCGCTGCGGCCGCAACAGGCCGAGGACGGCGTGCTGTTCATCGACCTCGACCGCTTCAAGATGGTCAACGACGCCTGCGGCCACCATGCCGGTGACCAACTGCTGCGCGAGGTGGGCCAGCTGCTCAGCCAGAGCCTGAACCCGGACGATACCCTGGCCCGCCTGGGTGGCGACGAGTTCGGCGTGATCCTGCACGAGCACTCGCAGCAGCAGGCGCTGCGCGTTGCCGAACAGCTCTGCGCGCGGCTCGACGGCTATCGCTTCGTGTTTTCCGGGCAACGCTTTCGCATCGGTGCCAGCGTCGGCCTAGTCATGCTCAACGGGCGCTGGACCAGTGCGGGCGCCGTGCTGCAAGCGGCGGACTCGGCACGCTATGTGGCCAAGGCCATGGGCAGCAACCGGGTTCATCTGTACCGAGAGAGCGACTGCGACATCGAGGCCTACCGCGACCAGATGCACTGGATGCAGAGGCTGGACAGCGCGCTCGATCAGGACCAGCTGCGCCTCTACTGGCAGCGCATCGTGCCGCTGCGCGAAGACCAGCTGGCACGCGGCATCAAGGGCGAGGTGCTGTTGCGGCTGCAGGAGGGCGAGCAACTGATCGGGCCGCAGAAACTGCTGCAGGCGGCCGAGCGCTTCGGCATGAGCAGCCGCGTCGACTGCTGGGTGATCGGCGCCACGCTGGACTGGCTGGAGCAGCACCGCAGCGCCCTCGATCATGTGGCGGAACTGGCGATCAACCTGTCCGGGCAGTCGGTCGGCGACAAGGCCTTCCACCGCTTCCTGATCAACGAGCTCGAACGGCGCCACCTGCCTGCGGGCAAGCTGGTGTTCGAGATCACCGAGACCGCCGCGATCGCTGACATCGATGCCTCGCGGACCCTGATCAAGACCCTGCAGGGACTGGGCGTCAAGGTGGCGCTGGACGACTTTGGCAGCGGCATGTCGTCGTTCGGCTACCTCAAGAACCTGCCGGTGGACTACCTCAAGATCGACAGCCAGTTCATACGCGAGCTCGCGCATGACGCCTACGACCAGGTCGCCGTGCAGGCGATCTGCAATGTGGCCAAGGTCACGGGCAAGCTCACGATCGCCGAGGGCATCGAGGACGCCACGGTCGAGGCGCTGCTGCGCGACTATGCGGTCGATTTCGGCCAGGGCTACCACTGGCACCAGCCCGAACCGCTGGCTGCCCTGCTGCAGGCAGACGTCGCCGCCGAGCCGGCCCGCCCTCGACTCGGGCACCAGGAGCCGGGATCTGGACGAATCCGTCCCTGACGAGGTCGGATTTATGATGGAGGGCTGGCGCTGCCTGCCGCCCGACCTTGCGTCGCCCTTGCCAGATCCGCCTGCCCAGCCCGCTTAATGCCCCGCACCATGCCCCAGACAACCCCTGCCCTGACCCCCGCCGACTACCTCAAGAAGATCCTGACCGCGCGCGTCTATGACGTCGCGGTCGAGACCGCGCTCGAGCCGGCCCGCAACCTGAGCCGACGCCTGCGCAACCAGATCCTGCTCAAGCGCGAGGACCAGCAGCCGGTGTTCAGCTTCAAGCTGCGCGGCGCCTACAACAAGATGGCGCACCTGACGCGCGAGCAGCTGGCCAAGGGCGTGATCTGCGCCTCGGCCGGCAACCATGCCCAGGGCGTCGCCCTGAGCGGGCGCAAGCTCGGCACCCGGGCCGTGATCGTGATGCCGACCACCACGCCCCAGCTCAAGATCGATGCGGTCAAGGCGCTCGGCGGCGAAGTGGTGCTGGCCGGCGAGAGCTATTCCGACGCCTACGACCATTCGGTCAAGCTGCAGCAGGAGCAGGGCCTGACCTTCGTCCACCCCTTCGACGACCCGTACGTGATCGCCGGCCAGGGCACGATCGCGATGGAGATCCTGCGCCAGCTGCAGGGCCTGGGCTCGGACCGGCTCGACGCGGTCTTCGTCGCGATCGGCGGCGGCGGTCTGATCGCGGGCGTTGCCAACTACATCAAGGCGCTGCGGCCCGAGATCAAGGTGATCGGCGTGCAGATGAACGACTCCTGCGCGATGATGCAGTCGGTCGCGGCCGGGCATCGCGTCACCTTGCCCGAGGTCGGGCTGTTCTCGGACGGCACCGCGGTCAAGCTGGTCGGCGAGGAAACCTTCCGGATCGCGCAGCAGCTGGTCGACGGCTATGTCACGGTCGACACCGACGAGGTCTGTGCCGCGATCAAGGATGTCTTCGTCGACACCCGCTCGATCGTCGAGCCGGCCGGCGCGCTGGCCGTGGCCGCGATCAAGAAATATGTCGCCGAGCACCAGACCGAGGGCGAGACCTACGCCGCCATCCTGTGCGGCGCCAACATGAACTTCGACCGTCTGCGCTTCGTCGCCGAGCGGGCCGAGGTCGGCGAGGAGCGCGAGGCGCTGTTTGCCGTCACCATCCCCGAGGAGCGCGGCAGCTTCCGCCGCTTCCTCGAGACGATCGAGCATCTGCCAGGCGGCCCGCGCAGCGTAACCGAATTCAACTACCGCATCAGCGACGCCAAGGTCGCGCATGTGTTCCTGGGGCTGACCACTTCGGCCAAGGGCGAGAGCGCCGAGATCGCGGCCAGCTTCGGCCAGCAGGGCTTCTCGACCCTGGACCTGACCCATGACGACCTGGCGCAGGAGCATATCCGCCACATGGTCGGCGGCCATTCGCCGCTGGCGCAGGACGAGCGGCTGCTGCGCTTCACCTTCCCCGAGCGCCCGGGTGCGCTGCTCAAGTTCCTGAGCCTGATGCGGCCGAACTGGAACATCAGCCTGTTCCACTACCGCAACCAGGGCGCCGACTACGGCCGCATCCTGGTCGGGCTGCAGGTGCCGCAGGCCGACGGCCAGGCCTTCGAGGATTTCATCGCCCAGCTCGGCTACCCGCATGTCGAGGAAACACAGAACCCGATCTACCGCCTGTTCCTGCAGGACTGAGCCCGAACTGGCGGATATCAGCGCTTGGCCGGCAGGCTCAGGCGCTGCGTGGCTTCGCCCTCGGCCGGGCCCAGCAGCGCCTCGCGTGGCGTGAGCTCGCGCAGCACCAGGCCGCCGGGCAACTCGGCACCGATCCGGTAGGGCTTGGCCGGCTTGCCGTCGCTGGCGATCAGCGCCGCGCCGCGGCCAGCGCCGTCGCGCACCACCCCGAGCAGCACATGGCGGCTGGCCTCGATCGGCTCGCCCTCGGCCTGGGACGCGACGACGCTGACGGCACCGAGGCCGTGCGCGACCGCCTGCGGGTCGGCGGCGACCGACTCGGCCGCCGGCGCCGGCACGCTGACCAGCTCGGCATCGCCCCAGATGCGCAAGCCCCAGTAACTGGCCGACAGGCCCGCCAGCAGCCAGAGGCCGGCAGCCAGCCAGCGCGGTGCCGCCGAGGCGGGTATGGCGGGATGCAGGGAACGGAGCGATGTCATGTTGTGCTGAACTCTGGTGTCATGATGGGCCCTTATCATAGGGCCCGGTCATTGCTTTCATTTGACGGGTCGGTCCGCGCCATGCGCGCCCCCCACGGAGATATCCCTTGCCCAGTCCTATCAATTCCTCATTACGCCGTCACCCGGCTCCTGGCGCGCGCTCGCGCGGCTTCACCCTGATCGAGCTGATGGTGGTGCTGGTCATCATCGGCGTGCTGGCCGCGCTGATCGTGCCCAACGTGCTCGACCGCGCCGACGACTCGCGCGTGACGGCGGCCAAGACCGACGTCAACAACCTGATGCAGGCGCTCAAGCTCTACAAGCTCGACAACCAGCGCTTCCCGAGCAGCGAGCAGGGCCTGCAGGCGCTGGTGGCCAAGCCCGGCGCGGCACCGGTGCCGGGCAACTGGCGGCCCTACCTCGACAAGCTGCCGGCCGACCCCTGGGGCAATGCCTACCAGTACCTAAGCCCAGGCCTGCATGGTCAGGTCGACGTGCTGTCGCTGGGTGCCGATGGCCAGGCTGGCGGCGAAGGCCGCGATGCCGACATCGGCAGCTGGCAGTAAAGCGCGATGCCCAGGCGCCAGCGTGGCTTCACGCTGCTCGAGTTGCTGGTGGTGCTGGCCATCATCGGCCTGGCCACGGCAGGCGTGACCCTGTCGCTGCCCGAGGCCAAGCCGCTCGAGCGCGACGCCCAGCGCCTGGCCGCGCTGCTCGAATCGGCGCGCTCTCATGCGCGCGCCAGCGCCGCAGCGCTGGAGTGGCGCCCGACCGCGCGCGGCTTCGAGTTCACCGGTGCCAACCGGCCCGCCAGCGGCGAAGAGGCACTGGCCGCGCGTGACTGGCTGGCCCCAGGGGTGCAGGCCCGGATCGAACGGCCCGTAGGGGCCGCGACGCTGCGGCTCGGGCCCGAGCCGCTGATTCCGGCCCAAACCCTGCTGCTGAGCCTGGACGGACGCAGCCTGCGCCTGGTCAGCGACGGCTTCCTGCCCTTCAGCGTGCAGGCCGCCGACCCCGGATCGCCCTGACCGCGATGCGCAACACCCTCAAGCACCAGCGCGGCTTCACGCTGGTTGAAATCCTGGTGGCGCTGGCGATCGTGGCGGTCGCGCTCAGCGCCGGCCTGCAGGCCACCGGCGCGCTGACCCGAGCCGCCGAGCGCCAGCCCCAGCAATGGCTGGCCCAGCTCTGCGTCGAGAACGAGCTGACCCGGCTGCGCCTGCTGCGCCAGCTGCCGCCGGTCGGCGAGTCGAGCTCGAGCTGCGAGCAGGCCGGCCAGACCCTGACCATCAGGCTGCGCGTCAACCCGACGCCGAATCCCAGCTTTCGGCG
The DNA here is from genome assembly GCF_002980625.1 of Malikia spinosa. GTDB lineage: Bacteria > Pseudomonadota > Gammaproteobacteria > Burkholderiales > Burkholderiaceae_C > Malikia > Malikia spinosa. The sequence goes on along the minus strand of NZ_PVLR01000007.1, from coordinate 74,271 downwards.
CGTCGAGGCCGCGATCGACAACCCCGATCCGGCTGCTGGCGGCGCACGCCTGCTGCAGCTGAGCACGATCATGGGGCGCTACTGATGCGGACCGGGACCCGACCTGGGCCGATGCGCGGCCTGACCCTGATCGAACTGCTGGTCGCACTGGCGCTGCTGTCGTTGCTGGCGCTGCTGAGCTGGCGCACGCTCGACGGCATGACGCGCGCGCAGTCGATCACGCAAGAGCAGCTCAACCGCTGGAGCAACTGGCAGACCGCGCTGGCGCAATGGGATGCCGACCTCGATGCCGCGCTCGCGACCGAGCAGGTGCCGGCGCTGGACTTCGACGGCCGCGTGTTGCGCCTCACGCGCAGCGACCCGGACCGGGGCCCGGACAGCGGGCTGCGCGTGGTCGGCTGGAGCTTGCAGACCGATCCGGAATCGGGCGCGCTGCGCTGGGCGCGCTGGACCTCGGCGCCGCTGCGCCGCACCAGCGAACTCGAACAGGCTTGGCAGCAAGCCGCGCAATGGGGCCGCAACCCGAGCGCGCAGGACCGCTTGCAGCAGGTGCTGCTGACGCCGGTCACGGCCTGGCAGCTGTTCTATCACCGCGGCGGCGCCTGGAGCAACCCGCAATCGGCCGAGGGTTCGGCCGATCTGGCGCAGACTCCGGCCACCCAGGTGCTGCCCGACGGCGTGCGCCTGCTGCTGACCCTGCCGGCGGGCGGCAATCCCGGCGGCCAGCTGGTGCGCGACTGGGTCCGCCCCAGCCTCGGGGGGGAAGGTCAGTGAAATCGAACTTGCGCACCCGCCAACGCGGCGCCGCGCTGCTGCTGGCCATGCTGACCGTGGCCCTGGTGGCCTCGATCAGCGCAGCCGCCTACTGGCAGCAGTGGCGCAGCCTGCAGCTCGAGCAGACGGCGCGCGAGCGCGCGCAATCGCTCTGGCTGCTGACCGGTGCCCTCGACTGGTCGCGGCTGATCCTGCGCGAGGACGCGCGCGCCAGCAGCGTGGACCATCTGGCCGAACCCTGGGCCATCCCGCTACAGGAGACCCGGCTCTCGAGCTTCCTGACCGGGGCCGAAAGCGCCCAGATCGACGAGGGCGCGCTCGATGCCCGGCTCTCGGGCGGCATCAGCGACGCACAGGGCAAGCTCAATTTCCGCAACCTGATCGAGATCACGGGCGAGCAGGTCGGGCTCGCGGCGGTCGAACGCCAGTCCTTCATGCGACTGTTCGCCGCGCTGGGCCTGCCCTCGACCGAACTGCAACAGCTGATGCAAGGCCTGCTGGCCGCCTACGACACCGATCCGGCGACGGCCGCGCAGCGGCTGCTGCGACCGCAGCGCCTCGAGCAACTGGTCTGGTTCGGCCTGTCGCGCCAGACGCTCGAGCGGCTGGCGCCCTACGCCAGCTGGCTGCCCGAGCCGACCCCGCTCAACCTCAACACGGCCAGCGCGCTGGCCCTGCATGCCAGCCTGGCCGGACTCGACCTGGGCCAGGCCCAGGCGCTGGTCGCCCAGCGCGAACGCCAGCATTTCGCCACCATCGCCGAACTCGGCGAACGGCTGCCGGAAGTCGCGGCCCAGCTCAAGCCCCAGCGCCATGCCGTCTCGAGCCGTTATTTCCGCGTGCGCGGGCTGCTGCAGATCGACGGCGCGACGCTGGAGCAGGACGCCCTGGTGTTGCGCAACGGCATCCAGGTCCGGGTGCTCTGGCGCGCCCATGGCGGCCTGCAGCGTCAAATACCGGTTCTAGAATGATCCGCTGCTGGCCTTGCGCTGTGACCCCCTCCCTCCATCCCCTCCCCGGAATCCGATGTGCTGCTGCTGACCCCTGTTGAAAACGCCTCGACCGGCTCCGAGCCCGGGACAGCCTGGCGCTGGGCCCAATCACCCGATGGACTGAAGCTGACCCGCCAGGGCCTGTCACCGCTCGCCGAGCTGCCGCAGGAGGCGGAATGCGTGCTCGTGATCCCGCCGGACCAGCTGTCCTGGCACCGCGTCACCTGGCCCAAGATCGCACCGGCGCGCCTGCGCTCCGCGCTCGAAGGCCTGCTCGAGGAACATCTGCTCGACGACCCCGCGCTGCTGCATTTCGCGCTCGAGCCCGGCCTCAAGCCCGGATCGGCCGCCAGCGGCTGGGTCGCCGTCTGCCACAAGGCCAGGCTGCATGCGCAGCTGCAGGCGCTCGAACAGGCCGGACGTCCGGTCGGACGCATCCTGCCCGCCGCCTGCCCGCAGCCCCAGGAGCAGCTCTGGCTCCAGGGCGAGGGCGACCGTTCCTGGGGCATCGCGACCGGGCCGGACGGCGTGCTGGTGCTGCCGCTGGCTGACCAGTCGCAGACCGAGCCGAACCGGGCCGAGCCCGCCATCCCGGCGACCCTCAGGCTGTGGCTGGCGCCGCGCGCGCCGGCTGACGAAGCCAGCCGCCCGGCAGCCAGCGCCGACGCCGCCCACCTCGCGCTGGCCGAACAGGCCTGGCCCGAACTCCAGTGGAGCGTGGCGACCGCGCCCGAACGCTGGCTGCAATCGCTGCGCCAGGGCTGGAACCTGGCCCAGTTCGACCTGAAGCTGTCGGCCAGCCAGCGCCGGGGCCAGTGGCTGCCGCGGGCCTGGCGCACGCTGGCGCGCGACCCGGCCTGGCGCCCGGTGCGCTGGAGCCTGGGCGCGCTGCTGGGCCTGCAGCTGCTCGGGCTCAACCTGCTGGCCTGGCAGGAGCAAGCCGCCGAGCGGGCGCAGAAAGCCGAATTGCAGACCCTGCTGACGCAGACCTTTCCGCAGGTCAAGCTGGTGCTGGACGCGCCACGCCAGATGCAAGCCGAGCTCGAGCGCCTGCGCCAGCAGCAGGGCGAACTCGGCGGCGGCGACTTCGAGAGCTTGCTCGCCGCCCTGGGCGCCAGCGGCCAGCCGGTCAGCTGGCAGAAGATCGAATTCGGCTCCGGCCAGGCCAAGCTGATCGGCGTCAGGCTGGACGCTGCTGCCGAGCAGTCGCTGCAAGGCGCGCTGCAGGCGCGCGGCTGGCGCGTCGAGCCCAACGGCAACGACTGGCGCCTGGAATGGGAGAGAAAATGAGCACGAGCTTGAACACCCGCTGGCAGGCCTGGCTGGCGACGCGCGCACCGCGCGAACGGCTGGTCCTGCAAGCGGCAGCCTGGTTGCTGCTGGCGGCGCTGATCTGGAGCCTGGCGATCGCACCGGCCTGGCGCGTCCTGCAAGCAGCACCCGCCAAGCAGGCCGCGCTGCTGCCACAGCTGCACCAGATGCGCGCAATGGCGACCGAAGCCAAGACCCTGCAGCAGTCCGAGAGCGCCCGGCCACCGGGTTGGTCCGAGCGGCTGCGCACGCTCGAGTCGACGACCCAGCGCCTGCTGAAGGACCAGGCCCAGCTCAGCCCCGCGGGCGAGCAGGTCACGGTCACGCTGCGTGACGCCACGCCGACCGCGCTGGCGCAATGGCTGCAGGAAACCCGCGTCAACGCCCACCTGCGCCCGACCCGGGTCCAGCTCGAGCGCAGCGGCGCGGCCGGCGCATGGCGCTGGCAGGGCACGCTGGTGCTGGGCGACCCGAACGGGGCCGGCACATGAAGCGATTCCATCCGGGCGCCAAGGCCAGGACCCGACGCGGCAGCGGCCTGTTCCTGTTCGCGGCAGCACTCGGCCTGACGGCGGGCGCGATCGCCTTCGCGCCGGCGCGCGCGCTGGCGCTGCTGGTGCGCGAAGTCAGCAACGATCAGGTCCGGCTGCTCAACGCGCGCGGCACGGTCTGGCAAGGCCGGGCCGAATGGGTGCTGACGGGCGGTGCGGGCAGCCGCTCGTCCGCCGCCCTGCCCCAGGGCATGGGCTGGCAACTGGCGCCGGCCTGGGCCGGCGGGCCGGCACTCAAGCTCAAGCTGTCGGCGCCCTGCTGCGCGCCGCAGGGCATGGACCTGCTGCTGGCCTGGCGCGCGGGTTCGGCCCGGCTGGAACTGGGCCGCCAGCAAAGCCTCTGGCCGGCGAGCTGGCTCACAGGCCTGGGCGCGCCCTGGAACACGATCCAGTTGCAGGGCAGCCTGCAATTGCAGACCGAGGGCAGCGGCATCGAATGGGCCCAGGGCAGAGCGCGCCTGACCGGCCCGTTCGAGCTGCAGGCGCTCGACATGGGGTCGAGCCTGTCCACCCTCAAGCCATTGGGCAGCTACCGGATGCGTTTCGAGCCCGATGCCGGCGGCAGCCCGCAGCTGCAGCTAGACACCCTGCGCGGCGAGCTCAAGCTCAGCGGCGAAGGACGCTGGACTGGCGGCCGACTGCGTTTTCGCGGTCAGGCCGAAGCCGCCACGGGCAGCGAGCGCGCGCTGTCCAACCTCTTGAACATACTGGGGCGGCGCGATGGCGCGCGCGCCCATATCAGCCTGGGATGAAGTCATGAAGAACCCGTTTAACACCGCCACCCGCGGCATCCTGGCCCAGGCCATCGCACTGAGCCTGGCCGTCAGCGCCCTGCCAGTCGCCTGGAGCCAGACCGGCAGCCCGACGCTGCGCCCCGGCGAGCCGATCACGCTCAACTTCGCCAACGCCGAGATCGAATCGGTGGCGCGCACCATGGCCACGCTGACCGGCCGCAACCTGGTGGTCGACCCGCGCGTCAAGGGCCAGATGAACCTGTCGACCGACCGGCCGGTCAGCCCGGCAGCGGCCTTCGAGCAGTTCACCGCCGCCTTGCGGCTGCAGGGCTTTGCGCTGGTCGAGTCCCAGGGCCTGTACAAGATCATGCCCGAGGCCGAAGCCAAGCTGCAGGCGCCCACGGTAGTGACGGCCAACGGCACGGCCGCTGGCGGCCAGATCGTGACCCAGATCTTCCGCCTCAACCACGAGAACGCCAACAACCTGGTCACGGTGCTGCGCCCGCTGATCAGCCCGAACAACACCATCAACGTCACGCCCGGCAGCAATGCACTCGTGATCACCGACTACGCCGACAACCTGCGCCGGATCGGTCGCATCGTGGCCGCGCTCGATACCGCGACCGCCAGCGATGTCGAGGTGATCCCGCTCAAGCACGCGCTGGCCAACGACCTGGCACCGCTGATGCAAAAGCTGCTCGAGGGCGGCGCTGCCAGCCCGGGTGCTGCCGGCCAGGGCGCCGACAGCAGCTTCAAGACCGTGATCCTGCCCGAGCCGCGCAGCAATACGCTGGTGCTGCGCGCGGCCAATCCGGCCCGGGTCGCGCTGGTGCGGGCGCTGGTCGACAAGCTCGATCGCCCGAATGCGGCCGGCAGCCAGGGCAACATCCATGTGGTCTACCTGAAGAACGCCGACGCGAGCCAGCTCGCGATCACGCTGCGCGCGGCGCTGGCCGCTGACAGCGCCACGCCTGGCAGCGCGGGCGCGACGGCTGGCGCCACCGGCAATGCCGGCGCGGTGCGGCAGGCCAGCGCGAACGCCGGCGCAACAGGCGCCAGCGCCCCGCTGTCCGGACCGGCCCAGCCCTCGGTCGGCGGCCAGATCCAGGCCGACCCGGCCACCAATGCCCTGATCATCAGCGCCCCCGAACCGCAATACCGCCAGCTGCGCAGCGTGATCGACCAGCTCGACACGCGCCGGGCCCAGGTCTATGTCGAAAGCCTGATCGCCGAGGTCAACGCTGACAAGGCGGCCGAATTCGGCGTCCAGTGGCAGGGCGTGCTGGGCAAGAACGGCTCGCTCGGCCTGATCGGCAACAACTCGAGCACCGCAGGCGCCAACATCCTGGGCCTGACCGCCGGCCTGGCGGCCGGCGGCACCGCGCTCGGCACCGCCGTCAACTCGCTCGGCGGCGGCCTCAACCTGGCGCTGGCGCCGAGCTTCAACGGCCAGCATTACCTCGGCGCGCTGGCCAACTTCCTGCAAAGCACCGGTGACGGCAACGTGCTGTCGACGCCGAACCTGCTGACGCTGGACAACGAGGAAGCCAAGATCGTGATCGGCCAAAACGTGCCGTTCGTGACCGGCCAGTACACCAACAACAACAGCGCCAACGGCTCGGTCAACCCGTTCCAGACCATCGAGCGCAAGGACGTCGGCCTGACCCTGCGCGTGCGACCCCAGGTCAGCGAGAACGGCACCGTCAAGATGACGGTGTTCCAGGAGGTCAGCAGCATCTCCGACACCTCGACCGCCGGCCTGATCACGAACAAGCGCTCGATCGAATCGAGCGTGCTGGTCGAGGACGGCAGCATCGTCGTGCTCGGCGGCCTGCTGCAGGACGACTACTCGGGCAAGCAGGACAAGGTGCCCGGACTCGGCGACCTGCCGATGTTCGGCAACCTGTTCAAGAGCGAGCAGCGCCAGCGCAAGAAGACCAACCTGATGGTCTTCCTGCGTCCGGTCGTGCTGCGCGACGGACGCCAGACCGAGTCGCTGACCATGGACCGCTATGAGCTGATGCGCGGCAACCAGATCCAGCAGCAGCCCCAGGCCAACAGCGTGCTCGGCATCAACCAGTCGGCGCAGCTGGCACCGCTCGACCTGAGCCAGCCAAGGCTGCCGCTCGGGACCACCGCGCCGAACGCCCCGGCCGCGCAATGAACAAGGCCCGCGCATGAGCACGACCTACCCCCTGCCCTACGCCTGGGCGCGCGAACACCGGCTGCTGCTGCAGCAAGACAGCGACGGCAGCACGCTGTGGGCGCCGCCGCCCAGCGCCGACAACCGGCTGGCGCTGGCCAGCGCCCTGGGCGAGGTGCTGCGCCGCCACGGCCCGAGCCGGCTGCAGACCGAGGACGAGGCCGCACTGGTGCAGCGCATCAGCGCCGCCTACGCCAACCGGGGCGACGCCAGCGCTGCCGATGTGGTCAGCGAAGTCGAGAGCGACGCCGACCTCAGCCGCATGATGCAGGACCTGCCCGCGATCGAGGACCTGCTCGAGACCGCCGGCGACGCGCCGATCATCCGCATGCTCAACGCGCTGCTGACCCAGGCCGCACGCGACGGCGCCAGCGACATCCACATCGAGCCCTACGAGCGCCATTCGAGCGTGCGCTTCCGCGTCGACGGCACGCTGCGCGAGGTGGTGCAGCCGAACCGCGCGCTGCACGCGGCGCTGATCAGCCGCCTCAAGATCATGGCCGAGCTCGACATCGCCGAGAAGCGGCTGCCGCAGGACGGCCGCATCAGCCTGCGCCTGGGCACGCGCGCGATCGATGTCCGGGTCTCGACCCTGCCGAGCGCGCATGGCGAGCGCGCCGTGCTGCGCCTGCTCGACAAGTCCGAGTCCAAGCTCAACCTGGAAGCGGTCGGCATGCAGGGCCAGACCCTGGAGCGCCTCGAACACCTGATCGGCCAGCCGCACGGCATCATCCTGGTCACGGGCCCGACCGGCTCGGGCAAGACCACCACGCTCTACGCGGCGCTGCAGCGGCTCGATGCGTCCCAGCTCAACATCATGACGGTCGAGGACCCGATCGAGTACGAGCTGCCCGGCGTCGGCCAGACCCAGGTCAACGCCAAGATCGACCTGAGCTTCGCCAAGGCGCTGCGCGCCATCCTGCGCCAGGACCCGGACGTGATCATGATCGGCGAGATCCGCGACTTCGAGACCGCGCAGATCGCGATCCAGGCCTCGCTGACCGGCCACCTGGTGCTGGCCACGCTGCACACCAACGACGCGGCCAGCGCGGTCACGCGACTGACCGACATGGGGGTCGAGCCCTTCCTGCTCGCCTCCTCGCTGCTCGGGGTGCTGGCCCAGCGCCTGGTGCGCAAGCGCTGCATCCATTGCCAGGGCGAGGGCTGCGTACATTGCGGCCAGACCGGCTACCAGGGCCGCACCGGCATCTACGAACTGCTGGTCGCCGACGACGCGATCCGAGCCCTGATCCACCGCCAGGCCGCCGAGAGCGAGATCCGCGCCCACGCGCTGGCCGGCGGCATGGTGCTGATGCGCGACGACGGCGAGCGCCTGGTGCAGACCGGCGTCACCAGCCGCGAGGAGCTGCTGCGGGTGACCAGGGATTGACCCAGGTCAAGACCCGGTGCATGCTGGGTCCGGCCCGGGTGGCTCCGGGTCGGGTATGCTTTTTGCGTTAGCCCGGTCTGAGAGAATCCTGCCGGCCTTCCCCCATCAGTCAATTGAGGTATTGAGATGAAACGTCGTCAAGTATTGACCCTGGCCTGCGCCCTGGGCGCCTGCTCGCTGGCGCTGGCCCAGAGCTACCCGAGCAAGGTCATCAAGCTGCAGGTGCCGTTTGCGCCCGGCGGCACCACCGACGTGGTCGCGCGCATCATCGCCGAGCCGCTCGGCAAGGCGCTGGGCCAGAACGTGATCGTCGAGAACAAGGCCGGCGGCGGCGGCAGCATCGGCGCGGCCGAGACCGCCCGCGCGACTCCGGACGGCTACAGCCTGGGCGTGGCGACGGTCTCGAGCATGGCCGCCAACCCGGCGATCAACTCCAAGATCCCGTATCACCCGGTCAACGACTTCACGCCCATCGTCAACATCGCCGCCACGCCCAATGTGCTGGCGGTGCACCCAAGCTTCCCGGCCAGGAACTACAAGGAGTTCATCGCCGCCGTCAAGAAGGCGCCGGGCAAGTACTCGCATGCCTCGTCGGGCACCGGCACCATCCTGCACCTGCAGATGGAGCTGTTCAAGGACCAGACCCAGACCTTCATCACCCATATTCCCTACCGCGGCTCGGGCCCGGCGCTCAACGACGCGGTGGCGGGCCAGGTCGAGATGATCTTCGACAACCTGCCCTCGGCGCTGCCCTTCATCCAAGCCGGCAAGCTGATTCCGATCGCGGTCGCGGCGCCCAAGCGCCTCGAGCAGCTGCCCAATGTGCCAACCTTCAAGGAAGTCGGTCTGGAACCGGTCAACCGCATGGCCTTCTTCGGCATCATCGGCCCCAAGGGACTGCCGAAGGAGGTGGTCGACAAGGTCAATGCCGGCGTGCGCAAGTCGCTCGAGGACCCGGCAGTGCGCAAGCGCATCGAGGGCACCGGCTCGCTGATCGTCGCCAACACACCCGAACAGTTCGCCGAGCAGATCAAGGCCGAGTTCGAGATCTACAAGCAGCTGGTCAACAGCCGCAAGCTCAAGCTCGACTGAGCGGGCCCGAGGCCGGCCGACCGGCAGCCAATCCGACAGCTGACGGGCGACCCACGGCGGTTGAGAGCGGTTGAGGATGGCTGGTGGGCAGGGTCAGCTCATCCAGCCGCCTGGATCTCGAACTGCGCCTGATCCCGCACGCCGGGCTCCCAGCTGCGCTGATAGGCGAACGAAAGCTGGCTCACCCCGACGGCGAGCGACTCGAAACGAAAGCGTTCAGCACCGCCGCCGCCCACTGCCGCGTTCATGGCTGCGCCGGCCAGGCTGAAATCGCGCCCGAGCAGCTTGAGCGCGGCCGGATCGAAAGCGGGCTGCCACTGGTAGCCCGTGGTCGGATTGGCCGCCAGCTCGACCACGAACTGGTCGCCCGCCTTGACACTGATGCTGGGGTGCTCCCGGGTATATGTCTTGGCCATGCCTGCGACCTTGCTGCAACGATGAAGATATCGAAAAAAGACCGCCGCGCGGCGGGACCGGCGCCGATGATAGCGCCGGCCCCGCGCGCGACCCGGCTCAGTACGACAGCGTGAGCTTGAGGCCCGGCCGGTTCTTGAGCAACGCGAGCAGCTCGTCAAGGCCGGGCTCGACTGCCTCGCCGCCCTCAGACTCTGCCTCGGCCAGCACCTCGTCGAGTTCCTGCTGCGCCGCTTGCTCGTCCTCGAGCGCGACCTCGGCCAGCTCCTGATCGGCCTCGCTGGCAGCGGACGCCTCGGCGCCGGCCTCGGTCAGCGCCACGAACAGCTCAACGGCCGACTGACCACCAGCCTCGGGCAGGCCGAAGTCCGGCTCGAACGCATCGCCGGCCGCATCCGACCCGAACTGCTGCTGGGCCGCCTGTTGCGGCCCGCATTTACATCCACATCCACTCATATTGTCCTCCTGGTGTTACGGTGTGGGGCGGACCATGCCGCCCCTGGCCCATGCCTCGAAGACACGAAGCCTCAGGTCGCCTGCAGGGCACGGCAGAACGCGGCCCGGAACTGCGGACAGACCTTGAGCACGGACTGAACCCGGCTGACCACGGCCATCACGGTGCGCGAGCACAGGGGCAGGCGCCCGACCCGGCAGACATGGAACAGCAGGCAGGCGCGCAGAGCGCGGTTGGTCTGGGCGGCGCGCAGCACGCTGCTCAGATAAAGCCGGTGCTTGAGGCAGGGGTCCTCCACTGGCACCGGGCATTGGTTGAGCTGCACGTCGTAGAAGGCGAACTGGGTGTCGAGGCCGCTGTCGCCATAGGCGATGCGGAACCAGCCGCGCTGGCCGTCGGGGCCGAGCTCGCCCCAGTTGGTGCCCCAGCTGTTCTTGCAGATCCAGTACTTGCCGGCCTCGTTGTAGCCGACCACCGAGATCGCGTGGTAGCCCGCCAGGCTGCCGCTGACATGCTTGTAGACGCCGCCCGAGTAGCTGAAGAAGTCCTGGTAGACCGCCATGCCGGCGACCATCGGGCCACGCGCGGCCAGCAGGTTCTTGCGGTCGGCCAGCGCGAGCACCTGGCTCCAGCCGTCGATCTTGAACATCGGCACGACGCCCGGCTTGCAGGGCTGGTTGCTGTCGACATAGGGAAAATCGGCTTCCTTGGCAACGCCGGTGTTCTTGCAGAACTCGAGCGCGGGGGCGAAGTTCCAGCCGTTGCCGCAGCAATTGCCGCAGCCGCAGAAGAACAGGTGCGACTCGGACAGGTCAAGGTCGAGATTGGGGTTCTTGCAGACGATGCTGGCGCGCGCCTCGATCGTCGCCAGCGTGCCATGCGCAACGCAGGAGCCGCAGCCGCCCTGGTTCTTGATCGGCGTGGTCCAGTTGCCACCGTTGTTGCGCCAGTCGATCGCGAGCGGGAAGCCGGCCTCGGTCTGCAGCGCGCTGAGCGCGGAGGCGGCCTTGATCGCCTTTTCGGTCGCATCGAGCTCGGCCTTGTCGACGCGCAGACCCAGCATGTCCTTTTGCTGTTCGGCGCTCAGCTGCGACACGCTGGTAGCAGCGGCCTGCCAGTCCAGGCCCTCCTTGGCAATCGCGTTCTGTATGGTCTTGAGGCTTTCCGTCATTTGTCGATCTCCCTGTGAATCAAGGCTTGGGCTGCTGCTGCAGCGCCAGCCAATCTGCCACGCGCGGGCGCCTGGCTCCTGTTCGCCCGCATGCCGCAAGATCCGCTCAGAAAGACGGCATCGACCGGCACCCGGACGATGGCAACAGCATCCCCGCGCCGGGGTTTCAAATCAGTTACAGCCGGCATGGGCATCGACCCAGCACAGGCTGCGCGCGAGGCTGACATGCCCGTGCTTGACATGAATCCAGTTGACCGGGGCCTCGTCGGGCGCGCAGCCGAGGCGGCGCAGGCGGTGCAGCGCTACCTTGAGGTTCTGCGCCGCCTGATCGCCGTCGGAATCGGGCCAGAGCAGGTCGGACAGGCGCTCGGCCGGCACCTTGTAGCCGCCTTCGCCGATCAGCGCCAGCAGCAGCGACTTGGTGCGCTGGCCCTTCCAGTCGCGGTCATAGAGGCGTCGGCCCCTGATCTCGACGACGAACTCGCCCAGGGTGTGGATGCGCACATGGGCCTGGGCGCTCGATGTCGGTGCCGGGCTGCCGTCGAGCCGGCACTCGAGTTGATGCAACCAGTCCGGCCCGCGGTGCAGCGATGGCAGGGGTTCGCCAGCGGGCAGCAAGGCGCGTGCGGCCACCAGCGACTGACGCGCGCGGTCTTGCTCGCCGGCGTTCGCCTCCAGCCGGGCCAGCTCGAGCCGGCCCATGGCCGCCAGATGGTTCAGGCCGAGGCCGCTCCAGTCCGGACCGAGCTGCAGCAGCAGCTGCCGGGCCTCGTCGAGCCGCTGCAGCTCGGCCAGGGCCTGGGCCCGCAGCAGACCCGTCAGCAGCAGCGCCAGCCGCCCCCCGGCACGGGTGCCGGCGCTGGCGCCTTCCTCGGCGTGCACCAGCGCGCGCAGGGCCTCGCCCTGCCTGAGGGCCGCGACCCCGAGCACGAAATGCCGGCCGGCCTCGAGCAGGGTCAGTCGCCGGGGAATCAGCGCCAGCGCAAGGCGGCCCGAAAGCGCCGTGACCTGATCGCGCCGCCCCAGCAGCGCGGCGGCGTACAGGGCCAGCTCGAGTCGCAGCAGGTCGGCCGGCCCCTGGTCCGGGATGGCGACCTCGGCGCCCGCCAGGAGCTCGAGCGCCGCGGCGGCGTCACCCCGGAGCAGCCGGTTCAAGGCCAGTGCGATCGCGAGCCAGCCACGGGTCGAGGCAGAGAGGCCGGGCTCACGGCTGGCGAGTTCGGCATCGGTGAGCTGCACATCGGCGCGCACCAGCCGACCGGCCAGGCAGTCGACGAGGCCGACCTGGGCGCGCAACAACAGCTCGTTGGGGTCGGCTGGATCGAGCCGCTCGATCGCCTGCGCGAAATGCTGGCCGGCTGCCATCAGGTCGCCGTCACGCAGCAGGGCAATGATGCCGAGGCGCTGCAGCAGTGCCGCCCTGCGCGGCGGCGCCAGCCTGGCCTCCAGGCCGTCGAGCAGCACCTGGCGCCAGGCCTCTAGTCGCTCGAAGCCGCATGCCGCGCCCAGAATGGCATCGATGGCTTGACAGGCTTCGGTCGCCAGCTCTGCTGGCGCCACCGCTTGGTCTGGAACTGACATGGTCCTCCCTGAGTCCGCCAGACCGGACGGGACCGACCCACCCAGCGCCGACCGACTTCCATTCATTAGTTTTGCCAGAAATTCTAGTGACAAATCCTGTCCCTACAATGCCCGCATGTCCACCACCTTGCCCTCTCCCCGTCTGTCCATGCTCGACCTGGTCGCCGTGCGCCAGGGCAGCAGCGTCGCCGATGCGCTGGCGCTCGCACGCCGCACCGCCCAGCACGCCGAAAGCCTGGGCTTCGTGCGCTACTGGCTGGCCGAGCACCACAACATCCCCGGCGTCGCGAGCTCAGCCACCGCGGTGCTGGTCGGCCATATCGCGGGCGCGACCGAGCGCATCCGGGTCGGATCGGGCGGCATCATGCTGCCCAACCACGCGCCGCTGGTGGTGGCCGAGGCCTTCGGCACGCTGGCCGAGCTCTATCCGGGCCGGATCGACCTCGGGCTGGGCCGCGCGCCCGGCACCGACGGCCTGACGATGCGCGCGCTGCGGCGCGACCGGGTCGAGTCGGAGGACGATTTCCCGGCCGATGTGGCCGAGCTGCAGCGCCTGCTCGCGCCGGCCCAGCCCGGCCAGCGCCTGGTCGCCCTGCCCGGCGCAGGCACCGAGGTGCCGATCTGGCTGCTGGGTTCGAGCTTGTATTCGGCCCGGCTGGCGGCCGAGCGCGGCCTGCCCTATGCCTTCGCCTCGCATTTCGCACCGCGCCTGCTGCTGCAGGCGGTCGAGCTGTACCGGCAGAACTTCCGGCCCTCGGCCCAGCTCGACCGGCCCTACGTGATGATCGGCGTACCGCTGGCAGCGGCACCGACCGACGAGGAAGCCGAATACCTGGCCAGCAGCCAGTACCAGCGCGTGCTCGGCATCCTGAGCGGCCAGCGCGGCCTGCTGCCGCCGCCGGTCGCGGGCTTCATGGAGCAGCTGCCGGCGCAGCACCGTGCCGCCATCCTCGACTTCCTGGCGGCCGGCGTGATCGGCGGCCCCGCCGTCGTGCGCGAGGGCTTGTTGCGGCTGGTCGAGCTGACCGGCGCCGACGAGCTGATGCTGGTCTGCGACATCCATGATCCGGCGCTGCGGCTGCGCGCGCTCGACATCGCGGCGCAGGCACTGGCCGACGCCTTCCCGCAACCGGCCCTGGCCAGCTGAGAGCGAGTCCCGATGCCCGCCTACCGCTACGAGGCGCTGGACGCCGACGGCCGCAACCAGCAAGGCCTGCTCGAAGCCGATACCGCGCGCGCCGCGCGCGGCCTGCTGCGCCAGCGCGGACTGATTCCGCTCGAGATCGCGCCGGCCATGGCCAGCGAGGAGGAGCCTGCCACCGGCTGGAACCGCCAGCTCTGGCGCTCGCGCACCTTCAACGCCAACACGCTGTCGGTCTGGACCAGCCAGCTCGCGGGCCTGGTGAGTTCGGGCCTGCAGCTCGAGCGCGCGCTGGCGGCATTGGCCGACGAGGCCGACCGGCCGGAACAGCAGCGCCTGGTCGCCAGCCTGCGCGCCGAGGTCAACGCCGGCTCGAGCTTCGCGCGCGCTCTGGCCCAACATCCGCGCGAGTTCGACGCCAGCTACCGCGCGGTGGTCGCGGCCGGCGAACAGAGCGGCCAGCTCGGCGCCGTGCTCGACCGGCTGGCAACCGACCTCGAGGAGCGCGAGGCGCTGCGCAACAAGCTGATCTCGGCTGCGCTCTACCCCGCGATCGTGACGCTGTTCGCGATCGTGATCGTGGTGTTCCTGATGAGCTATGTCGTGCCCCAGGTCGCCACCGTGTTCGCCGGCAGCAAGCGCGCGCTGCCGATGCTGACCGTGATCATGCTGGGCCTGAGCAATCTGGTGCGGCAATGGGGCTGGCTGCTGGCGCTGCTGCTGGCTGCTGGCGGCGCCGCGCTGGTGCAGGCGCGGCGCAACGACGCCCTGCGCGAGCGCATGGATGCGACCTGGCTCAAGCTGCCGCTGGTGGGCCGGATCGCGCGCGGCTACAACGCGGCGCGCTTCGCGGCCACGCTCGCGATGCTGGCTGGCGCTGGCGTGCCGATCCTGCGCGCGCTGCAGACCGCTGCCGAGACGCTGAACAACCGCGCGCTGCGCGCCGACGCGCTCGATGCGCTGGTACTGGTGCGTGAAGGGGCGCCGCTGGCCGGCGCGCTGGCCTCGAAGAAGCGCTTTCCGGGCCTGATCTCGATGTTTGCGCGCCTGGGCGAGCAGACCGGCCAGCTGCCGGCCATGCTCGAGCGCGCCGCCGGCCAGCTCAGCGCCGAGGTCCAGCGCCGCGCGCTGCGCCTGGCCACCCTGCTCGAGCCGCTGCTGATCGTCGTGATGGGCCTGGTGGTGATGCTGATCGTGCTCGCGGTGCTGCTGCCCATCATCCAGCTCAACCAGCTGGTCAAGTGAAGCGCCATCGAGCCGACAACGCCAACCGCCCCTGAAGGAGCCCAGATGCCCGCCACCCTCGAAGGCCAGCTCGTCGTTGCGATCTCGTCGCGGGCCCTGTTCGACTTCGAGCAGGAGAACCTGGTGTTCGAGCAGGGCGACGACAGCGCCTACATGCAAC
Organism: Malikia spinosa; assembly: GCF_002980625.1. Lineage (GTDB taxonomy): Bacteria > Pseudomonadota > Gammaproteobacteria > Burkholderiales > Burkholderiaceae_C > Malikia > Malikia spinosa. The sequence goes on along the minus strand of NZ_PVLR01000007.1, from coordinate 59,058 downwards.
TGCAGCTGGCACGCCTGGAGCAGCCGGCACCCCCGGGCGTCGCGTTCTCGCTGGTACGCAAGCTGCTGAGCTTCAATTCGCCCGGACAGCCACGGGTCGAGGTCGTGATCCTGTCGCGCAACGACCCGGTGTCGGGGCTGCGCGTGTTCCGCTCGGCCCAGCATTACGGCCTGGGCATCGAGCGCGGCGTGTTCACGCGCGGCCAGTCGCCCTGGCGCTATCTGCGCCCGCTGCGCGCCCACCTGTTCCTGTCGACCCACCTGAGCGATGTGCGCGCCGCGCTCGCCGCTGGCGTGCCGGCAGCCCAGGTCTACCCGCAATCGGTGCGCGCCAGCGACGCGCATCCGCACGAGGTCAGGATTGCCTTCGACGGCGACGCGGTGCTGTTCTCGGACGAGGCCGAGCGCATCTACCAGGCCCAGGGCCTGGGCGCCTTCCAGCAGCACGAGGTCGACCGGGCCGGGCAGCCGCTGCCGGGCGGCCCGTTCAAGCCGCTGCTCGAAGCCTTGCAAAAGCTGCAGAGCGCAGCCAGCGCCGGCATGCAACTGCGTACCGCGCTGGTGACGGCGCGCAGTGCGCCGGCGCATGAGCGCGCGATCCGCACCCTGATGGACTGGGACATCGCGATCGACGAGGCGATGTTCCTGGGCGGACTGCCCAAGGGCGAATTCCTGCGCGAGTTCGAGCCCGATTTCTTCTTCGACGACCAGACCGGCCATATCGAATCGGCCGCGCGGCATGTGCCGTCCGGCCATGTGGCGTCCGGCATCGCCAACCCCTGAAGACCCCATGAGCCTGCTGACCAAGCTGAAACAGTTCCGTAATTTCGCTTCCCGCGCCTGGGCGCTGTCCGCGCCCTACTTCGGCTCCGACGAAAAATGGAAGGCACGCGGACTGCTCGCGGCCATCATCGCGCTCAATCTCGGCGCGGTCTACATGCTGGTGCTGATCAACGAGTGGAACCGGGTCTTCTATGACGCGCTGCAGAACAAGAACGCCGAGGTGTTCTGGCAGCAGCTCGGTCGCTTCACCGGACTGGCTTTCGGCTATATCCTGATCGCGGTCTACCGCTTCTACCTGACCCAGCTGCTCGAGATCCGCTGGCGCGCCTGGATGACCACCCATGTGATGGCGCGCTGGCTCGGCCACAAGGCCTTCTACCGACTTGAGCTGATGCGCTTCACGCGCGAGAATGCCAGCCTGCCCGACAACCCGGACCAGCGCATCCAGGAAGACCTGGGCATGTTCACGGCCTCGGCCGTGGGTCTGAGCATGGGCCTGCTCAACGCGGCGGTCACGCTGGCGAGCTTCGTCGGCATCCTGTGGGGCCTGTCGGGCAGCTTCGGCTTTGCCTTCAACGGCAGCGACTGGAACATCCCGGGCTTCATGGTCTGGATGGCGCTGATCTATGCGCTGGTCGGCAGCGTGCTGACGCACTACATTGGCCGCCCGCTGATCAAGCTGAACTTCGAGCAGCAAAAGCGCGAGGCCGATTTCCGGCATCACCTGGTGCGGGTGCGCGAGTACAGCGAGGCGATCGCGCTCGATCGCGGCGAACCGGTCGAGCAGCGCCAGCTCGGCGGCCATTTCAGCGCCGTGCTGCAGAACACGCTGGCGCTGATCAAGGCACAGAAGCGCCTGACCTGGTTCACGGTCGGCTTTGGCCAGGCGGCGGTGGTGTTCCCGTTCGTGGTGGCGGCGCCGCGTTTCTTCAGCGGCGCAATCCAGCTCGGCGAGCTGATGCAGATCGCCTCGGCCTTCGGCCGGGTGCAGGACTCGCTGTCCTGGTTTGTCGACAACTACGACGCGCTGGCGCGTTGGCGTGCCACCACCGACCGTCTGACCGGCTTCGAGGACAGCCTGCGCAGCGCCAACGGCCAGGGCCTGCTCGGCGCCAGCGGCGGCGACGAGTTGCGACTGGACCAGCTGACGCTGTCGCTGCCCAACGGCCAGCGGCTGCTGCAGGGCGAAGGCCTGGCGCTGCGCCCGGGCGACAGCGTGCTGCTGCAGGGCGCATCGGGCAGCGGCAAGTCCTCGCTGTTCCGGACCCTGGCCGGCATCTGGCCCTATGCCCAGGGCCGCATCGCGCTGCCGGCGGGCTTCGAGCAGGACGCGATGTTCCTGCCGCAGCGGCCCTATTTCCCCACCGGCCGGCTGCGCGACGCACTGGCCTACCCGGCAGCAGCCGAGCGCTACAGCGACGCCGAGCTGCAGCAGGCGCTGCACGACGCGCTGCTGCCGCAACTGGCGCCACGGCTCGACGACGAGGATGCCTGGGGCCAGAAGCTCTCGGGCGGCGAGCAGCAGCGCCTCGCGGTGGCGCGCGCGCTGCTCAAGAAGCCGCGCTGGCTGTTCGCCGACGAGGCGACCAGCGCGCTCGATGCCGCGGCCGAGCTCGAGATCTACGGCAAGCTGCGCGCACTGATGCGCGACAGCGGCGGCGCGCTGGTGTCGATCGCGCACCGGCCCTCGGTGGCCGCCTTCCATGAGCGGCAGTGGACGGTCGAGGCCTCGGGCCGGCTGACGGGCTAGGCTGGCGCAGCCAGGCGGCGTGCCGACTGCGCAGCAGCACCCGGCCAAATGCCGGATTCACCGCCTGCGGCCAGCAGTCCTCAGCGCCAGGCGTAGGCGAGCAACAGCAGGGCGATCGCGATCACCCAGGCCGACAGGATGCGGCAGGCATGGAGTGCCCAGACTTGGCGCCGCCGGACCACCAATTCCTCGACGCCTACGGCCAGGACGGACAGCAGCAGGCAGGCACCAGAGACCGAGCCGGCAAAGGCAGCGAATCGCGGCACGCCAGACAGGGAAGGGGCGCCCGATCCGAGCCCGATCGCCAGCCCCAGCAGCAGGGCCAGCAGGCTGCGCAGCAGCGCCGGCCCCTTGAAACTGGCCGCGGCGCCCGCCGCTGCGGCCGCCGCGAGCAGATAGAGCCAGGCATCCGTGTCGGGATCGCCGGCGAGCCGGGCTGACAGGGCGCCGGCGATCAGTCCGAGCAGCAAGCCGATCAGTGCATGGCGCTGCGACTGCAAGGCGCCCTGCCCCAGCCACAATGCCAGCCCGAGCAGGCCCAGCAGATGCGGGGGCGCCAGCATCGGATGCAGCAAGCCGTTGTAGAACTCGCCGATACCGGCCACGGAACCATGGGCCAGGGCCGCTTCAGGCATGAGCAGCGCCAGCAGGCCGGGAAGCAGCAGGGAGCGAAGGCAGGACAGGCGCTTCATCGGGATCGGGATGGTCCGGGCGCTCAAAAGGCCGCGCTCAGGAAGCCGACGCCGAGCAAGGAGATCAAGCCACCGCACAGGCGCACTGCCTTGAGCCCCAGCGGCCAGCGCACCGCCATGCCGATCAGGATGCCGCCCAGGTGCAGCAGGCCGGTCGCGACCATGAAGCCCGCCGTGAACAACACGGGATTGGCGGCCTCGGGCAATTCAGCGCCATGGGCATGGCCATGGAAAATCGCGAAGGCACCAACGACCACGGCGGCCAGCCAGAGCGGCGGCCTGAGCGCAGCGGCAACCATGGCGCCGATGACGATGGCCGAGGCAGCGATACCCTCCTCGATGAAAGGCACCGGAACAGCCAGCAGGCCCAATACACCTCCGACGGCCATCACCGCAGGAAATACCACCGGCAGGGTCCAGACCGCCTTCTCGCCCATGAAGGCGCCCCACAGGCCGACGGCCACCATCGCGACGACATGGTCCCAGCCGAGCACCGGATGCAGGAATCCACTGGTGAACCCGCCCGCCAGACTGCTTGCGTCGGCATGGGCATGGGCCGCGCCGGCCAACAAGGTGGACAGCAAGAGGATCGCGAGGGTTCTGAGGTGGGCGTTAGGCATGACGGACAAGGGGGAAAGTTTCAAGCGCATGAAGGGTAAGTCGCTCGCGTGAATATTGCATGAATCCGCCCGCTACCGATTTCATCGAGCTGAAATCATGCCGCCATAAACTGGTCTGCGATGCAGCCCTGGCCGAGAGCCAGAAACGCCACCCCGGCCAAGCACCCCGAGATTCCTGGATATTGCCGATGACACCAAGCCGCTGGCCCCTGGCCCTCCTGATCGCCCTGCTGCTGCCACTGGACGGCGCCCGCGCAGCACCGGGCGCCCATGTGCATGGACATGCCAGCCTGCAACTCGCGCTCGATGGTCCGCGGCTGACGCTCACGCTCGACAGCCCGCTCGAAGCGTTGCTGGGCTTCGAGCATGGCCCGCGCAATGCCGCCGAACGCGAAGCCGTGCGCCGGCTCGGCCAAGGCCTGCGCCAGGCCGACAGCCTGTTCACGCTGAGCCCGGCGGCGCAATGCCGGCTCGAAGGGATGGACATCAGCTCGGGCGCGCTGCCAGCCGAACTGCTGCAAGAGCCACAGACAGCGGCTGGAACCAGAAGCCCGCTTGACTCCAGCCGCGGCGCTGCCCGACCCGCGCAGAACGACGCACACGGCGACCTGCTGGCCGAATACCGCTACGCCTGCGCCCAGCCCGAGCAACTGCGCCGCCTGCAAACCGGAGCCTTCAAGAGCTTTGGCAAATTGCGCCGGATCGAGGTCGAGCGGGCCACGGGGCGCGGCCAGGGCCTGCACCGGCTCACGCCGAGCCAGCCCGGGATCAGCTGGTGAGCGACAGCGCGACACCGCAAGGGCCGCTGCTGCAGGTCGCCTCGCTGCGCTTCGGCTGGGACAGCCGCAGCGCGCCGCTGCTCGACATCGAGGCGCTGAGCCTGGCGGCGGGCGAATCGCTGTTCGTCTGCGGCCCGAGCGGCTGCGGCAAGAGCAGCCTGCTGGGCTTGCTCGGCGGCGTGCATCTGCCCCAGCAGGGCAGCATCAGGCTGCTCGGGCGCGACCTGGTGAACCTGGGCCGGCAGCAGCGCGACCGGCTGCGCGGCGACCATATCGGCTTCATCTTCCAGCAGTTCAACCTGATTCCCTATCTGAGCGTCGAGGACAATGTGCTGCTGCCCTGCCGCTTTTCCGCCCGGCGTGCCGAACGCGCGCGCCAGCTCGACGCCGATCCGCGGCGTTCGGCGCAGCGCCTGCTCGACCGACTCGGACTGGACCCGGCGCTGGCCCGGCGCCAGGCGATGGAACTGTCGGTCGGCCAGCAACAGCGGGTGGCGGCGGCACGGGCGCTGATCGGCTGCCCGGAGCTGCTGATCGCCGACGAGCCGACCTCGGCGCTGGATGGCGACAGCCAGCATGCCTTCCTCGAGCTGCTGTCCGAGGAGTCGAGGCGTGCGCGCAGCGCGCTGCTGTTCGTGAGCCATGACCGCTCGCTGGCCAGCCGCTTCGACCGCTGCCTTGAGCTGCAGCCGCCGGTCCGTTCAGCCCCAGGAAGCCGCTCATGAAGGCGATGCTCTGGCTGGCGCTGCAAAGCGCCTGGAACCGGCGTCACACCCTGGGCCTGACCCTGGTCGCGCTGTCGCTCAGCGTAGCGATGCTGCTGGGGGTGGAGCGCGCGCGCGATGCCGCCAAGCAGGGCTTCGAGCAATCGATCGCTGGCACCGACCTGATCGTCGGCGCGCGCGGCAGCCCCTTGCAGCTGCTGTTGTATTCGGTGTTCCGCCTCGGCGAGGCCAGCCACGACATGAGCTGGAACAGCTACCAGCGGCTGCGCGATGATCCGGCCGTGGCCTGGGTGATTCCGCTGACCCTGGGCGACTCGCACCAGGGCTTTCCAGTGCTCGGCACCAACCAGGACTACTTCGAGCACCTGCACTACGGCGACCAGCTGCCGCTGGTGCTGGCATCGGGCCGGCGCTTCGAGCAGCTGTTCGAGGTCGTGATCGGCGCCGAGGTAGCGCGCCAGCTCGGCTACAAGCTGGGTGACAAGCTGGCCTTGAGCCACGGCCAGGGGCCAGAGGCATTGGCAAGCCACGAGGACCTGCCGTTCGAGGTGGTCGGCCTGCTGGCACGCACCGGCACCCCGGTCGACCGGACCCTGCATGTGAGCCTGCAGGCGCTGGAGGCTATCCATCTGGGCTGGCAGGGCGGCGCGCCGCTGCCCGGCCTCAACATTCCGGCCCGGTTCGTGCAGAAGTTCGACCTCCAGCCCAAGCGGGTCACCGCCGCACTGGTCGGGCTCGAGAACCGCGCCGGGGTGTTCCGGCTGCAGCGCGCGCTGCACCAGTATCCCTACGAGGCGCTGCAGGCCGTGCTGCCCGGCGTGGCGCTGGATCAGCTCTGGAACATGCTGGGCGTGGTCGAGCAGACGCTCGCGGGCGTCTCGCTGCTGGTGCTCGCGATGGGACTCAGCACCATGGTCGCCATCGTCTGGGCCGGCCTGGGCGAACGGCGGCGCGAACTCGCCATCCTGCGCTCGGTCGGAGCGGGCCGGCGTCACATCGTTGCCCTGCTGGCGCTCGAAGGCCTGCTGCTCTCGCTGGCCGGCGCGCTGCTGGGCTATTTGATGCTGGGCCTGGCCGCACAGGCAGCCGCCAGCTGGACCCAGGCCGAGCTCGGGCTGACGCTGCCAGCCTGGGGCTCCCCAGCGAGCGAGCTCAAGCTGCTGGCCGGCGTGCTGCTGGCCGGGCTGTGCGCTTCCCTGCTGCCGGCCTGGCGCGCCGCCCGGCTGACCCTGTCGGACGGGCTGATGCCCAGACTCTGAATCCTGATCGTCATGAAAAATCTGCTGACCCATGCGCGCCCGCTCCTGCTGGGCTGCGCGCTGAGCCTGGCCGGCCTGATCGGTACCGCCCAGGCCCAGGCGCAAATCCAGGCCCAGCCGCGCTACCAGCTCGGCGAACGGCTGCCGGAAGTCGCCGCCAGCACCGAGGCCGACAGCTACCGCAGCCTGGGCTGGAATGCCCTGATGCCCAAGAACTGGAACCCGGCCCAGGCCTTCGAGGGGCTGGACTTTTCCGCGCTGAGCGATGCCGACCCGCGCGCGGCCGAGGCGCTCAAGCGCCTGCAACAGGCCTGGGAGCAGGCGCCGGTCGAGAGCTCGCTCGACCGCCAGCGCGTGCGCATGACGGGCTTCGTCGTGCCGCTGGACGGCTCGCAAGGCATGGTACGGGAATTCCTGCTGGTGCCTTATTACGGCGCCTGCATCCACACGCCGCCGCCGCCGGCCAACCAGATCGTGCATGTCAAGCTGGCCACGCCCTCGAAGGAAATCAAGCTGATGGACAGCGTGGCGGTGACCGGACTGATCCGGGTCCAGCACTCGAAGACCGAACAAGGCGCATCGGGCTACACGCTGAGCGGCGACTCGGTCGCGCCGTTCCAGGCCAGGAAACGGCGCTCCTGAGGCGGTCGGACCCGCCCGCCAGACTCAGGGAGATCAGGGGGTGCCGACCGAGATCGAGACGTTCATCATGCCGGCCTTTTCGAACACCAGCACCAGCGGGTAGTTGCGCCCCCAGTGAATGTCCTGCTTGCGGCCCTTGAGCAGCAGGTGCGGTTCGGTGGCAAAGAACTGCTCGCCATCGCCAGCCTTCAGCTCCAGGCCCTCCAGCGGCTGGGTATCGGCCGAGACGAAGGCCACCGACTCGGCGATCGGCGAGTAGGCGCGCAGCAGGCGGTCGCCCTCCTCGACTTCGCGCGTGGTGAAGTAGACCGGTACATCGGTCTGCCCGTCCTGGCTCGCCACGGCCCAGGGGTGGAACAGCACGAAATTGGGTGCAAAGTATTCATGCGCAGAAACCGTTCCCGCCAGGGCGATCCAGCCCAGCAGGCCGGCAACGATCGATTGTTTGATTTTCATGGATAGTCCTGGTGAGCGTTCTGCTGGCTTGGCCGCTGGCGGCGGTCAGCGGCCGAAAGTGATGGCGTAACCCCAGGCATCGAGCCGGTCCGGGATCGCGTTGAAGGCCAGCGTCACGCGCAGTCCGCCGCGGTTGACCGGCACTTCGTGCAGCAGCGAGCTGGGGAACAGGATCAGGTCGCCCGGTGCCGGATCGGGACCGCGCCACTTGTCGGCGTTGAAGGGCCCGACCGCCGCATTGGCGTGGGTGTTGGCAAACACATAGCCCTGCCCGCCCAGGCTGCGGATGAACAGGGTGTTGGAGGACGGATGGCAATCGCTCAGGTACAGCACACCCGAGACGAAGGAGTTCGCGTGGGTATGGATGGCCTGGCGGCCACCGGTCTGCATCACGTTGAGCCACATCTCCTTGATGGTCCAGTGCAGCGACTGGCCGAACAGATGGGTGCCGAATTCGGCCAGGTGCGGCGTCAGACGGGCGCTCAGCTCGGCCAGCAGCGGATCAGCGTCCGCCGCCAGGATCTGCGAATGCGACAGCTCGCCGGAGTGGTGATTGAGCTGCCCCGCAGCGGGCGCGAAGCGCTGCCTGAACGCGCGCACACCGCTGTCGTCAAGCAGCCGCGGCACGCGCAGGACCGGGGTCGGAAAAAGCTCGAACAGGTCGCTCATCAGGCCCTCCGGATCAGGAGATGATGGCGGCCAGCCGCGCGATCGACCAGTAGGCCGCGATGCTGCCGGTCGCATAGAGCAGCGGCTGCCTGAGCCGGCTGGCCCTCAGCCAACGGCCAGCCAGCAGCATCAGCAGCCAGCAGGCCAGCACGACCAGCAGCTGGCCGATCTCGACGCCCAGGTTGAAGGTCAGCAGCGCGACGCTGAAATGCTGCTCGGGCAGGCCGATCGCACGCAGGGCACCGGCAAAGCCCAGGCCGTGCACCAGCCCGAACAGGAAGGCCACCAGCGAGGGCCAGCGCCGGGCCAGGGTCTCGCGCTGGCGCAGCGCCTCGCCGCAGACCAGCAGGATCGACAAGGCGATCGAGGCCTCGACCGGCGCCGAGCGCAGCGTCAGCCAGCCCAGCGCGCTGGCGCCCAGGGTCAGGCTGTGCGCCACGGTGAAGGCGGTGATGGTCATGACCAGGCGACGCTGGAAACCGACCAGCATCAGCAGGCTGATCACGAACAGCAGGTGGTCGTAACCCGACAGGATATGCTGCACCCCGAGCACCGTGTAGGCCGAGGCAATCTCGCCGGCACCGCGCTCGTCCTTGGCACCGCCGAACAGTCGGGTCTGTGGCTGGTTCGAGGTCAGCGTGATGACCTGGCTCTCGCCGCTGCGCCAGTGCACGCGCAGCAGCACGGCCGAGTAGACCTTGCCCAAGCCCTCGACCTCGAGCTGGCCGTAGAGTCCCTGCGGACCGCAGCTGACGGACTGGTCCGAGGCCTCGCAGCCTTCGGGCCAGCGCAGCGACAGATCCTCGGCCACCGGGGTGACCTTGGCCGGCACGCCCCAGGCATAGAAATAGCTGCCGGTCGCCGACTCGCGCACCGTCAGCTCGGCAATGGTCATCTCGTGGGCCTGGGCCGGCGACAGTCCCAGAGCGGCACACAGCAACAGCAGGCAGCCCAGCAAGCGGGCCGCAAGATGCGAACGCAAGAAGCGGGCACTCATGACGGCAGGCTTTCCTGGCGGATCTGGTACTTCTTGCCCATTTCGCGGATCAGCTCCTTGGAGCGCTGCGAAGTCATCTCATCCTTCCAGTCCTGATAGAGCTTGACCTTGACCGCCTCGAAGTCGGCGGCGACGGCCGGCTTGAGGCTTTCGAGCCGGATCACGCGCGGCCCGTCGTTGCTGACCAGAACCTGCCATTGACCGGGCTTGAGCTGCTCGATCGCCTCGGTAAAGTCCTTGCCATAGCTCTGCAGCAGGTTGGAGCGCGGACGGTCACGGAACACGCGCAGGCTGCTCTCGATGCCGGGCTCGTCCTGGTTGCTGTTGAGTGCCACGGCAAAGCGCTGCAGGGCGTCGAGCTTGGTATCCGGCGGCACAGCGGCTTCCAGGAAATCGAAGCGGGCCGGGGTGTCGTAGCGCTCGCGGTTCGACTCGAACCAGGCCTTGAGACCGGCTTCATCGACTTCGGGCAGCACGATGCCAGCCTGGGTCACGCTCATGGCCTTGAAGATCACGCGGTCGCGGATGCCCGAGTCACCCCGGTCCAGCCCCAGTTGCAAGCCCTCGCGGTAGAGGATCTCGTTGTCGACCCAGCGGTCGAGCAGCACCTTGAGCTCTTCCGGCTTGGGTTCGCGCTTCATGCCGGCCTCGAAGATGGCCTTGGCTTCCTGCTGGACCTTGGCCGTCACGACGATGTCGCTGGCAGTTTCACTGCCGGCATTGCGCCATTGGTCGACGCCGAAAATGGCCGCGCCCAGGATCAGGAAATGCAGCAACGGCTCGCGCAACGCAGTCTGCAGTCGGATGGAATTCACTGATGTCGATTTCATTCAGGGACCGATGGGTGATGAGATTGGAAAACAGTCAAGAAGAAGCAAGAACCGGGCAGCGCTCAGCGCCGGATGGCCGCATCTGGTCGCTGGGGCTGCAGGCGCTCGAGCTGGCGCAGCAGTTCGTCCGCGCGGCCGGGATCGCGCGGGCGAATGGCGGCAGCAAGAGCGCGCAAGGGATCGGTAGCCGGCCGGAATTCGGGGCTGTCGCGCAGCAGGCCGAGCAGCGGTTGCTGCAGCCGGTCCAGCATCACGACCGGATCGGGATCGGGTGCGGTCGCCAGACCGAGCTCGAGGTAGCGCCGCCTCACGTCCCAGTAGCGCTGCAAGCGCTGCTCGAAGACCGGGTCGGCGGGCTGCAGCCATTCGCCAGGCTCGACGCTCCAGCTCGAAATCAGTTCGTGCAGGCGCTGGCGCGGCGTGCTGGCCGGGGCATAGGTGGCCCAGGGCGCGCGGTGCGTCACGAAGGGACGGTCATCGCTGTTGACCGCGGCGCCTTGGGCGAAACGCTGCAAGCTCTGACTGCCGGCCAGGGCCGAGCCAAGCAAGCCGAATTCGTCCTCGAGGCCGGCGCTGCTCAGCAGCTGGCGCAGTTCGGGCTGGGGCGGCGCCAGGCGGGCGCGCAAGGCATCAAGCTCGAAACGCGGCCTGCCCGGACTTGCCACCAGGCCGAGCACCGGGGTGTCGAGGCTGTTGCTGGCAAGCACCGCCTTGCCGTCGGGGAAGACCGCCAGGTAGGCCGCCACGATGCTGCGCAGGGTCTCGACATCCATCTGGTGCAAGGCCAGCCACTGGCAGAACAGGCCGCCGGGCGCCAGCCGGTCGCGCACGGCAGCGAAATGCTCGCGCGTGTAGAGCGCACCGGCACCGCTGCGCGCCGGATGGAACAGGTCGGCGATCACCACGTCATAGCGCTGCGGCGCCGCCAGCACATAACGGCGCGCATCGGCCGCCACCGCATGCACCCGCTCCAGTGCAGACGAACCGGACGACTGGCCGTTTTGCGCGCGGGCAAACAGCGGCGCGGCCTCGATCACCTCGGGCAGCAGCTCGACGCCATCGACCTGCAAGCCCGGATCGCGCGCCGCGACCTGCACCGTAAAGCCCGTGCCCAAGCCCAGGAAGAGCGCCCGCTGCGGCTTCGGATGCAGCTGCAGCGGCAGCAGGGCCAGGCGCCTCTCGATCGCGCCGCTGGCACTGCTGCCCTCCTGGACCCGGTTATTGATGTGCAGGCGCGCCACGCCCCGTCCGTCCTCGACCACGCTGACCGCTGCCATCACGCCATCGCGGTAACTCAGCACGCGGCCACCGGGCGGCAGATCGACAAAGCGCAACGGCGGGGTCAGCGCTGCCAGCAGCACCAGCAGGACCAGCGGCAACCAGAAGCCGCTGCCACGGCGCCAAAGACCGGGCATCAGCGCCAGGTAGCCGGCAGCGATCAGCAGCAAGGCGCCGCGCGCGCCCAGCAGCGGAATCAGCCCGACGCCGATCAGCCAGGGCGCCAGGGCGGCCGCTGCAGTGTTGACCGCCAGTGCGCCGCCCAGCGTCATCTGATTGGCACGCGCCAGATGGCAGAGCTGGGCAAAGACGATCCCCATGACCCAGGTCGGCGGCCCCATGGAGAAGGCTGCCGCCAGCGCCTCGCCGGCCAGCGCCGCAGCCGCGCCGGGACCGAACCAGCGCGCGGGCAGGAGCACGATCCGGTCGGCCGCCCACAGGCTGAGGCCACCGGCCAGCGTGGCCAGCACCAGCCAGCCGAGCAGGCGCGCCAGGCCAGCCTGGCCGGCGTCCAGTCGGCCCCGGGCCTGCTGGTGCCAGGCGGCCCCGGCGGCGGTGCCGAGCAGGTAGACCGCCAGCAGCAGCGCATAGCTGTAGACCGTGTTCTCGGTCACCTGGCTCAGCACCCGGACCGCGAGCACCTCGTAGCCAATGCCGAGCAAGCCCGATCCGGCCAACAGCAGCAGCAAATGCCGGCGGCTGATTTCCGCTGCGGCAACCCCGCCGGCCGAGGCCGGTGCCGCAGCCGCGGCCGGGGCGACGGCCATGCGCTGGCCCCGGTTCAGCGCCAGCGCAGACAGGCCACAGAGCAGGTTGAGCGCCGCACAGGCCAGCGCCGTGGCCTGCAGGCCCAGCTGCGGAATGGCGACGAAGACGACGCCCAGCGTGCCGAGCACGGCACCCAGGGTATTGGCTGAATAGAGGGCGCTCAGCAGCGAGGATCCAGCACCGCGCCAGCAGCGCTCGAGCGCCGGCAAGGTCGCGCCCATGGCCGCCGTGACCGGCAGCAGCAACAGCAAGGGCAGGAAGAAGGCCAGGCCCCAATGGCGCCAGGCCGAGGGCTCGGCGCCGATCAGCTGGCCCAGACCAGGCGTCAGCACCGGCAGCAGCAGGCTCAAGCCCAGACCCCAGCCCGCGATCAGCAGCTCCAGGCCGCCATACCAGAGCGCCGGCCGGGCCGAACGCTCGATGACCCGGCGCAGGGCCCAGGCCCCGATGGCCAGACCGCCAAAGAAAGCCCCCAGCACCGCCAGCACCGCCACGATCTCGTGGCCCAGGCTGTTGGACAACTGCTGGGTCCAGATGAACTGCCAGGCCAGGCCGCAGGCGCCCGACGCCAGGGCCAGCAGCAGGCCGGCCAGCTGCCTGCCACCGATACGGTCCGCCGGCAACGCAACACGGGAAACGCCCGCAAGACTAGTCATGAATGCAACAAGAAAAGGGAAGACCGGCGCCAAGCGCCGGTCGGGTCAAATCGGCCGGACCCGGCCATCAGGCCGGATCCGGTCGCCAGGGCTGGCCCGGCGCTCAAATGGACTTACTTGACGCCCGCGACCTTGACGCCGTTGATCACCTCGACGAAGACCGGGTTGCTGTAGAACCACAGGTCGGACCAGGCAGCGACGTCGAAGCTCGAATACTTGACGCCAGCGACCGTGCGCATGTGCGGCGGGCAGGCGGCGTCAGCACAGGCGATGTTGCCCTTGACGGTCTGGTCGACCGGGCTGGCCTCCCAGTCGGACAGCGGGTTGCCCTGTGCATCGGTCTCGAACGGGGTGGCGGCCGGCAGGTTGGTGCCGCGCAGGCGCATGTACTGCGACGCCTTGACTGCCGGGACACGGTAGCTCATGGTGCGCACGCCGTCGTTGCCTGCGGTCCAGTTGGTCTTGTTGAAGACCTTCAGGATCTTGGCCGACTTGTTGCTGGCGGCTTCAGAACCGATCGGGCCGGCGTAGCGTGCCGTGTCGGCGGGCGAGACATAACCGGTCACCAGGCCGCCGATCAGGTCGACGTGGTCGAGTTCCGGCTTGTCCAGCGGCTGGGTGACGCCGATCTGCTTGAGCGAGGGGTTCGGGAAGCTGTAGGGCGAGTTGTTCTTGCCCTGCGGGTCGCGCACCGCCACGGCCACGATCAGGTCGGCACCCGGACGGGCCAACAGCTTTTCACCCATGGTGGCGCAACCATCGATGCGCACTTCGCCCTTGTTGGCGACGGCGTTGGCGGCAGCCTTCTCGATCAGTGCCTGGTTGGCCTTGATCGGCAGACCCGGGTTGGCGGTGCAGACCACGAAGGACAGGCGGTCGATCACGTCGCCGTTGGCCACATAGCTGTTGCCGCTGCGCAGGCCGTCGATGATGCCTTCGGCCGTCAGGTCGCCCTTGCCCTTGCGCACCATGACATGGTCCTTGGTGTACTCGCCCGGGAAGAAGTCCGAGTTGGTTTCGCGCTGATCGGCACCGAAGCTGCCACGGTTGTGATAGTCGGAGCTGGCGAAGAAGAACCAGTTGCGACCTTCACCGAGCAGGGCATCCCAGACGCCGCCGATCAGGCCGGCATAGGCGCCGGAGCCACCGAAGGTGCCGCCACCGGCTGCGCCGGTGCCATAACCGCCACGGTCTTCCTGCGCCTGGTGGCCAGGCATGGACTCGAAACCAAAGGCGATGCGCGGCGCTGCGTTGTTGAAGTTGCGCAGATGCTCGATGTTGAAGCCGCGGTTGGCCGTCGGGTTGTAGACGCCAGCGCGCTCAAGGTGGGCCGGCACGTAGAAGCTGGTGTTGGGCGCCTTCTCGTTCATCCACTTGACGGCCTCGACCGACTTGATGTGGCCGAGGTCGGGGTTGGCCGCGCTGTTGCCGCCACCCAGGTTGCCTGCCTTGGCGATCTTCCTGGAGACCGGATCGATCAGGCTGTTGTTCGGGCTGCCGCTGACCGAGCAATCCCACTGGTTCTCGGCACCGCGGCTGGTGTCGGTGTCGCTGCGGTCGAAGCAGTACTCGAACTGGGCCATCAGGTTGGCGTTGCCGGCACCGGTCTTGGGCCAGGGCAGCTGGCCGGTCAGGATGGTGGTCGAGGTGTGCTCGTGGCCCGGGTTGTTGGTCTCGAGGCCGATCCAGACCGGCTTGTTGTGCTTGCGGCTCTCGGCTTCCAGCACCGGGTACTGGAATTCCTTGATTTCCTGCCAGCGCCACATGCGCTTCGGGTTCGCGGTGCCATCGCCCTTGATGTCGGCGACGCCGTTGGGCAAGGTGCTCTGCCAGCTCATGTTGGGTCCCTTGCCGGTGCTGGCCGGCTGGCCACCTGCGGGATAGGTCACCGTGCCGCCGTAGGGGCCGGTCGAGTTGCTGCTCAGGCCCAGGGCCGGGGCCACCGGCTCGAACGGGTCTTCGCGCAGGGTGCAGTTGCGCGCGCTGCTGCCGCCGTGGTCGGCCTGGACGAACCAGTCCAGGCTGTAGGCATTGACCGAACGGTCGACCAGCCGCTGCAGCGACAGGGCGCCGTCGGAGCAGGTGGTGTGGTTGTGGAAGTCGCCCGAGACATAGGTGCCAGCCGGCTTGGTGGCGGCCTTCTCGGCGGCAACGGCGGGAACAATGACGCTCATGGCCGCGCACAGGGCGGCAGCAGCCAGGGCAACGTCGCGCAGGGTATTCTGATTAGACATGGCTAGGTTTTTCAGGATGAAGGGGTGGACGGGTCTCAGCTCTTGCTCTGGTCGCCCAGCAGGCGGACCTTGCCGTCGGCGTCCTGGCGGACCTGGGTCGTGAAGTTCACTTCGGTCACGGCGCTGGCGTCGGCACCGGTCGGATCGGCGTCGCTGTTGCTCAGCGTGCCGGTCAGGGTGCAGATCTTGGTGACGGCGTCGCAGTTGCCGATGCTGGCCTTGCTGAGCTTGGCCATCGGGAAGGCGGGAAAGACAAAGTCAGGCGAAGTCTGCGAAACGGTGATCTCGCTGTCGAGGGCAGCCACGACGTCAGCCTTGGTCATGCCGCTGTCGGTGTAGCCGGCATCGAACAGATCGCGGAACTTGCTGCTGACCAGACCGGCATAGCTGCCGAGCGTGTCGAGGCCGGAGGTGTAGGCACTGATGAAGCTCGATTGCGCGTCGGCATCGCTGGCGACATCGTCGTCGCCGCTACCGCAGGCAGCGAGCAGGGAAATCAGGCTGCCGGCAATGGCGAGCTTGAGGAACTTGGGTGCGTTCATAAACCTTGACTCCGTGGAATAGAGGGACATCGGCAATTTCGATCCGAGCCCTGCAGCCGGCTCGAAAAGGGACAAAAAGCTTTTTGACTTGCGCGAATGTATGGGTCAGGCGTGTAACTTTCGTGAACTTTGTGAACTTTCGCCGTTGGCGATGCTCAAAGCTCCCTCGGTGCGGATTGCGCTCTCATGACTGGCCGCGGCTCCCGCCAGGAGCATCCGGTGCCGGCCCTGCCGCCGGCTGGCACGCCGCTCAAGCTAGACGGACCTGACGCAGTTGCGGCCCGCAGTTTTCGCCAGGTACAGCGCCGCGTCCGCCCTGGAGACGATCTCACTGGCGCTGTCGCCCGGGCCAAAGCAGGTCACGCCGAAGCTGGCGCTTTGCCGCTCCACGACCGGGAAGGGATGATCCTGGATGATCTGGCGCAGGGTTTCGGCCAGCTTGGCTGCACCGGCGCCATCGGTGTCCGAACAGATGATCAGGAACTCCTCGCCACCCCAGCGGCCGACAAAATCGGTGGCGCGCGTGCCGGCGCGCAGCAATTGCGCCAGGTCTACCAGCACCAGGTCGCCGGTCGGATGACCATGCTGGTCGTTGATCCGCTTGAAATGATCGATGTCGATCAGGATCACGCTGAAGCAATGACCGGATCGGATCGCGCGCAGGATCTCGGCCTCCAGCACCATGTCCAGCTTCAGGCGGTTGTGCAAGCCAGTCAGGCGGTCCGTGATGGACAGGCGCTCGAGTTCGCGGTTCAGCGCGCGCAGCTTCCTGATCCAGAACAGGCTGACCAGCAGGATCAGGGCGCTACCGGCCAGGATTCTCCAGACCAGCCGGTAATCGAAGCCCTGCTGAACCTGGATCACGACATGCCGGTTCGATATCGCCTCGCGGTCCTCCGGCGTCAGGGTCTTGACGCCCTGGTCCAGGATGTCACGCAGGACCCTGTCGTGCTTGACCACGCCGATGCGCAGCTGGTTGGTGAATTCAGGCACATGGCCCGCGATCTTCAGGTTGAACAGGCCTTCCTTCTTGATCGCATAGGCCGCCACGATCAGCGAGCGGATGGTCAGGTCTGCCTGGCGCTCGGAGACCAGCTTGACGGATTCAGACTCGCTGCCGGTCAGGATCGGCCTCAGGTTCGGATATTCGCGCCGGATGCGCTCCTCGACCATGGTGCCGCGCGGCAAGGCCACCGACTCGCCCGACAGCCCCTTGAGATCGCCGATGTAGCGGTGCTCTTCGCGGGTGATGATGACATTCGGATCGAAGAAGATGGCGGAGGTGAAGATCAGCCATTGCTCGCGCTCCGGCGTCTGGTTGAGAAAGCTCATGATCTGGCAGACACCGGCCTTCGATGCCTCCAGGCTTTCCTGCCAGGTGCTGACCGGATGCAATTCGATCTTGAGCCCGACGCGCTGTGCGACCAACTGGATCAGGTCGGCGGCGATGCCCTCATGCCGGCCCGCCCCGTTGATGCGCTCGAACGGCATCCAGTCGGGATCCACGCACATGCGGATGGTTCCTGCCTGAGCCAGATAGGCTTTTTGCTGTGCCGTGAGGCCGATCCCTGGCGCGGCTTCAGCCGAGACAGCCAGAATGGGAAACCAGACGAAGAGACAGACGAGAACTGTTCTGATCACAGCGGTCAGGGAGAATCTTTTATGACGGAATCTTGATCCGCAGCTGAAAAATATCCTAATGTAGCCTATTGTTGAAATCGAAAATTTGAACCTGTCGCTTTGTGCAAAGGAGAATCCGATGAAAACCCTGTCCATCGTCTGGCAACGCCTGGTCAACGACCAGGGCAAGACCTGTCCCCGCTGCAAAGGCACGGGTGACGCCGTCCGGCATGCGGTCGAACGGCTCGACAGCGTGCTCAAGCCGCTGGGCGTGCAGCCGGTGCTCGAGTGCCGCGAGCTCGCCCCCACGGCGTTCCGGGACCAGCCGTCGGAGTCGAACCGGATCTGGGTCGACGGCCAGCCGCTCGAAGCCTGGCTCGATGGTCAGGCCGGCGCCAGCCGCTGCTGCGACGAATGCGGCGACCAGGACTGCCGCACGCTCGAACTCGAAGGCCGGTCCTACGAAGTGATCCCCGAGGAACTGCTGGTGCGGGCCGGACTCAAGGCCGGCATCCGCCTGCTGGAGCCGGAGCCCGGCAGCCAGGCCGCTGCCGGCAGCGGCAAGCCCGCGAGCGGCTGCGGTTCTGGCGGCTGCTGCTACTGAAGAAAAACTGCGACCACCGCGCCAGCAACGGCGGCAACCCAGCCATGAGCCATCCCCATTCCGAACCTCACTCGCCTCACGCTGGTCATGGTCATGGTCATGGTCATGGTCATGGTCATGGTCATGGTCATGGTCATGGTCATGGTCATGGTCATGGCCATGGCCACGGACAGGGGCATCAGCACGCCCATGCTCCGGCCAGCTTCGACCAGGCGTTTGCCATCGGCATCGGCCTGAACATCGTCTTCGTGGCCATCGAAGCGTTCTACGGCTGGAAAATCAATTCGCTGGCCTTGCTGGCCGATGCCGGCCACAACCTGAGCGATGTCGCGGGCCTGGTGCTGGCCTGGGGCGGTGCACTGGCCGGCAGGCTCAGACCCGACCCGCGCCACACCTATGGCTGGAAGAAGGGCAGCATCCTGGCAGCGTTTGCCAACGCCTTGCTGCTGCTGATGGCGATGGGGGCGCTGGTCTGGGAGGCCGTGGGGCGACTGATGTCGCCTGACCTGCTGCTCGGCAATGAGGGCGTGACGATCATGGCGGTGGCCGGTGTCGGCATCGTGATCAACAGCGCGACCGCCCTGCTGTTCATGCGCGGGCGCGAGAAGGATCTGAACATCCGGGGCGCTTTCCTGCACATGGCAGCCGATGCCCTGGTGTCGCTGGGAGTGGTCATAGCGGGCGCGCTCACCTTGTGGATGGGCTGGAACTGGCTCGACCCGGTGGTCAGCCTGCTGATTGCCGTCGTGATCCTCTGGGGCACCTGGAGCCTGTTCCGGCAATCCCTGCATCTGCTGTTTGACGGCGTGCCGGACCGCGTGGACCCGCAGGCGGTGCACGACTACCTGGCGAGCCTGCCGGGCATCAGCCGGGTCCATGACCTGCACATCTGGGCCATCGACACCTCGCGGGTGGCCCTGACAGCGCAGCTGGTGATGCCCAGCGGACAGGCCGACGATGCATTCCTGCAAGAGGCCACCGGGCAACTGCATGAGCGCTTCGAGATCACTCACGCCACCTTGCAAGTGGTGAATGCGCCGTTTACCCAGCCCTGTGGTGACTGGCAGGCCGGACCTGACAGACGCCACCCTCCTCTGCATCGTTCACGGGATGGCTACGGGCACGATCATGGGCATCACCACTGAACGGCTACGCACCAGCCCTGGCGACTGCACAGCAACTGGGGCCAGCGCTATTGGCTCAGGCGCCGGCCAGCCAGCCCTGCACCTCGGCCACGGTCGGGATGCGGCCGCTGCTGACCAGCCTCTCGTTGAGCACCAGGCCCGGCGTCGACAGCAGGTCGTAGGCCATGATGGCCTGCATGTCGGTGACCTTGATGAAGTCGGCTTCGAGGCCGGCCTGGCTGGCGGCCTCGCGCGCGACGGCTTCGAGCTTCTTGCAGTTGGCGCAACCGGAGCCGAGGATCTTGACAGTCAGCATGGTGGTTTCCTTCGATGGGTTAAGTGATTCAAGCGGCGGCTGCCCGGCGCTGGCGCTGCCTGAGCCAGGCCAGACCGGCAGCCAGGACGGCAATGAACAGGCCGAGTGCCAGGCTCAGCGGCAGCCAGCCCAGGCCATCGACCCAGGCGCCGTACAACAGGCCGGCACAGATGCTGAACAGCGCCACCAGGCCGACATAGGCAGCAGTCTTCTGGCGCCCGATCACGGCCGCGACCATCAGCATGCTCTGCAGGCTGAGCTCGGGGTCGGCCATCAGGTAGGCCAGCAGCGGGCCCGGATGCATGCCGAGGTCGAGGAACATGCGCGCCACCGGCACCTCGACCAGGGTCGGGAAATACATGAAGACGCCAAAGAACACCGCCACCGCATTGGCCTGCAGCGTGTTGCTGCCAGCCAGCGACTCGATCCATTCCGGCTTGATGAGCTGGCGCACCATGCCGACGATGAAGACCCCGACCACCAGCAACAGGAAGATCTGCTTGACGAAGCGCCAGGACTCCCAGAGCCAGGCCTGGCGGTCGTCAGCATCGAGCTGGCGCGCGAAATGCCAGCAGGCCCAGAGCGCAGCCGCCACCGCGATCACACGGCCGGTCAGCCCGACTTCGAGCCCGCCAGCCACTGGCGTCAGACGCAGCGCGGCGACCAGCAGCGTGGTCGCGGCCAGGCCCAGCGTGATCCAGGTCCAGCGGTTCGGGCCCTCGATGATGTTCTCGAGCCCCTTCCAGGCGGTGGCGGCGATCAGCAGCAACAGCGCGATCAGTACCGAGCCCTGCAAGCTCACGCCCTCCTCGCCTTTTGCCGCATCGAACGGCACCCAGCCGAACAAGGTCGCCTGCCAGTCAGCGGCCCAAGGCAGCGGCAGGCGCAAGCTGGCAAAGGTCTCGGTCAGCGGCCAGAGCTTGAGCGTGCCGGCAATCAGCACCGCCACCAGCGACAGCAGCAGTCGGGTCGCCGCCGGGCCGACGCTGGCCTGCTCGGCGAACAAGTTGTCGGTCTGGGCGTCGTGACTGGCGTCATCTTTCCAGAACAGCAGCGCCATCAGCAGCCCGATGCCGATGCCGAACAGCAGGCAGAACAGGACCCGGGCTGCGGCGAACTCCGGCCCCAGGATGCTGCCGGTATAGGCCAGCGCCATGATGTTGCCGGCCGGCGCGAAGAACAGGAAGGTGATGGCCGGCCCGATGCCGGCGCCCTTGCGGTAGATACCGGCAAACAGCGGCACGATGGTGCAGGAGCAGACCGCCAGCAGCGAGCCCGCCGCAGCGGCAGCCGGATAGGAGACATGGGCCGGCGTGCTGCGCCCGAGCCAGCGCGTGATGCTGGCCTTGGGGATCAGCGCCGCCATCGCGCCGGCAATGAAGAAGGCCGGCAGCAGGCACAGCAGCACATGCGCGGCCAGATAGGCCGCCAAGCTGCCGGCGCCGCCATGGAGCAATTTCAGCACGAGATCCATCTTGGCCCTCCCCGGCTCAGTTTTTCATTCTAGACAGGATCGATTCAATCCGGGCGGTTTCAGCGGCTGCGTCCG
Source organism: Malikia spinosa (assembly GCF_002980625.1). Taxonomy (GTDB): domain Bacteria; phylum Pseudomonadota; class Gammaproteobacteria; order Burkholderiales; family Burkholderiaceae_C; genus Malikia; species Malikia spinosa. The sequence goes on along the minus strand of NZ_PVLR01000007.1, from coordinate 38,166 downwards.
GCATCCTGGCGCCGCAGCCAGAGCTTGCGCAGCTCGCTGAACCACAGCACGGAGCTGCCCATCGCGACGCACAGGCCCCATTGCCCCAGCGTCAGCGGCCGGGTGCCGAACGCCAGGTTCAGCCACTGCCATTGCACCACCGCCAGCTGCAAGGCCACGCCCAGCGCCACGGCAGCCCAGAGCAGGCGGTTGTCGAACAGGCCACGCCAGGCGCTGACCGACTCGGAGCGGGCATTGAAGGTGTTGAACAGCTGGGCGAACACCAGCACCGTGAAGGCCGCCGTGCGCGCCGTTTCGAGCGATTGGCTGCCTTCGATCATGCCGCCGGGCAGCAGCAGGTCGAGCGTGAGCAGGGTAGCCAGCGCCATCACCAGTCCGGTCTGCAGCACGCCCGACCACATGCGCGCGTCGATGATGCGCTCGTCCGGGCGGCGCGGCCGGCGCTGCATCACGTCGGCGCCGTGCGGGTCGACCCCCATCGCCAGCGCCGGACCGGAATCGGTGACCAGGTTGATCCACAGGATCTGCGTCGCCAGCAACGGCAGCACCACGGCGCCGCTGGCGTCGATCAGCCCGAGCGCGCGGGCACCGAGCACGCCCAGGAACACTGTCAGCACCTCGCCCATGTTGGACGACAGCAGGTAGCGCAGGAACTTGCGGATGTTGTCGAGGATGCCGCGCCCCTCGCGCACCGCCGCGACGATGGTGGCGAAGTTATCGTCGGCCAGGATCATCTTGCCGGCCTCCTTGGTGACCTCGGTGCCGGTGATGCCCATCGCCACGCCGATGTCGGCCGACTTGAGCGCCGGCGCGTCGTTGACGCCGTCGCCGGTCATCGCGACCACATGGCCCTGCGCCTGCAGCGCATCGACGATGCGCAGCTTGTGCGACGGATCGACCCGGGCATAGACCGAGGTCGATCGCACCGCCTCGGCCAGCCCGGCCTCGTCGAGTGCGTCGAGCTCGACCCCGGTCAGCGCGCTGGCACCGGCCTCGATGATGCCGAGGTCGGACGCGATGCGCGCAGCCGTGCGCGGGTGGTCGCCGGTGATCATGATGATCCGGATGCCGGCGCGCTGCGCCTCCTGGATCGCGACCGCCGCCTCGGCGCGCGGCGGGTCGATGATGCCGACCGTGCCGACGAAGATCAGCTCGCGCTCGAGCGCCGCGCCGGCCTGTTCGTCTTCGTCCGCTGCCAGCGGCCGATAGGCCACCGACAGGGTGCGCAATGCGGCATCGGACAGCTCGTCGACATCGGCCAGCGCGCGGGCGCGGATGGCCTCGCTCATCGGCACCACATCCATGCCGACCCGGGCCGCGCTGCACAGCTGCAGCAGCACATCGGGCGCGCCCTTGACGATGATGACGCGCTGGTCCTCGTGCTCGTGGTCGATCGCCAGCACCGCCATCCGCTTGCGCTCGGAAGTGAACGGGATCTCGGCAATGCGCTCGAAGCGCTCGCGCCGGCGCTCGTGCACGCCCAGCTTGCGCTCGGCGACCAGGAAGGCAGCTTCGGTCGGGTCGCCCTGGATCACCCAGGAACCGTCTTCCTGCTGGCGCAGGTCGGCATTGCCGGCCAGGCTGCCGCCGCTGAGCATCAGCACCAGTTCGCTGTGCAGGGGGCCCGGCTCGACCAACCGGCCCTGGTGCCGGATGTCGCCGACCGGCTCGTAGCCCACGCCCTCGGGGCAGCTGCAGCCGGAAGCCGTCATGACGCGCTCGATCGCCATCTCGGAACGGGTCAGGGTGCCGGTCTTGTCGGTGCAGATCACCGAAGCCGAGCCCAGGGTCTCGACCGATGACAGCTTCTTGACGATGGCCGACCGGCTTGCCATGCGCTGGACCCCGATCGCCAGCACCAGCGACAGGATGGCGGGCAGGCCCTCAGGCACCGCCGCCACCGCCAGCGACACCCCCAGCAACAGCACCGCCTCGACATCGGCCAGGCTGCGGATCTCGGTCATCAGCAGCACCGTGACCACCACCACCACGGCGATCAGCAGCACGGCGCGCCCGAGCATGACGCCGATCTGGCGCACTTCCTTCTGCAGCGGCGTCGCCTCCTCGGGTGTGGTGGCGAGCAGATGGGCAATGCGGCCCATCTCGGTGTTCATGCCAGTGGCGGTGACCAGCGCCAGTCCGGTGCCCTGGACCACCGCCGTGCCCTTGAACACCATGTTGGCGCGTTCGGCCAGGGGGGTGTCCGGCGCCAGCTGGGCCGCGTCCTTCAGCACGGCTTCGCTCTCGCCGGTCAGCGAGGCCTCCTGCACGCGCAGCGCATTGGCCTGCAGCAGCCGCGCATCGGCGCCGATGCGGTCGCCTTCGGACAGCTGCAGCAGATCGCCCGGCACCAGTTCGGCGCTCGGCACCCGCAGCGGCACGCCGTCGCGCAGCACGGCCGAGGTGACGGCGGTCAGCCGGGCCAGGGCGGCGGCGGCGCGCTGCGACTTGACCTCCTGCAGGAAGCCGAGCAGCGCATTGAGCAGCACGATGACCCCGATCACCAGCGCGTCGATCGGCCAGCCGCTTGCGCCCTCCACGCCCCACAGCAGCAGCGTGATGCCGACTGCCGCCAGCAGCAGATAGACCAGCGGATCATGGAACTGCGACAGCAGATGGCGCCAGGCCGGCACGGCCGCGTCCACCCGCAACTCGTTGCGGCCGAAGCGCTCGAGGCGCTGGCGGACCTGCGCCGCGCCCAGCCCGCACTCAAGTTCGACGCCCAGCCGGTCCGCCAGCGGCTTGGGCTGCTGGCTCCAGGCGGCCGGCACCAGCTCGGCATCCGGCGCCGCTATCGCCATCGGTGGCTGTGACATCGAGTTTCCCCCTGGTTCGTGAACGATCCGGCCTCAGAGCGCCGGCTGGTTGACGCGCTGCATCAGCGCCGCGGCGCTTTCCTTGCGCTCGCTGTAGCGGTCGACCAGATAGGGTGCCACATCGCGCGTCAGCAGGGTGAACTTGACCAGTTCCTCCAGCACGTCGACGACCCGGTCATGGTAGCTCGACGGCTTCATGCGGTTGTTCTCGTCGAACTCGAGGAAGGCCTTGGCGACCGAGGACTGGTTCGGGATCGTGAGCATGCGCATCCAGCGACCGAGCACCCGCATCTGATTCACGGCATTGAAGGACTGGCTGCCACCGCAGACCTGCATGACTGCCAGCGTCTTGCCCTGGGTCGGACGGATCGCGCCCTGGCTCAGGGGAATCCAGTCGATCTGCGCCTTCATGATGCCGGTCATGGCGCCATGGCGCTCGGGCGAGCACCAGACCATGCCCTCGCACCACTGGGTCAGCTCGCGCAGCTCCTGGACCTTGGGATGGCTGTCGGGCGCGTCGTCGGGCAGCGGCAGCCCGCTCGGGTTGAAGATCCGGGTCTCGGCGCCCATGGCCTGCAGCAGTCGCGCGGCCTCCTCAACCAGCAGCCGGCTGAAGGAGCGCTGACGCAGCGAACCGTAGAGCAGCAGCAGGCGCGGCGCATGGGTGGAAGGCTGCGAGGGCCGCAGCAGCTGCGGGTCGGGGACCTGGAAATGCTCGGGCGCCAGCTGCGGCAGATCCGCCAGCGGCTGGACTGCCGGCAGGGCAGAAGGCAGGATGCGGCGCCCGTCGGCGTCGATCACGGCTTCGCCATCCTCCTTGCTGAAGGCACCGCGCTGCGGATCGGGCAGGATGTCGAGCACGGCCTCGGACGGCCGACACAGCCGCACGCCCAGCGGCGTGACGACGATCGGGCGCTGGATCAGCACCGGGTGCTGGCCGATGAAGTCGAGCAGCTGCTCGTCGCTCCACTTCGGGTTGCCCAGATCCAGTGCGTCATAGGGCGTGCCCTTCTTGCGCAGCAGGTCGCGCACGGTCAGCCCCAAGCGCAGCAGCAGCACCTTGAGCTCGTCGCGGCTCGGTGGCGTCTTGAGGTATTCGACCACGTGGGGCTCGACGCCGCTGTTGCGGATCAGCGCCAGCGTGTTGCGCGAGGTGCCGCAGCCGGGGTTGTGATAAATCGTGATCTGGCTCATCTTGCATCTCCTGTGACAGTCCTGGGCTTCCAGGCATTGACGATCGCCACCAGCGACAGCATCACCGGCACTTCGACCAGCACGCCGACCACGGTCGCCAGCGCCGCGCCCGAATTCAGGCCGAACAGCGAGATCGCGACCGCGACCGCCAGCTCGAAGAAGTTGGAGGTGCCGATCAGGCAGGCCGGCCCTGCCACCTCATGCGGCAGCTTGAGCCACCGGGCGCCCCACCAGCTGATGAAGAAGATGCCATAGGTCTGCAGCACCAGCGGAATCGCGATCAGTCCGATCACGCCCGGCTGCTCGACGATGGTGGTGGCCTGGAAGCCGAACAGCAACACCACGGTGGCGATCAGGCCGACGATCGACCAGGGCTTGAGTCGTGCGACGAAGTCGGCCAAGGCGTGCGGGGAGCGCTTTTCCAGTCCATGGCGGGTTGCCATGCCGGCAAGCAACGGCAGCACCACGTAGAGCACGGTGGACAGCACCAGCGTCTGCCAGGGCACGGTGACATCGGTGACGCCGAGCAGGAAGGCCGCGATCGGCGCGAAGGCCACGACCATGACCAGGTCATTGATCGAGACCTGGACCAGGGTGTAGTTGGCGTCTCCCTTGACCAGCTGGCTCCAGACAAAGACCATCGCCGTGCAGGGTGCTACGCCGAGCAGGATCATGCCGGCGATGTATTCGCTCGCCGTTGCCGGATCGACCCAGGGCGCGAACAGGTACTGGAAGAACAGCACGCCGAGCGCGGCCATGGTGAAGGGCTTGATCAGCCAGTTGACCACCAGCGTCAGCAGCAGGCCCTGCGGCTTCTTGCCGACATCGCGCACCGCATGCCAGTCGATCTGGATCATCATCGGATAGATCATGACCCAGATCAGGACCGCCACCACCAGGTTGACCTGGGCCAATTCCAGCGCCGCAACGGCCTGGAACAGGCCGGGAAAAACCAGTCCCAGGCCGACGCCAGCGGCAATGCCGAGCGCGACCCAGACCGTCAAGAATCGTTCAAACAGACCCATGGGGCTTACCTCTTGCAAAAGTCGAAAGCCTGGACTCATGCGAGCCCAGGCCTCGTGGTCTCAGACCTGGTCGTTTCAGGCCTGACCGATACGCTCCAGTTCAGTCTGCAGCGACAAGCGGCTGAGCTTGTCGAAGGACAGATTGGCCAGCAGCGAGATGCGACGGTTCAGCACCAGGAAGGCATCGGAGAAAGCCTTGCGCCGGGTGATTTCGTCGCCTTCAACGGCTACCGGATCGGGCACGCCCCAATGCGCCGACATCGGCTGGCCCGGCCAGACCGGGCAGAGCTCGGCCTTGGCGCTGTCGCAGACGGTCAGCACGAAGTCCATCCTGGGCGCATCCGCAGCGGCGAACTCGTCCCAGTTCTTGCTGCGCAGGTTCTCCAGGGGGTAGTGATTGCGCTGCAGCAGCTCGATCGCATAGGGATGGACCTGGCCGGCCGGCTGGCTGCCGGCACTGTAAGCCTGGAAGCGGCCCATGCCCTGCAGGCGCAGGATGGATTCGGCCATGATGCTGCGCGCCGAGTTGCCGGTGCAGAGGAACAGGACATTGAAGGTACGGGGAGTCATGGTCAGGCTTTCAACAGGTGGTGCATTGCACAGGGATGGGGATATTCAGGCAGGGTTCGCCGCCACAGCAATTGGCAGTCAGGAAACCCAGCAATTCGTTCATGGACTCGACCTGCGCGCGGTAGATGATGTGGCGGCCGTCGCGCACCTGGCTCACCAGGCCGGCGTTGAGCAGCTCCTTCATGTGAAAGGAGATCGATGTCGGCGCAATGCCCAGCGCTTCGCCCATGCGGGACGGCGTCGCGCCCCCGGGCCCGGCCACCACCAGCAGCCGGAACAGGCGCAGGCGCGACTCCTGCGCCAGCGCGGCCAGCGCCTTGACCACTTCGGTGTCGTTCATGCGGCCACTCCTGGCGCCTGGGCGCGGACAGTCGGCAGGCCCAGCGTCACCAGCCAGCACAGGACCAGCATCAGCGCCGAACCGACCAGCGCGTACAGCAGCCCGCCCCACTGATACAGCAGGCCCGACAGCAGCGTGCCGATGAAGCGACCCAGCGCATTGGCGGCGTAGTAGAAGCCGACATCCTCGGCCGCCTTCTCGCTGCCGGCATAGGCCAGGATCAGGTAGGAATGGACCGAGGAATTGATGGCGAAGGCAAAGCCGAACAGGCCCAGGCCACCGACCACGACCCATTCCAGGTTCGGCAGGTCGAGCGCGACCGCAGCCGCCAGCCCGATCGTGACCAGCGCCAGCAAGGCCGACCAGAGGCGCGCGGCCGGCACCTCGCGGCTCAGGCCGTCGGCACTGCGCTTGACGATGCCGGGCGCCGCCGCCTGCACCAGGCCGTAGCCGATGGTCCAGGCCGCCAGGAAGGTGCCGACCATCGTGAAGTTCCAGCCGACCGAATACAGGAACACTGGCAGGCCGACCACGAACCAGACATCGCGCGCACCGAACAGCACCACGCGCGCGGCAGCCAGCGCATTGATGCCGGCATTCTTGGCGAACAGCTCCTTGGCCGACTTCGACGCCTTGCTCTTGCCCATCATGGTCGGCAGCGAGGTCGCCACGCCCAGCAACACCAGCGCCAGCAGCCCTGCCATCGCCCACAGCGAAGCCTGGAAGCCCAGCGTCTGCAGCAGCAGGCCGCCCAGGAAGAAGCCGATGCCCTTCATCGCGTTCTTGCTGCCGGTGAACCAGGCCACCCACTTGAACAGCTGGCCGGCGCCCTGCTCCTTGGCCTGGGCCTGCGTGACCTTGATCGCCGACTTGGCAGAGGTCTTGGTCAGGTCCTTGGCCACGCCGCAGATGCCCTGCGACGCCACCACCCAGGCCACCGACATGGCAGCGGTCCAGCCTGGGTCGAGCAGCGACAGCAAGGTAAAGCCCGTGATCTGCGTCACCAGGCCCACCGTCAGCATGCGGGTGATGCCGTAGCGGGTCGCGAGCCAGCCGCCGATCAGGTTCGCCAGGATGCCGGCCGCTTCGTAGAGCAGGAACAGGAAGGCCAGCGTGACCGACGAATAGCCTAGGCGGTAGAAATGCAGCAGCACCAGCATCCGCAGGGCGCCATCGGTCAGCGTGAAGCCCCAGTAGGCCGCGGTGACGATGGCGTAATTGCGCGCGGCACTCATCTCAGATGCCGACCTGTTCCATGTGGCAGGCCAGATCCACCATGCGGCAGGCGTAACCCATCTCGTTGTCGTACCAGGCATAGACCTTGAGCAGGGTGCCGTCGGTCACCAGGGTCGACAGCGCATCGATGATGGAGCTGCGGGTGTCGCGCGCATAGTCGGCGCTGACCAAGGGCTTTTCCTCGTAGCCCAGGATGCCGGCCAGCTCGCCCTCGGCGGCGGCCTTGAACAGCGCGTTGACCTCCTCGGCTGTCGTTTCGCGCTTGAGCTCGAACACGCAGTCGGTCAGCGAGGCATTGAGCACCGGCGCGCGCACCGCGTGGCCGTTGAGCTTGCCCTTGAGCTCGGGGTAGATCAGCGCGATCGCGCTCGCGCTGCCGGTCGTCGTCGGCGCCAGGCTGGCCATCGCGCTGCGGGCACGGCGCAGGTCCTTGTGCGGCGCATCGACCACCAGGTTGGTGTTGGTCGGGTCGTGGATGGTGGTGATCTGGCCGTGCCGGATGCCGATGTTCTCGTGGATGACTTTCACCACCGGCGCCAGGCAGTTGGTGGTGCAGGAGGCCGCCGTCACGATCCGGTCGCGCGCCGGGTCGTACTGGCCTTCGTTGATGCCGACCACGATGTTGAGCACGCCGCCGGTCTTGACCGGGGCCGCGACGATCACGCGCTTGGCGCCACGGTCCAGGTGGCCCTGGATGGTTTCGGGCGTCAGGAACTTGCCGGTGCATTCCAGCACCACCTCGACCCCGAGCTCGCCCCAGGGAATGTCGGCCGGATTGGCATGGCTGCTGAACGACAGTTTGCGCTCGCCGATGCGGATGATGTCATCGCCCTCGGCCTCGATGTCGGCACGCCACTTGCCCTGCACCGTGTCGAAAGCCAGCAGGTGGGCGGTGGCGGCGGCACCGCCTTTCAGTTCATTGAGGTGCACGACCTCGAGCCGGTTGCCGGCGCGCGGATCGTCCGACTGACGCTCGGCGGCGCCGAAGGCGGCGCGCAGCGCCAGACGGCCGATGCGGCCCATGCCATTGATACCCACTTTCATCGCTTGCCCCTTGTGTAATGCAGATGCTTCAATATTTATTGAATTATTGCAAAGAACTGTGACAAGCCGATGTCTGCCGGCAGCAGGGCCTGTGTGGCGACACCGCGGCTCGCCAGTCAAGCCCTGCCCGACTCATCAGCCCAGACCAGGCTGGTAGACCAGGGTCTTGCCAGCCGCCGCATCGACGGCATAGCTGCGGCTGTCAATCCGGTCGACAAACACCCATTCGCCCTTGGCCGCGCTGGCCGTGAAGGTCATCTTGAGGAAGCCGCGCCGCTTGGGGTCCATCCAGTCGAGGTCGTCGATCACGTTCTCGAAGATGAACTTGACCTGCTCCGGCGGCAAGGCGGCCAGATAGTTCTCCAGCCCCGGCGAGCTCACGCTCGAGGTCGCGAACTCCTCGCCGACCTTGCGGCCGTCCATCAGCGTCAGGCTGCTGTGCCAGGCGTTGTGGGTGTCGCCGGCCAGCACGACCAGCTTCTTGCCGAGCTGGGCCGCGGTGCCGAGCACATATTCGCGCGCGGCCGGATAACCGTCCCAGGCGTCGAGGTTGTAGCCGAGCTCGGGGTTGATGGCCGGATTCAGCAGCGCCTGCTGCGCCGGGGTGCGCGCGGCGACCGGCGTCGCCTTGGCCGTCAGATAGTCGGTCACCGCCTTGGCACCGTCCGCCACGGCAGTCGGCGAGGTATTGGCCGGGTTCAAGGCATTCAGGATCGACAGCGGCACCGTCATGCGCGCCATCAGCACCTGCTGGCCCAGCACCTGCCAGCTGGCCTTCGAAGCGCTCATCTGGCCCTGCAGCCATTGCAGCTGGGTCTGGCCCAGCAGCTGGCGCGTGGGCGATGACAGCGCAGCCAGCGCGCTGGCCTGGGTCGCCGGGTTGAGCAGCTGCTCGATCGTGACCTGCTGGTCGCGCCCGACCAGACGGGTGTCGAGCATGTGCAGCGACAGCAGGTTGCCGAAGTCGAAGCTGCGGTAGATCTGTCCCTGGTCGGCACCGCTGCGCACCGGCATCCATTCATGCCAGGCCTGCAGCGCCGCCGCACGGCGGGCGGCAAAGCTGCCTTCCTTGGCCGGATCGTGGTTCTCGGCGCCGTCCTGGTAGGTGTCGTTGGCGATCTCGTGATCGTCCCAGACCGCGATCATCGGCAGGCGCGCGTGCAGATCCTTGGCGTCCGGGTCGCTGCGGTACTGGGCATGGCGCAGGCGGTAGTCGGCCAGCGTCAGCAGCTCGGTGACAGGTTGCACCACGCGGCCAAGCTTGTCCGCGTTCGCGGAGGCGTAGCCGCCGGCCGCGTATTCGTAGATGTAGTCACCCAGGTGCAGCGCGAACTGCGCGTCGGACTTGGCCACCTCGGCATAGACGTTGAAGAAGCCCGCCGGGTAATTGGCGCAGGACAGCACCGCCAGCCTGACCTCGCTGACCGAACCGGTCGGCAGGGTGCGGGCCCGACCGACCGCGGAGGCATGCTGGCCCTGGCGGAAGCGGTAGAAATACTCGGTGTTGGCGGCCAGTCCGCTCGCATCGACCTTGGCGGTGAAGCCGGTCGCGGCAGTCGCCGTCACGGTCCCGCTCTTGACGATGCTGGCAAAGCCGTTGTCGCTCGCAACCTCCCAGTTCAAATCGACCGCGACATCGCTGTCGGGATAGCGCGCATGGGTCCAGAGGATCACGCGGTCAGCCAACGGATCGCCGCTGGCGACGCCATAGAGGAACTGAGGCACAGCATCATCACCACCGCAGGCGCTCAGGACGGCGCCGGCCGACAGGGCGGCCGCAACGGTGGACAGACGGATGACGAAATCGCGGCGATGGATCGGGTTCATGGGCTCGGTAAGGAAGTGAAAGCTTGCTTCACCTTAGACGCTGTTTGTGAAAACATGTTGAAGGCGCAATCTTCATCAGGATGGACAAGGACAGCCCGGACCAGCCGCCATGGCCTGCCACGAAGAATTAATCGTTCCGTCACATGCCAGCGTTAGGCTTTGTGCCATCTGTTTTCAATTGGATATCTGACCATGTCACGCAACGACTTCAATTTCACCCCGCTGCGTCCGGCAGCCATGGCGGCGCTGGCTGCCCTCACCTTCGGCCTGGCCGCCTGCGGCAGCGATGACATCAGCTACAAGGCGATCGACATCAACATCGCCCACATCAACGACCACCATTCGCAGCTCGACCCGATCGCGGCCCAGACCCTCAAGCTCGACGGCGTCGACACCCAGGTCGATCTGGGCGGCTTCGCGCGCCAGACCACGGTCTTCAAGTCGCTCGCCGGCACCCCCAACCTGCTCAAGCTGCATGCCGGCGATGCCATCACCGGCACCCTCTACTACACCTTCTTCAAGGGCGAGGCCGACGCCAAGCTCATGAACAGCATCTGCTTCGATGCCTTCACGCCCGGCAACCACGAGTTCGACGACGGTGACGAGGCGCTCAAGACCCTGCTCGACAAGCTGGCCGATCCGCTCAACGGCGGCAACTGCGGCATGAGCACGGTTTCGGCCAATATCCTGCCCAAGGCCGGCACCGCGCTGGCACCGGCTGGCGGCAAGGCCTATCTGAAGCCCTACCTGATCAAGAAGATCGACGGCGTCGACGTCGGCATCGTCGGCCTGACGGTCGCGGCCAAGACCGTCAACTCCTCGCGCCCGCTGGCCAGCACCGAGTTCAAGGATGAGGCCACTGCCGCCCAGAAGGCGATCGACGAGTTGCGCGCCCAGGGCGTGCGCCATGTCGTGCTGCTGTCCCACCTGGGCTACGAGGCTGACAAGAAGATTGCGCCGCAGCTGACCGATGTCGACGTGATCATCGGCGGCGACTCGCACAGCCTGCTGGGCGATTTCAGCGCCGTCGGCCTGACCGCTTCATCGGGCAGCTACCCGACCAAGGTCCAGAACAAGTCCGGCGAGACGGTCTGCATCGGCCAGGCCTGGGAATATGCCAAGGCCTATGGCCTCATGAATGTCAAGTTCGACGACCAGGCGCGCGTGCAGAGCTGCGGCGGCCAGGCCAAGCTCGTGATCGGCGACAGCTTCAAGCGCAAGGACGCTGCAGGCGCCTGGCAAGCCATGGCCCCGGCGGACAACCAGGCCCTGGTAGCCAAGCTGGCCAGCAGCCCCAACGTGCAGGTAGCAGCGCTGGATGCCAGCGCGACCGCCACGCTCAAGACCTACTCCGACCAGGTCGCGGCACAGAAGGCAATCAAGATCGGCAGCGCCAGCGAGGCGCTCTGCCTGGTCCGCATGCCGGGCGAAAGCACCAACCGCAGCGGCACCACGGCCGGCTGCGAAAGCGCCAACACCCTGGCGCGCGGCAGCGATGCGGCCCAGGTCGTGGCCGAGGCGTTCCTGAACGCCAGCAAGCGCGCCGACTTCGCGCTGCAGAACGCCGGCGGCGTGCGCATCGCGATCCCTGCGGGCGACCTCAGCATGAACACCGCCTTCACCGTGCTGCCCTTCACCAACGTGCTGGTCGAGATGAACCTGACGGGCGAGCAGATCATCGCCGCGCTGGAAGATGGCGTGGCCAACTACGACGCCAGCAGCTCGACCGGCTCGCATCCCTACGCGGCTGGCCTGCGCTGGGACCTGGACCTGAGCAAGGCCAAGGGCCAGCGCTTCAGCAATGTGCAGGTGCGCAACAAGACCAGCGGCGCCTGGAGCGCGATCGACAAGACCAAGACCTATGTGCTGGTGACCAACGACTTCGTCGCGGCCGGCGGCGACGGTTATGCCACGCTGGGTACGCTCTACAAGAGCGGCGCCTATGTCAACACCTACCTGCTCTACACCCAGAGCTTCGTTGACTATGTCAAGGCCAAGGGCAGCATCGCTCGCCCGGCCCGCGCCGACTACTCGCACCAGCAGGTGATCAGCAAGGCTGGCGTCGCCCTGTCGGCCAACTGAGGCTGCACTCAGCAGCAGGAAAGCCGGCAATGCCGGCTTTCTTTTTTGGCTCTGACCGGCTGCCGGGAAACTGGGCCAGCCCGTAAGCCGGACTAGTTCGCCAGGCCGGCTATCCCGTCCGACAGACCGGCGCGCCAGCGCTGCCAGCCGCGCGCGCGCAACTCGCAGGCCGGACAGCTGCCGCAGCCCCAGCCCCAGTCGTGGCGATGCTCGCGATCGCCGAGGTAGCAGGTGTGGCTGTGCTCGACGATCAGGTCGACCAGCGCCTGACCGCCCCCGGCCACGCCCGAATCCGCGCCGAGCTGCTCGGCCAGGGCCCAGGTCTGAGCCTTGTCGATCCACATCAGCGGCGTCTCGAGCAGCAAGCGCCGGTCCAGGCCGAGCGAGAGCGCGACCTGCAGCGCCTTGATCGTGTCGTCGCGGCAGTCGGGGTAGCCCGAGAAATCGGTCTCGCAGACCCCGGTCACGATCACCTGCAGGCCGCGGCGGTAGGCCAGCGCCGCCGCCAGTGTCAGGAACACCAGGTTGCGCCCCGGCACGAAGGTGTTCGGCAGGCCGCTGGCCTCGATCTGGAACGCCATCTCGCGCGTCAGCGAAGTCTCGCTGACCTGGCCCAGCACGCCGACATCGAGCACATGGTCCTGGCCGAGCCGCTCGGTCCAGGCCGGGAACTGGCGCCGCAGCTCGGACAGCACGCACAGGCGCGCCTCCATCTCGACCGCGTGGCGCTGGCCGTAATGGAAGCCGAGGGTTTCGACGCGCTGATAGCGCTGCAGGGCATGGGCCAGGCAGGTGGTGGAATCCTGCCCGCCCGAGAACAGGACGAGAGCGGTGGTATGCATGGGCGCTATGGTAAGCCCGCCGCACCCGGCATCGGGCTGGCGCTGGCCTGCTGCTGCTGAACCGCTACGACTTCAGCGCTCGCCAGCTGCGGCTGCTCCGGGCGCGGGCGACTGCGTGGCGGCCGTCTGGCTGGCAGCGGTGATCGCGGCCAGCACCGCTTCCAGCGCCTGGTTGAAGGCCGGCAACAGGCTCAGGTCTTGCCGCTCGAGGCCGGCCTCGAAGCTTTGTGCCACCTGCTGCAAGGTCTGCGCGCCCAGGGTCGGCGCCAGCCCCTTGACGGTATGGACCAGACGAGCGGCATCCTTGAATTGCTGCTGTTGCAGCGACTCGGTCAACTGTGCGGCCGCCGGCGCGAACTGCTCGGCGAAACTGGCCAGCACCGCCTGCAGCAACTCCGTGTCCCCGCCCAGCTCCTGCAAGGCCAGTCCGAGGTCAAGCACGACCGGCGCCGTCGGCTCGGGCCGGACCGTGGCAGGCAGATCAGCCTGGTAGGCAGCGGGCGCGATCCATTTGATCAGGGTATCGACCATTTGCAGCGGATCGATCGGCTTGGCGATGTGGTCATTCATGCCGGCCGCCTCGGCGGCCTGGCGATCCGACAGCCGCGCCGCAGCCGTCAGCGCGATGATCGGGATCGAGCGACCCGCTTCGGTCGCGCGGATGGCACGCGCGGTCGCAAAGCCGTCGAGCACGGGCATCTGCAGATCAAGCAAGATGGCATCGAAATGCTGCAGCTGCACCTGCTCCAGCGCGGCTCGACCGGAATCGACGGTTTCGGCCAGCAAACCCATCTTGCGCAGATAGGCGCTGGCCACCAGCAGGTTGACCTCGTTGTCGTCGACGACCAGCACCCTGGCGCCCCGGATCGGAACCGCCCGTTCGGCCAGCGGAGACAGCCGGCTGCGCGCATCGGCCGCCGCGAACGACGAACGCTGCCCCGCAGGCAGCACCACCCCGCACTCCGACTGGCTGGGACAGCCCAGCCTGATCGTGAACCAGAAATGGCTGCCCTCGCCCATCTGGCTGCTGACACCGATCTCGCCCTGCATCAGCTCGACCAGTCCCTTGCTGATGCTCAAGCCCAGTCCGGTGCCGCCGTAGTAGCGCGAAGTCGAGGCATCGGCCTGCTGGAAGGCGGTGAACAGCCGCTCCATGTGGGCCGGCAACATGCCGACCCCGGTGTCGATCACCGAGACCTTGAGCAGCACCGTATCCGGCCCGCGCTCCAGGCATTCGGCCTTGACGCGGATCGAGCCGCGCTCGGTGAACTTCAGCGCATTGCCGATCAGGTTGTTGACTACCTGCAGCAGGCGCAGCGGGTCGCCGAGCAGGACGTCGGGCAGATCGGGATCGCATTCGACCGAGAACGCCAGCTGCTTTTGCTGGGCCCGGATCGCAAACAGGGCCTCGCTCTTGTGCAGCACGTCGGCCACGCACATCGGAATCGATTCGACCTGCAGCAGGCGCGACTCGATCTTGGAGTGGTCGAGAATGTCGTTGAGCACCCCGAGCAAGGCCGTGCTGGCAGTCTCGATCTTTTCCAGATAGTCGCGCTGCTCGGGCGCGAGGTCGGTATCGAGCAGCAGGTTGGACAGGCCGATCACCACCCCCATCGGGGTGCGGATCTCGTGGCTCATGTTGGCCAGGAACTCGTTCTTGGCCTCGTTGGCCGCCGCCAGCTCCGAGGTGCGCAGCTCCAGGCTGCGGCGATAGTTCTCGAGCTCGGCCTCCACCGCCTTGCGCTCGGAGATGTCGCGCAGCAAGGCCAGCACGAAAGTCTGGCCCGCCCATTGCGCCCGGCTCAGCGAGACCTCGGCGAAATAGCAGCTGCCGTCCTGGCGCTGATGCTGCGTTTCGTAGGAACTGCCCGCGCCATCGACCTGCTCGATCAGCTGCCGTATCTGCGCCGCGCTGTACGCCAGCTCCCACTCATGGAGATAGCGCCCGGTCAGCTGCTGGCGGGTGTAGCCGAGCAGGGAAGCAGCCTTGGGATTGCATTCGACCACCCGACCCTGGGCGTCGCAGATCAGGATGCCGTCACTCGCATGGGTGAACAGCGCATGGCGGCGCGCAGCTTCATTGGCAATCACCTGCTGACTGCGCTGCTGGCGCGCCTCCTGCTCGGCGATGGTGTCGAGCAACTCGTTGAAGTCCAGCCCCAGTTGCGCCAGCTCGTCGCCGGTTTGCTGCAAGGCCACCCGGGCCTGGCGGTCCCCCTGGCGCACGGCCTTCATCGTCTCGCCCATGCGCTCGAGCCGCAGCGTCAGCACATGCCCGAAACGCAGGAACAACAGCGAAATCGCCAACATCACCAAGGCCAGCAGCAGCGAGATCGACCCCAACACCCAACGCAGGATGCGCTGATAGGGCTCGCGCGGAAAGCTCGTGTTGATCATGCCCACGCGCTGTCCGTTGCCGTCTTGCAGGGCTTCGAAGCCAGCCATGTAACTCGCCCCATCGTAGTCCAGCACGCCCAGCCAGGGCTGACCCTGCCCCATCACGGTCTCAATGACCTCGGGCACGGCGGATCGGCCCAGCAGGCGCGTGCCTTCATTGCGCTGCACGCTGACCGCGATGCTGAGGTCATCGAGGTAAATGGCCGTCACGCCTTCGGCGTTGTCGAGCAAGGTGCCGATCGGGAAAATGATTTCCCGCATGTGATCAGTCAGTGAATGATTCCGGTTCAGCAAGGTACCGCCGACCAGGATCAGATCGGGCATGCTGAGCGACAGTGGGAAATGCGCCGCGGCATTGACCAGCAAGCCATGCGCCGAGGTCACGGTCTTGCCACCGGTCTCGTTGGCGGGCAATTGCAATTGGCCAAGAAAATGCGGCGAGAAGGCGCTCAACTGCTCAGGCGTGAACTTCTCGTAGGCGGCGCTGGTGACCCCGATGCGGGCCTGGCGTATCACGTAAGAGTCGGGCAGGTACTGGCCCGACAGCGCGCCCGTGCTGCTGCCGAGGATTCGGCGTTCGTCGCCGACCACCAGCAGATAATCGAGCCCGCTGTTCTCGGCTGCCGTCTGCAAGGCCTTGTTGAGTGCCAGCTCGTCCGGGGCCTGACCGATGGCCTGCCTGACCTCCTGTTGCAGCGAAGCCGACCTGACCAGCTGCTCGACGCGATTGCTGTTCTGGGTCTTGAGCAGCTCGAGGTAATTGCGCGCCCCCGCCAGGTTGCCGTGCAAATTGGATTTCAGCAGGGTCTGCTTGTCCGCGACCGCGGTCAGGACTCCGATCACGACCGGAAACGCCACCAGCAGCGGCATCAAGCCCAGCATCAGCATGCGCACGCGCAAGGAACGACTCCAGGCCGGCGACTCGCACTTGTACCAATGCCATGCCTGCGCGATCTTGCCGCGCCAGCGTGTCACGCGCTGCGCTGCCGGCTGGCCCGACGATCTGCTTGATGCCATTTTAGGTAGAATTTCCTAATGAATAAGACGATGATTTTATTAGCTATAGGCTTGAACCTGGCACTAGGGGGATGTGGTCAGAAGGAGCCGATCAAGATCGGCTTCATCGGCGGCCTGACGGACCGCAACTCCGACAACGGCCAGTCCGGCCTGAACGGCGTGATCCTTGCGGTGGAACAGTTCAATCGCCAGGGCGGCCGGGAAGGACAGATGGTCGAACTGGTGACCAAGGATGACGCGCAAAACCCCGCGACGGCGCAGCAGTCGACCCGTGAGCTCGTGGCGGCCAAGGTCGAGGCGGTGATCGGCCCCTTCACCAGCGGCATGGCCAAGGTCATCGTCCCGATCACGGCACAGAACGGCATCTTCCAGGTCAGTCCGACCATCACCTCGATGGACTTCTACGGCAAGGATGACAACCTGTTCCGCATCAACCGGACCACGCGCGACTATGCCGAGGACTACGCCAGCGTCCTGATGAGCCAGGGCCTGCGTCGCACGGCAGTGGCCTACGACACCCGCAACCTGAACTTCACGGCCTCCTGGCTCAAGGAATTCCGCGCGGCGGAACAAGCGGCGGGCCAGAGCCTGGCGGCAGAGATTGCCTATGAATCCGGCGACAGCACCGACTTTGGTCAGGTCATCAGCCAGATGCTGGCCAGCAAGCCCGACAGCCTGGTCTTCATTTCCGGCGCGCTCGACGTGGCCAGGCTGGCCCAGCAGGCGCGCAAGCAGGCGCCCAAGCTGCCGATCGCGGCCGCCGAATGGGCCGCGACCGAGCAATTGGTCGAGCTCGGCGGCGAGGTGGTCGAAGGCCTGCTGATCGTGCAGAACTACGACCGCGACGATCAGTCCGAGCGTTACCGGGATTTCGCCGATGCCTTCTACAAGCGCTTCCAGCGCCAGCCGGGCTACAGCACCGTGGCAGCCTATGACGCGACCACCGTGGTGCTGACCGCGCTCAAGAACCGCAAGCGCGGTGAAACGCTCAAGCAGGCGGCCTTGCGCAGCGGCCCCTACCAGGGGCTGCAGCAGAGCATCACCTTTGATGCCAACGGCGACACCCGACGCCAGGCCTTCTTCACGACGATCCAGAACGGACGCTACGTCAAGCTGCAGGATTGAGACCGAAAGGCGCGCGCCAGGGATTTTGAGCCCGCGCAGCGCCCCGGTTGATGCATTCAGCGCAGGAACTGGGCCGCCATGGCGCTGGCACGCGCGTCCCAGGCGGCGCGCACGCGCCTGAACAGCTGCCAGCCGGCCCAGCCACGCCGGCCCCAGCGCAGCAAGGTGCGCGGTCGGCGCCAGGCCAGCAGCGCCAGCGCGGCGGCCGGCACCAGCGGATGCTCGCGCAACCAGACCGCAGCGCTCCAGGCACGGTCGGCACCGCGCAGCAGCGGCGCAATGCCTTCGCCATGGCGCTGCAAGCGCTGGCGCAGCTCGGATGACTGGTGCAGCAATTCCTGACGGCGCATCCAGAGGCGCTGCTGACGCGGAGTCATGCGGTCAGGGGGCAAGACGCTGGTCGTCCTGCCTGAGTTCTTCGAGGCTGGCGTCGAACCAGCGCTGGGTCGTCTGCCAGCGTTGGCGCAGCAGCACCAGCGCGACCAGGCCCAGGGTCAGGAACAGGGTGGAGAAGACCGCCAGGGCCAGCAGGCGATGACTGTCCCACAGCAGCACCGTCAGCAGCACTGCGAAAAAACCCAGCCCCAGGCCGAGGAACAGCAGCGCGGCCAGACCGGCGAGCAGCAGCTCGACGCTGGCCAGGGCATGCTCGCGCGCCTCGACCCCGAACAGCTCCAGCCGCACGCGCAGCAGGGCCACGCCATCGTGCAGCCAGCCGCGCAGCGCCTGGGTCACGCGCTCGGGGGCCGGGTCGGCGTGCGGGCGGTCTTCTGCAGCCATCACGCGCACGCCGGGGCGAACATCAACGGCGGCCGATCAGCATGCCGACCAGCAGGCCGGCACCAGCGGCGATGCCAATCGCCTTCCAGGGGTTCTCGTGCACGTAATGGTCGGTCGCCTTGGCCACCTGGCGGGTGCTCTCGCGCAGGGCGGCTTCGGCGTCGGCCAGCTTCAGGCGGGCCAGGCGCAGATTGGTCTGCATGCGCTCGCGCAGCTCGGCGATCTTCTCGCCGGTCTGGGAGGCGGTGGCAGCCAGCAGCTCCTCGGCGTCAGTCACGACGACCTTGAGGTCAGCGACCAGCTTTT
Source organism: Malikia spinosa (assembly GCF_002980625.1). Lineage (GTDB taxonomy): Bacteria > Pseudomonadota > Gammaproteobacteria > Burkholderiales > Burkholderiaceae_C > Malikia > Malikia spinosa. The sequence goes on along the minus strand of NZ_PVLR01000007.1, from coordinate 19,565 downwards.
CCTTCGGAGCGAGTGCGGTATCGAGTTGGTTCATGGTGCTTCTCCCGTCAAAATGACTACACGTGACTCACTATATCAGGCGGCTTGCGTGTTGCGCAAACGGATGTGGAGCTCGCGCAACTGCTTCTCGTCGACCGCGCTCGGGGCCTGGGTCAGCAGGCACTGGGCGCGCTGGGTCTTGGGGAAAGCAATCACGTCGCGGATCGACTCGGCCTTGGTCATCAGCGTGATCAGGCGATCCAGGCCGAAGGCCAGGCCACCGTGCGGCGGCGCACCGTATTGCAGCGCATCGAGCAGGAAGCCGAACTTGAGCTGGGCGTCCTCGGGCGAGATGTTGAGCGCGGTGAAGACCTTGCTCTGGACATCGGCGCGGTGGATACGGATCGAACCGCCGCCGAGCTCCCAGCCGTTCAGCACCATGTCGTAGGCCTTGGCGATGCACTTGCCCGGATCGGTGTCCATGTAGTCCTCATGGCCGTCCTTCGGTGCGGTGAAGGGGTGGTGGACCGCGTTCCAGCGCTTGCCTTCGTCGTCGTACTCGAACATCGGGAAGTCGACCACCCACAGCGGAGCCCAACGGTCCTCGAAGAAGCCCAGCTTCTTGGCCAGCGGGCTGTGACCGATCTTGATGCGCAGCGCGCCGATGGCGTCGTTGACGATCTTGGCCTTGTCGGCACCGAAGAACAGGATGTCGCCGTTCTGCGCGCCCGAGCGGCTCAAAATCTCAGCGATGGCCTTGTCGTGCAGGTTCTTGACGATCGGGCTCTGCAGGCCGTCACGGCCGGCGGCGACATCGTTGACCTTGATCCAGGCCAGGCCCTTGGCGCCGTAGATCTTGACGAAGTCGGTGTAGGCGTCGATCTCGCTGCGGCTGATCTCGGCGCCGCCGGGCACGCGCAGCGCGACCACGCGGCCGTTCTTGTCCTGGGCCGGCGCGCTGAAGACCTTGAAGTCGACATCGGCCATGACATCGGTCAGCTCGGTGAACTCGAGCGTGACGCGCAGGTCGGGCTTGTCCGAGCCGTAGCGGTGCATGGCTTCGGCATAGGGCATGCAGGGGAACTCGCCCAGGTCCACACCCATGGTGTGCTGGAACACGCTCTTGATCATGCCCTGGAACATCGAGCGGATGTCCTCTTCGGTCAGGAAGCTGGTCTCGATATCGATCTGGGTGAATTCCGGCTGGCGGTCGGCGCGCAGGTCCTCGTCGCGGAAGCACTTGGTGATCTGGTAGTAGCGGTCGTAGCCGGCCACCATCAGCAGCTGCTTGAACAGCTGGGGCGATTGCGGCAGCGCGAAGAAATGGCCGTCATGGACGCGGCTGGGCACCAGGTAGTCGCGCGCGCCTTCGGGCGTGGACTTGGTCAGCATCGGCGTCTCGATGTCGATGAAGCCATTGGCATCGAGGAACTTGCGCACCTCCATCGACACCTTGTAGCGCAGCATCAGGTTCTTCTGCATGTAGGGGCGACGCAGATCCAGCACGCGGTGCGTCAGGCGGGTGGTCTCGGACAGGTTGTCGTCGTCGATCTGGAACGGCGGGGTCACCGAGGCGTTGAGCACGACGATCTCGTGGCACAGCACCTCGATCTTGCCGCTCTTCATGTTGTCGTTGGTCGTGCCCTCGGGGCGGGCGCGCACCAGGCCCTTGACCTGGATGCAGAACTCGTTGCGCAGGCCTTCGGCGATCGCGAACATCTCGGGGCGGTCCGGGTCGCAGACGACCTGGACATAGCCTTCGCGGTCGCGCAGGTCGACGAAGATCACGCCGCCATGGTCGCGACGGCGGTTGACCCAGCCGCACAGGGTCACGGTTTGACCCAGCAGGGCCTCGGTCACCAGACCGCAGTATTCGGAACGCATTGCCATATTGAGCTTTCTAGAAATATCGGAGATGGGGCCTCAGGCCTGGCTGGCCGGCGCATCGGCCGGCTGCAGCGCCTTGGGGCCACCGGGCACGATCACGCCCATCGAAATCACATAGGTCAGCGCCTCGTCGACGCTCATCGTGAGCTCGACGCAATCGCGCTTGTGCACCATCACGAAGTAGCCGCCGGTCGGGTTGGGCGTGGTCGGCACGAAGACGCTGACATAGTCCTGGCCGTTGAGGTGACGCGCGACGTCGCCGCCGGGCGCGCCGGTCAGGAAGGCGATGGTCCACATGCCCTCGCGCGGCCACTGCACCAGCAAGGCCTTGCGAAAGGCATTGCCCTTCTCGGAGAACAGGGTGTCGGAGACCTGCTTGACGCCCGAATAGATCGAGCGCACGACCGGAATCCGGTGCAGCAGCGCATGCCACCAGTTGACCAGCTTGTTGCCGATGAAGTTGGACGCCAGCGCACCGATCGAGAGCACGATCAAGAGCGCGAACAGCACGCCCAGGCCCGGGATGTTCATTCCGAGCAGCTGCTGCGGCTGCCAGGCCTCGGGCAGGATCCTGAGCGTCTGATCCAGCGTCGAGACCACCCAATCGAGCACCCAGAGCGTGATGACCAGCGGCACCAGGGTCAGCAGGCCGGAGAACAGCCATTTGCGCAATGCGGACATGTCTTGTGCCTTCTTTTCAGTGGCAGGCACAGGAGCCGCCACAGCCGGCGGCGGGCGCCGGGCTGTCGCTGGCGGCAGGAGCCGCCGCTTCGGCCGGCGCGCTGGCCGGTGCCGTGGTGCCGCCGGCACCGCTGGTGCTGCCGCGGAAATCGGTCGCATACCAGCCCGAGCCCTTGAGCTGGAATCCGGCGGCGGTCAGCTGCTTGCTGAAGGTCGCCGCACCGCAGGCGGGGCAATCGGTCAGGGGTGCGGCGGAAATCTTTTGCAGGACGTCCTTGGCATGGCCGCAGGACTCGCACTTGTAGGCGTAGATGGGCATGGCGTTACCGTTCGGGTCGGGAAATGGAAAACCCTTGATTATAAATTGGGGTGGGATTCCTGTATCACCAGAGCCGCACGCGCACCAGCAACTGCATCGCCAGCAGCCCGAGCGCAAAGCCCAGCCCGCCGTAGATCAGGCCTTGCAGCAGACGGTTGGTGCGCCGCTGCTCGCTCAGCAGGGCCCGCAGCTCGCGCGACTCGTCGCCCTTGCGCTGGCGCAGGAAGTCATGTAGCAGGCGCGGCAGCTCGGGGATCAGCTTGGCGTATTGCGGCGCCTCGGCCTTGAGCTGCTGCCAGAACATCTTGGGGCCGAGCTGGTCGATCATCCACTTCTCGAGGAAGGGCTTGGCCGTGTTCCAGAGGTCGAGCTCGGGGTCGAGATCGCGGCCCAGGCCCTCGATGTTGAGCAGGGTCTTTTGCAGCAGCACCAACTGGGGCTGGATCTCGACGTTGAAGCGGCGCGAGATCTGGAACAGCCGCATCAGCACCATGCCGAGCGAGATTTCCTTCAGCGGACGGTCGAAATAGGGCTCGCAGACCGAGCGGATGCCGGCTTCCAGCTCGTCGACCCTGGTGTCCTCGGGCACCCAGCCCGACTCGATGTGCAGCTCGGCCACCCGCTTGTAGTCGCGGCGGAAGAAGGCGGTGAAGTTCTGCGCCAGGTATTCCTTGTCGAACTGGGTCAGCGTGCCGACGATGCCGAAGTCGAGCGAGATATAGCGGCCGAAGGTCGCCGGGTCCAGGCTGACCTGGATATTGCCCGGGTGCATGTCGGCGTGGAAGAAGCCGTCGCGAAAGACCTGGGTGAAGAAGATCGTGACGCCGTCGCGCGCCAGCTTGGGGATGTCGACGCCGGCCTCGCGCAGGCGAGCGACCTGGCTGATCGGCACGCCCTTCATGCGCTCCATCACCAGCACCTCGGTGCGGCACCAGTCCCAGTACATCTCGGGGATCAGCACCAGATCGAGGTCGGCCATGTTGCGCCGCAGCTGGGCGGCGTTGGACGCCTCGCGCACCAGGTCGAGCTCGTCATGCAGGTACTTGTCGAATTCGGCCACCACCTCGCGCGGCTTCAGGCGCTTGCCGTCGGCCGACAACTTCTCGACCCAGCCCGCCATCAGGCGCATCAGGCCCAGGTCCTTGTCGATCACTGGCAGCATGCCGGGGCGCAGCACCTTGACCGCGACTTCGCGCCCGTCGTGCAGCACGGCGAAATGCACCTGGGCGATCGAGGCGCTGGCGACCGGCTGCTGGTCGAAGCTGGCGAAGATCTGGTCGAGCTTCTGGCCGAAGGCGCGCTCGATGGTGGCGACCGCGACCTGGCTCGGGAATGGCGGCACCCGGTCCTGCAGCCGCGCGAGCTCGTCGGCGATGTCGGGCGGCATCAGGTCGCGCCTTGTCGAGAGCACCTGGCCGAGCTTGACGAAGATCGGCCCGAGCGCTTCGAGCGCCTCGCGCAGGCGCTGGCCGCGCGGTGCCGTCAGATCGCGCCCGATCGTGATGAGACGGCGCAGGGCACGCAACAGCGGGTTCGGAAAGCCCGACAGCAGCAGTTCATCCAGGCCGTAGCGCAGCACAACCCAGACAATGAAGAAGCCGCGCAGGTAGCGGCTCATGGCGCGGCCTTGTTGCGGCGTTCGGCGGCCTGCAGCAGGAAGCCCCGCAGGCCCTGTACCAGCGTCCGGCCGGCAGCAGCCAGCTGGTGCGCGACCGGGTCGCCTAACAGGCGCGCCAGGTCTTCCTCGAGGTCCCAGCGCAGGTTGTCGACCAGCCAGGCGACCTCGGCCGCCAGCTGCACATCGCCCTGGATCTCGACCGGCGGCTTGCCGCCTGCCAGCAGGGTCTGCGCCAGCGCCAGCGGCGAGGCCTCGGCCACGCGCAGTTGCAGGTCGGACGACTGGTCCGGCTGGGACAGCGCCAGCAGGCCGGCCGGGGTCGGCTGCAGCACCAGCTCGATGCTGCCCCAGCTCAGCTGCAGCCGCTTGCCCTGCTGGCGCCGGAGCCGGTCCATGGCCTGGGGCTCCTGCTGCAGCACATGGTTGAGCAGCAGCACGAGGCGGTTGTGCAGTTCGGCGCGCAGCCAGGCCGGCGGTGCCGGCAGCCTGGAGGCGAGTTGCTGCAGCAACTCAACCGGCGGCAAGGAAAATGGGGGCTTGTTCATAGGTCCCCCGATTTTGACGGATAAAGGCCGACCTTTTATTGCATGGCCTGAACACCCGCGACCAGCCAGCCCTCGGCACCGCTCTTGGGCCGGATGATGCTCCAGACCTCGCGGAAGGGATTGGGGCCGGCAGCGGCCGCATCCCGGATCAGGCCCGAGAACTCGACGCTGGCCAGGTACTCGCCCGCCTGTTCCTCGATGCCAAGCAGCTTGGCGTCGAGCATCACGACCTCGGAGCTCGGGCCGACAGCGTCGGCCTGGTGCTCGCGCTCGAGCAGCTGGGACTGGATCTGGCCCAGCATGTCGTCGGTCATCATCGCGCGCAGCGCCGGCATGTCGGCGCGGTCCCAGGCTGCCTGCAGCTGGATGAAATGGGCCTTGGAGGCCTCGAGGAAGGCTGCGGCATCGAAGCCAGCCGGCTGGCTCGAATCAGCAGCGCCCCATTGCGGCACGGCGCCAGCCTCGCCCACAGCCGGGTTCAAGGCGGCATCGGAAGCGCCGACCTGCTGTTCCCAGGGCCGGGCCGAGGCATCGTTGCCAACGTTCTTGGCACTGTAGCTGGCCGGCAGTCGCGCGGCCTCGGGCGCCGCGGCCCCCGAAAAGGGCTGCGCCGGCCCGTCCTTGCGGCCACGCCACCAGCTGCGCAGCACCCAAGCCAGCAGGACCAGGCCCAGGATCGCTATCCACCATTCCATTTCAGTACTCCCCTGTCTTCAGGCGACGGTTACAGCCGGCTCAGCACTTGATGCCCAGGTGCAGCGCCGCAACGCCAGCCGTCAAGTTGTGCACATCCACATGGCCGAAACCGGCCTCGCGCATCATGCCGCGCAAGGTTTCCTGGTCCGGGTGCATGCGGATCGACTCGGCCAGGTAGCGGTAGCTGCTCTCGTCCTTGGCAATCCACTTGCCGAGCTTGGGCAAGATATTAAAACTATACCAGTCGTAGGCCTTCTCTAGCGGGGCAGCGACTTTGGAAAATTCCAGTACCAGCAATTTGCCGCCCGGACGCAGCACACGATTCATCTCGCGCAGCGCGATGTCCTTGTGCGTCATGTTGCGCAGGCCGAAGGCGACGGTCACGATGTCGAAATGGCCGTCCGGAAACGGCAGCTTCTCGGCGTCGCAGACCAGGGTCGGCAGCACATGGCCGTGGTTGAGCAGGCGGTTGCGGCCCTCGCGCAGCATGGCCTCGTTGATGTCGGTATGCACCACCTGGCCGTTGGGCGCGACCTTGGGCGCGAAGGCCAGGTCGAGGTCGCCGGTGCCGCCCGCGATGTCGAGCACGCGGTCGCCCGGGCGCGGGTTGGCGACCTGGATCGTGTAGGCCTTCCAGAGGCGGTGCAGGCCGGCCGACATCAGGTCGTTCATGATGTCGTAGTTGGACGCGACCGAGTCGAACACGCTGCGCACATGGCGCGCCTTGTCTTGCTCGTCGACGGTCTTGAATCCGAAATGGGTCTGGCTCATGGCGTCAGTTCCTGCAGGGTGCTTGCCGTTGCTGCGGCTGTTCAATGGGAGTGGCCGCAGGCCGAGCCGGCCTTGTCAGCCATCGGCGCGTCGCGGTCGAGGCCGGCGGCCTGCAGGCGGGCCAGGTAGTCGGTCCAGCGCTGCTCCTGCTCGGCACCGAGCCGGTACAGATAGTCCCAGCTGTAGAGGCCGGAGTCGTGGCCGTCCGAGAAGGTCGGCTTGACGGCGTAGTGGCCGACCGGCTCGAGTGCCGTGATCTCGACCTCGCGCTTGCCGGTCTGCAGCGTCTCCTGGCCCGGGCCGTGGCCCTGGACCTCGGCCGAGGGCGAGAGCACGCGCAGCAGCTCGAACGGCAGCCGGAAGCGCGCGCCGTCAGCGAAGGCAATCTCGAGCACGCGCGACTTGGCGTGCAGCGTCAACTCGACGGGATGGGGGGTGTTGGGGTTCAGGCCAGCCATGGTCTCTCGCAGAAGGCTCGGGGATCAAAACGCTATCGTAACGCGCGGCAAGCGGGTGGCAAACGGGCGGCAAGCCGCCCGGGCCGGATCAGAAGATCTGCGCGACGGTCGCAGCGATGGCGGCGTCACAGTCCGCCAGGCGCGCGTGCAGTTCCGCCAGCCGCTGTGGGTCGGCCGCACGCTGCGGCGCGGCCCAGACCGGCGCCGGCCAGCGGCTGTCCCAGTCATGGCGCGCGATCACATGCCAGTGCAGGTGCGGCACCATGTTGCCCAGGGCCGCCAAGTTGACCTTGGTCGGCGCCAGCTGATCGCGCAGCACGCGCTCGACCGCGCTGACGGCACGCAGACACAGCAACTGGTCGGCCTCGGCCAGGTCCGAGAACTCGGCCACATGCTCGTTCCAGACCACGCGGTAGAAGCCGGGAAAGTCCGCCGCGTCCGGCCCGGTGGCGCGGATGATGCGGAACTTCCCGTACCGGGCGATCAGCAGCCCGCCGTCCTCGTGACAGAGCGGGCAGCCGGGCTCAGGGCTGGCAGCCATGGCTCAAACCAGCACGCGCTCGATGCCGCCGGCATTGGCCTTGGCGACATAGTCGGGCAGCCAGTTCTCGCCCAGGATATGGCGCGCCATCTCGACCACGACATAGTCGGCTTCGAGCAGGCCGTTCTGCAGGTCCTCGCCATAGCGGCTCAGGCCCTGGAAGCAGCTCGGGCAGCTGGTCAGGATCTTGGTCTTGCCAACCTGCTGGACCACGCCGTTCTTGGCCGCCAGCGCCGACAGCTCCTGCGCGTTCTTGTTGAGCTCCTCTTCCTTGCGGAAGCGGACCTGGGTCGAGATGTCGGGCCGCGTCACGCCGAGCGTGCCGGACTCGCCGCAGCAGCGGTCGCTCTGCACCACGGTGTCGCCGACCAGCGCCTTGACGGTCTTGATCGGTGCCTGCAGCTTCATCGGGCTGTGGCAGGGGTCGTGGAACAGGTAGGCGCCCTTGGCGTCGAGCGTGATGCCCTTCTCGAGCAGGTACTCGTGGATGTCGATGATGCGGCAGCCCGGGAAGATCTGGTCGAACTGGTAGCCCGACAGCTGGTCATAGCAGGTGCCGCAGGACACGACCACGGTCTTGATGTCGAGGTAGTTCAGCGTGTTGGCAACGCGGTGGAACAGCACCCGGTTGTCGGTGATCATCTGCTCGGCCTTCTCGAACTGGCCCGAGCCGCGCTGCGGATAGCCGCAGCACAGGTAGCCCGGCGGCAGCACGGTCTGCACGCCGGCATGCCAGAGCATGGCCTGGGTCGCGAGGCCGACCTGGCTGAACAGGCGCTCGGAGCCGCAGCCCGGGAAGTAGAACACCGCCTCGCTGTCGCTGCTGGTGCCTTGCGGGTCGCGGATGATCGGGACGTAGTCCTTGTTCTCGATGTCGAGCAACGCGCGCGCGGTCTTGTTGGGCAGGCCGCCCGGCAGCTTCTTGTTGATGAAGTGGATCACCTGCTCCTTGATCGGAGCGGGACCGACCGAGGCCGGCGGGGCACTGGTCTGCTTCTTGGCGAAGCTGTTGAGCACGGTGTTGGCCAGGCGCTGGGCCTTGAAGCCGACGCCGACCATGGCGCTGCGCGCGAGCTTGATGGTCTCGGGGTTGGTCGCGTTGAGCATGAACATCGCGGCGGCGTTGCCGGGACGGAAGCTCTTCTTGTCCATCTTGCGCAGCAGGTTGCGCATGTTCATCGAGACATCGCCGAAGTCGATCTTGACCGGGCAAGGCGACAGGCACTTGTGGCAGACCGTGCAGTGGTCGGCCACGTCCTCGAACTCTTCCCAATGCTTGAGGCTGATGCCGCGCCGGGTCTGCTCCTCGTAGAGGAAGGCCTCGACCAGCAGGCTGGTGGCCAGGATCTTGTTGCGCGGCGAGTACAGCAGGTTGGCGCGCGGCACATGGGTCGAGCAGACCGGCTTGCACTTGCCGCAGCGCAGGCAGTTCTTGACCGAATCGGCGATGGCACCGATATCGCTCTGCTGCATGATCAGCGACTCGTAGCCCATCAGGCCGAAGCTCGGCGTGTAGGCCATGCTGAGGTCGGCGCGGCGCATGTCGGCCGCGTCGAACGAGCTGCCGCCGCGCAGCAGCTTGCCCTTGTTGAAGCGGCCTTCGGGGTCGATGCGCTGCTTGTAGCCGGCAAACGGCGCCAGTTCGGCGTCGCTCAGGTATTCAAGCTTGGTGATGCCGATGCCGTGTTCGCCCGAGATCACGCCGTCAAGGCTGCGCGCCAGCACCATGATGCGGTCGACCGCCTCGTGCGCGGTCTGCAGCATTTCGTAGTCGTCGCTGTTGACCGGGATGTTGGTGTGCACGTTGCCGTCGCCGGCATGCATGTGCAGCGCGACCCAGACCCGGCCCTTGAGCACGCGCTTGTGGATTGCCTTGCATTCCTCCAGCACCGGCGCAAACACCGAGCCGGTGAAGATGGCGCGCAGTGCCTCGCGGATCTGCGTCTTCCAGCTCGCGCGCAGGGAATAATCCTGCAGCTGGTCGAAGAAGCTGCGACCGGTATCGGCCTGCACGGTATCCAGGCCGTCCATCCACTGCTGCCACTGGGCGCGCACGCTGCGGATCACGGCCAGCGCGCGCTCGCGGTGTTCCTGCAGCGTCTCGGCGCTCGGCATGTCGTTGGGGTCCTCGACCTTGCCCAGCGGCAGGTTGCCGTGCGCGAAGAAGGTCTCGAGCTCCTGCGCCAGCCTGACCTTGTTGCGCAGGCTCAGCTCGATGTTGATGCGCTCGATGCCCAGCGTGTACTCGCCCATGCGCGGCAGCGGGATCACCACGTCCTCGTTGACCTTGAAGGCGTTGGTGTGGCGGCTGATGGCGGCGGTCTTCTTGCGATCGGCCCAGAACTGCTTGCGCGCATCGGGGCTGACGGCCGTGAAGCCCTCGCCGGCGCGGCCGTTGGCCAGACGCACCACTTCGCTGGCGGCACGCGCGACCGCATCCGGATCGTCACCGACGATGTCGCCGATCAGCACCATCTTGGGGAAGCCGCCGCGCTTGCTCTTGGTCGAGTAGCCGACCGCGCGCAGGTAGCGGTCGTCGAGGTGTTCGAGGCCGGCCAGCAGCGTGCCCGAGCGCGTCTGCTCGGCAAACATGAAGTCCTTGATCTCGACGATGCTCGGCACGCCGTCCTTCGGGTTGCCGAAGAATTCCAGGCAGACGGTGCGGGTGTGCTCGGGCATGCGGTGCAGCACCCAGCGCGCGCTGGTGATCAGGCCGTCACAGCCCTCCTTCTGCACGCCGGGCAGGCCGGCCAGGAACTTGTCGGTCACGTCCTTGCCCAGGCCTTCCTTGCGGAAGGTCTTGCCCGGGATGTCGAGCCGCTCGCTGCGGATCGGCGTCTTGCCGTCGGCCTCGAAGTAATGCAGCTCGAAGCTGGCGATCGCGGCGTCGTGGATCTTGCCCAGGTTGTGGTCGACCCGCACCACCTCGAGCCATTGCGCGTCGGGCGTGACCATGCGCCAGCTCGCCAGGTTGTCGAGCGCGGTGCCCCACAGCACGGCCTTCTTGCCGCCGGCGTTCATCGCGATGTTGCCGCCGACGCAGCTGGCCTCGGCGCTGGTCGGATCGACCGCGAACACGAAGCCGGCGCGCTCGGCCGCATCGGCCACGCGCTGGGTCACGACGCCGGCCTCGGTCCAGAGGGTCGGCACCTTGTGGTTGACGCCGGGCAGGTCGATCAGCTCGACCTCGTTCATGCCAAGCAGCTTCTCGGTGTTGATGACCGCACTCTTCCAGGTCAGCGGGATCGCGCCGCCGGTGTAGCCGGTGCCGCCGCCGCGCGGGACGATAGTCAGGCCGAGCTCGATGCAGGCCTTGACCAGGCCGGCCATCTCGGCCTCGGTGTCGGGAGTCAGCACGACAAACGGGTATTCGACCCGCCAGTCGGTCGCGTCGGTCACATGACTGACGCGGCTCAGGCCGTCGAACTTGATGTTGTCCTTGGGCGTATGGCGGCGCAGCACCTTGCCGGCCTGCTGGCGCAGCGCGCCCATCTGCTCGAAGGCGGCCGCGAACTGGCGCACGGCCAGGCTGGCCGCAGCCAGCAGCTCGACCACCAGCGCGTCGCGCTCGCCGTCTTCCTGCGGCCGGCGGCGCTTCTCGACCTCGCCCAGACGGTGGTTCATCGCCTCGACCAGGGCCTGGCGGCGCTTGGGGTTGTCGAACAGGTCGTCCTGCAGATAGGGGTTGCGCTGCACCACCCAGATGTCGCCCAGCACTTCATACAGCATGCGGGCCGAGCGGCCGGTGTGGCGCTCCTGGCGCAGCTGGTTCAGCACCTCCCAGGCGCGGGAGCCGAGCAGACGAACGACAATTTCCCGATCCGAAAACGAGGTGTAGTTGTAGGGAATCTCACGCAGGCGAGGAGTGTCGCCGGCGGCGTCGAGCAGGTGCTGGATCGGGGTGGGTGCGTTCATATCCGGAGCAAGTTTCGCCGTGGTACGGGGGGAAGTGATGTTACCGCAGCCCTGGCGGCAGCGGACAGGGGTGGCGGCAAGGCAGTACCGCTAGCGTGGATACGGGGTGCGGCGCGACCCGATCCCGGGCGCCAGGCGGGTCTGCAGCCAGCAAGCCAGGCTGGCGACGACCAGCACCAGACCGGCATAGGTCGCCATGCGGCCGTCGCGGCCGAAACCGACCAGTCCCGCCAGCAGCACCAGCAGACCGGCACCCGCGAGAGGCCACCAGGCACGCCACAGCCGCAGCGGCGTCAGACCGCGCCAGCCGGCCACGGCCGGCGCCAGCAGGGTCGCGAGGCCGAGCGCCGGCAGGGCGAAATTGGCCAGATGCAGGAGCCAGCCCCAGAGCGCCAGAACGAAGGAATAGCTGTCGGTCAAGGGCATCGAAAAACAATCAAAGACGAAAATTTTATAATGTCTTCCCATATGGCTGTCTGGGCGCTAGGAATCAATCACCACACCGCTCCGCTCGACTTGCGCGGGCGGTTCGCGTTCGCGCTCGACCAGCTGCCGGAAACGCTGCAGCGCTTCCGGGCCTCGCTGGCGCGCCAGCCCGAGGCCGCGCTGCTGTCGACTTGCAACCGAACCGAGATCTACTGCGCCGCCGACGAGCTTGAACTTGAGTCGACCGTGCAATGGCTGGCCAACACCGGCGGCGTGAGCCCGCAGGAACTGCTGGACCATGCCTATGTGCTCAAGGGTGGCGAGGCGGCGCGTCACGCTTTTCGCGTCGCCAGCGGCCTCGACAGCATGGTGCTCGGCGAGGCCCAGATCCTGGGCCAGCTCAAGCATGCGGTGCGCGCCGCTGACGAGGCCGGCGCCCTCGGTAGCACGCTGCACCAGATGTTCCAGCGCAGCTTCGCGGTCGCCAAGCAGGTGCGCAGCCACACCGAGATCGGCGCGCACTCGATCAGCATGACCGCGGCCGCGGTGCGGCTGGCCGGCCAGCTGTTCGAGGACCTGAAGGACATCAAGGTGCTGTTCGTCGGTGCCGGCGAGATGATCGAGCTGGCCGCGACCCATTTCGCGGCCAAGGCGCCCAAGGGCATGGCGATCGCCAACCGCACGCTCGAACGCGGCGAAAAGCTCGCCAGCCGCTTCGGCGCCGAGGTGCTGCGCCTGTCCGACCTGCCCGAGCGCCTGCATGAATTCGATGCCGTCATCAGCTGCACCGCCTCCAGCCTGCCGCTGATCGGCCTGGGCGCGGTCGAGCGCGCGCTGAAGAAACGCCGCCACCGGCCGATCTTCATGGTCGACCTGGCGGTGCCGCGCGACATCGAGGTCGAGGTCCAGCAGCTGTCCGATGTCTATCTCTACACCGTCGATGACCTGGCCGCCGTGGTGCAGACCGGCAAGGAAAACCGCCAGGCCGCCGTGGCCGAGGCCGAGATCATCATCGACGCCGGCGTGCAGAGCTTCATGCACTGGGTCGGGCAGCGCGATCCGCGCGGTGGCGTGGTCGAATTGATCCGCGACCTGCAAACGCAGACCGACGAATGGCGCGCGGCCGAACTCGCACGGGCGCGCAAGTTGCTCGCGCGCGGCGACGATGTCGATGCCGTGCTCGAGGCACTGGCACGCGGCCTGACGCAGAAGATGCTGCACGGCACGCTGGCCGAACTGCACACCGGCGACGCCGCCACGCGCCAGGCGACCGCTCAGACGGTCGCGCGCCTGTTCCTGCGCGGCCAGGGCAAGCGCCAGACGGGCTGAGGCAGCAATTTTATAATCCGTGGATGAAGCCCTTCATCCGCGAAACCCTGGAGCGCCAGCGCCTGCGCCTGCACGAACTCGATGCCCTGCTCAGCGCGCCCGACGCCACCCAGGACATGGAGCGCTTTCGCAAGCTGACGCGCGAGCATGCCGAAAACGGTGCCCTGATCGAGCCCTGGCTGCGCTACCAGCAGCGCGAAACCGAACTGGCCGAGGCCCGGCTGATGGCGCAGGAGGACGATGCCGAGCTGGCCGCCATGGCGCGCGACGAAATCACCGCCGCCGAAGCCGAGCTCGCCGCGCTCGAGCAGGAGCTGCAGGTGCTGCTGCTGCCCAAGGACCAGGACGATGACCGCAATGCCTTCCTCGAGGTGCGCGCCGGCACCGGCGGCGACGAGGCCGCGCTGTTCGCCGGCGACCTGACCCGGCTCTACACCCGCTACGCCGAGCGCCAGGGCTGGCGCGTCGAGGTGGTCAGCGAGTCGCCCAGCGAGCTCGGCGGCTACAAGGAAGTGGTGCTGCGCGTGGTCGGCAGCCGGGCCTACGGACGTCTGCGCTTCGAGTCGGGCGGCCACCGGGTGCAGCGCGTGCCGGCGACCGAATCCCAGGGCCGCATCCACACCAGCGCCTGCACCGTCGCGGTGATGCCTGAGCCCGACGAGACCGAAGCCATCAAGCTCAATCCGGCCGACCTGCGCATCGACACCTTCCGCGCCAGCGGCGCTGGCGGCCAGCACATCAACAAGACCGACTCGGCCGTGCGCGTGGTCCACCTGCCGACCGGCATCGTGGCCGAATGCCAGGACGGCCGCAGCCAGCACAGCAACAAGGCGAAAGCGCTGCAGGTGCTGCAGGCGCGCATCCAGGAAAAGGAGCGCAGCGAGCGCGCCGCCAAGGAGGCCGCCGAGCGCAAGGGCCTGATCGGCAGCGGCGACCGCAGCGACCGGATCAGGACCTACAACTTCCCGCAGGGCCGCCTGACCGACCACCGCATCAACCTGACGCTGTACAAGCTCGGCGCCGTGATGGAAGGCGAGATCGACGAGGTGATCCACGCGCTGCAGCTGGCGCGCGGCGCCGAACTGATGGCCGACCTCGAACAGAGCGCCGGCCAGGCCGCGCACGGGGCGCTGGCATGAGCGCCGCCGAACCGGGCGGACTGGCTGCGACCGGACCCGACGCCGACCGGGATCAAGCCCTGCCGGCAACGGTGCAGCAGGCCTTGCTGCGCGCCCGCCAGGCCGGACTCGACAAGCTCGACGCCCAGGTGCTGCTGCTGCACCGGCTCGGCCGCTCACCGCACGACCGGGCCTGGCTGATCGGGCACGACACCGACCCGCTGGCCACGGAGGCCGCGCAGGAATTCCTGGCGCTGTGCCGCCGCCGACTGGCGGGCGAACCGGTGGCCTATCTGATTGGCAGGCGCGAATTCCACGGCCTCGAACTGCAGGTCGACGCGCGCGTGCTCGACCCGCGCCCCGACACCGAGACCCTGGTCGACTGGGCGCTCGAAGTGCTGGCGCCACTCCAGGCCCCCAGCCTGCTCGACCTCGGCACCGGCAGCGGCGCGATTGCGCTGGCGCTGCAGCAGCGCCGGCCCGATGCCCAGGTCTGGGCGCTCGACGCCAGCGGCGACGCGCTGGCCGTCGCCAGTGCCAACGCCAGCCGGCTGGAGCTGCCGGTGCGCTTCCTGCTCGGCAGCTGGCTGTCCGACTGGGCCCAGCGCCAGGCCGAAGCTGCCGCCCAGTCTACGCAAGGCCCCGCCCTGCCCGCGCGCTTCGAGCTGATCGTCAGCAACCCGCCCTATATCCGCGCCGACGACCCGCATCTGGCCGCGCTGACGCACGAGCCGCTGTCGGCATTGGCCAGCGGTGCCGACGGGCTGGACGACATCCGCGTCATCGCGGCCCAGGCCGGGCAGCACCTGCAACCCGGCGGCTGGCTGCTGCTCGAGCATGGCTGGGACCAGGCCGACGCGGTCGCGCAACTGCTGGGCGAACAGGGCTATCTAGAGGTCCAGCACCGGACCGATCTGGCCGGGCACCTGCGCTGTACCGGCGGGCGCCGCGCCGCCCGTTAGCCCGAGCGCGAGCCGAGTAACAACCTGAAACAACTAGCTCAAGAATGGTCATAATGAAACACCATGAACGGAGCCAAGATCAGTTTGCTGCTGCGCTCGCACTGGTCGGTGCTATCGGCCAGCGCGGACATCTTGCCGCTGCTGGGTTATGCGGTCGATGACTTCGTCAACGAGCGCCTGTCGTTCGCGGAGCTGATCCACCCGGACGACAGCGACCTGAGCGAAATCCTGTTCGCGTCCGACAGCCGCCCGTCATCCGGCGCCCTGAGCCTGCGGCTGCGTCAGGCCAGCGGCCGGATCCGCTGCGTCAGGGCGAGCTACATCCGATCGCCGGCGCGGGACGGCGAAGTCATGCTGGAACTGGAGTTGCAGGACGCCAAGAGCCTGCCGCGGACGCTGGACGATGCGTCGCTGACGGCCAACTTCCGGGCCATGATGGAGAACACCGACGACTTCATCTACTTCAAGGACCGCAACCATGTCTTCACCGGCGCCAGCCAGACCCTGGTGACGATCTGCAGTCCGGCCGAGCACTGGACCGACCTGCTGGGCCAGACCGACTATGACGTCTTTCCGGAGGCGCTGGCCGACCGCTACTACTACCTGGAAAAGCAGGTCTTTGCCGGTCTGCCGGTCGCGCACGAGGTCCAGCCCATCATGGGCAAGGACGGCCGGGCTGGCTGGGTCGACAACCGCAAATACCCGATCCGCAACCAGGACGGCCGGATCGTCGGCCTGTTCGGCGTGGCGCGCGACATCACGCGCAGCGTCGAAGCCGAGCAATCCGAACACAAGGTGCAGCGCGCGCTGCGCCTGCTGAGCGACTGCAACTTCGCGCTGGCCCGCTCCGACTCCGAGACCGAACTGCTGAGCGACATCTGCCGCGTCGTGGTCGAATCCGGCGGCTACCGCATGGCCTGGGTCGGCAGCGCCGAACAGGACCCCGGCAAGACGATCCGGCCACTGGTGTCCTGGGGTTCGAACGACGGTTACCTGGCCGACATCAAGATCAGCTGGGACGCGAACTCGGAATTGGGGCGCGGACCGACCGGCGAAGCCATCCGCAGCGGCCAGCCACAGGTCAACCAGAACTACCTGGGCAATCCCCAGATGGCGCCCTGGCGCGACATCGCGCTCAGGCATGGCTACCAGTCCAGCATCGCCCTGCCGATGATGCTGGCAGACACCGGCACTTTCGGCGCCATGATGGTCTACGCCCGCGAGGCCGATGCCTTCGCGCCCGAGGAGGTCAAGCTGCTGCTGGAACTGGCGCACAACATGGCCTTCGGCATCGAGCGCCTGCGCGAGCGGGCACGCCGGCTGGCCGCAGAATCCGCCAGCGAAGCCAAGAGTGCCTTCCTGGCCAATATGTCGCACGAGATCCGCACGCCGATGAATGCCGTCATGGGCATGACGCTGCTCGCGCTACGGGCCGACCCGCCGCCCAAGGTGCGCGACTACCTGCAGAAGATCCAGTCGTCGAGCCGGCATCTGCTGGGCGTGATCAACGACATCCTCGACATCAGCAAGCTCGAAGCCGGCAAGGTGGCGCTGGAACAGGTCGAGTTCGACCTCGAGCAGATGCTCGACGACGTGGTGTCGGTCATTTCGGAAAAAGCCGACGGCAAGGGGCTCAAGCTCGTCGTTGAGGTCGCCAGCGGCCTGCCGATGCAGCTGATCGGCGATCCGCTGCGGCTCGAACAGGTGCTGATCAACCTGGCCAGCAACGCCGTCAAGTTCACGACCCAGGGCGAGATCGCGATCAACGTCTCGCTGCAGGAACGCCGCCCGGGACAGGTGACACTGCATTTCGCGGTGCGCGACACCGGCATCGGACTGTCGCAGCAGCAGCGCGAACTGCTGTTCCAGACCTTCCAGCAGGCCGACAACTCGATCACGCGCAAGTACGGCGGCAGCGGGCTGGGCCTGTCGATCTCAAAACGGCTGGTCGAACTGATGGGCGGCCGCATCGGCCTGGACAGCCGCCCCGGCATCGGATCAACCTTCTGGTTCACGGCCTGCCTCGGCCTGGGCCATGCCAGCCCGCGGCAGCCAGGGGGCAGGATCGAACTGAGCGACCCCAGGACGCCTTCAGCCCCACACAGCCAGACTGCAGGACAGGCCTTGTCGCCCGCAGTCGAACTGCAGGGCGCACGCGTGCTGCTGGTGGAAGACAACGAGCTCAACCAGGAAGTGGCGACCGAGTTCCTGCAGGCGATCGGGCTGCAGGTGGAACTGGCCGGTGACGGCGCGATCGCACTGCACAAGGTGCAGCGCCAGCATTACGACATCGTGCTGATGGACATGCAGATGCCGGTGATGGACGGACTCAGCGCGACGCGCGCGATGCGCAAGCTGCCCGGCTTGCAACAGCTGCCGATCCTGGCGATGACGGCCAACGCGATGGCGATCGACCGCGAGCGCTGCCTGGAGGCCGGCATGAACGACCATATCGCCAAGCCGATCGACCCGGAGCAGCTGCTGGCCAAGCTGCGGCACTGGATCAAGCCCGCCGCCAGACCTGGCGCCGATGCGGCACCGGGTCATGCCGCTGCCCGGCACCAGCCGACGCCTGACGAAGACAATCCATGCTGGAAGGCACTGGCACAGGTCGACGGGCTCGACAGCCGGCTCGGGCTGCGGCAGGCGGGCGGACGCGAGCCGCTCTACCTCAGCCTGCTGGCCAAGTTCGTCACCGGTCAGGCCGATGCGCCGGACCAGCTGGCGCGGGCCATTGCCGGTTCGAACTGGGACCAGGCAGAACGGACGGCGCATACGCTCAAGGGGGTCGCAGCCCAGATCGGCGCCCAGGCGCTGAGCGAGGCTGCGCGGCAGCTGGAACAGGCGGTGCGCGAACGCCGGCCCGCCAGCGAACTGGAACCGCTGCGCGACAGCGCCGCGCGCCAGCTACTGCCGCTGAGCCAGGCGATTGCCGCCCGCCTGCCCCGAACGGAACCGGCCGGCCCGGTCGAGACAGTGGATGCCGGGCAATGGCCGCCGCTGCGTGCCAAGCTGCTGGGCCTGCTGGAGGACAGCGACACAGAATGTCTGCAATTGCTCGAGCAACAGGCCGGCCAGATCCGCGCGGCGCTGGGACAAGTCCGCTACGAAATCGTGGCCCAGGCGATCCGGGATTTCGACTTCGCGGCCGCCTGGGCCGAACTGCAGCGGGGGCCCTGACCAGGACCGGCATGGCAGTCCGGCATCGGATCGCGGCGCGCATCGGGTTTCGTAACCACGACAGCCTCGACAGCAGCCGGCCGCAGGACTACATTCAACTCATCGACCGGCGCACAGAACTCATTGATGGCTGCGAAGGTTGTGAAGACGAGCCCGCCTTTGTGCGGGCTTTGTCTTTTGCAGGCTTTGTCTTTTGCGGCTTGGCTACCACCCGACTCGCAAGGTCACCGCGGCGCTGGGATAATCAGGGTTTTACCCACAGCGACAAGCGGAACCACCCATGAGCGACACCCAACAGCGCATCGACCAACTGGTCAAGAACAACGAGATCGTGCTCTTCATGAAGGGCAGCGCCAGCTTCCCGATGTGCGGCTTCTCGGGCCGCGCGATCCAGATCCTCAAGGCCTGCGGCGTCGACACCAAGACGGTCCAGACCGTCAACGTGCTGGAAGACCAGGAAATCCGCCAGGGCATCAAGGAATACAGCAACTGGCCGACCATTCCGCAGCTCTACGTCAAGGGCGAGTTCATCGGCGGCTCGGACATCATGATGGAGATGTACGAGTCGGGCGAACTGCAGCAGGTCATCGACGGCAAGGCGGCCTGAGATGACTGACGAGCTGCAACTGCCAGCCAACGAGGAGCTGCAAGTGCTGGGTACCGAGCAGGTGCGCCAGCAACTGACCGAGCTGGAGCTGCCGAACTGGGAGTACGACGAGGAGGAGCAGTCGATCACGCGCTGGCTCGCCTTCCGCGACTTCGGCCAGGCCTTCGGCTTCATGACCCGGGTCGCGCTCGAGGCCGAGCGGCGCCAGCACCATCCCGAGTGGTTCAACCTCTACAACCGGGTCGAGATCAGCTTCACGACCCACGACGCCGGCGGCGTGACCGCACGCGACCTCGAGTTCGCGCAATGGGTCGAGGACGTGGCGGCCAGCTCAGGTGCCTGAGGCTGGGCTGTCACGACGGCCGTCGGGGTGGGTTACCCCTGACGGCCGATTTGCTGGCCGCGCAGCGGACAGATGAGGCCGGCAGGGGTAACCCACCCCGACTGCGTACAGAAAGATTTGCTGGCCGCGCAGCTGACGAAGAAGCTGACCGGGGTGGGCGGGCTCTGATGGCCGATTTGCTGGCCGCGCA
>NZ_PVLR01000069.1 GCF_002980625.1 Malikia spinosa | reverse complement strand
TTCTACAACCTGCGCTGATCGCAGTCCGGCATGCTCGCGCCACGCCACTGGACGGCACTGGGTCTGACTTGCCTGCTGGCGCTGCTGCAATACCAGCTCTGGCTGGGACGCGGCAGCTGGCCTCAGGTCGAGGCCTACCGCCAGCAGCTGGCCGAACAGACCCGTTCCAACGAACTGGCCCGGCAGCAGAACGAGCAGCTGGCCAGCGAGGTACGTGACCTGGAGGGCGGCATGACCATGGTCGAGGAGATCGCGCGCTACGAGCTCGGCCTGCTCCGGCCCAACGAGGTGTTCGTCAAGGTCACACCGCCCGGCGCCACTGCGCGCTGAGCGTCATTGAATGCGCGCTTCACTGCGCGATGAATGCCCAAGCAAATGGCCGCCCCACAGGGCGGCCGTTTTTCATTGCGCGGTCAAGGCGGTCAAGACCTCTCGCGAGGCACGGATGCCGCTAACCGGCGCTTCGAGCAGAGGGCTCAGTGGACCTGGTCGCTGGCCGGCGGCTGGCGCTCCTGCTGCAGGAACAGGCGAGCCGCATCGACCGGGTCGAAGCGGTATTGCGCGCCGCAGAAGTCGCAGGCCACCTCGACCTCGCCGCGTTCAGCCAGGATCGATTCGATCTCGTCGACGCCCAGCCCCTTGAGCATGGTGGCGACGCGCTCGCGCGAGCAGGTGCAGGCGAAGCGGGGTTCGATCGGGCCGTCCTCGGGCTGGAAGCGCAACAGGTCCTCCTGCCAGAACAGGCGGTGCAGGATGGTTTCGGCGTCGAGCGTCAACAGCTCCTCGGGCTTGAGGCTGGCGGCCAGGGTGGCGATCCGGTGGTAGTCCTCGTTCTCGCCGATCGCGTCGCCCTCGGCCTGCACCGCCGAGCTGCCGGCCAGGTTGGAGGCACCGGTGGCGGGCAAGCGCTGGATCAGCAGACCGGCGGCAACCTCGCCATTGGCGGCCAGCACCAGCTTGGTGTCGAGCTGTTCGCTGCGCAGCATGTAGTGTTCGAGCACCTCGCTCAAGTGCTCGAGCTTCTCGTTGTGCTCGCCGTTGAGCGGCACCACGCCCTGGTAGGGCTGCTGGCCCGGCAGGCGGTCCTTGGGGTCGAGCGTGATTGCGCAGCGGCCCAGGCCGTTGACGTTGACCATGTGGCTCAGCGGCACGCCGTCGGCGACTTCGCCGTTGACGGTGGCCGTGGTGCGGAAGCTGAAATCGGGCTGGACCTCGGTCACCGCGAGCTTGACCGGCCCGTCGCCGAACACCTGCAGCACCAGCGCACCATTGAACTTGATGTTGCCCTGCATCAACACGGCGGCGGCCGACATCTCGCCGAGCAGCTCGGTCACCGCAGGCGGATAGCCACCACCCTCGCGGTGGCGGCGCAGCACCTCTTGCCAGGAGCCGGTCAGGCGCACCAGCATGCCGCGCACCGGCAGGCCGTCGAACAGGAACTTGTGCAATTCGGATTTGTGCAATTCGGTCATTTGAGCCTCAAGCCAGCTTCACGAGACCCGCCTGATAGCGGCGGGCGTTGGCAATGTAATGTTCGGCGCTGCGGCGCAGGCCTTCGATCTGTTCGGGACTGAGCTGGCGCACGACCTTGGCCGGGCTGCCCAGGATCATCGAACCATCCGGAAATTCCTTGCCTTCGGTCACCAGCGAACCGGCGCCGACCAGGCAATTCCGGCCTATCCTCGCACCATTGAGCACCACCGCGCCAATGCCGATCAGGGTTTCGTCGCCGATGGTGCAGCCGTGCAGCATGACCTGGTGGCCGACGGTGACGCGCTCGCCGATCGTGAGCGGAAAGCCCCGGTCGGCATGCAGCACGCTGGCATCCTGGATATTGCTGCCGGCGCCGACGCGGATGTGGTCGGAGTCGCCACGGATCACGGTGCCGAACCAGACGCTGCTGTCGGCGCCCAGGTTCACGTCGCCGATCACCTGCGCGCTGTCGGCCACGAAGGCGCTGGGGTCGACCTCGGGCACGAGGTCGTCAAGTTGGTAGATGCTCATGCCTAGAATTGTAAGGATGGAAGCCATGGAAACCGCCACGCAAGGTCTTGCCTTGCCCGAACTGCGCGCGCAGGCGCTGGCCGCGCTGTGCTGCCCCGATATCGAGCGCAAGCGCGAACTGGCCAACGCGCTGCATGCCGCAGCCGCCCAGCTGCCGCTGGATGCCGCGGCCTTGCTGACGCCGCCCACTGCCAGCACCCTGCCCGGCCGGCCGCAGCGGCCGCGCCTGGTCATGCCCAAACAGGTCGCGCAGCGCTCGCCCTTCACGCTCGAAGGCCGCGCGGCGCTGATCCATGCGATCTGCCACATCGAGTTCAACGCGATCAACCTCGCGCTCGACGCGGTCTGGCGCTTTGCCGGCATGCCGCGCGAGTTCTACCTCGACTGGCTGCGCGTCGCGGCCGAGGAGGCCTATCACTTCGGCCTGCTGCGCGACCACCTGCGCGCCATGCCGCCGCGCGAAGACGGCCAGCCCTGGGACTACGGCGACTTCGACGGCCACGACGGGCTCTGGCTGATGTGCGAGCGCACGGCGCATGACGTGACCGCGCGCATGGCGCTGGTGCCACGCACGCTGGAGGCACGCGGCCTCGACGCGACGCCGCAGATCCAGACCAAGCTCAGGCGCATCGGCACCCCCGATGCGCTGGCAGCGGTCGCGCTGCTCGACATCATCCTGCGCGACGAGGTCGGCCATGTCGAGATCGGCAACCGCTGGTACCGCTGGCTCTGCGCCGGCCAGGGCCTGGACCCGGTCACGCATTACGGCGAACTGGTGCAGCGGCACCAGGCCCCGCCGCTGCGCCCGCCCTTCAACCAGGAGGCCCGGCTGCGCGCGGGCTTCAGCCAGCAGGAAATCGACTACCTGCTCGGCGCCTGAATCCCCGCTACGCCCCTCAAACCCAGTCGAGTCCGCTCGAACCCTGCCCCATGATCCAGCTCCATCCCATCCCCGCTTTCCAGGACAACTACCTCTGGCTGCTGCAGGACGGCCGCCAGGCAGTCGTGGTCGATCCGGGCGATGCAGCCCCGGTGTTGGCCTTCCTCGCGCAGCACCAGTTGCAGCTGCAGGCGATCCTGCTGACCCATCACCATGCCGATCACACCGGCGGCGTGGCCGAATTGCGCGCGGCCAGCGGCGCGGCGGTCTACGGCCCGGCCGCCGAGACCTTGCCGGCGGCGGTCGAACCGGTGCAGCGCCTGGGTGCGGGCGAGCGTATCAAGCTGCTGGGCCTGAGCTTCGAGCTGATCGAAGTGCCCGGTCACACCGCCGGCCATGGCGCCTATTTCGTGGCGCAGGCGCCGGGAGGGCCGCTGCTGTTTTGCGGCGACACGCTGTTCTCGGGCGGCTGCGGACGCCTGTTCGAGGGCACGGCGGCGCAGATGCTGGACTCGCTGGATCGGCTGGCCGCCCTGCCCGACTCGACCCGGATCTGCTGCGCGCACGAATACACCCTGTCCAACCTGCGCTTCGCGCAGGCGGTCGAACCCGGCAATGCGGCGATCGGACAATATGTCGCGCATTGCCAGGCGCTGCGCGAGTGCGGCCAGCCCACGCTGCCAAGCAGCATCGGGCTCGAGCGCCAGATCAACCCCTTCCTGCGCAGCCGCGAGCCGGCCTTGCTGGCAGCACTGGCGCAGCGCGACCCCGCAGCGCAGGACGAGGTGACACGCTTTGCGGCGCTGCGCGAGTGGAAGAACGCTTTCCGCTGAAAAATGCGCGTGGCGGGAACCCTGGCCGATAATCGCGATCTCAATATCTTTGGCCTCCCCCCACCTACCCGATGAACCGACACCGACTCTGGTGGCCCTTGCTGACCGCCATATTCCTGTCTGCCTGTTCCAGCCTGCCTGCGCCTGACGAGGCAGCCGAGCTCGAGGCGCCAGTACAGTCTGGCGAATCGCCCTACCTGCTCAAGGCGCGGCGCGGCGGCAATCCGACCCTGTCCGAACTGCGCACCGAACCCGGCATCGGCCTGCGCGCGGTCGCACCGTTGACCGTGCCGACCGACCTCTGGGACCGGATCCGGCGTGGCTTTGCGATGGAAGATCTAGAAAACGAGCAGGTGCGCGAGCGCGAGCAGTGGTATGCCGCCCGCCCCGAATACATCGAGCGCATGACGGCGCGCAGCAACAAGTACCTGTTTCACATCGTCGAGGAACTCGAGCGGCGCAACATGCCGACCGAGCTCGCGCTGCTGCCCTTCGTCGAAAGCGCCTTCAACCCGCAGGCGGTTTCGAGCGCCAGCGCCGCCGGCATGTGGCAGTTCATGCCGGCCACCGGCAAGGATTTCGACCTGACGCAGAACATGTTCCGCGACGACCGGCGCGACGTGCTGGCCTCGACCCGCGCCGCGCTCGACTACCTCGAGCGGCTGAACCGCCAGTTCAACGACTGGCATCTGGCGCTGGCGGCCTACAACTGGGGCCAGGGCAACGTGGCCAAGGCGATCAAGCGCAACCAGGCCCAAGGCCTGGGCACCTCCTACACCGAGATCAACCTGCCGCAGGAAACCCGCCAGTACGTGCCCAAGCTGCTGGCGATCAAGAACATCGTGGCCCGCCCGGAGCGTTTCCGTGCCAAGCTGCCGGCAATCGGCAACCACCCCTTCTTCGACGCGGTGCCGATCCAGCGCGACATGGATGTGGCCAAGGTGGCCGAGCTCGCGGGCGTGACCGAACGCGACCTGCGCCAGCTCAACCCCTCGATCAACAAGCCGATGTTCATGGCAGCCGCCAACCCGAGCGTGCTGCTGCCCTGGGACAATGCTGCCGAATTCGAGGCCAAGCTGGCCAGCTACAGCGGCCCGCTGGCGAGCTGGACTGCCTGGAAGGCGCCGCGCGACATGACGGTGGCGCAGGCGGCGGAGCAGCATGGGGTCGATGCCGGCGAATTGCGCGAACTCAACAAGATCCCGCTGCGCATGCTGGTCAAGGCTGGCTCGGCCCTGCTGGTGCCGCGCAACGGCAAGCTCGACATGGATGTGCCGGAACATCTAGCCGACCACGGCCAGTTGCTGCTGAAGGAAGAGATCATCCTGGTGCGGACCCAGGTCAAGGCGCGCAAGGGCGACACCCTGACCAAGCTGGCGCAGCGCTACCGGGTCAGCGCGGCCAAGGTCGCCGACTGGAACGATCTCTCGCCCAAGGCCAAGCTCAAGCCCGGCCAGCAGCTGGTGCTGCAGCTGCCGCAGCGCGAAGCCAGGGTGGCGGCGGCCAACGAGCGCAGCGCCGAGACGGCAGCTGCAGGCAAAGCCAAGCCGGGCAAGAAGGACAGCAAGGTGGCAGTGGCCAAGCGGCCCGGCAGCAAGGCCAAATCCTCGCGCGAGCTCAAGGTCGCGCTCGACAGCAAGAAGCGCTGACGCCCAGGCGTCGACCGGGCATCAACCGGCCGGCCTTGGCTGCTGATCGCGGCCGAGGCTGAAACCCGCGCCAAGCCAGCGCCGTGACTCAGCGCCGGTCGGCCAGTGCGTGGGCGATGGTGCCCAGGTCCACGTATTCGAGCTCGCTGCCGATCGGCACGCCGCGCGCCAGCCGCGTGACCTTGACCTGCAGCGTCTTGAGCAGCTGCGTGATCACATGCGCGGTCGCCTCGCCCTCGGCGGTGAAGTTGGTCGCCAGGATCAGCTCGCGCACCTCATGCGGCGGCTCCTGGGCCACGCGCTCGAACAGGCGGCGCAGCGCGATGTCGTGCGCACCAACGCCGTCGAGCGGGCTGAGCTTGCCCATCAGCACGAAATAGAGGCCACGGTAGGCGCCGGTGCGCTCGAGCGCGGCCTGGTCGGCCGGGGTCTCGACCACGCACAACTGGCCGGCGTCACGGCGCGGGTCCAGGCAGGTCGGGCAGACCTCGTCCTCGGTGAAGGTGTTGCACAGCGCGCAATGGCGCACGCCCTGGACGGCCTGCTGCAAGGCGTGGGCGAGCTGCAGCGCCGCATCGCGGTCATGCTGCAGCAGATGGAAGGCCATGCGCGAGGCCGACTTGACGCCCACGCCCGGCAGGCGCTGCAAGGCGCGCACCAAGGCATCGAGGGACTGGGTCTGGGCCTGGCTCACCGCCCCACCGGTCAGAACGGGAACTTCATGCCGCCGGGCAGGCTCGGCATGCCGGCCGTGATCTTGCCCATCTTCTCGGTGCTGGTCTCCTCGGCCTTGCGCACGGCGGCGTTGAAGGCGGCAGCGACCAGGTCTTCCAGCATGTCCTTGTCCTCGGCCAGCAGGCTGGGGTCGATCGTGACGCGCTTGACGTCATGCTTGCAGGTCATCAGGACCTTGACCAGGCCGGCGCCGGACTCGCCGCTGACCTCGATATTGCCGAGCTCGTCCTGCGCGCGCTTGAGGTCCTCTTGCATCGTCTGGGCCTTTTTCATCAGGCCAGCGAGTTGTCCTTTGTTGAACATGTGTTTTCCTTAGGTGTTTCGAAAATGAGAATCAGATCGGTTTGATGCTGCCAGGCACGATTTTGCCGCCAAAGTCGCGCAGCATCGCCTGCACGAAGGGGTCTTGCGTCATGGTGGCATCGGCCTGGCGCTGGCGCTCGGCCGCGGCGGCGGCCAGACGCCGGGCCGGCGTATCGACGGTTTCGCCGAGCTCGATCCGCAGCCGTACCGCATGGCCGGCCTGGACCAGCGCCGCCTGCAGCCGCTCGCGCGCGGCCGACTGCAGCAGCGAGGCGTTGGCCGAACGCAGCTGCCATTCGTCAGCCGTGCGCGCGATCAGCTCGGACTGCAGCGCCAACTCGCGCACCAGCGCCATGATGACTTCCGACTCGGACAGGGCCATGACGGTCTGGAACCAGAAATCGGCTTCAGCGCCTGGTGCGGCCGGTATGACCGGCGCGGCCTGCGGCTGCGGCCGCTCTGGCTGCTGTGACTGAGGCTGTGGCGCGGCACTGGCGGCACTGGCACTGGCGGCGACGGCTGGGGCCGGGCTGGCTGGCCGGGCTGGCGCCGCCTCGTAGCGTGCCGGTGCCGGTGCCGGTGCCGGTGCCGGTGCCGGTGCCGGTGCCGGTGCCGGTG
>NZ_PVLR01000068.1 GCF_002980625.1 Malikia spinosa | reverse complement strand
GATGCCGTAGCCCGGAAGTGGGAAGTCCCTTCGTATTCGGAAAATAAAGCACGCTAAGCCGGTGGCAGCGGTCGCAATGGCCTGAACTTCCCCGCACCGACCTTGGCACTGCTGCGCCATAGGTAATCGCCGGTCAGGTTGATATGCTCCCACCCCAGCGGTGACAGATATTGCAGCAACGTGTCGTCCAGCGCCTTGCCGTGGGCACGCAAAGCACTGGTGGCACGCTCCAGATAGACCGTGTTCCACAACACGATGGCCGCCGTCACCAGATTGAGGCCGCTGGCCCGGTAGCGCTGCTGCTCAAAACTGCGGTCGCGGATTTCACCCAATCGGTAGAAGAAGACCGCCCTGGCCAGCGCGTTGCGCGCCTCGCCCTTATTCAGCCCCGCATGGACGCGGCGGCGCAGCTCCACGCTTTGCAGCCAATCCAGAATGAACAGCGTGCGCTCGATGCGCCCCAGCTCGCGCAGGGCGACGGCCAAGCCGTTTTGGCGCGGATAGCTGCCGAGCTTGCGCAGCATCAGCGAGGCCGTCACCGTGCCCTGCTTGATCGAAGTGGCCAGCCGTAGGATTTCATCCCAATGAGCGCGAATAGCCTTGATGTTCAGCCTGTCGCTGCTAATCATCGGCTTGAGTGCATCGTAGGCAGTATCGCCCTTGGGAATGAACAGCTTGGTGTCGCCCAGGTCGCGGATGCGCGGCGCGAACCGGAATCCCAGAAAGTGCATCAGGCCGAACACATGATCGGTGAAGCCCGCCGTGTCGGTGTAGTGTTCCTCGATACGCAAGTCAGACTCGTGGTACAGCAGGCCATCGAGCACATAGGTCGAGTCGCGCAAGCCGACGTTGACCACCTTGGCGCTGAAGGGCGCGTATTGGTCGGAGATATGGGTATAGAACGTCCGCCCAGGGCTACTTCCATACTTCGGATTGATATGCCCGGTGCTCTCTGCCTTGCTGCCGGTTCGGAAGTTCTGGCCGTCCGACGATGACGTGGTGCCGTCGCCCCAGTTTCCGGCGAAGGGTTGTCGAAACTGTGCGTTCACCAGCTCGGCCAGCGCCGTCGAATAGGTTTCGTCGCGAACGTGCCAGGCTTGCAGCCAAGACAGCTTGGCGTAGGTGGTGCCAGGGCAGGACTCGGCCATCTTGGTGAGCCCAAGATTGATACCATCAGCCAGAATCGTCGTCATCAGCAAGGTTTTGTCCTTGGCCGTGTCGCCGGTCTTCAGGTGTGTGAAGTGGCGCGTGAAGCCCGTCCATTCATCGACCTCCATCAGCAACTCGGTGATCTTGAGGTGCGGCAGCAACATCGCCGACTGGTCAATCAAGGCTTGCGCGGCGTCTGGCACCGCTGCGTCCAGCGGCGTGATCTTCAGGCCCGATGCAGTGGTGATGATGGCATCCGGTAAGTCGTTGGTCGCCGCCATGCGGTTGACTGTGGCGAGTTGCGCCTCCAATAATTCCAGTCGGTCATGCAGATATTGGTCGCAGTCGGTGGCCACGGCCAGTGGCAATTCGCTGGCCAGCTTCAGGGTGGCGAACTTCTCGATCGGCACCAGGTATTCGTCGAAGTCCTTGAACTGGCGCGAACCCTGCACCCAAACATCACCAGAGCGCAGTGCGTTCTTCAGCTCCGACAGGGCGCATAACTCGTAGTAACGCCGGTCAATACCCTCGTCGGTCAGAACCAGCTTTGCCCAGCGCGGCTTGATGAATGCGGTTGGCGCATCGGCGGGCACCTTGCGCGCGCTGTCGCTGTTCATGCCGCGCAGCACGTCGATGGCATCGAGCACACCCTTGGCGGTGGGCGCGGCGCGCAGTTTGAGCACGTCCAGGAACTGCGGCGCATAGCGGCGCAGCGTGGCGTAACTCTCGCCGATATGGTGCAGGAAATCAAAATCGGCAGGCCGCGCCAGCGTTTGCGCCTCGGTGACGCTGGCGGCGAAGGTGTCCCACGGCATGACCGCTTCGATGGCGGCGAACGGATCGCCGCCGCTTTGTTTGGCTTCAATCAGCGCCTGACCGATGCGCCCATACATCCGCACCTTGTCGTTGATCGCCTTGCCGGAAGCCTGGAACTGCTGTTGATGCTTGTTCTTGGCCGCATTGAACAGCTTGCCGATGATGCGGTCGTGAAGGTCGATGATTTCATCAGTGACGGTGGCCATGCCCTCGATGGCCAGTGCTACCAAGGTGGCGTAACGCCGCTGCGACTCGAACTTGGCCAGGTCGGCGGGCGTCATCTGGCCGCCCTCGCGGGCGATCTTGAGCAAGCGGTTTTGGTGTACCTGCCGTTCGATGCCAGCAGGTAGGTCAAGCGCCTGCCAGGCTTTGAGGCGTTCGATGTGTTCAAGCATGTGGCGCGAGTTCGGCTTGGCGGGCGATTGGCGCAGCCACGCTAGCCACGTCATTTTGCTACCATCCTTGCGCTTGAGCAGTTCGTCCAGGCGCTGGCGATGGACAGGTATCAAGGAATCGGCCAATGCCGCATGGATGCTCCGGTTGGCACGGGTAATGGCCTCGGCGCTTGCGCGCTCGATGGCATTCATGGCGGGTAGGATGATGCTCTGCCGCCGCAGGTTTTCAACAAGGGTGCTGGCCAGCACAATGCCTTTGTCTGTTTGCAAGGCCAGTTCGGTCAATGTATGCACGGCTTGCCGGTAGTGACTCATGGTGAAGGGCTTGAATCCAAACACCGTTTGCAGCTCGACCAAGTGCTCCCGCCGTGTCTGCTCGCGCTGGCCGTAATCGTTCCAGCTTTCCACCGGCACCTTGAGTTGTGCGGCCACCATGCGCAGCAGGGGCGGAAATGGAGGTTCATCGACGCCCAAGAAGATGCCAGGGAATCGCAAGTAGCAAAGCTGCACGGCGAAGCCCAATCGATTCGCGGCGCCGCGACGCTGACGGATCACCGACAGGTCGGTTTCGTTGAACGTGTAGTGCCGTATCAGTTCGTCTTTGGCATCTGGCAGTGCCAGCAGACTTTCGCGCTCGGTGGCGGACAGGATTGAGCGGCGTGGCATGGTCAGTCTTCCCGCAGGTACTGGTACAAGGTTTCGCGGCTGATGCCGAAGTCACGGGCCACCAAGGTTTTTTGGTCGCCTGCCGCAACTCGCCGTTTCAACTCGGCAATTTGTTCGCTGTTCAGCGATTTCTTTCGTCCCCGGTAGGCACCGCGCTGCTTGGCCAGCACGATTCCCTCGCGCTGACGTTCGCGGATCAGGGCGCGCTCGAACTCAGCAAAGGCTCCCATGACCGACAGCATCAGATTGGCCATCGGTGAGTCCTCGCCGGTGAACGTCAGCCCTTCTTTGACGAACTCCATGCGCACGCCCCGTTGTGTCAGCCCTTGGACGATGCGGCGCAGGTCATCAAGGTTGCGTGCCAACCTGTCCATGCTATGCACCACCACGGTGTCGCCCTCGCGGACGAAGGCCAGCAGCCTTTCAAGTTCGGGACGTTGTGTGTCCTTGCCTGAAGCCTTATCGGTGAATACCTTGCCGACTTCTATTTGTTCCAGTTGTCGATCAGGATTCTGGTCGAAGCTGCTGACGCGGACGTAGCCGATACGTTGACCTTGCAAGATGCCTCCAAAGGTAAAAATGTCAGGATGAAATCTATTACCCTTGGCTGAATGTGTCAATAAATATAAATTCACACTCTACTCTGACGTTGTTTGTGCTCAACATCTGACATCAGGTTAGGGCATGCCTCAATCTGACGGCTGCGAACCGCCAGGGACAGGCGCAATGTCAGATTCTGTCGCGGCCTTGGCGCGTGCCTGGAAGCGTTCATAGCAATCCAGCCCGCAGAAATGTTCGACGTATTCCGCGCCTTCCGGGGTGAAGGCGGCATCGAGCGGAATTTCTTTGCAGCATACGCAGCAGGTGGTGCAACTGGCAGTGTTCGGGGCGTTTGCGTTCATGGTGGTACTCCTCCAGATTGGTAGCGAAGCTCAAAGCTGCCCACTCTCGGCTGGCTGGGAAGCGGTCATGATCTTCCCTTGAAGGCCCGCAGCAGCCGCGTCACAGACAGGACAAACAAGCCGGTCAGCGTGAGGGCTGCAATACCCCAGTGCTCCCCGATGAACGCGCCGGCCGTCGTGCCGGCTAGCACAATGGCGAGAATCGGCAAATGGCAGGGACAGGTGAGCACGGCCAGCGCGCCCCACAAGTAGCCGGTGATCGGTTTGTGCGTCTCAGACGGCAAGTGCTCTGGGCTGTTCATGGCAGACTCTCCGCGTGCTGTGTCGGTTCGGTTGGCATGGCGGCCAGTTGCATTTCGAGGCTGGCCAGGGCCTCGCGCCGACGCTCGACGAGTTGCCGCAACACGGCAAGCTGCGCAGACGCACCGTCACCGTCCGCAGCATCCAGCGCCCGGCACAGCCGCGCCAGTGCGTCCAGGCCGATACCCGCTTCGAAGGCAGCCCGTACAAAGCGCAGCCGTTGCAACGCGGTGTCATCGAACAAGCCGTAGCCGCCCGTGGTGCACGCGACCGGCCGTAGCAATCCGCGCAGCAGGTAGTCGCGCACGATATGCACGCTCACCCCGGCATCAAGGGCCAGCCGGGACACTGTGTAGGCGCTCATTGAACACCTCCTTTTCCTCATCCGGCGCAGCACGAAAGCTGCTTCACGTCCTTGCTGAAGGTCTGCGCCGCGAGCTTCAGCCCTTCGACCATGGTCAGGTAGGGGAACAATTGGTCGGCCAGTTCCTGCACGGTCATACGGTTGCGAATGGCGAGCACCGCCGTCTGGATCAGTTCACCCGCTTCCGGGGCCACCGCTTGCACGCCGATGAGCCGTCCGCTACCTTCCTCGATGACCAGCTTGATGAAGCCGCGTGTGTCGAAGTTGGCAAGCGCACGCGGCACGTTGTCCAAGGTCAAGGTGCGACTGTCGGTCTCGATCCCGTCGTGATGTGCTTCCGCCTCGCTGTAGCCCACGGTGGCGACCTGCGGGTCGGTGAACACCACGGCCGGCATTGCGGTCAGGTCCAGGGCCGCATCGCCGCCAGTCATGTTGATCGCAGCACGGGTGCCGGCCGCTGCCGCCACATAGACGAACTGAGGCTGGTCGGTGCAGTCGCCAGCCGCATAAATGTGTGGCGTACTGGTGCGCATGCCCTTGTCGATGACGATGGCCCCCTGCGCATTGGCAGCGACTCCCGCCGCTTCCAATGCCAGGCTGCGCGTGTTCGGTGCCCTGCCAGTGGCGACCAGCAGCTGGTCGGCGCGTATTTCACCGTACCCGGTGGTCAGCACGAATTCGCCGTCCACATGCGCGACCTGGCTGGCTTGCGTGTGTTCCAATACCTTGATCCCTTCGGCACGGAACGCGGCTGTAACGGCCTCGCCGATGGCCGGGTCTTCGCGGAAGAACAGCGTGCTGCGTGCCAGGATCGTCACTTTGCTGCCCAGCCGGGCAAAGGCTTGCGCCAGTTCCAGCGCCACCACAGACGAGCCGATCACGGCCAGGCGCTCGGGAATGGTGTCGCTGACCAGGGCCTCGGTGGAAGTCCAGTAGGGTGACTCTTTCAGGCCCGGAATCGGCGGCACGGCCGGGCTGGCACCCGTGGCGACCAGGCAGCGGTCGAACGCCACCACACGCTCGCCGCCATCGTTTAAACGGACGGCAAGGCTCTGGTCGTCCTTGAAACGCGCTTCACCATGCAGCACGGTGATGGCCGGGTTGCTGTCCAGGATGCCTTCGTACTTGGCGTGGCGCAGCTCATCGACGCGCGCCTGCTGCTGGGCCAGTAGTTTGCTGCGATCAATCGCAGGCACAGTCGCCGCGATGCCACTGTCGAATGGGCTTTCACGGCGCAAATGGGCGATATGGGCAGCGCGGATCATGATCTTGGACGGCACGCAGCCGACATTGACGCAAGTACCGCCGATGGTGCCGCGCTCGATCAGCGTGACGTTCGCACCTTGCTCGACGGCCTTCAGCGCCGCCGCCATCGCGGCTCCGCCGCTGCCAATAACGGCGACGTGCAGTCCGTCCCCATCACCACCAGCCTTGTCGCCACCGCCCAGCCATCCCAGCGCCTTGCCAAGCAGTCTGCCCCGCGCTGAAGTGGATGGGGCATCGGCGGGTGTGGCCTTGTAGCCGAGGCCGGCCACAGCGGCGGTCAGCGCCTCTGGCGAGGTGCCGGGATCGGTGGCGAGTTGCGCGGAGCCTTTCGGGTAGGACACGAGCGCCGACAGCACGCCCGGCACTTTCTCCAGGGCGTCCTTGACATGTGTCGCGCACGAGTCGCAGGTCATTCCGGTGATATTCAAATACATTGCATCGTTCCTTTTCGTTTCGGCAACTGCCAATGCAGTTAGCCGTGTTTGGGTGGTAGTTCGCAGCGGCGGTTGGCCGGTGAGAGCAGATCCCAGATCGACACCCCGATCATCAAGGCCAGACCGACATAGAGGAGGTTCGCCGTCCACCAATTGCCAAAAAACAAGAGCATGGCCGCCAGCACGATGGCTGGGCCGACCATCCCGAGCAGGCTGCGGTACCATTGCCGATGACTCAGCCAGCCCAGTGCATTCGCCAGCAAAGCCACGACTGCGAACAGCGGCAGCAGCTTGGAGATAAACAACCCTTCGTATTCCTGTAGAAAGCCAAGGCCGATGGCCGCGCCCAGGCTGGCGATAGCCGGGAAACAGGCAGCGCATCCCATCGCGGAAACAACGCTGCCAAGCGCGCCAGCCTTGTCGGCAATGCGTGTAATCAGTCCCATGATCGCCCCAGGTTCGGGTTCAGTGGCTCACTGCTTGACGCTGGACGGATAGCCCGCGTCTCCGGTTGCCTTGGTCAGCTTCTGCACGCTGGTCTTGGCATCATCGAACGTGACAACCGCTTCGCGTGTCTCGAAGGTCACGTCAATTTTGCTGACGCCTTCGACCTTGGAAATCGCCTTCTTGACGGTGATCGGGCAGGTGGAGCAGGTCATGCCCGGTACGGACAGCGTGACGGTCTGGGTGGCGGCCCACACGGGGGCAACAACGGCAGCGAGGGCGAGGGCGGCAAACAGTTTTTTCATGATGAACTCCTGTGATTAATAGAAAAATGGCATGACGTAGGGAAATCCGAGCGCGACCAGGACCAGCGCGGCCACGATCCAGAAAATGAGCTTGTAAGTAGCTCGCACTTGGGGAATCGCGCAGACCTCACCCGGTTTGCAGGCTTGCGCCGGGCGGTAGATGCGCCGCCAGGCGAAAAACAGCGCGACCAGCGCTGCGCCGATGAAGATCGGGCGATAGGGTTCCAGCACCGTCAGGTTGCCGATCCATGCCCCGCTGAACCCCAAGGCGATCAAAACCAGCGGCCCCAGGCAGCAGGCCGACGCAAGAATGGCGGCCAGCCCACCGGCGAAGAGCGCGCCGCGCCCGTTTTGTGGTTCAGACATACGCTTGTCCTTTCAAATTTGGTTTGGATAGCTTAAGCTTACTTCCGTAGTTATGTACGGAGTCAAGCGATATGCAAATTAATTTTGAGAATCTGACCATTGGCGTTTTTGCCAAGGCGGCCGGGGTCAATGTGGAGACCATCCGGTTCTACCAGCGCAAGGGCCTGCTGCCGGAGCCAGACAAGCCCTATGGCAGCATTCGCCGCTATGGCGAGGCGGATGTAACACGAGTGCGGTTCGTGAAATCGGCCCAGCGGCTGGGCTTTAGCCTGGACGAAATCGCCGAGCTACTGCGGCTGGAGGATGGCACCCATTGCGAGGAAGCCAGCGGCCTGGCCGAGCACAAGCTCAAGGATGTGCGCGAGAAGATGGCCGACTTGGCACGCATGGAGGCCGTGCTGTCTGAACTGGTGTGCGCCTGCCATGCGCGGAAAGGGAACGTTTCCTGCCCGCTGATTGCGTCACTGCAAGACGGAACGAAGCTCGCTGCATCGGCGCGGGGGAGTCACGGGGTGACTACGCCTTAGCGTGCTTTATTTTCCGAATTCTGAGACGACCCCTGCTGGAAGTAAAGATAGTGATTTATTACTATCCTAGTTCCGCCAAAGACACTTGTCAAGGTATTGCCGATGTACTGGCGAGCATACCGCCTGCTCGCCAGCAGCACCGCGCATCAGGCCCCGGGGTGCAATTGAACCCAGCACTCCAGTCCCCCTGCAGGAGGACTGATCCACTGCAGTCTCCAGCCATTGGCCTTGGCGAGTTCCTTCACAATGGCCAAGCCCAGACCAACACCGCCTGTACCCTGGCTACGTGACGCCTCCAGCCGTTGAAAAGGTTGCTGCATCCTGTCGAGTTCTGTTTCCGGAATCCCGGGTCCCTGATCCAGCACACCGATGCGCACGCCTTCCGGCCTCTGTTCGCACACCAGCGTCACCGGAAAGCCAGCGGCGTAGCGTTGGGCGTTCTGAATCAGATTGCTCAGTACCCGGCGCAGTGCCATCGGGGCAGCCCAAAGCTGATGCAGCTCACAGCGAACCATCAGCGGAGTGTTGTCATCCCTGAAATCTTCCTGCAGTGCCGAGAACAGCGCAACTATGTCCACCAGTTGGGATGGTTCAGCCTGTAAACCACGGGCCAGCTCCATCACTTGCGAGATCAGTTGGTTCATCCGTTCCACCTCTCGCTCCAACCGATCCAACAGGGCCGGGTTGGGCGCGTCGCGCAACAGTTCCAGTGTCAGTCTCATCCGCGTCAAAGGAGTACGCAAATCATGCGACACCCCAGCCAGCATCGTCGTGCGAGTGGTCAACAACACTTGCACCTGAGTGACCATGGCATTGAACTGGTGAATGACGGCGGCCAATTCCTGTGGCCCGTCTGCCGGTAACAGGGAGGGGGTGTCGCCATCCCCCACGGTAATCATGGCGTGGTTCAACGACGACAGAGGCTGCACGATACGACCGGCCAACCATCGCGCGCTCCACCACGACAGCCACAGACTGAACAAGAGCCCCAGTCCCAAAGCCACCACAGGCCGGCTTTCGTTGCGGCTTTCTGGCCAGCCCAAGGCCAGCAATTGACCGCCTACGGGAATGTTGATCCAGTACCAGAGCTCATCCCCTTTTTGTTCTGGCATCAAATGCGAGGGCTGTGGCAAACGCCGGTTCATGGCTTGCTCGAACAAGTACACAAACGGCGGGTGCAGAGCTGGCGAGGCGTCGTACGCCTGCGCTGGCCGAATGTCCAACTGGTGGCTGGTGCGCAGTTCCTCTACAAAGGCTGGGCGGGTTTCTGGTGGCAGTTCGGACCAGGTTTGGGCCGACAACACCACCAGGCCTGCCAGGTCATCGGCCGCGCGGCGTGCCAGGGGTAGCACCAGCAAGTACATAAAGACGATCACCAGCACAAGCTCCAACAGCACGAACATGGCGGTCAACCACAGGGTGTACTGTCGCAGCAGGCTGCGGCGTCCTCTCATGCCTGGCCGCCTTCAGGGTTGAACAAATACCCCTCACCGCGCACGGTGCGTATGTACCGTGGGGCGGCCGGATCGGTTTCAATTTTTTTTCGCAGCCGGGTGACACGGTTATCAATGCTGCGGTCAAAGGCGTCACGTTCATAACCCTTGAGGAGGCTGATGAGCGTGTCACGAGACAGCACTCGATGCGGCCGCCGAACCAGGGCTTGCAGCAGTTCGAATTCAGCTGTCGTCAAGGCCAGGTCTTGATCGCCTCGCTTGAGGGTCCGCGCGCCTGCATGAAGACGAAACGGTCCGAATGTCCACTGTTCAGGCGATGGTGTGGTCACCGCATGCGTGGGGTGGGAGCCCTCTTGTTCGGCGCTCGTGCAAGGTGGTGGATGCCGACGCAACAAGGCACGCAGTCGGGCTAATAGTTCGCGAGGACCAAACGGCTTCGGTAGGTAATCGTCAGCGCCTACCTCCAAGCCAATGATGCGGTCCATTTCTTCGCCACGGGCCGACAGCATGAGGATGGCCACATCCCAATGTGATTTGACGAACCGGGTCAACGACAGGCCGTCTTCGCCAGGCATCATCAAGTCCAGCACCAGAACATCTGGGCGTGACTGACTCAACATTTGGCGCAAGGGTGCACCGCCTTCGGCCACACCGACTTCAAAGCCGTTCTGACTCAGGTAGATGCTGAGCAATTCTCGAATGTCGCTGTCGTCATCGACGATCCAGACCAATGGCGCGGCAGGTTGACTCATTCGATAAGTTTATGCAGTGAGACCGTCAGGAGACGGGAGAAGGTGAGCGCAGCACACCAAAACCTCGGCTGCGAAGTTGTCTGGTGAGGTCAACGGTCCGTGCGCCTTCGCCGACAAGACCCCATAGTCCGGGCCAGTCAATTCACTGTACCACTTGAGAGCGAGCATGCTTTCAGTGAGACAAACCGCGACACAAGGCGACACACCATGACACAACAACCGCGTACCGGCATACAGCAGCGACATGGCGGGCGCACGATACATCCATCGAACACGACACACCATGAGAAAACTGCTGCACGCTACGTTGATGGGTTTGTTGCTGATGTTTGTCAGCGGTGGCTTGGGTGCTGCTGAAGTTGCCGAGACTGGCAACAACGCACAGCCTGGCTTGAACCTGGCCTTGCCGCGTCAGACTGGGGTGGA
Organism: Malikia spinosa; assembly: GCF_002980625.1. GTDB lineage: Bacteria > Pseudomonadota > Gammaproteobacteria > Burkholderiales > Burkholderiaceae_C > Malikia > Malikia spinosa. The sequence continues at coordinate 2,046 of NZ_PVLR01000068.1, read as the reverse complement.
CCGCAGCAATCTTTCACCCGTCTGGCCGACACGTTCATCCGAAGCACAGCCTCAGCACTTGCCGTACGGCAGTGGATACGAGGTGCGCCGAGGCCAGCGTGCCGAAAGTGGCATCAGCCATGGTGGAGGCGCAGCGCCGATGGGGCGGCATGGCGCAGGTCGTGGTCGGTAAACCTTGTCCAAGTTCACCGAGAAAGGTCGACACCATGAAAAACGCATATTGCTGTCCTGAAAGGCAGAGGAGTCCCGCATGAAGAACTGGAAACACATGGCCCTTCTTGCTGCGCTGATCGGCTTGAGCGCGGCCACGCATGCGCAAGAGACACATCGCAAGATGCACAAGTACGGCGCAACCGCAGGTCAGCAGGCTGGGTCAGGCAGTCATCAAGGCTCCGGAGCGGGCCAAGGTAGCCAGAAGCGCGGTCAATCCCCTGGCCGAGATGCCTCCCAGATCGGTGGCGAGGATGCTTTGCGAGACCGCATTCGCGTTCATACACCCACCACCTCCACGGTCACTCAGTAATTCCACCGTCTCACTGCGTTTGGAGGCCTGTGAAGTGTGCTCCCGAACACGCGAGGTAGTCATGAAGAAATCGTCTTACATATGGGTCGCATTGCTGGCAGTTGCCAGCACACCCAGCATTGCACAAGAAGCAGGCAAAGTGCTGTCGTCAACGCCCATCGTTCGCCAAGTTGTGGTTCCCCGCCAAGTGTGTCGCACCGAAACCGTGGCGATACAAGAACCCAAGTCCGGGGCGGGTGCCCTGATGGGCGCCATTGCTGGCGGAGCCATCGGGAATGCCATCGGCGACGGAGGGGGGCGAGCCGCTGCCACCATGCTGGGTATCGTCGGCGGCTCGATGCTGGGTGACACGATCGAAAACCAACCAGCAGCGCAGCTGCAACAGGTTCAGCGCTGCAGCTGGCAGCAAGTCTATGAAAACCAGGCCATCAGCTACCAAGTGGTGTACGAATACGCCGGGAAATCATACAGCGTGGAATGGCCAACGGATCCCGGTGCCACCATCCCACTGCAAGTGAGTCCTGCCGGCCCTGGACCATCAGCATCGCAACCGGCCCCCCTCGTTGTGGAACAACCCGTGTACACGCACCCTTACGCCTACACCCCGTCAGTGCGGATTCTGTGGGGACTTGGTCGCTGGCCAGGCCCTTATGGACACCACTGAAATCTGAACATTCATTCACTGCAAGGAAATTCACATGAAAAAAACTATTCTTCACGCAACATGGGCCACTGTCGCTGCCCTTTCATTGGTGGCGTGCGGTGGTGGTGAGGACGCCTCACCGCAGGGCGGGCCTCCCATCGTGGTCAACGCCGATGGCACAACCAACTTTGACAGCACCATACTGGCAACCAGCCTGTCGGCCCTCTCCCTAGAAGATTTGAGTGACGCGGAAAAAACGTCGCTGGCTTACATGCGGGAAGAAGAAAAGCTGGCACATGACGTGTACACCCAACTGGACACGGCATGGGGCGGCCAAGTCAAGGTATTCGGCAACATCGCCAAGAGCGAGGCTACGCACACTGAAGCAGTTCGACAACTGCTCCTGCGTTATAGCCTGACAGACCCGGCAGCCAATCTGTCGGCAGGGGTGTTTGCCAATGCCACCCTGCAGCAGCTCTACTCTGACCTGCTGGTGCAGGGCACCCCTTCACTGGTCGCAGCCTTGCAGGTGGGTGCACAGATTGAAGAGCTGGATATCGTCGATATCGAGACGGCTCTCGAGACTGTCGACAACCAGGACATCCGTCTGGTCTATGACAACCTCATGAAGGGTTCGAGGAACCACCTGCGATCATTTGCGAAGACGCTCGCGCAACAAGGGGCGGCATACACGCCGCTGTACTTGAGCCAGGATGCGTACACCGCGATCGTGAGCGCGCCGATCGAGCGTTGACCTGTGGAGGGCTTGTTCGAGCTCAGGATTCCACGGGGTCTCTTTAACCCGATTGAGCGGCTGCTGCCCGACCCGCCACCAGGACGGGTCGGGCAGGCTGCCAGTCTCAGAACTTGATGTTCAAGC
>NZ_PVLR01000067.1 GCF_002980625.1 Malikia spinosa | reverse complement strand
CGAGCGCATGCCTGAAGTGCTAGCTTCCCTGCACTTCGTGGTGTTCGCCATCCTCATGCTGCCCAAGGCCGTGATGCTCCTGGGCGCCGGACAAAGTTCATAACACGCTCTAGGCACTGGCGCTTGCAAGGACAGCTCAACGCCGTGTATCAGCCAGCAGGCAGGACTCCCGCGGCTCCACCATCCAACCCACTCAGCCAGGTCCTGCTGCTCGATGTCATACCAGCCAGCCTAGCCGCAACTCAGGGCTAGCAGCTGGTGATGCAATCGAGGACCATGCAGTGGTTCAGAAGCGGAACAAGGCAGGACGTGGCGAGCACAGCGACACCGCTCGCCCGATCGCCTCGATGTGGTCCGGCGTTGTGCCACAACAGCCGCCCACGATGTTCACGAGTCCTTCCTTGGCGAACTCATGCACCAGGCGTGAAGTATCGGCCGGTGTCTCGTCAAAGCCGGTATCACTCATGGGGTTGGGCAGACCAGCATTCGGATAACAGCTGATGAATGTCCCCTGGGCGACCTTGGCCAGCTCCTGGATATATGGACGCATCAAGGCAGCACCGAGGGCACAGTTGAGACCAATGGACAAGGGACGCACATGACGCACGCTGGCCCAGAATGCGGAAACCGTCTGGCCACTGAGCACGCGCCCAGAGGCATCCGTCACGGTCCCGCTGATCATCACCGGCAAGCGCTCGCCGGAAGCCTCGAAGAACTCCTCGATCGCGTAAAGCGCCGCCTTGGCATTCAAGGTGTCAAAAATGGTCTCGACCAGCAAGACATCAACCCCGCCCTCGACCAACGCCTCAACCTGTTCATAGTAAGAACGGCGCAACTCCTCGAAGCTGACATTACGTGCCGCCGGATCATTGACATCAGGACTGATGCTGGCCGTCTTGGGCGTCGGGCCGAGAGCACCCGCGGCAAAGCGAGGCCGGTCAGGGGTACTGAAGCGATCACAAGCGGCTCGAGCCAGCTTGGCAGAGACCAGATTCATCTCCCGGGCCAAGTCAGCCATGCCGTAGTCGTCTTGAGCAATCCGGGTGGCGCCAAAAGTGTTGGTTTCGATCAGGTCAGCACCGGCAGCCAGATAACCATCATGAATGCTGGAGATGACATCAGGCCGCGTCAGACTCAATAACTCGTTATTGCCCTTGAGGTCACCAGGAAAGTCGGCAAAACGATCTCCAGCGCTGCCCTGCCCTGAATAACCTTCACCGCGATACTGCTGCTCACCCAAGCGGAAGCGTTGGATCATGGTGCCCATGGCACCATCCAGAATGGCAATACGCTCCGCCAGAATAGCCGGCAGAGATTGGGCACGGGTATAAGGGAGAGATGTCATAGATCACCATTCTGGCTCAAGAAAGAGAAAAACCCCGAATCTGTTTAGT
>NZ_PVLR01000066.1 GCF_002980625.1 Malikia spinosa | reverse complement strand
AGACTTTGAACACGCTCTAAGCGGCCAACCAGGCTAAAAAATGATCATAGACGGCGCAAGTGTCAATTTTTTGACGGTCGTGTGTGAGCCAAGCATTACAATGTGAGAATGCGTTCGTGGTTGCTAGTCATTTTGATGATGTTAATGCCGTTGCAGCTGTCCTGGGCTGCAGTGGGTGCATCTTGCGCCCATGACCAGGATGCCACGGCACAGCATCTCGGACACCATGTCCACCAGCACCAGAGTTTCGAGGAAGCTCCCGCCAAGAAGTCGGCTGCTAGTGTTGCATCGCCAGATCTCGATTGCGGTACCTGCCACGCCAACTGCTCCATCGCTTTGCAGGCGGTGCTCTCTTCGTGGTTCGGCCAACCCAGTTCGGTGCTTCTGTCTCGACCGCTCCCTTGGTCGGAATCCTTGCTCGTTGATCGCCCAGATCGACCGCGTTGGACATCCCCGGTATGACCGGGGATTGTCTAGCCGCGCGATAGCACTGCGCACCTGTCAATCTCTGTAAAGCGCACCAGCCCCTTGGGGCTGGTGATGTTTTGTTTTTGGAGATTGATTGCATGCATTTTTCTCGTTGGGGGGCCTCCCCCCGCTTGCTCTGGCTCTGCGCAGTTGGGGTCATGATCGCCTTGGACCAGTTGACCAAGGCCTACTTCGCCGCGACGATTCCTTTCGGGTCTTCAATAGAGGTGACGAGCTGGTTCAACCTGGTCCATACCCTGAACGAGGGAGCCGCTTTTTCGCTTTTCGCGGATGCTGGTGGCTGGCAGCGCTGGTTTTTCATTGCAGTCAGCATTTTGGTGGTCGTTCCCATCACGCTCACCAGTCTGTTCAAACACATCGAGCCCTTAGAGCGGCTGGTCGGGGCACTGATCGTGGCCGGAGGCACAGGCAACCTCATTGACCGCATGTCCACAGGTGCAGTGACCGACTTTCTGGATGTGCACTGGCGCGGTCTGCATTGGCCGGCGTTCAACCTTGCCGATGTCTTCATCGTGATGGCCGTGATCGGCTGGGGGGTGCTGTCATTACAACCCTCCTTTACCAAAACTAGAAGCGAACCATGAAAAAGAACTGGACACTGCTGTTGCTGGCATGGCTGATTGCGACCACCGCCACGCTGGGTGCTCTTTTCATTGGCGAAGTCATGCTGATGACGCCGTGCACCTTGTGTTGGTACCAGCGCATCTTCATGTTCCCTATCGCAATCATTTTGGGAATCGCTTGCTTTGCCGATGACCGTCAGGGTGCGGTTTATGCCCTTGCACTGGCCTTGGGAGGGCTGGCTATGGCCGGCTATCACACCCTGTTGGTGGCTGGACTGATCCCCAAGTCCTGGGTGCCTTGCAGCGCTGGGGTCTCCTGCGCAGACCAAAAGCTCGAAATCCTCAATGGCATCCAGATACCTTGGCTGTCACTTGTCGCATTTATAGCACTCGCACTCCTCCTCACCACCTATCTGAGAAAGTCTTCCCGATGAATTCTAAAAAAATCACAGTTTCCGCTCTGATCATAATTATCCTGGCATTCTTCTTTCTGGGTATGAACTATTACCAGAAGCGTGTCCAGGACTCACAGGCCGAGAAGGTCAGTCAGGCAGAAAACAGGTTGGTTCGCTTTCATTCGCCAGTCTTTGGTCCGCGCAATGCGCCGGTCACGATCGTCGAGTTTTTTGACCCCGCGTGCGAGACCTGCAGAGCGTTCTATCCCATCGTCAAGGACATCCTCAAGCAGTACCCGAACGACGTGCGACTAGTGCTGCGATACGCCCCCTTCCATCCGGGCTCTGATGAAGTAGTCAAGCTTCTGGAAGCCGCCAAACGACAAGACAAATACCTGCCTGTGCTAGAGGTGGTGTTGGCCACTCAACCGCAATGGGCCGACCACGGTAAACCCAACATCGATCTGGCGTATCGCGCAGCGCAGGAGGCAGGCCTGGACATCGAGAAGGCGAAAAAAGACGCCCTGACACCCGAAATCGAGGCGGTTTTGAAGCAGGACATCGAGGACCTGACCTCCTTGAATGTCACCAAAACGCCAACTTTCATCATCAATGGTCGCAGCCTGCCAACTTTTGGTGACAAGCAGTTGAAGGCCCTCGTCGCCGAAGAAGTGACCAAAGCCAGGAAGTGACATGACACAGCGCTTGTCACCTGTACCGTCGCAACCGACCTCCAGCCGTCGGCGTTTTGTGCAGATAGCCTTTGGTTGCGTAGCCGGTGTCCCTGCGCTGATGGCCTGTTCACCAGATGTGGCCAAATTCAAGAGTACCGACGTGACCGGTGCCACTTTTGCAGAGAACCTTCGGCTCAAGGATCAATACGGTAGCGTGAGAACGCTCAAGGACTTCAACGGCAAGATCGTGGTGGTCTTCTTCGGGTACACGCAATGTCCGGATGTCTGCCCTACATCGATGGCCACCATGGCGGAGGTCAAGCGCTTACTGGGTGCTCAGGGCGACCTGCTGCAGGTGCTCTTCATCACGGTGGACCCCGAACGGGATACCCAGCCATTGCTGAAGGAGTACATGGCAAGCTTTGACCCGGGCTTTCTGGCCCTGCGGCCAGGGCCTGACGAACTCAAGAGCGTCGCGGCCGACTTCAAGAGCTACTTCAAGAAGGTCCCGGGATCGACCCCGACCTCGTACACCATGGACCACTCGGCAGGGAAGTACATCTTCGACACCGAAGGTCGGGCTCGCTTGTTTTCCCCCTACGGAACCGACGCCATCACGATCGCATCGGACATCAAGATCCTTTTGTCCGCCGTCTGAGGCTCTCCTTTTGACGCCTCGATGAAGCCACCCACTGTAATGTCATGAAGCCTGCTTACCTGCCCTCACTGAAAACACTGATCCAGAGCTACCGGCGACCTCTGATGGGGGCGTTGGGCACGTTGATGCTGGGTACGGGTGTCGTGGCCTTTGGCATCTCACCAGCCTTGCCCGATGCAGCTCAGCTGCCAGTTCGGCAAGTGGTGGAGCCTGTGGCTGCTTCTGTTGCGGTGCCTGAATTCACAGGGTCGAGCCCTGAGTTTCTCGTTCATCAATCTCAGACCACCCGTCGTGATGACTCTGTCCAGACCCTGCTCAGGCGGCTGGGCATTGATGATCGCGATGCACAGATGTTTCTCGCCCGCGATGCCACATCTCGCCTGTTGCTGACGGGCGCGCCCGGCAAACTGGCCTCTGTCACCAGAACCCCCGCGGGGCGTCTGAAAACCTTGTCGGTGCGCTGGGTGGACGCGAACAACCAGCGCGTCAGCCGACTGGTGGTGCAGCGGCAAAACGGCGAGTACACCTCTCGGCTCGAACAGCCGACACCTCGGCGTCTGGTTCAGTTCGGTTCGCTGACTCTTCGCTCCTCGTTCTATGCAGCCACCGAGCAGGCCGGCATTCCGGATGCCATCGCTGAACAGGCGTTAGAGGCCTTTGCCGGGGACATCGACTTCCAGCGCGATTTGCCACGAGGGGCACGCTTCAGCATGGTTTACGAAGCGTTTGAGCTGGATGGAGAGATCCTGTTCACCGGACAATTGCTGGGTGCCGAAATCCAGAGCGGCAAGCAGACTCATCAGGCCATGTGGTATCAGGCACCAGGCAAGACCGGCGAATTCGTCAGCCTGGATGGTTCGAGTCAGCGACGGGCTTACTTGGCCTCCCCGTTGGCGTTCTCCAGGATCACCAGTTCATACGGACCACGCATCCACCCGGTATTGGGGGAACAGAAAGCCCACAAGGGAACGGATTACGGGGCACCCGCCGGAACTCCGATTCGGACTGTCGCCGACGGTGTGGTGACCTTTTCGGGTTGGCAAGGTGGATATGGCAACTACGTGGTGATTCGACATCCCGATCAGGCAGCCACCGCTTATGCCCATCTCGGACGCATCGCCGTCCGGCGCGGACAGCGCGTGGAGCAAGGCCAGACTATCGGCACGGTTGGTTCGACCGGAACGGCCACGGGGCCAAACCTGCACTTTGAATACCTCGTCAAGGGCGAGCGTACCAACCCGTCGCGGATCGCTAGCAATTCATCGGCATCGACCGTTGTGATCCCGAACCTGCCAGGCTTCAAAAAGGAAGCAAAAGCCATACGGGAACAGCTCATTATGGCTGCCTCTGTCGCCCAATCCAACGCACAGTGACCCGAAGACGGGTAAACGTGACCTTGCTCCTATTAAAACCCACGGAATATTAAACTTCCATTGCCACTATGAAAACACTGCTGCTTTACATCGCCACTGCCATCACAGAGATGGTTGGTTGCTACTTGCTGCTGCTGTGGCTGCGCGGTCAAGACACAGATTGGCTGCTATTACCAGCAGCGGCCTTTAGCCTTGCCGCGTTTGCCTGGCTGCTCACCTTGCATGCAGCTCCGTCCGGACGGGTCTATGCAGCCTATGGGGGAGTTTACGTGGCGGTGGCGCTGGGCTGGCTGTGGTCGGTGGACGGCATCCGCCCCAGCAGCTGGGATCTGGTGGGTGTGGTCGTAACTCTCGCAGGCATGGCGATCATTGCGTATCAGCCTCGCTTGTGAAACATAGAACCTGCCGTCCCATCGTTTACCCAAGCACGAGGGCTTGTAGCGCGCCGACCATCAGCGTCAATCGACCCCACTAGAGCGTGTTATGAACTTTGACCGGCGCCCAAGAGCATCACGGCCTTGGGCAGCATGAGGATGGCGAACACCACGAAATGCAGCGATGCCAGCACTTCAGGCATGCGCTCGAAGTCGCGTGAGAGACGGCGAAAGCGTGCCAGCCAGGCAAAGCTGCGCTCGACCACCCAGCGTCGCGGCAGCAGCACGAAGCCCTTCTTCGCCTCGGGCAGCTTGACCACGCGCAACTCAATGCCCGTCGCCGCCGCATCCTCCTTGGCCTGCTCGCCCGTGTAGCCTTGGTCGGCCCAAGCGACCTCGACCGTCTCGCCCGTAGCCCGCTGCACGGCTTCGCACAGTTGCTTGACTTGTGAGCGTTCCTGCTCGTTG
>NZ_PVLR01000065.1 GCF_002980625.1 Malikia spinosa | reverse complement strand
CGTGTGCGCCCAGCATGGGCGCACGCCTGCGGGTGCAAGTCCCGCCACGAGCTGGTCACAGTGAGTGAAGTGAAGCGCAACTGCGTGAAGGTGACCGAGCGTGGGGAGGAAGCGTGGAGCATAAATCGTGAGCCGATGAACAAGAACCGCATAGAAGGTGCTGCCAGGCAGGGCGAGCGGGCACGTAACCGCAAAGCTCTTGTGACCAAGGCGAGGTGGCGTAGATGCGGCGGCTGTGCGATGAAGGTGTGCGTTCTTACCTGGGGAGATCCCGCCTTGTGCCTGAAAGGGCGACGGCTGTACCGGAGCGGGAAGTCAGCAGAGGTCGTAGTAGCTCAAGCCGGGGTCGATGAGGCCAGAAGGTGACGGCGAAGGGCCGAACGAGAGTGAGTGACCGAGGACACGAGGATGCAGAAGGCCATGCGTCAGATGCCGGGGCGACCTGGGCGGGTGGGGGAAGCGCAAGGTGAAGCCTTGCGTGATCTCGTCAGCGACGAAGCCTGCGGCCCGCCGAGTGAACACCCGGGCACAGGGTCGGCAATGCCGAAGGCGGGCACCGGTGGCCTGCTGGAAGCGGCGCTGACGAGACAGAACCTGCAAACGGCTTGGAAGCGAGTCAAGGCCAACAAAGGCGCAGCCGGGGTGGACGGGCTCGATATCGAGCAGACCGCCGAGCTGTTGCGCACGAACTGGACTGAAATTCGTCACGAGCTGCTGCAGGGGTGTTACCGGCCGAGCCCGGTACGTAAGGTGATGATTCCCAAACCGGACGGCAGCCAGCGCGAGCTGGGCATCCCGACGGTGCTGGATCGACTGATCCAGCAGGCACTGCTGCAAGTGCTGCAACCCCTGATCGACCCCACCTTCAGCGAACACAGCCACGGGTTCCGGCCTGGCAGACGGGCGCACGACGCGGTCAAGGCCGCGCGTAGCTACGTGCAGTCAGGCAAGCGCGTGGTGGTGGACGTGGACCTGGAGAAGTTCTTCGACCGGGTCAACCACGACATCTTGATCGACAGGCTCAAGAGGCGCATCAACGACGCCGGAGTGATCCGGCTGATCCGGGCGTACCTGAATGCTGGGATCATGGATGGCGGGGTGGTGATCGCGCGTCAACTGGGGACGCCGCAAGGCGGACCGCTATCTCCGCTGCTGGCCAACGTGTTGCTCGACGAAGTGGACAAGGCGCTGGAGGCACGAGGCTACAGCTTCGCGCGCTACGCCGACGACTGTAATGTCTACGTGGGCAGTCGAAAGGCCGGCGAACGGGTGATGGCGCTGCTCAGGACGCTATACGCCAAGCTGCGGCTTCAGATCAACGAAGCCAAGAGCGCGGTGGCCAGTGCCTTCGGGCGCAAGTTCCTGGGCTATGCGCTGTGGGTGGCCAAGGGTAAAGAAGTCAAATGCAAGGTGGCCGACAAGGCGCTGGACAACTTCAAGGCCCGCATCCGTCAGCTCACC
>NZ_PVLR01000064.1 GCF_002980625.1 Malikia spinosa | reverse complement strand
GCCTGGGCCAGTACCCGCTGGCGCTGGCGCTGGCGCGGGCCTGGCTGTGCGAATCGCCGAGCCCGGAGCAGGGCGCCTGTGGCCGTTGCGCCAGCTGCCACGCGGTCGATGTGCGGACCCATCCCGATCTGTTCGTGCTGATGCCCGAGACGCTGGCGATCGAGCTCGGCTGGCCGCTCGATGAGCGCACGCAGGACAAGATCGACAAGAAGGAGCTCAAGCCCGGCAAGTTCATCCGCGTCGACGCCACGCGCGAGGCGGTGGCCTTCACCCAGTTCACCCGCTCGCGCGGCAACACCAAGGTGGTACTGGTCTATCCGGCCGACCGGCTCAACATGGAGTCGGCCAACACCCTGCTCAAGACGCTGGAAGAACCGCCGGGGGCATTGCGCTTCGTGCTCGCGACCGAAGCGGCCCATGCGCTGCTGCCCACGATCCGCAGCCGCTGCCAGAATCATGCGCTCGAATGGCCGGCACAGGCCGAGGCGCTCGGCTGGCTCGAGCAGGCAGTGCAGGGCGACGAGTCCCTGGCTGGCAAGCCGCAATCCCGCGAGGCGCTCGCCACCTGGTTGCTGGCGGCAGGCGGCCGACCCGACGAGGCGCTCGCGCTGGCCCGGCTCGGGCTCTCCACTTCGACCTGGGCCGGTCTGCCGCGCTCGATCGCGCGCGGTGACTGGTCGGCGCTGGCCGACTGGGCACCGGCGCGCCAGCTCGACCTGCTGCACAAGATCTGCCACGACCTGATGGTGGTCGCCAGTGGCGGCTTGCCGCGCTTCTTTCCGCCGTCCGACCTGCCGCCGCCGCCCCGGCTGTCCGCGCTGCTGCAATGGCAAAAAGCCTTGCAGCAGGCGGCCCGCACGGTCGAGCATCCCTTTAATTCCGGTCTGCAGCAAGAGGCGTGGGCCGGCCTGGCCCGCTCGGTGCTGACCCCCTGATTGATTACCCGACATGTTCATCGATTCCCATTGCCACCTGAACTTCACCGAACTGCGCACCCAGCTGCCCGAGATCCTGCAAGCCATGCAGCAGGCGCAGGTCGAACGCGCGCTGTGCATCTGCACTACGCTGGAGGAATTCGACAGCGTCCACCAACTCGCTGTCTCTCATGACCGGCTCTGGGCCACGGTCGGCGTGCACCCTGACAACGAAGGCGTGCGCGAACCCTCGGTCGAGGAGCTGATCGAGTTGTCGCAGCGCCCGCGTGTGGTCGGCATCGGCGAGACTGGCCTGGATTACTACCGCCTGGGCGAGCGCAGCCTGGGCGACATGGAGTGGCAGCGCGAGCGTTTCCGGCGCCATATCCGCGCCGCACGCCAGACCGACCTGCCGTTGGTGATCCATACCCGCAGCGCTTCCGACGACACGCTGGCCATCCTGCGGGAAGAGGGTGGTTTCGGACCCCAGGGGGCAGGCGATCTGCCGCAGTCGCGCGGGGTTTTCCATTGCTTCACCGAAAGCGTTGCGGTCGCGCGGGCCGCGCTCGAGCTGGGCTTCTACATCTCGTTCTCGGGCATCCTGACCTTCAAGAACGCGACCGATCTGCACGAGGTCGCGCGCTTCGTGCCGCTGGATCGCTGCCTGATCGAGACCGACAGCCCCTATCTGGCACCGGTCCCGTACCGCGGCAAGACCAACACGCCGGCCTATGTGCCCCATGTGGCGCAGAAGCTCGCCGAGCTCAAGGGGTTGCCGCTCGAACAAGTCGCCGCCGCGACCCGGGCAAACACGCTGGCGCTGTTCCAGGGCATGGCGGCTTCCTGAAACCTTGGCAGTCTTACCTTGGCATTCCTGACAGGTGCGCACCGAGATGTCCGACTTCCTCATCCGCCAGACCCGAGCCCGGCCTATCGCCCCACTGGCCTTGCCCGGCGTGCTTGATCGACCCGCTCACCCAGGCCGGCGCCGGGCTGTCTGGCAGCTGGCCGCGGCACTGCTGGGGGTTGGCATCGGCTTGCCTGCCGCGGCGGGGTCCTACGAGGATTTCCTGCATGCCTTGCGCAATGACGGGGTCGACGCGCTGCGCCGGCTCCAGCGCCAGGGCTTTGACTTCAATACCCGGGACGAGGGCGGTCAGCCCGGCTTGCTGCTGGCGCTGCGCTCGGACTCGCTGCGGGCCGCCGAATTCCTGCTCGCCCAGCCCGGGATCGACCTCGATGCCCTCAGCGCCAACGGAGAAAACGCCTTGATGCTGGCCGCGCTGCGCGGCCATGTCGGACTGTTCAAGCAGCTGATCGGGCAGGGTGCCGAAGTCAACCAGCCGGGCTGGACGCCCTTGCATTACGCCGCCACCCATTCAGCCCCGGCCAGCGTCGAGATGGTTGCGCTGCTGCTCGAGCACCATGCCTACATCGACGCAGCATCACCCAACGACACCACGCCGCTGATGATGGCGGCGCGCTACGGCAATACGGAAACGGTCAAGCTGCTGATCGATGCCGGTGCCGATGTCACGCTGCGCAACCAGCAGGGACTCAGCGCACGCGACTTCGCCCGCACGGCCGAGCGCCAGGATGTGGCCGACCTGATCAACCGGGCGCTGCGCGCCAAGCTCGGGCCGCCGACCTGGTGAGATCCATCAGCGCAAGGTCTTTCTGCGCACCGGCGTGGCAGCAGGAGCCGAGCGCCGTGACGGCTTGAGCCGGGCCTGGTTCGACTTGACGGGCTCAGCGGCCATCGATACTGGCTGGCGCTGGGCCTCGCTCAGGGCGGATTGCAGGACGGCAGCCCGGACTTTTTCCTCCTCGAGGTATTTCTCCAGCGTGCGGGTCAGCGCATCGGCGGCCTTGCGCTTTTCCTTTTCGCCCGCGAGCTCGCGCTCGACCACGCGCGCGGTGTCGATAGACAGCAGGCGTTGCCGGCGTTCCTCGTCACCAGCGGCCTGAGCCTGGCGCAGCGACAGCTCGAGCTGGCCCAGGCGCTCGGCGGACTGGTCTAGCCGCGACTGCAGCACGGCAGCGCGTTCGGCCGAGGCGCGGTTTTCCGCCTCAGACCGAACCAGGGCGGCCTGCAACTCGTCGAGGCGCAGCGCTTGCGCGGCATTCTGTTGCTCAAGGGCCACGGTCTGCTGCTGGCTTTGCTCCAGCCGCGATTCAAGTGCCCGCAACGCCTCGCGTGCCGACTGCCGTTCGGCCTCGGCGGCTTGCTGCTGGGCGGCCAGTTCGGCGGCCAACTGTGCGCGCAACTGCACCGCCTCGGCCTCGTAGGGGCGGCGGATCTCGTCCTTCATGAGGTCGAGCAGGCGCTCGAGCCAGCGATTCAGCCCCTCGACCATGTCGGCCGGCAGCGCCGGGTGCGCCACGCCCAGGGTATTGGCCCGCACCAGGCTGCGCCGATAGGCCGCCACGCAATCCTGCGCCACACCGGCGGTGCCGACCGGTATTGCCGGCAAGCCTGCCGGTCGCTGGGCGTTGAACAGCTGCAGCAGTCCGACCAGCCGGGCCCCGGTCGGCACATCGCCCTCGAGCCGGGCCACCAGCCGCGTCATCGACGCATAGGCCTCGCGCGCCGTGACCTGTTGCGCCGCCAGCGGCGTCAACAAGGCCAGCAAGCCCTGGCGCAGCTGCGTTTCCGGGTCGCTGGCAGCGGGACTGTTTTCGATCAGGGGGTCGGTGGCTTGGTTCATGGGTTTTCCGGCTCTGTTGCCGGTTTTGCGTTACTGGTTTGATTGCCCGGCATTTTACGTATTTTATTGACGTCATACGTAATATAAGTACCTTTGCATCCTCCTTGTTTCTGTTAATGTGAATTATCGGAACTAGGATCTTATCCGGCAGGGGAGTCAGCCCAGGTAAACACGGCACAATCGATCCAACGTTCCCAAGAGCCAGAATCACGCCAGAACCACTGCAGAAAATGCCTGAAAACACCGCGCAATCCCAAGAACTCGTGCTGGACGGCTTCGTCATTCCCGCCGGCGCCGGCCAGCAGCCGCCCGGGCTGCTGTTCGACCTGACGGCGGTCGGCAACTGGCTCGAACCGTTCCGGCGCAAGAGCCCGCACACGCACCGGGCCTACCAGCGCATCGCCGCCTACTGGCTCTATTTCCTCGAGCAGACCCACGGCTACCACGCCGACCTGCTGCTGCGCGCCGGTCCGATTGACGCCCATGATTTCCTGCGCGCGCTGACGCACGAGCCGCTGGATGCCGAGCGCTCGCGCAACTCCGCGCTGCTGGCCTCCGGATCGGGTCAGTTCGAGCTCGCCCGCCTGGCGCCGGCACCGTTCTGGCAGGACCACGGTCCGCGCGCGCTGCCGAACCATTTCGGCGTCGCCAGCAACCCGTTTGCGCGAGCCAAGTCGCCGCGCTCGGTGGCCCAGGCCATCGCGTCGCTGTCCTCGCTCTACAAGTTCAACAACACCAAGCGCTCGGCCCAGGACCAGGCCTTGCTCGACTTCAACCCCTTTTCCGACCTGGGGCGCTTCATCGTCAAGCAGGACGCCAAGACCGACCGCGTCTTCGAGCCCAACGCCTACCTGCGCATGCTGTCGGCTACCGACCGCCTGCTGGCCCAGGCCGAGACCCAGACCCAGCAGCAGCGTGCGATCCGGCTGCGCTGGATCACGGTCGCGTTGTTCAACCTGTGGATGCGGATCTCGGAACTGTCTGGCTTGCGCATGAGCGACATCCGCCAGCGCGGCGGCGTCTGGTTCGCCTCGGTCCATGGCAAGGGCCGCAAGGTGCGCGCGATCGAGATCACGCCCGCCGTCATGCAGGAACTGATGGCTTACCGTGAAGCGCTGGGCCTGCCCGCGTTGCCGCAGCGCCAGGAAACCGACATCCCAGCCGTGGTCTCGCTGCGGCGCAGCGCCAATCATTACCCCTCGATGACGCCGCGCGCCCTGTTCGGCGAAGTCAAGGACCTCGGAACGGCCGCCGCCGACTGGCTGCTCGAGTCGCACCCGAACCCGGCCGATCTCGAGGTCCAGTCGCTGGCCGAACGGCTGCGCCAGGTCTCGCCGCACTGGTTCCGGCATTCGGGCGCCTCGGAAGCGATCAACGGCCATTTCCCGATCGCCGACGCGGCCGAACGGCTGGGCCACAAGGACCCGGCCATCACGGTGCGCATGTACTACCACGGCGACGCCAAGCGGCGCGTCGGAGCGCTGCAGGCGCTCGAGCAGGCCCGGCAGGAAGACTGACAAGCGCCCTGCCCTGATCAGCCGCAAAAATTTGGCACCGCTCCCGGATCGGGCGGATTTTCGACATAGAATATCGGCTTCGGGTGATTAGCTCAGCGGTAGAGCACTGCATTCACACTGCAGGGGTCACATGTTCGATCCATGTATTACCCACCAGAAAAAACCTGACTGTCTTCCTCCGGAAAGCAGCCAAGGGCGATTAGCTCAGCGGTAGAGCACTGCATTCACACTGCAGGGGTCACATGTTCGATCCATGTATCGCCCACCACACCCAGCAAGCCACAAGGCCTGCGCGGATCGTTAGCTCAGGGGTAGAGCACCACATTCACACTGTGGGGGTCAGTGGTTCGATCCCACTACGATCCACCAGACTAAAGCACTCAATGCGCACCGCTTGAGTGCTTTTTTCATGGCTCGACCCTACCCCAGCCGTTCCCGCAGGTCTTCGTTGTGGCGCTGCACCCTATATTTCGTGTTACGATAAAAATTCGGGTGCGTTGTTCAAATCCATGAACCACGTTAAACGGGAAGCCGGTGACACTGCCATTGCAGTCATTCCGGCGCAGCCCCCGCTGCTGTAAGCCAGACGACTCTGCCCACTGCCACTGTGTTCACGAACATGGGAAGGCGCGGAGAAGGATGAAGGCGAGCCAGAATACCGGCCCGAAAAATGTCAGCACCATTCCCCGGGGTGATGGGAAACTGCTTCGACAGGCCTAGCTTCGCCCAGGTCTGTTGTTTGCATTCGTCCTCCGTTTGGTGTTTTTTCAACATTCGACGGGAGGTTTCGAATGCACATCATGGAAGGTTTCCTGCCACTCGAGCACGCGCTCGGCTGGTCGGTAGCAGCTACCCCTTTTCTGGCCTACGGCCTTCATGCGGTACGCCGCGACATTCGCCAACACCCTGAGCGGCGCATGTTGCTCGGTGTCGCTGCCGCGTTCAGTTTTCTGCTGTCCGCGCTCAAGCTGCCTTCGGTCACTGGCAGCAGTTCACACCCGACCGGCGTAGGTTTGGGTGCCTTGCTGTTCGGTCCCTGGGTCATGGTGCCGATTGCGTTTGTCGTGTTGCTGTTTCAGGCTTTGCTGCTGGCGCACGGTGGATTGACGACCCTGGGAGCGAATCTGTTTGCCATGGGCATCGTCGGCCCGTTCGTGGCCCATGGCCTGTTCCGGCTATTGCGCTTATTCGGTCTGCCCTGGATCGGAGCGGTCTTTCTGGGGGCCTGCCTGGGCAACCTGGCGACTTACCTGACCACCTCGCTGCAACTGGCCTGGGCCTTTCCCGATCCGGTAGGAGGTGCCGCGGGCTCTTTGGCCAAGTTCGCTGGCATTTTTGCGCTGACGCAAATCCCGCTGGCCATCAGCGAGGGCTTGCTGACCGTTCTGGTCGTCAAGGCCTTGCGCCGCTACCACCCGGATGAACTGAGCCAGATGCGGCTGTTCCCGGCGACGGGAGGCCGGGCATGAAAAGATCCAATCTGCTGATCGTGGCCGCCCTGTTGGGCCTGACCATCTTGCCGCTGTGGTGGGTGGCCGGCATCGAGCCGGCAGCCGGAACCGAATGGTTCGCCGGTTCGGACCGCCAGGCACAAGACATGATCCTGGCCCTGGCGCCGGCTTACTTGGCCTGGTTCGAGCCCCTGTGGCAACCGGCCAGCAGCGAGATCGAATCCTTGCTGTTTGCCCTGCAAGCGGCACTGGGGGCTGGTTTCATCGGCTACTGGTTTGGTGTGTCGGTCACCCGGCATGCGCTGCGCCAGTCTCAGCCAGTTCGCCAGCCTGATCCGATCCCGTCCCGTGTGGATTGTTGAGCGCTCGGCGCACCACAACCGCTGGTACGCCGTGACGCCCGCAGCCAAAGGCATTTTTGCCCTGGCGGGGCTGGCAGCGGCCTATCTGGCGCAAACACCTGCTGCAGCCTTGGCTGTGGCGGGGGCCTGCTTCATGGCGACATGGCTAGGTGCTGGCGTGCGCCTGGGCTGGTACCTGCGCGTGGCGGCTGCCCCGCTGGGTTTCCTGGCGCTGTCTGTGCTGTCCCTGCTCGGTTCCATCGCCTGGTCTGCCGAGGCGGGCTGGGCGTTGCGCCTGGATCTGGCCGCGCTGGCGCCGGCTGTGATGGTCAGCGCTCGTGCCCTGGCGGCGCTGTCAGCCTTGTTGGCACTGGTGCTCACCACGCCCTTGTCGCATCTGCTGGCCTTGTTGCGCCGGCTGCACTGTCCCGAGGTGTTGCTGGATCTGATGGTGCTGTGCTACCGCCTGCTGTTCGTGTTGGCCGACGCCAGCCGCGACACATTGGCCGCTCAATCGGCCCGGCTCGGGTTCAGCAGCCCGGTGCGGTCGCTGCGTTCGATGGGACTGCTGGTGGGCAATCTGGCCGCCCAGGTGGCGTTTCGGGCACGCGGTCTGCAAACGGCTGCCGAGGCACGCTGCAGCGATGGCAGTTTGCGCTTCTTGACTCCCCTGTTTGTCCACGCTGGTCGCCACATTGCGTTGGGCAGTGCCGCCGGGGTGGGGGTGTTGCTGCTGGCCTGGAGACTGTCGGTATGACCGCCGTGCTGGAATTGATCGAGGTCGGGCATGTGTACCCCGACGGGCGTGCTGGCCTGCAGCATTGTTCCTTGCGTTTGCGTGCTGCGGCCCGCCACGCCATTCTGGGCGCCAACGGCGCGGGCAAGACGACCTTGCTGCAACACCTGAACGCGCTGTTGCGCCCTCAGGCTGGCCAGGTGCATTTTCGGGGGCAGCCGATCGACTACCGACGTCAAGGCTTGCAGCGGGTGCGGCAGGAAGTGGGGCTGGTGTTCCAGAACCCCGACCGGCAGCTGTTTTCCGCGAACGTGTACGAGGACGTGTCGTTTGGTCCGCTCAATCTGGGGCTGGACGAACGCCAGGTGCGACAGCTGGTGGTGCAAGCCCTGTTGGCGGTCGGCATGGCCGAGCATGTCGACCGGCCAGTGCAGGAGCTGAGTTTCGGCCAGAAGAAACGCGTCTGCATCGCCGGGGTGCTGGCCATGCAACCCCGGGTGCTGCTGCTCGACGAGCCGATGGCCGGGCTGGACGCAGAGATGCAGCATGAGCTGGCGGTCTTGCTCGACGGATTGATCGACCAGGGTGTCACCGTGGTGCTGACTTCGCACGATGTGGACTTTGCCTATCGCTGGGCGGACGATATCCACCTGCTGGCAGCCGGCCGCTGCAGCGCGTCGTTCCCGGCTGCCGACCTGCCTCAGCACACCGAGGCCTTGCGTGTCGCAGTACAACCCTTGCCGCTGGTCCTGCGCCTGCATGCGGCGCTGACCGAGCGGGGCTGGATCGCCGAGCAGACGGCGCCACGCAGCGTCGAGGCGTTGCTGGCCACCTTGCCTCCTGCCCGCATTGGCATCGGCCATCCGTTTTCCTCCATTCTTTCAGAGCCCCGATTTTTATGATCCCCGCAACTACCGGCACCGTCTGGTTCGTGGGCGCCGGCCCCGGCGACCCGGAACTCATCACCGTCAAGGGCCGCAGGCTGCTGGAGCAGGCTGGCGCAGTGCTGTTCGCCGGCTCGCTGGTCGACCAGGCGGCGACCCGCTACGCCCCGGCGGCTTGCCTGATCCGGGACTCCAAGGACATGACGCTGGAGCAGATGACGCAATGGCTCACGGAACAAGCCCACCAGCACCCGACGGTGGTGCGCCTGCAGACCGGCGACCCGGCGCTGTACGGTGCCTTGATCGAGACGACCCGGCCATTGACGGCCGCCGGCATCGCCTGGGCGGTGGTGCCCGGCGTGTCGTCGGCGATGGCTTCGATGGCGGCGGCCGGGGAATCGATGACTCTGCCTGAAGTGACCCAGAGCGTGATCTTCACACGCGTCGAGGGTCGTACTCCGATGCCGCCCGGGGAAGACCTGGCCGCGCTGGCGGCACATCGCACCACGCTGTGCATCTTCCTGTCGATCACCTTGTTGCACAAGGTCGAGGCCGGTTTGCGGTCCGCCGGCTGGC
Organism: Malikia spinosa; assembly: GCF_002980625.1. Taxonomy (GTDB): domain Bacteria; phylum Pseudomonadota; class Gammaproteobacteria; order Burkholderiales; family Burkholderiaceae_C; genus Malikia; species Malikia spinosa. The sequence continues at coordinate 34,569 of NZ_PVLR01000064.1, read as the reverse complement.
CCGATGCTGCGCCCATGCTGGTGGTCCACAAGGCCAGCTGGCCCGGGGAAGAACGCATCGTGCGCGGCACCCTGGCCGACATCAAGCAGCGTTGCCGCGACGCGGGCATTGTCAGCCAGGCCATGGTCATCGCCAGCCCGACGCTGGGCGCTGCCAGCTGGGACCAGCTGGTCCGCTCCAAGTTGTACGACCCCGCTTTCACCCACCGTTTCAGAAAGGCCATTGCATGAGCAGCACGACAGACACCCTTCTTCTCGTGGGGCACGGTTCCCGCGAGGCATCGGGCAATCAGGAAATCCAGGTCTTTGTCGAGCAATGGCGTGCGCGCCGCCCGGACTGGCGCATCGAGCTGTGCTTCATCGAATTCGCCTCGCCCTCGCTGCACGACGGCCTGGTGTCGGCGGCACAGGGTGCCCGCCGGGTGCTGGTGCTGCCCTTGATCCTGAACGCGGCTGGCCATGTGAAGATGGAAATCCCGGAGGCGATCGAACACGCGCGCGAGCACGCGCCGGGCGTGGAGTACCTGTACGGACCGCATCTGACCGCTTGCGATCCGATCCTGCTCATCCTCAGGCGTCGCCTGCGCCAGGCCATGGCTGCGCTGGACATGCCTGACCCCACCACCACCGGGGTGGTGTTGCTGGGGCGTGGCTCGTCGGACCGTGCCGCCAACGGCGACATGGCCAAGATGGCGCGCTGGCTGCAGGAGGAAACTGACCACGAGCTGGTCGACCTGGCTTTCACCGGCATCACCTACCCCAGGCTGGAACGGGTGGTGCAGCGTCAGGCCCTGCTCGGCATCAAGCAGGTGATCGTGCTGCCGTACTACCTCTACACCGGTACCTTGATGCAGCGCATCCAGCGCCAGGTGGAACACTTGCGCGGCCAGTACCCGCAGATGCGTTTTGCCTGCGGCACGCAGTTCGGCCTGGAGCCTGAAATCTTCGAGCTGCTGGAGCAGCGCGCTGCGGACCTTCAAGCTGGCAAGCCCGACAGCAAGATGCCTTGCGACGGCTGCAGCCTGCGCGAACTTGCCCATGACCTCGGGCATGGGCATTCCCATGCGCACACCCATCAACAGGCCGTCCCGGTGCTGTTGCAGGGCGCCTTGGCGGAGGCCCTGGCATGAGCACGGTCAATACCGTCACCGAACAGCTGACGAGCGCCGGACAGGCGATCGAGCATGACAGCTTCGCCATCATTGACGCCGAGGCGGGGTCCTACCGCTACACCGAAGTCCAGTGGCCGATCGTGCGACGCATGATCCACGCCAATGCCGATTTCGAGTTCAACGGCCTGACCGACTTTCACCCCGAGGCGGTGAGCGCCGGCATCGCCGCCATGCTGCGCGGCGGCACGCCCGTGGTGGCCGATGTGGAGATGATCTGCTCGGGCCTGTCGGCCCCCAGGCTGGCCCACTTTGGCATGCACGCCCATCAATTCATCAGCGATGCCGATGTGATTGCCCAGGCGCAGGCCGAAAACACCACCCGTGCGGTGCAGGCCATGCGCAAGGCCCGGCGCCAGGGCTTGCTCGACGGCGCCATCGTGGGCATTGGCAATGCGCCCACGGCCTTGATCGAACTGGTGCGCCAGATTCGCGAGGAAGGTGTGCGCCCCGCACTGGTGGTGGGCATGCCGGTGGGTTTCGTCTCTGCCGCGGAGTCGAAAGACCTGATGGCTGAACTCGACGCGGTGCCCTGGATCGTGATCCGGGGCCGCAAGGGAGGCTCGACCCTGGTGGTGGCGGCATTGCATGCCTTGCTGGCGCTGGCCGAAGCGCGTCAGAAAACCCTGACATCCGCCCAGGCCTGACACCGCATGATGGACAAGAACTCCCCGCGCGGCACGCGCACCGGCTTCACCACCGGAGCCTGTTCAGCCGCAGCGGCACGAGCGGCGGCCATCGGGCTGGCTCAGGGCCAGGTACCCGCCGAGATTGAAAGCCTGCTGCCCAACGGCAGCCGGATATCTTTTGCGGTGCAGGATGGCCGCTGCGACGAGCGAACCGCGCATGCGGTGGTGGTGAAGTTCGCCGGCGACGATCCGGACTGCACCGACGGTGCCCACCTGACCGTCGACTTGCGTTTGCTGCCACACCAGCCAGGCACCCTGCTCTACCGCGCCGGCGAAGGCGTGGGCACGGTGACAATGCCGGGCCTTGGCCTGGAGGTCGGCGGTCCTGCCATCAATCCGGTGCCCAGGCAGAACATCCTGGACAACATCCGCGAAGCGGCCCCGGGCCTGCTGGCCGAGCACGGACTGGAAATCACCATCAGCGTGCCAGGGGGCCAGGACATGGCCCGCAAGACCACCAACGCGCGCCTGGGCATCCTGGGCGGCATCAGCATCCTGGGTACCACGGGCATCGTCAAACCCTATTCGACGGCGGCCTGGCGCGCCAGCGTGGTCCAGGGCATCCAGGTGGCGGCCACGCTGGGTCATGGCATGGTGGCCCTGACCACGGGCGGGCGCACTGAAAGCTTTGCCATGACCGAGCTGCGCCAGCAGCGTCCCGAATTGCCGGCAGCCTGTTTCGTGCAGATGGGCGATTTCCTGCGCTACGCCCTCGACGAGGTGGTGGCGCAAGGCATCCGCCTGGTGGTGCTGGGCGTGATGGTGGGCAAGCTCACCAAGATCGCCCAGGGCGAAACCATCACCCACGCCAATCGCGCCGAGGTCGACACCGATCTCGTCGCTCGCCTGGCGCGCGACATTGGTGCCAGCGAGGCGGACTGCCAGGCCATCGCACAGGCTGAAACCGCGCGCTTTGGCGCCGAGCTGATGGTGGAGCGCGGACTGGGCCCAGCCTTTCACCACGCACTGGCGCAAGCCGCCATCGACACCCTGACCGCGCCTGAGCGCTACGGCAACGCCTTCCAGTTGCGGGTGCTGGTGTGTGACTTTGCCGGCCAGAAAGTGGCCGACCTGTGGTCGGCTCTGGCCGATGAAGGCGCCTCGCCCGTCACTGCCGGGCGCACCGGCATTGGCCATATCCAGCACCCGGACTTCGACACCGAATGACCAGCCACTCCCTGCGCCAAGATCCCAACCCCTGCCGCGTGATCGGCGTGCTCGACGACGGGGTGGCCAGCCTGAGCGCCACCGCACTGGCCCACCTGCGCACCGCCGATGTCGTGGTGGGCGGCAGCCGCACCCTGGCGCTGTTCGCACGCGAATGCAAACCCGGCGTGGTGTTGCATGACCTGACAGGACAGCTCGGCGCCTTGCCCGAATGGATACGCGCGGCCCGGGCCGCGAACCAGGCCTGCGTGGTGCTGGCCACGGGTGACCCGCTGTGCCATGGCATTGCACCCTACCTGGCGCAGCAGCTGTGCCTTGATGCGCTGGAAATCCTGCCCAACCTGTCCACCCTGCAGCTGGCCTGCGCGCGAGTCGGCCTGGCGTGGCAGGACGCCGCCATCTTGTCGGTCCACGGCAAGGACGCCGGAGAATGGTCGCGCGGTAGCCGCCCCGAGCATGGTTTGTACCCGCTGGCGCAGGCCGTGCGCGCGCAGGAGCGCCTGCTGGTACTGACCAGCCCGGCCAACAGCCCGGACCGGCTGGCCCGTCTGCTGCTGACCGAGGGACTGGGCGACGACTTCCAGCTCGCGGTCGCCGCCGACCTGCTGCAAGCCACTGAACGGGTGTGGTCGCAACTGGCGCCATCGGACGCCGCCCAGATGGCTTTTCCGGCGCTGAACGTGGTGCTGTTGTGGCGGACTCGGCCGCGGCCCATGCCAGTGCAGATCGGGCTGGCGGACAGCGCCTACGAGCAACGCCAGCCCGACAAGGGTCTGATCACCAAGCAGGAGGTGCGCGCGGTCAGCCTGGCCAGGCTGCAACTGCGCGCCCACAGCGTGGTCTGGGACATCGGTGCCGGCTCGGGCTCGGTGGGACTGGAGGCGGCACGGCTCTGCCCGAAGGGCCATGTGTATGCGATCGAGAAGAACGAGGCCGACCATGCGATTGCCGCGCGCAACCATGCCGCCTTCGGCGTCAGCAACTACAGCCTGGCACTGGGCAAGGCACCGCAGCAGCTGGACCACTGGCCCAACCCGGACGCCGTGTTCATCGGCGGCTCGGGCGGCGAACTGGCCGAGCTCATCTACCTCGTGCTGCGCCGCTTGCGCCCGGGCGGACATCTCGTGATGAACTTCGTCACCCTGGAAAACCTGGCCACGGCCACCGCCACGCTGCAAGGCGCTGCGGCTGCGGCCGAGCTGTCATGGGACGTGTTGCAACTGCAGGCCTCCCGCAGCAAGCCGATTCTGCACATGCACCGCATGGCGGCCGAAAACCCGGTATGGCTGGTCTGCGCCCACAAACCCGAACCTCAGAGGCCCGCACATGACTGAAGCTGAACATCCCCGCCGAGGCACTTTGTGGGGCGTCTCCCTGGGTCCGGGCGCTCCGGGCTTGATCACCCGTGCCGCCTGGGCCGCCTTGCAGCGCCGCGACACCGTGTGGGTCTATCCCGCGCGCAGCGGCAAGACGCCCAGCTACGCGCTGGACATCGTGACCCGAGCCGGGTTGGTTCCGCCGGCCGACCACGCGCAGCTGCTGTTTCCCATGACGCACGATGGCGAAAAACTGGCGCGGGCCTGGCTGAAAGCCGCCCACACCGTGTTGCCCTGGCTGCAAGCCGGACGCGATGTGCTGTTCCTGGTCGAGGGCGATGCCAGCACCTACGCCACCTTCGGCCACCTGGCCCGCACCTTGCGCGCGCTCGACGCTGACTTGCCGCTGCAGGTGATCGCGGGCGTGAACTCCTTCACCGCCGCCTGTGCCGATGTCGGTGAGCCGTTCGCCGAGCAGGACGACACGGTCGCCATCGTGCCGGCAGCCTATGGCGTTGGTGCGGTGGACCGGCTGCTGCACGACTTCGACACCCTGGTGTTGATGAAGATCAAGCCCCTGCTGGACGAGCTGCTGACCTGGCTGGAAGACAAGGGTTTGTTGGCCCATGCACATTTCATCGAACGCGTCGGAGCCGAGGATGAACGGCGCCTGTCCGGCGCTGACCTGCTGGCCCTGCGCGGTCAGCGGGTCAGCTATCTGTCCCTGTTGATCGTGAAGAACCCGCACCGCGTGCGCGGTGAACGGATCAGGGGCTGCCTGAAGAAGACCAGCCTGGGCACCGTCCCCGTGGCGCAGGAGGAAGTGACGCCATGAGTGCAGAGACCACCGTGGTGCTGTCGGCACCCGCACTGACCGAGGTCGAGCACCGGATCTGCCTGGTTGCCATCACCAGGCATGGCGCGGCGCTGGCCGCGCGCCTGGCACGCGATCTGCCGCAGGCCCATGTCTGCAGCGCGAGCAAGTTCTCTGCCACCTTTGCCGACCTGCCACAGCCGGTGCATGCCTACGCAGGCGCCTTGCGCGACGAAATCCCCCGCCTGTTCGCACAGTACGACCAGCTGGTGTTCCTGGTCTCGCTCGGGGCCGTGGTTCGGCTGATCGCCTCCCACCTCAAAGGCAAGGACGAAGACCCGGGCGTGACCGTGGTCGACGATGCGGGTCAGTTCGTCATTCCGGTGCTGTCGGGCCATGTCGGTGGCGCCAACGCCATGAGCGAACGCGTGGCTGACCTGCTCGGCGCCACCGCCGTGCTGACAACCGCGTCCGATGTCGGCAAGACCATTCCGGTGGACATACTGGGTCGCCACCTGGGCTGGCGGGTCGAGGCGCCCAAGATCAACATCACCCGCGTGTCGGCGCATGTGGTCAATGGCGAACCGATCGCCTTCGTCCAGCAGGCCGGCAGCCGCCACTGGTGGACCCGTGCCACCCCCCTGCCAGCCAACATCGAATGCCTGGAGCATTGGGAACAGGTGCGGCCAGAACACCATCGCGCGGTGCTGTGGGTGACCCAGGCCGACATTCCGGCGGCGCATTGGCAGCAATGGGCCGAGCGCCTTGTGGTGTACCGCCCGCCGCTGGAGCCTGCAATCCCTGCCGATGAGGTCCGCGCGTGACGCCCCAGACCGACCATACCCTGGTGCTGGGACTCGGTTGCGATCGGGGTACCGCACTGGCCACGCTGCAAGAGGCGGTCGCCCAGGCGCTGCAACAACTGGGGGCCAGCGTGAACGCGGTAGCGACGCTGGCCAGCATCGACCTCAAGGCCGACGAACCCGGTCTGCTGTCCCTGGCCCTGCAGCTGAACTGTGCCATCCATTTCTACCCGGCGGCCGCACTGGCCGCGGTGCCTGTGCCCAACCCCAGTGCCACGGTGTTGCGCCACACCGGCACGCCATCGGTGAGCGAGGCAGCTGCCTTGCTGGCTGCTGGTGCGCCTGATCACCCAGCCCCACCCACTGCCCTGTGCCTGGAAAAGCACAAATGGCGGGGCGCGGACGGCAAGAACGCCACCGTGTCGATCGCCCGCCGGATTTCTCCCGCCCCCCCTACCCCTGCAGCAAGGAAAGCACGCATGACGACCCCATCCCCCATTCCTGACGCCGCGTCCACGGCCGGCAAGATCATGCTGGTCGGCATCGGTCCCGGCAGCGAAGCCCACATGACGGCGCGCGCGCGCCAGGCCATCCAGGAGGCCGACACCGTCATCGGCTATGTCACCTACATCAAGCTGGTGGCGGATCTGCTCGAAGGCAAGGAAATCATCCGCAAGAGCATGACCGAAGAGCTGGACCGCGCGGTCAGCGCGCTGGATGCGGCCCGGCAAGGCAAGAAGGTGGCACTGATCTCGTCCGGCGACGCGGGCGTCTACGGCATGGCCGGCCCGACCTACGAGGTGCTGTTCCAGGCCGGCTGGACTCCCGACGACCCGGTGCAGGTGGAAATCATCCCGGGTGCTTCGGCGCTCAACAGCTGCGCGGCGCTGGTCGGCGCACCGCTGACGCACGACTTCTGCGCCATCTCGCTGTCGGACCTGCTCACCCCCTGGCCCACCATCGCGCGGCGCCTCGATGCGGTAGCCATGGCCGACTTCGTGGTCGCGCTCTACAACCCCAAGAGCGGCCGGCGTACCCGACAGATCGTCGAAGCCCAGCGTCTGTTCCTGCGTCACCGCCGCCCGGACACGCCAGTGGCAATCGTCAAGAGCGCCTACCGCCGACGGGAACAGATCCTGTTCACCACCCTCGACCAGATGACCGAGGCCGACATCGGCATGCTGACCACGGTGCTGATTGGCAACAGCAATACCTTCGTACGCCACGGGCTGATGGTGACGCCTCGCGGCTATGCCAACAAGTACGACCTGGAACAGGGCGGAGACACCCGTGACGGGGAAAAACGCGGCCGATCCCTGTCCACCGGCCTGCTGGGCTGGCTTGACACCTTGCAGGCCGAACACGCCGAGGGACTGGACATCGATACCCTGGCCGCACGCCACCGGCTGCCTGCCGACTACATCCGTTCCACCCTGATGGAGCCGGTGACAGCAACCGCGGTGGAATCCGAGGAAAACGCATGAGCCATCCGGTGGAAAAACCCAAGATCGGTAACTACCACCGTCACCTGCTGCTGTGCACCGGAACGCGCTGCACCCAGGACGGTGCAGCGCAAGCCTTGTTCGACAGCCTGGGCGAAAAATTCAAGGCGGCCGGGCTGGACCAAGGCGAGCTGCGGGTCAAGCGCAGCCGGGTCAACTGCTTTGCGGCCTGCAAGGGCGGCCCGGTGATGTGCGTGCAGCCTGACGGCACCTGGTACTACAACGTGACCCCCGACAACATGGACCGCATCATCGAACAACATTTCGTGGGTGGGCAGCCCGTGCAAGACCTCGTGTTTCACCAGGGGCCCTCGTCATGATGCCGGTGCTGTCAGAACAGGCCAGAGGCACGGTGTCGCTGGTGGGCGCTGGCCCGGGTGATCTGGAGCTGCTGACCCTGCGCGCCTGGCGTCGCCTGCAGATGGCCGAAGTGCTGGTGTACGACAACCTGGTCGGTCCAGGTATCGTGGACCTGGCGCCGCCACAAGCGCAACGCCTCTACGTCGGCAAGGCCGCCGGGAACCACACCTTGCCGCAGGACGAGATTTGCCAGCTGCTGGTGCGGCTGGCGCAGCAGGGGCGGCGGGTGGTACGTCTCAAGGGCGGCGACCCGTTCGTGTTTGGGCGCGGCGGCGAGGAAATGGATCGGCTGCTGCAACACCAGATTCCGGTCGAAATCGTGCCTGGCATCACGGCTGCCCTGGGTGCAGCGGCCAGTTTTGGCTTTCCCTTGACACACCGCGATCATGCCCAGAGCTGCGTCTTCGTCACCGGCCACCAGAAAGATCACAAGGTCGAACTGAATTGGCCAGCACTGGCCCAGTCCGGGCAAACTGTGGTGATCTACATGGGCGTGACCGGTCTGGAAACCATCGCGTCCAGACTCCAGTCTGCGGGACTGCCAGGGAACACCCCGGCAGCACTGGTCTACAAGGCGACCTGGCCGCAAGAGGCCATTTTCCCCACTCGCCTGTGCGATCTGGCGAGCACCGCCGAACGGTACGGCGTGAAGCCGCCGAGCTTGTTGGTCATTGGGAGCGTGGTGTCGCTGGCGCAGGCGTGGAGCATCCGCTCGCATCCGTCATGAAGGCCGGGACTGATTCCGTGCCCTGACGAACAGATCAGCCGATACCGGCTGTGGTGATCCGGCGGGTTCAGCCATGGGATGACGCCGGGGCTTTTTCGCCTGGACTGGCTTGCGCTCCCAGGCGTTCCAGCACATGGTGGGTCATGCCCTTGGCCAGTTCCTCCTCGCCAAAGAAGACCTTGCCGATGCCATCCTTGCACAGCAGCACCGACTCATCCTCACTGTGCGTGCGCAGCACGATCTCGATACCGGGATTGAGCGTCCTGGCCGTCTCTGCCATCTGACGCAGGTTGAACAGATCAGGCGTTGCCACCACCAGCATCGCGGCCTCGGCCACATGGGCCTGGACCAGCACCACCGGATCGGCCGCATTGCCCGATACGGCCACCTTGCCCTGCTGGCGCAGGTCCTCGACCAGCTCGCGGTTCTGCTCCACCACCACATGGGGAATGCCGCTCGCCTCCAAGGCCTCGGCAATCCGCTTGCCGACCCGGCCATAACCCACCAGCACCACCTGTCCTTGCAGGTACTTGCGCTCGGTGCTGGTCGGCAGTTCGGCATAGGGGTCGGTTCTCTGCTCCAGCTGGCGCGCCAGCGCCGAGCGCTGCAGAATCCAGCGCCGCAGCGGCTCGACGGCCGCGAACAGCAGCGGATTGAGCGCGATCGAGATCAGCGCGCCGGCCAGCACCAGGCTCATGCCCTCGGCGGGCAGCAGTCCGAGCGACAGGCCCAAGCCGGCCAGGATGAAGGAGAACTCGCCGATCTGTGCCAGGCTGGCCGAAACCGTCAGCGCCGTGTTGAGCGGATAGCGCAAGGCCAGCACCAGGCCGAAGGCCGCCAGCGACTTGCCGAAGATGATGATGGTCACCACGCCCAGCACATGGACCGGTTGCTCCAACAGGATCGCCGGCTCGAACAGCATGCCAACCGAGACAAAGAACAGCACCGAGAACGCGTCGCGCAGCGGCAGCGATTCTGTCGCCGCCCGATGGCTGAACTCGGACTCGCGCATCACCATGCCGGCAAAGAAGGCGCCCAGCGCGAACGAGACGCTGAACAGCTGCGCCGCGCCGTAGGCGATGCCGATCGCAGCCACGATCACGGCCAGCGTGAACAGCTCGCGCGAGCCGGTGCGCGAGATCTGCCACAACAACCAGGGCAGCACGCGGCGCCCGGCCACCAGCATGATGGCGATGAAGGCCGCGACCTGGAGCAAGGTTTTTGCGATCGTCAGCCACAGGGGTTGCGGATTCGCCACTTCGGCGACCGAGCCGCCGAGCACCCCCGCCAGCGGCGGCAGCAGGACCAGCACCAGCACGGTCGCCAGATCCTCGACCACCAGCCAGCCGACCGCTATGCGGCCGTTCATGCTGTCGAGCACGCCCCGGGCTTCCAGCGCCTTGAGCAGCACGACCGTGCTGGCACAGGACAAGGACAGGCCAAAGATCAGCCCGGCGCCCCAGCTCCAGCCCCACCACCAGGCCACGGCCATGCCAAGCACCGTGGCCAGGCTCATCTGCACCACGGCCCCGGGTACCGCTAGGCGCTTGACCGCCAGCAGGTCGTTGAGCGAGAAATGCAGGCCGACGCCGAACATCAGCAGCATGACGCCGATCTCGGACAGCTGGGCCGCCAGATGCACATCGGCGACGAAGCCCGGCGTGCCGGGCCCGATCAGGATGCCGGCCAGCAGATAGCCCACCAGCGCCGGCACCTTGATGCGCTCGGCCAGGAAGCCCAGCACCAGCGCCACGCTGAAGCCGGCGGCCAGGGTGGTGATCAGGGGGATGTTGTGTTCCATGCTGTGTTGGCCTCCTTGCCGGTTTCCGATAAATGTGACAGATGCGCGCGCAGGTGCTCGAGCGCCAGTTTTCCCTGGTAGCCGGCGCGCCGGCAGACTTCATCCTGTGCCAGCCCAGCCTTGAGCCAGTGCAGGATCGCCGTATTGCGCAGCACCAGCGGCCCCAGATGGCGCGGCAGCCCGAGCGCTAGCGATTCGCAGGCCTGGGTGATCAGGCGCGAGGTCAGGTGAAACAGCACGCGGCGCGACAGCGGCTTGCGCCGCTCGGTGAAGAGCACCAGCTCGAGCACGACCAGCGTATCAGGCCGCCCCTTGGACAGGGTATCGCTGCGCACCGCCAGCCAGTCGCGCAAGGCCCCCGATGCCTGCGCGCCGAGCTGCAACTCGCGCCGCTGCGCGGCCCGATTGCCCTGCAGCCGGATCGTGATCAGGCTGCCCACGGGGCCATCGCCCTCACCCGCCATGGCCTCGTCGAGCTGGCCCAGGTTCAAGGCCGCGAGCTCGGCCGGGGTCAGCGCCGCATCCAGCATCAGACACAGCAGCGCGCGGTCGCGCAAGGCAAACGGTGACCGATCAGCCGGTTCTTGCGCGGCCTGCTCGAGCAGCCGGTTCCAGATGCCGGGCGCGAGCACCTCGGCATCGGGCCGGTCCTCGCCCGCCAGCTCATAGAGCCGCAGCATCGGGTTTTCTGCCAGCAGGCCCAGCCGCTGCAGATGGCCGTAGACCCCGCGCAGCACCATGCAGTAGCGCTCGCGCGTGACGATCGAGATCTCCGGCGAACTGCCGCTGCGCTGGGTCGCGGGCTTGACGCGATCGAGCAGAAATTCCATCGCCTGCGCCGGCCCCGCTGCCAGCACCAGCTCGGTCCAGTCGCCCTGCCCCGACCTGTCGGCCCCGAGTAGCCACTGGCACCAGGACGACCAGATGTAGCGATAGGGTTCGGCCGCGTGAGGAGTCAGCGGGTTTTCTCGCTCGCTGGCGCGTTCGAGCAGCCAGGATTCGAACCACTCCAGTGGGACGGCAGCTACTGACCCCACTTTTTGTTTACTTGTGTCCATACAGTTAAACTTTAATTTGCGTAAGTAACAAGTACAGGACAATGATAAACCCGGGACAGGCCCGGGTGCAAGCTTCAAGCTGCTGCGGCTTGCATTTCGAGCTGACGCCAGACGGTCTTGCCCTTGCTGGCCTTGTCGAGGTCGGCCAGCAGCGCCTCGTGCGCCTGCAGCTCAACTTCGCTCAGGCCCAGCACCGGCAGCTCGAAGCGGCTCAGGTCGATCGCGACCAGCTGGCCGTCGGCCCCAGCCTCGCCGCTCTCGACTTCCATTGCGAGGGCGTTCTGCCCGCGCGTCATGTTGATGTAGACGTCGGCCAGCAGCTCGGCATCGAGCAAGGCGCCATGGAAATTGCGCCCCGAGTTGTCGACCCCGAGTCGGTCGCACAGCGCGTCAAGGCCATTGCGCTTGCCTGGGAACATTTCCTTGGCCATAGCCAGGGTATCGATCACGCCATCGAGCCAGTCGGTGATCTTGCCGCGCCCGAGCCGGCGCAGCTCCTCGTTCAGGAAGCCGATGTCGAACGGCGCGTTGTGCGCCAGCAGCTCGGCGCCCTGCAGGTAGTCGAGCAGGTCGTCGGCAACGGCGCGGAACTTGGGCTTGTCGGCCAGGAACTCGATCGAGATGCCGTGCACCCGCTGGGCCTCCTCGTGGATCGCGCGGTCCTCGGGGTGCAGGTAGAAATGGCGGTTGTTGCCGGTCAGCTTGCGGTTGACCAGCTCGACGCAGCCAATCTCGATGATGCGGTCACCGTCGATGGCCGACAGGCCGGTGGTTTCGGTATCGAGGACGATCTGGCGCATGCGCAACTCCGGTTTCAGTGGTGCTCGCGCGCGTGGTTGATGGTGTAGCGCGGGATCTCGATGGTGAGATCCTGCTTGGCCAGTCGCGCCTGGCAGCTCAGGCGCGACTGCGGCTCCAGGCCCCAGGCCTTGTCGAGCAGGTCTTCCTCTTCCTCGGTCGCCTCGTTCAGGCTATCTATCCCCGAGCGCACGATCACATGGCAGGTGGTGCAGGCACAGCTCATGTCGCAGGCATGCTCGATCTCGATCTCGTGGTCGAGCAGCGCCTCGCAGATGGTGGTGCCCGGCAGGGCCTGGATCTCGGTGCCTTGCGGGCAGTATTCGGGATGGGGCAGGATCTTGATGATCGGCATGTCAGAAATTCTCCACGTTTTTGCCGGACAGGGCACGGGCAATGCCGCGGTTCATGCGCATGGCGGCAAAGGCTTCGGTGCCCTTGGCCAAGGCTTCAGTCGCGGCCTCGATGCTGGCGGCATCAGCCGAACTGGTGCGGATGGCGTCGGTCTCTCCGAGCAGGCGGTCGATTGCCGCGCGCATGTCGGGTTCGAGCAGGTCAGCGTCGGCCGCCAGCGCGCTGCGGGTGGCATCGAGCATGCGCTCGGCCTCGACCCGGGCCTCGACCAGCGCGCGCGCAGCCATGTCCTGTTGCGCGGTGGCGAAGCTGTCTTGCAGCATGGCGGCGATCTGGTCGTCCGACAGGCCGTAGCTCGGCTTGACCACGATCTGGGCCTCGACCCCACTGCCCTGCTCTTTCGCGCCCACGGTCAGCAGGCCGTCGGCATCGATGGTGAAGGTGACGCGGATGCGCGCGGCACCGGCCGGCATCGGCGGGATGCCGCGCAGCTCGAAGCGCGCCAGGCTGCGGCAGTCGACCACCAGGTCGCGTTCGCCCTGCAGCACATGCAGCGCCAGCGCGGTCTGGCCGTCCTTGAAGGTGGTGAAATCCTGCGCCAGCGCGGTCGGAATCGTGGTGTTGCGCGGCACGATGCGTTCGACCAGTCCGCCCATGGTCTCGATCCCGAGCGAGAGCGGAATGACGTCGAGCAGCAGCAGATCGCCGTCAGGGTTGTTGCCCGCGAGCTGATTCGCCTGGATCGCCGCGCCGAGCGCGACCACCTCGTCCGGGTTCAGGTTCGTCAGCGGCGGCTGGCCGAAAAATTCGCCGACCGCCTGCCTCACAACCGGCATGCGGGTCGAGCCGCCAACCATCACCACGCCCTTGACTTCGGACTTGTCGAGGCGCGCGTCGCGCAGCACGCGCTTGACGGCGACCATGGTGCGCTGCGTCAGCTCAGAGCAGGCCTGGGCGAATTCGGCATGGGTCACTTCGCGCGCCAGGGTCTGGCCGGCGAGCAGGACCTCGAAGCGCACCGCCACGCCATCATCGGCATGGGCCGACAGCGCTTCCTTGACGCGACGCGCCTCGGCTTGCAGGCGGGCGCGCTCGCCAGCCGGCAATTCATCGGCCTTGAGCGGATGGCCGCCTTGCTGCAACACCCAATCAGCCAGCGCGCGGTCGTAGTCGTCGCCGCCGAGCGCGGAATCACCGCCGGTGGCCATGACCTCGAACACGCCCTGGGTCAGGCGCAGGATCGAGACGTCGAAGGTACCGCCGCCGAGGTCATAGACCGCGTAGACGCCTTCCGAGCCCTGGTCCAGCCCGTAGGCGATCGCCGCCGCGGTGGGCTCGTTGATCAGGCGCAACACTTCCAGGCCAGCCATCTGCGCGGCGTCCTTGGTCGCCTGGCGCTGGGCGTCGTCGAAATAGGCCGGCACCGTGATGACGGCACCGAACAGGTCGTTGTCGAAGCTGTCCTCGGCGCGAAAACGCAGCGTGGCCAGGATCTCGGCGCTGACCTCGACCGGCGACTTGTCGCCCGCCACGGTGCGCACCGCTGCCATGCCGGGGCCATCGACCACCGTGTAGGGCAGCTTGGCCGCCACACCCTGGGCTTGCAGGTCGGCCAGCTTGCGCCCCATCAGGCGCTTGACCGAACTGATGGTGTTGTACGGATCGTCGATCTGGGCGGCGAGCGCGTCCCAGCCGATCGATCGGCCCGAGCCAGACCCGGGCGCCAGATAGCGCACCACGCTGGGCAGGATCACGCGGCCCTGCTCGTCAGGCAGGCATTCGGGCACGCCGTGACGCACCGAGGCGACCAGCGAATGGGTGGTACCGAGGTCGATGCCGACAGCCACGCGCCGCTGATGCGGGTCGGGCGTCTGGCCGGGTTCGGAGATTTGCAGCAGGGCCATGGGGCAAGGCGGGCATAAAAGCCCGGGGTAAAAACTCGGTCCCGGAAAATCCCGGGCAAGCCCGCTATTGTCGCAGGCGAAGCAGCCCTGGAAGATCAGGCGGATTTTCCGGCGCGGGATGGAGAAAAGATCGGGACAGGATCAGAGCCGGTCGAGCCGGCCGTGCAGGTCGTCGGCAAAACGCTCGACGAACATCAGCGCCCTGACCTGCTGGGCCGCAGCCAGCGCGTCGCGCTGCTGGTCAATCGTGCGGCCGAGCTGATCCAGACTGTCGCGCCGGAAGGCCTGGGTCTGCTCCAGCAGGGCCTCGATGGCCTCGGCGCCAGCAGCCTCCTCGAGCGCTTCACGCCACTCCATCTGTTGCATCAGGAAGGCGGTGGGCATCGCGGTGTTGCTTTCGGCCTTGATCGGGGCGCCGTTGAGCTCGCACCAGTAGGCCGCGCGCTTCAACGGGTCCTTCAGGCGCTGGTAGGCCTCGTTGATGCGCACCGACCATTGCATCGCGACGCGCTGGGCCGCCGTCCCCTGGGCCGCGAAGCGGTCGGGGTGGGCCTGGCGCTGCAACGCCTTCCAGCGTTCGTCGAGCGCGGCGCGGTCGAGCGCAAAGCCCATGGGCAGGCCGAACAGACGGAAATCGTCGTCCTGCAGGCTCGGCGCCTCGACTCCGGACTCCATGAACTCAGACACGGAACGACTCTCCACAGCCGCAACGGTCGCGCTCGTTCGGGTTGTTGAAGCGAAAGCCCTCGTTCAAGCCCTCGCGCACGAAGTCCAGCGTCATGCCGTCGAGATAGGCCATCGACTTGGGATCGATCATGATCTGGATGCCCTTGTCCTCGAACACCACGTCCTCGGGAGCGACATCGTCGGCGTACTCGAGCTTGTAGGCCAGGCCCGAGCAGCCGGTGGTCTTGACGCCCAGCCGCACCCCGACCCCCTTGCCACGACGGCTCAGGTATTTGGTGACATGCTTGGCGGCGGCTTCAGTGAGGGTGACGGACATGGTGAGCGCAGGATAAGGGGTCGGTCGGGGTCAGTGGATCAGGCGGCGACGTGCTTCTTCTTGTAGTCGTCGACGGCCGCCTTGATGGCGTCCTCGGCCAGGATCGAGCAGTGGATCTTGACCGGCGGCAGCGCCAGCTCCTCGGCGATCTCGCTGTTCTTGATCTGAGCCGCTTCGTCCAGCGTCTTGCCCTTGACCCATTCGGTCACCAGCGAGCTCGATGCGATCGCCGAGCCGCAGCCGTAGGTCTTGAAGCGCGCGTCCTCGATCACGCCGGTAGCCGGGTTGACCTTGATCTGCAGCTTCATGACGTCGCCGCAGGCCGGTGCACCCACCATGCCGGTGCCGACGTCCTCGTCGCCCTTTTCGAAGCTGCCGACGTTGCGGGGGTTTTCGTAGTGGTCAACGACCTTGTCAGAGTAAGCCATGTCAATTCTCCTGTTCAGTGCGGGATCAGTGGGCAGCCCACTGGATGGTCGAGATGTCGATGCCGTCCTGGTACATGTCCCACAGCGGCGAGAGCTCGCGCAGCTTGGCGACATTGGTCTTGATCGACTCGATCGCGGTGTCGACCTCTTCCTCGGTGGTCCAGCGGCCGATCGTCATGCGCAGGCTGCTGTGCGCCAGCTCGTCGCTGCGGCCCAGGGCGCGCAGCACATAGCTGGGCTCCAGGCTGGCCGAGGTGCAGGCCGAGCCGGAGGAGACCGCCAGGCCCTTGATGCCCATGATCAGCGACTCGCCCTCGACATAGTTGAAGCTCATGTTGAGGTTGTGCGGGATGCGGCGGGTCTCGTGACCGTTCAGGAAGGTCTGCTCGATCGAGGACAGGCCGGCGAACATGCGGTCGTGCAACGCCTGGATGCGCGGCAGCTCGGTCGCCATCTCGGCCTGGGCAATCGCGTAGGCCTCGCCCATGCCGACGATCTGGTGCGTCGGCAGCGTGCCTGAGCGCATGCCACGCTCGTGACCACCACCATGCATCTGCGCTTCCAGGCGGATGCGCGGCTTGCGACGCACATAGAGCGCGCCCACGCCCTTGGGGCCGTAGGTCTTGTGCGAGGTCAGGCTCATCAGGTCGACCGGCAGCGTCGCCAGGTCGACATGGACGCGGCCGGTGGCCTGCGCCGCATCGACGTGGAAAATCACACCCTTCTCGCGGCAGATCGCGCCGATGGCCGGAATGTCCTGGATCACGCCGATCTCGTTGTTGACGAACATCACGCTGGCCAGGATGGTGTCGGGACGGATCGCGGCCTTGAAGGCCTCGAGGTCGAGCAGGCCATCGGGCTGGACGTCGAGGTAGGTGACCTCGAAGCCCTCGCGCTCGAGGTGGCGGCAGGTATCGAGCACGGCCTTGTGCTCGGTCTTGACCGTGATCAGGTGCTTGCCCTTCCCCTGGTAGAAATGGGCCGCGCCCTTGATCGCCAGGTTGTTGGACTCGGTCGCGCCGCTGGTCCAGACGATCTCACGCGAATCGGCGCCGATCAAGGAGGCGACCTGCTCGCGCGCCTTCTCGATCGCGGCTTCAGCTTCCCAGCCCCAGGCGTGGCTGCGCGAGGCCGGGTTGCCGAAATGCTCGTTCAACCAGGGGATCATCTTGTCGACGACGCGCGGGTCGCAAGGCGTGGTCGCGCTGTAGTCGAGGTAGATCGGGTAATGCGGGGTGGTGCTCATGATGTCATCCTGTGAAAAGGGGCCTGCGGGCGCGAGCTTACTTGGCTGCGGCAGTCCCGAGTGCAAAGACGGAATTGGGGGCGTTGACGCGGATCGGCTTGACCACCGGCGCGGAGGAGATCGCGCGCCGGATCTGCGGCACCGACTCGATCACCACGCCCTTGGCCAGTTGTTCGTCGATCAGCTTTTGCAGCGTGATCGAGCTCAGGAACTCGACCATCTTGGCGTTGAGCTGATCCCAGAGGTCATGCGTCAGGCAGGGCATGCCGTCACCGAGGCAGTTGCTCTTGCCACCGCAGCCGGTCGCATCGATCGGCTCGTCGACCGAGACGATAATGTCGGCCACCGTGATCGCGTCGGCCTTGCGGCCCAGAGTGTAGCCGCCGCCGGGACCGCGGGTCGACTCGACCAGCAGGTTGCGGCGCAGCTTGCCGAACAGCTGCTCGAGGTAGGACAGGGAGATCTGCTGGCGCTGACTGATGGCGGCCAGCGTCACCGGACCGCTGCCCTGGCGCAGGGCCAGGTCGATCATGGCGGTGACGGCGAAACGGCCCTTGGTGGTAAGGCGCATGGCAAACTCCTGGAAATGGCCGGGGAAACCTGCCCTCTTCGCACCTGCAAGGAGGATCGCATCGAATCCCGAGCGTTTCAGTCAAGTATACACCAATCCCGACTGTTTTAGTAGGCATTAAAGCTGGTCGCTGCCATGCGCGCCCAGCACCCGGTCCTTCAGGCGGGCCAGCTGGTCGCGTACCCGCGCCGCCTGCTCGAACTCCAGGTTGCGCGCATGCTCGAGCATCTGCTTCTCGAGCCGCTTGATCTCGCGCGCCAGCTCCTTCTCGCCCATGTCGGCGATATCGGCCATCTGCTGCTGCGCCAGCTCGAGCTTCTTGGCCTCCTCGCCGGCCTTCTCGCTGTAGACGCCTTCGATCAGGTCCTTGATGCGCTTGACCACGCCGCGCGGCGTGATGCCATGGGCCAGGTTGAAGGCGACTTGCTTGGCGCGCCGGCGCTCGGTCTCGCCAATGGCGCGCTGCATCGAGTCGGTGATGCGGTCGGCATACAGGATCGCCTTGCCGTTGAGGTTGCGTGCCGCGCGGCCTATGGTCTGGATCAGGCTGCGCTCGGAGCGCAGGAAGCCTTCCTTGTCAGCGTCGAGGATCGCCACCAGCGAGACCTCGGGGATGTCCAGTCCCTCGCGCAGCAGGTTGATGCCGATCAGCACGTCGAACACACCCAGGCGCAGGTCGCGCAGGATCTCGACCCGCTCGACCGTGTCGATGTCGCTGTGCAGGTAGCGCACCTTGACCCCGTTCTCGGTCATGTAGTCGGTCAGCTGCTCGGCCATGCGCTTGGTCAGGGTCGTGATCAGCACCCGCTCCTCGCGCTCGATGCGCAGCCGGATCTCGCCCAGCACGTCATCGACCTGGTGCGTCGCCGGGCGCACCTCGACCACCGGATCGACCAGGCCGGTCGGGCGCACCACCTGCTCGACCACCTGGCCGCTGTGCTGCTGCTCGTAGGCAGCTGGCGTGGCCGAGACGAACACGCACTGACGCATCTTGGTCTCGAACTCCTCGAGCTTGAGCGGACGGTTGTCCAGCGCCGACGGCAGGCGAAAGCCATACTCGACCAGCGTGGTCTTGCGCGCGCGGTCGCCGTTGTACATGCCGCCGAGCTGGCCGATCATGACGTGGCTCTCGTCGAGGAACATCAGCGCGTCTTTCGGCAGGTAATCGGTCAGGGTGCTGGGCGCCTCGCCGGCGGCAGATCCGCTCAGGTGCCGGCTGTAGTTCTCGATCCCCTTGCAGTGGCCGACCTCGGTCAGCATCTCGAGGTCGAAGCGGGTGCGCTGCTCCAGGCGCTGCGCCTCGACCAACTTGCCCATGCCAACCAGCTGCTGCAAGCGCTCGGCCAGCTCGAGCTTGATTGCCTCCACCGCCGACAGCACCTGCTCCCGGGGCGTGACGTAATGGCTCGACGGATAGACCGTGAAACGCGGGATCTTCTGCCGGATGCGACCGGTCAGCGGATCGAACAGCTGCAGCGTCTCGACCTCGTCATCAAACAGCTCGATGCGGATCGCCAGCTCGGAATGCTCGGCCGGGAATACATCGATGGTGTCGCCACGGACTCGGAACTTGCCACGGGAAAAATCCTGCTCGTTGCGCTGGTACTGCATGCGCACCAGCTGGGCGATCAGGTCGCGCTGGCCGTAGCGGTCTCCCACGCGCAGCGTCATGATCATCTGGTGATAGCTCTCGGGCTTGCCGATGCCGTAGATGGCTGACACCGTCGCCACGATCACCACGTCGCGCCGCTCGAGCAAGCTCTTGGTACAGGACAGGCGCATCTGCTCGATATGCTCGTTGATCGCGCTGTCCTTCTCGATGAACAGGTCGCGCTGCGGCACATAGGCCTCGGGCTGGTAGTAGTCGTAGTAGCTGACGAAATACTCGACCGCGTTCTTCGGGAAGAACTCGCGGAACTCGGAGTAGAGCTGCGCGGCCAGCGTCTTGTTGGGCGCGAACACGATCGCCGGGCGGCCCAGGCGCGCGATCACGTTGGCCATGGTGAAGGTCTTGCCCGAGCCGGTCACGCCGAGCAGGGTCTGGAACACCTCGCCGTCGTTGATGCCATCGACCAGCTGCGCGATCGCGGTCGGCTGGTCGCCCGCGGGCGGGAAAGGCTGGAACAGCTCGAACGGCGAACCGGGGAAGGTGACCAACTGGCCTTGGGATTCTTCAGACATGCCGAATTGTTTCACAAGGCGGACAACTGGCAGGTGCTGGCAGGTGTCAGGTTTTTGCCAAGGCTGCGCTAGCAAGCGCTTGCCGGGCCAGTTCAGTCAGTCGGTATTTCTGGAGCCGGCTCTGCGGCTTGTCTGGCAATGTCATCTCGATCCAGCCCAGCTCCAGCAGGCGCCGGACTTGCTTGTGCAGCTCGCCCGAAACAGTTTGATGCCCGAGGGATTTCGCCAGCTCGGACTTGCCCCGGAGCTGCTCGTTGAGCAGCAGCACGATTCTGGCGGCAAGCTTCGACTCTAGCCGTGACTCTAGCCGTGACTCTAGCCGTTCATCTGGTGCAGGCTGGAAGTGGCTGGAGTCGTGAAGAACAGGCAGCGGAATCACCTGTGGCTGCTTGAGGTAGATCGTCAGGCGCAAGTGCATGCCCAGCTCGGCAATGGCTGGCTCGGGCAGGCCCAGCGACTCAGCTTCACTGAAGATGCGGCGCACCCCGCTACCCCATTGCTCAATCAGCCCGAGCTCCCGGAAGGTGCGCGCGATCACGCGATTGCGCAGGTTGGAAACGCCTTGCTTCATGTCCTCGATGGTCATGCCGGGCACCAGGATGCCAGGGCTCTCGACCTCGATGCGGTCATCAAAAAATGCGACCCGCACGGGTGAACCCGCTTGTGAGTAATCGGCATGCACCAGCGCGTTGACGATCGCCTCGCGCAGCATCAGCAGAGGGATGCTCCAGACATCCTTGCGCTGCAGGTCCGACAGATCGGCACTCTTGTACGCATGCTTCTTCAGGAAAGCCGTCACCTGCTCGACGCTATCGGGCAGATTGGTCCGGATATCGGTGTGATCAAAAATATGCGACTTGTCGCAGCCACGAAAGCGCCCGCACTGGACCCATGCATCGGGGAAAAATGCATCACGGGACTTGCCAAACAACAGCACTGCGCCTTTGGTCGGAACCAGGCGTCCTTGCTCGCGCGTCAACAGGCGCAGCGACAGCAGCTCCTGCTCGATCAGGGCGCGTGGGGCAAACCAGCGGCGCGCCGCTTCCAGATCCAGGTCTTCAACGCCCAGGTCAGAGACAGGCAGCTCGTCAAACACGACCCCCATCGCCGACCGCTGCAACTGCGCCACCAACTCGGGCCCAGCCTGCCGGTTGCTGGAACCCAGCCGAACGTAGCTACCTTGCTCACGCCCCTCCGACTTGATGTAATGCGGGCGCAGGCTGCTGGGAAATACTTCGACCAGCAGCAGACTTTTTCCTTCGAGCGTTACATGCTCGATGCTCGGGACAAGGCGTGGCGCAATGGCGTCGGCCACCTGATTGGCCAAACGCTCCTCATCGTCCAGTGGCTGCGCCACCCCTTGGGCCTGTCCACTGTCGTCTACCCCTACCAACAGGCAACCACCCGCCGTGTTCGCAAAAGCGACCAGCGTCTTGAGCAGGTTGCGTGGTGACGACAGGTCACGCTTGAACTCAAGGGTCTTGCCTTCAGGCCGCGTCAATAGCTGTTCAACTGTTGGATGCATTTCAACTCAATTGTTTCACAAGGCGGGACGGAATGATCCGCTCGGGCCCAGCGCATTGACCACTGCAGCCAAGCTAAAATACCCGCCTTTGTGCTGCCTTGCTGCGCAGCGCATGACCGCTCCTTCCTTCACACACAGGTAACGACTCATGTCTCTGTTTTCCGCCGTCGAAATGGCCCCCCGCGACCCGATCCTGGGTCTGAACGAGCAGTACAACGCCGACACCAACCCCAACAAGGTCAACCTGGGCGTGGGCGTGTACTTCGACGACAACGGCAAGCTGCCGCTGCTGCAGTGCGTGCAGGCTGCCGAGAAGACCATGATGGAAAAGCCTGCTGCGCGCGGCTACCTGCCGATCGACGGCATCGCGGCCTATGACGCCGCCGTCAAGGGCCTGGTCTTCGGCGCCGACAGCGAGCCGGTCCAGAGCGGTCGCGTCGCCACCGTGCAGGCCATCGGCGGCACCGGCGGCCTGAAGGTCGGCGCCGACTTCCTCAAGAAGCTCAGCCCCGGCGCCAAGGTGCTGATCTCCGACCCGTCCTGGGAAAACCACCGCGCGCTGTTCAGCAACGCCGGCTTCGAAGTCGGCACCTATGCCTACTACGACGCCGACAAGCGCGGCATCAACTTCGACGGCATGCTGGCCAGCCTGAACGCGGCCGAGCCGGGCACCGTCATCGTGCTGCACGCCTGCTGCCACAACCCGACCGGCTACGACATCACGCCCGAGCAATGGGACCAGGTGATCGCCGTCATCAAGGCCAAGGGCCTGACGCCTTTCCTCGACATGGCCTACCAGGGCTTTGGCTACGGCATCGCCGAAGACGGCGCCGTGATCGGCAAGTTCGTCGCTTCGGGCCTGAACTTCTTCGTCTCGACCAGCTTCTCCAAGAGCTTCAGCCTGTACGGCGAGCGCGTCGGCGGCCTGTCGGTGCTGTGCCAGGACAAGGCTGAGGCCGACCGCGTGCTGTCCCAGCTCAAGATCGCGATCCGCACCAACTACTCCAACCCGCCGATCCACGGTGGCGCCGTGGTCGCTGCGGTGCTGAACAACCCCGAGCTGCGCGCGCTGTGGGAAAAGGAACTCGGCGAGATGCGCGTGCGCATCAAGGCCATGCGCCAGAAGCTGGTCGACGGCCTGAAAGCCGCCGGCGTGCAGCAGGACATGAGCTTCATCACGACCCAGATCGGCATGTTCAGCTACTCGGGCCTCTCCAAGGACCAGATGGTACGCCTGCGCAACGAGTTCGGTGTCTACGGTACCGACACCGGCCGCATGTGCGTGGCCGCGCTCAACAGCAAGAACATCGACTACGTCTGCCAGGCCATCGCCAAGGTGATGTAAGTTTGGCGCAATAAATGCTGTAAGCGATAAAAACGCCGCCTTAGTGCGGCGTTTTTTGTTATTCTAGGGAACTGTGCATATTGATGCTTAATGCATGAATCGGTTGCTGCAGTGCAGCATACGCTGCGATAATGCTGCAGTGCAACAACCTCTTGGAGTCCCGCCATGCTTTACCAGATCTACGAAACCCAGCGCTCACTGATCGAGCCTTTCTCCGACCTGGCCAAGGTGACGGCCAAGATGTTCACCAACCCGATGCTTCCGGTCGGCATGACGCCGCTGTCGCAGCGCATGGCGGCGGGCTTCGACCTGGTGCACCGCCTGGGCAAGGACTACGAGAAGCCTGAGTTCGGCATCCGTACCATCGACATCGACGGGGTCCAGATCGCGATCCAGGAACGCGTCGAGATGGGCAAGCCCTTCTGTGACCTGCTGCGCTTCAAGCGCTTCAGCGACGACCCCGAGACCCTGGGCCGCCTCAAGGGCCAGCCGGTGGTGCTGATCGTCGCGCCGCTGTCGGGCCACTACGCGACGCTGCTGCGCGAGACGGTGCGCACCATGCTGAAAGACCACAAGGTCTACATCACCGAGTGGAAGAACGCGCGCCTGGTGCCGCTGTCCGAAGGCGAGTTCCACCTCGACGACTACGTCAACTACCTGCAGGACTTCATCCGCTACCTGCAAGGCCGCTACGACAACTGCCATGTCATCAGCGTCTGCCAGCCGACCGTGCCGACGCTGGCTGCGGTGTCGCTGATGGCCAGCCGCGGCGAGAAGACTCCGCTGTCGATGACGATGATGGGCGGCCCGATCGATGCGCGCAAGTCGCCGACCGAGGTCAACAACCTCGCGGTGCATCGCCCGTTCGAGTGGTTCGAGAACAACGTGATCTACCGGGTGCCGAACAACTTCCCGGGCGCCGGTCGCCGGGTCTATCCGGGCTTCCTGCAGCACACCGGCTTCATCGCGATGAACCCGGACCGGCACGCCAACAGCCATTACGACTACTTCAATCACCTGATCAAGGGTGACAGCGACAGCGCCGAGGCGCACCGCCAGTTCTACAACGAGTACAACGCCGTGCTCGACATGGACGCGGACTACTACCTCGAAACCATCCAGACCGTGTTCCAGGACTTCAAGCTGGTCAACGGCACCTGGGAAGTGCGCAACGCGCAGGGCGAAAAGGAGCTGGTGCGCCCGCAGGATATCCGGCACACCGGCCTGCTGACGGTCGAAGGCGAGCTCGACGACATCTCGGGCAGCGGCCAGACCCACGCCGCGCATGGGCTGTGCACCGGCATCGAGAGCGAGGAGCAGCGCCACTTCGAGGTCAAGGGCGCAGGCCACTACGGCATCTTCAGCGGCAGCCGCTGGCGCAACCAGGTCTACCCGGTGGTGAAGAAGTTCATCCTCGAGCACCAGGCCGGCATGCCCAAAGCCGTAACGGCCGTGGCTGCCGAGCCCGCAGTGGTGGCTGCAGTCGCCGAACCGGCCGCAGCCGCGATCAGCATCGAAGCGCCAGCCCCGGTGGCCGCGGTGATCGAGCCCGCAGCCAGCCTGCCTGAATCGACTTCGCTCGAAGCACCGGCCAGCGTAGATGCGGCGGCAGTCGAAGCCGTGGCGCCGGAAGTGGTGGCTTCGGAAGCCGGCGCGACCGAGCCGGCCACAGTGCAAGCGCCGGCCGCTACTGCCGCAGAAAAACCCGCTGCCCAGCCGCGCGCCGGCTATCGCCGCAGCCCCGCCGTCGGCAAGAAACGGTAATTCGATTGAGCATTGAAGTCATGCCGGTGGCCAACGCCGAGAGCGAGCTGATCGCTCGCCTCGACGCGGCGCTGCCGCAGACCCAGTGCACGCGCTGCGGCTACCCCGATTGCATGTCCTACGCGCGAGCCATCGCGCAGGGGCAGGCCGACATCAACCAGTGTCCGCCCGGTGGCGCCGAAGGTGTGCTGCGGCTGGCGACGATCACGGGCCGGCCGGCCAAGCCGCTCGATCCCGAACATGGGCTGGAGTCGGTACGCACCCTGGCGATCATCGACGAGGACTGGTGCATAGGCTGCACGCTGTGCATCAAGGCCTGCCCGACCGATGCGATCGTGGGTGGCAACAAGCGCATGCACACGGTGATCGAGCCCTATTGCACCGGCTGCGAGCTCTGCCTTCCGGTCTGCCCGGTCGACTGCATCTCGCTGGTCAGCGCCAGCGGCGAAAAGACCGGATGGTCGGCCTGGTCGCCCGAACAGGCGGCTCAGGCGCGCTCGCGCTACCAATGGCATCAGCAGCGCCAGCAGCGCGACCTGACCGAGCATGAGGCGCGCCAGATGCTCAAGGCCCAGGACAAGCTGGAGCATCTGGCCGAGCATTCCAAGCTGACCGATCCGGCAGCGCTCGATCGCAAGCGCTCGATGATCGAGGCGGCGCTGGCCAGGGCCAAGGCGCGCCAGTCCGGCAACTGAAGCGAAAACTGCTGGCTGCTGGTCAATCTGTCATGCGGGCTGCTGAACCGCCGGACGTGTGCCCTGCGCGCGCAGCCCCAGGCGGTCGAACAGCGCGCGGTCGCGCTCGGCCTGCGGATTGGCGGTCGTCAGCAGCTGGTCGCCGTAGAAGATCGAGTTGGCGCCGGCGGCCAGGCACAGTGCCTGCAGCGCCTCGTCCATCTGCTCTCTACCGGCCGACAACCGCACCATGGTGGTCGGCATCGTGATGCGCGCCACCGCGATCGTGCGCACGAACTCGAACGGATCGATCGGCTCGGCGCCCTCCAGCGGCGTGCCGGGCACCGCGACCAGGTTGTTGATCGGCACCGACTCCGGATAGGGGTCGAGGTTGGCCAACTGCGCGATCAGGCCGGCGCGCTGCTCGCGCGTCTCGCCCAGGCCGACGATGCCGCCGCAGCAGACATTGATGCCGGCTTCGCGCACGTTGGACAGCGTGTCGAGCCGGTCCTGGTAGGTCCGGGTGCTGATGATCTGGCCGTAGAAATCGGGCGCACTGTCGAGGTTGTGGTTGTAGTAGTCGAGCCCCGCGTCCTTGAGCTGGCGCGCCTGGCCCGGGTCGAGCATGCCCAGCGTCATGCAGGTCTCCAGGCCGAGCGCACGCACGCCCTGCACCATGTCGGTGACCTTTTCCATGTCGCGCTCCTTGGGGCTGCGCCAAGCCGCGCCCATGCAAAAGCGCGTTGCGCCCTGCTGCTTGGCCGCGCGCGCGGCAGCCAGCACCTGCTCGAGCTGCATCAGCTTGTCGGCCTCGACCTCGGTGTCAT
Organism: Malikia spinosa; assembly: GCF_002980625.1. GTDB lineage: Bacteria > Pseudomonadota > Gammaproteobacteria > Burkholderiales > Burkholderiaceae_C > Malikia > Malikia spinosa. Next base: position 8,544 of record NZ_PVLR01000064.1, on the reverse strand, counting down.
GGTGTGCCGACTGCGGGCAGTAGCCGCAATCCTCCGAGCAGCCACCGGTCTTGATCGACAGCAGGGTCGAGAGCTGGACCTCGCTCGGATCGAAATGCTCGCGGTGCACCTGCTGGGCACGGAACAGCAGCTCCATGAAGGGCAGTTCGAACAGCGCCTCGATGGCGGCGACCGACCAGCGGCTTGAAGGAACACCCGCCTCGGGACGGCGGATGGCGGATACGGGGATGGAAGCAACCGTGTTCATGTCTCTCGGAAAAAACAAGGCGCGGCAGATACCAGCGGAATCTGCCGCGCCCTGATGCTGAAACCACGGGGATGCGCCAGCACCCCCGGCTGGATTATCCCAGCGCCGCGATCACATCGGCCGGCGCCTGTACCAGCTCGATCAGCACGCCCTCGCCCGCGATCGGAAACTCGTCGTTCGACTTCGGGTGCAGGAAGGTGATGTCGTAGCCGGCCGCGCCCTTGCGGATGCCGCCCGGCGCGAAGCGCACGCCATTCGCGCTCAGCCACTCGACCGCCTTCGGCAGGTCGTCGATCCACAGGCCGACATGGTTGAGCGGCGTGGCATGCACGGCCGGCTTTTTCTCGGGGTCGAGCGGCTGCATCAGGTCGACCTCGACCTTGAACGCACCCTTGCCCATCGCGCAGATGTCCTCGTCGACGTTCTCGCGCTCGGACTTGAACGTGCCCGGTGACTTCCAGGCCGAGCATATCGACCCAGAGTTTCTGCATGCGGGTCTTGTCGGGGCCGCCGATCGCGATCTGCTGGATGCCCAGCACCTTGAAAGGACGCTGGAGCGCGCTCATTTCTCGAACTCCACGATCGCCTGGTCAACCACCAGCGACTCGCCCTTGGCGGCCAGCACCTTGGCGACCACGCCATCGGCAGCGGCGAACAGCACGTTTTCCATCTTCATGGCTTCGATCACCGCGACGCGCTCGCCGGCCTGGACCTTCTGACCCGGCTTGACCGCGACCTCGACCAGCAGGCCGGGCATCGGCGACAGCACGAACTGGCTCAGGTCGGGCGCGGCCTTGTGCGGCATCTGGGCATAGAGCTCGGCCATGCGCGGCGACACCACCATGCACTCAAGCTTGGTGCCGTTGTGCTGCACCACCAGCGCCAGCGGGTTCTTGATCGAGCCGCGCTCGACCTGGGCCGTGAAGGGCTGGCCGTTGACCAGACCGGTGATCACGATCTCGTTGAGGCGCGAGGTCGAGCTGATCTGGTAGCGCTTGCCACCCACCTGCACGCTGGCCGAGCCGGTCTCGCCGGTGAACTCGTCGACATGAACCGCGGTGTGCTTGTGATGGCCTTCGATGTCGAGGCTGATGACGGTGTAGTCCTTGCCGACCTGCACGCCATAGCCCGGCAGCTGGCCCGACAGGCCCGAGGCGCGTTCACGCGACTTGCGACGCACGAAGGCGGCCAGCGCGACCAGGAAATCCTCGTCGTCATGCGGCACGTCCTCGGCGCGGAAGCCGCCCGCGTAATGCTGGGCGATGAAGCCGGTGTTGAAGTTGCCGGTCACGAAGTCCGGGTGCGCCAGCAGCGCGGCCTGGAACGGGATGTTGGAGTTGATGCCGCGAATCACGAAGCCGTTCAGGGCCTCGCGCATCTTGGCGATCGCCTCGTTGCGGTCCTTGCCGTGCACGATCAGCTTGGCGATCATCGAGTCGTAGAACATCGGGATCTCGCCGCCCTCGAACACGCCGGTATCGACGCGCACGCCCTGCAGCTGGCTGGTATCGGCCTGCCACATGGTCTGGGCCGGCGGCGTGAAGCGCACCAGGCGACCGGTCGACGGCAGGAAGTTGCGGAACGGGTCCTCGGCGTTGATGCGGCACTCGATCGCCCAGCCGTCACGCTTGACATCGGCCTGGGTGAAGGCCAGCTTCTCGCCGGCGGCCACGCGGATCATCTGCTCGACCAGGTCCAGGCCGGTGATGGCCTCGGTCACCGGGTGCTCGACCTGGAGCCGGGTGTTCATCTCGAGGAAGTAGAAGTCCTGGTCCTTGCCGACCACGAACTCGACCGTGCCGGCCGACTGGTATTGCACCGCCTTGGCCAACGCCACGGCCTGCTCGCCCATGGCCTTGCGGGTGGCGTCGGAGATGAAGGGGCTGGGCGCCTCCTCGATCACCTTCTGATGCCGGCGCTGGATCGAGCATTCGCGCTCGTTGAGGTAGACCACGTTGCCGTGGCTGTCGCCTAGCACCTGGATCTCGATGTGACGCGGCTGCTCGACGAACTTCTCGATGAAGATGCGGTCGTCGCCGAAGCTGTTGCGTGCCTCGTTCTGGCAGGCGGTGAAGCCCTCGAACGCTTCCTTGTCATTGAACGCGACGCGCAGGCCTTTGCCGCCGCCGCCGGCCGAAGCCTTGATCATGACCGGATAGCCGATGCCTTGGGCGATGCCGACCGCCGCCTCGGCGTTGGCGATCGGGTCGTTGTAGCCCGGAATCGTGTTGACCTGGGCCGCGTTGGCCAGCTTCTTGGAGGCGATCTTGTCGCCCATGGCGGCGATCGAATGCGCGCGCGGACCGATGAAGGCAATGCCCTCGTCCTGGCAACGCTGGGCAAAGGCCTCGTTCTCGGACAGGAAGCCGTAGCCCGGGTGGATCGCCTCGGCACCGGTGGCCTTGGCGGCTTCGATGATCTTGTCGGCGACCAGGTAGGACTCGCGCGAAGGCGCCGGGCCCAGCAGCACGGCCTCGTCGGCCAGGCGCACATGGCGCGCTTCCTTGTCGGCCTCGGAGTAGACCGCAACGGTCAGGATGCCCATCTTGCGGGCGGTGGCGATGACGCGGCAGGCAATTTCGCCGCGGTTGGCGATCAGGATCTTCTTGAACATGTGCTGTATCTCCTCAGGCGCTTAGAGCGGGATGTTGCCGTGCTTGCGCCACGGGTTTTCGATCTTCTTGTCCTTGAGCATGACCAGGCTGCGGCAGATGCGCTTGCGCGTCTCGTGCGGCAGGATCACGTCGTCGATGTAGCCGCGTTCGGCAGCGACGAAGGGGTTGGCAAAGCGGGTCTTGTACTCGGCTTCGCGCTCGGCCAGCTTGGCCGGGTCCTTCTTTTCCTCGCGGAAGATGATCTCGACGGCGCCCTTGGCGCCCATGACGGCGATCTCGGCATTCGGCCAGGCCAGGTTGACGTCGCCACGCAGGTGCTTGGAGCTCATCACGTCGTAGGCGCCGCCATAAGCCTTGCGCGTGATGACGGTGATCTTCGGCACCGTGCACTCGGCGTACGCATACAGCAGCTTGGCGCCATGCTTGATGATGCCGCCGTATTCCTGCGAGGTGCCGGGCATGAAGCCGGGCACGTCGACGAAGGTCACGACCGGAATGCTGAAGGCGTCGCAGAAACGCACGAAGCGCGCCGCCTTGATCGAGCTCTTGATGTCGAGGCAGCCGGCCAGCACCAGCGGCTGGTTGGCCACGATGCCGACCGTCTGGCCGTCCATGCGCGCGAAGCCGACGATGATGTTGGCGGCGTAATGGGGCTGGATCTCGAAGAAGTCGCCGTCGTCAACCGTCTTGACGATCAGCTCCTTCATGTCGTAGGCCTTGTTCGGATTGTCCGGCACCAGGGTGTCGAGGCTCAATTCCTTGCGGTCGATCGGGTCGCCGCTCGGGCGCAGCGGGGCCTTCTCGCGGTTATTCAGCGGCAGGTAGTTGTAGAGGCGACGCAGCATCAGCAGCGCCTCGACGTCGTTCTCGAACGCCAGGTCGGCCACGCCAGACTTGGTCGAGTGGGTCACGGCGCCACCGAGCTCCTCGGCGGTCACTTCCTCGTGCGTGACGGTCTTGACCACTTCGGGGCCGGTCACGAACATGTAGGAGCTGTCCTTGACCATGAAGATGAAGTCGGTCATGGCGGGCGAATAGACCGCGCCACCGGCCGACGGGCCCATGATCATCGAGATCTGCGGGATCACGCCCGAGGCCATCGCGTTGCGCTGGAACACCTCGGCATAGCCGCCGAGCGAGGCCACACCCTCCTGGATGCGGGCGCCACCCGAGTCGTTCAGGCCGATCACCGGCGCGCCGACCTTCATCGCCTGGTCCATCACCTTGCAGATCTTCTCGGCATGGGCCTCGGACAGCGCGCCGCCAAAGACCGTGAAGTCCTGGCTGAAGACGAAGACCAGGCGGCCGTTGATCATGCCGTAGCCGGTCACGACGCCGTCACCCGGGATCTTGTTGGCTTCCATGCCGAAGTCGGTGCAGCGGTGCTCGACAAACATGTCCCATTCCTCGAACGTACCCTCGTCGAGCAGGACTTCGAGGCGCTCGCGCGCGGTCAGCTTGCCCTTGGCGTGCTGGGCATCGATGCGCTTTTGCCCACCGCCGAGGCGGGCGGCCTCGCGTTTTTGCTCCAGTTGTTGCAGTATTTCTTGCATGGTGATGGTCTCCGGGGGGATGAATCAGTTGAACAGTTCGAGCAGCTGGCGCGCTGCCGTCGAGGCGGGCAGCTGGCCCTGCAGGACCTGCTCGGTGGTGTGGTCTAGTTGCGCCTTGACGGCGGGGTGGTCACGGAAGCGCTGGCGCAGCCCGGCTTCGATCCGTTCCCACATCCAGGACTGGGCCTGGCGCTGGCGCTTGGCGGCGAAGCGGCCGTTATCCGTCTGCAGTTGCCTGAAACGGCTGACCTGCTGCCAGAATTCGGCCACGCCCTGGCCTTGCAGGGCGCTGAGCTGGACCACGGTCGGCTGCCACTGGCGGTCGTCATGCGGGTCATGCTCGGGGTTGCCGTGGTGACCCAGCAGGCGCAGCGAGGACTGGATCTGGAGCTGGGCGCGCGTGGCGGCCAGCGGCTCGAGGTCGGCCTTGTTGATCACGACCAGGTCGGCCAGCTCCATCACGCCCTTCTTGATCGCCTGCAGCTCGTCGCCGGCATTGGGCAGCTGCAGCAGGCAGAAGATGTCGGTCATGCCGTGCACCGCGGTCTCGGACTGGCCGACACCGACGGTCTCGACGATCACGATGTCGTAGCCGGCGGCCTCGCAGACCAGCATCGCCTCGCGCGTCTTCTCGGCCACGCCGCCCAGCGTGCCGCTGCTCGGGCTGGGGCGGATATAGGCGCGTTCATGGACTGACAGCCGCTCCATGCGGGTCTTGTCGCCCAAGATGGAGCCGCCCGAGACGGTCGAGGACGGATCGATCGCCAGCACCGCGACGCGGTGCCCCTGCTCGATCAGATAGAGCCCGAGTGCCTCGATGAAGGTCGACTTGCCGACCCCGGGCACGCCGCTGATGCCGAGGCGCAGCGCGCGTCCGGTGTGCGGCAGCAGCGCGGTCAGCAATTCGTCGGCTTGCAGCCGGTGGTCGGCGCGGGTCGACTCGAGCAGCGTGATGGCCTTGGCCATGGCACGCCGCTGCACGGTCGGGTTACCCTCGGTGATGCCTGACAGCAGCATGGCGCAGATCAGGCGATGGCCTTCTTGATCTGTTCCAGCACGTCCTTGGCGCTGGCCGGGATCGGGGTGCCCGGGCCATAGACGCCCTTGACGCCAGCCTCGTACAGCATCTCGTAGTCCTGGCGCGGGATCACGCCGCCGACGAAGACGATGATGTCGTCGGCGCCCTGCTTCTTGAGCTCGGCGATGATGGCCGGCACCAGGGTCTTGTGGCCGGCGGCCAGGGTCGAGACACCGACCGCGTGCACGTCGTTCTCGATCGCCTGACGCGCGCATTCCTCGGGGGTCTGGAACAGCGGGCCGATGTCAACGTCGAAGCCGAGGTCGGCAAAGGCCGTCGCCACCACCTTGGCGCCGCGGTCATGGCCGTCCTGGCCCAACTTGGCGATCATCACGCGCGGGCGGCGGCCCTGCTCGGTGGCGAAAGCGGCAATCTCGTCCTTCAGCTTGTCCCAGCCCTCGGCCGAGTCGTAGGCGGCTGCATACACACCGGTCACCTTTTGCGTATCGGCGCGGTGGCGCCCGTAGACGGCCTCGAGCGCGTCGGAGACTTCGCCGACGGTCGCGCGCAGGCGGATCGCCTGGATCGCCAGATCGAGCAGGTTGCCCTGACCCGACTCGGCGGCGGCGGTCAGTGCCGCGAGCGCGGCGACCACGGCGGCGCTGTCGCGGCTGGCCTTGATAGCCTGCAGGCGGGCGATCTGGCCGTCACGCACCCGGACGTTGTCGACGTCAAGGGTGTCGATCGGGTCTTCCTTGGCCAACTTGTACTTGTTGACGCCGACGATCACGTCCTTGCCCGAATCGATGCGGGCCTGCTTCTCGGCCGCGGCGGCCTCGATCTTGAGCTTGGCCCAGCCCGAATCGACCGCCTTGGTCATGCCGCCCATGGCATCGACTTCCTCGATGATGGCCCAGGCCTTGTCGGCCATCTCTTGCGTCAGCGACTCCATCAGATAGGAGCCGGCCCACGGGTCCACCACATTGGTGATATGGGTCTCTTCCTGGATGATCAGCTGGGTGTTGCGCGCGATGCGCGAGCTGAACTCGGTCGGCAGCGCGATCGCCTCGTCGAGCGAGTTGGTGTGCAGCGATTGGGTGCCGCCGAACACGGCGGCCATGGCCTCGATCGTGGTGCGCACCACGTTGTTGTACGGGTCCTGCTCGGTCAGCGACCAGCCCGAGGTCTGGCTGTGCGTGCGCAGCATCAGGCTCTTGGGGTTCTTGGCGTCGAAACCCTTCATGATGCGGGCCCACAGCAGGCGGGCCGCACGCATCTTGGCGATCTCGAGGTAGAAGTTCATCCCGACCGCCCAGAAGAAGGACAGCCGGCCCGCGAACGCGTCGACATCCATGCCCTTGGCGATCGCGGTCTTGACATATTCCTTGCCGTCAGCCAGCGTGAACGCCATCTCGAGCACCTGGTTGGCGCCGGCTTCCTGCATGTGGTAGCCCGAGATCGAGATCGAGTTGAACTTGGGCATCTTCTGCGCCGTGTACTCGATGATGTCGCCAATGATCTTCATCGACGGCTCGGGCGGGTAGATGTAGGTGTTGCGGACCATGAACTCCTTCAGAATGTCGTTCTGAATCGTTCCGGCCAGTTGGTCCTGGCTGACGCCCTGCTCCTCGGCGGCCACCACATAGCCGGCCAGCACCGGCAGCACCGCGCCGTTCATGGTCATCGAGACCGACACCTTGTCGAGCGGAATGCCGTCGAACAGGATCTTCATGTCCTCGACCGAGTCGATCGCCACACCGGCCTTGCCGACGTCACCGGTCACGCGCGGATGGTCCGAGTCATAGCCGCGGTGCGTCGCCAGGTCGAACGCGACCGACACGCCCTGGCCGCCGGCGGCCAGCGCCTTGCGGTAGAAGGCGTTCGATTCCTCGGCGGTCGAGAAGCCCGCGTACTGGCGGATGGTCCAGGGGCGCACGGCGTACATCGTGGCCTGCGGGCCGCGGATGAAGGGCTCGAAACCGGGCAAGGTGTTGGTGAAGGGCAGCTCCTTCACATCCTCGGCGGTGTAGAGCGGCTTGACCGTGATACCGTCAGGCGTGAGCCAGTTCAGCTTGTCGAGCGAGCCGTCCTTGACGGACTTCTGAGCGGCTTTTTCCCAATCAGCCAGGGTGGCGGGTTTGAATTCGGACGACATAAAAAGGGGCACCTTAGTGAGCAAGACTGCCTCATTCTACGTCATTCATAATTATTGATGCAAAATTTTTGATCCAGTAGAATGGCGACCCTAGTAAGGAATGCAGACCATGGCCGCCCTCTCCCTGTCCCCCCGCGCACTGTATGTAGAAGTGGCCGAGCTGCTGCGCCAGCGCATCTACAACCGCGAGCTGGCGCCGGGCAGCTGGATCGATGAGCTGCGCATCGCCGAGGAACTCGGCATCAGCCGCACCCCGCTGCGCGAGGCGCTCAAGGTGCTGGCCGCCGAAGGCCTGGTCACGATGAAGGTCAGGCGCGGCGCCTACGTGACTGAAGTATCCGAACAAGACTTGCATGAGGTTTACGAGCTGCTGTCGCTGCTCGAATCCGATGCCGCCGCCGCCCTGTGCCGGCTGGCCGACGACGCCGACCTGGCCGAGCTCGCGGCCCTGCACAAGCAGCTGGAAAACGCTGCCCGACCCGGAACCGGCTCGCGCGACCAGTTCTTCGAGCTCAACGAGCAGTTCCACCGCCGCATGCTCGAACTGGCACAGAACCGCTGGCGGGTCCAGATCGTGGCTGACCTGCGCAAGGTCATGAAGCTCAACCGCCAGGGCTCGCTGTTCAAGGCCGGGCGGATCGAGCAATCACTGGCCGAACACCGCGCGATCATGGACGCGCTGCTGGCACGCGACGAGGTGCTCGCGGTGCGGCGCGTGCGCGAGCATTTCGCCTCGGGGCTGCAGGCGGCGGCCTGAAACCTTAGAGCGTGTTCAAAGTCTCCGTGCTGTGAGAAGCTCGGAGGGTGAGAAAAGGTTACCCAAGCGATATCAAGCGCGAGCAGTTCGAGGTCATTAGGCCATTGCTGGAGAGCGCGCGAAAGAAGACAGCTCCACGCAAAGTGGAGCTGTACGAGGTGTTCTGTGCGGTACTGTACCTGCTGCGTACGGGCTGCCA
>NZ_PVLR01000063.1 GCF_002980625.1 Malikia spinosa | reverse complement strand
AAACTACAGGGACTTCCCACGTAGTCAAGTGCGGTAGGCGTGGTTTTCCTTGAAGACGGTTTCCTGGCTACTGACATAGTTCGAGCGGCATGAAACGAGGAACAGACTGCACATCTACAGACGGGCTTGTTGCACTTGGTGCGGCCCCAGATACGAACCGCTCAGCGGGGCTCCATTCGGATTTCGTGGTGTCCATGGACCCACAGTTTCCTGACCGAGCTGACCCACTGCCGGTCTGACCTGTTCAATGCATCTTCGATTTCACGTCTGGCAAGGAAAGAGACTTCGTGGCGGACGTTGCCGTTCTGGCCGGTTACGCTGCCGCTGGCATCGCTCCAGCAGGTGAGACGCTGACATGGTGGGCGTCATAGCGTTTGTCCCTGGTCATGACGGCCCAGAGAATCCGCGCATTCTTGTTAGCGAGCGCCACGGCGGCCTTCTGCCAGCCGCAGCGCTCTCGCAGCCGCTGCGCCCACTGCGAGACGGGGTCATCGTTGTTCTTGCCGGTAAACACGACCGATTTGGCCCCCTGTATCAGCAGGTTTCGCAAGTAGTTGCTGCCGCGCTTGGTGATGCCGCCCAGGCTGGTCTTGCCGCCGCTGGAATTCTGTTTCGGCGTCAGCCCCAGCCAGGCGCCGAACTGGGCGCCGTTCCTGAACTGCTTGAAGTCGCCGACCGTGGCTACGACGGCTGACGCGGTGATGGGGCCGACACCCTTGAGCTCGGCAGCCCGCTGGACCTGCTCGTCGTCCTTCTGGTGGGCGGCAATGCGCTCGTCGCACCACTGGATATGCGCTTCGAGCTCTCGCCAGTGTTCCTGGGCCCTTTGCAGCGCCAGGCGGGCCATCCCGGCGATGTCGTTGCTGGCATCCTCCAGCACGTCGTTGAGGTGCTGCCGCAGGATGGCGGGTGTCTGGGGCAGCACCACTCCGAACTCTGCCAGCAGACCTCGGATGCGGTTCATGCAGGCTGTACGTTCTTCCTTGAGGGCTTCGCGCAGGCGATGCACGCACAGCATGCCCTGCTGATCGAGCGTCTTGGGCGGCACGAAGTTCATGTGTGGCCGCGAGGCTGCCTCGCACACCGCTGCCGCATCGTTGGCGTCGTTCTTGCCGCTCTTGCCCTGGATCCGGTACGGCGCGACGAACGGTGCGGGAATCATGCGAGCATCGAAACCACGTTCGCGGAGTTTGCGACACCAGTGGTGGGCGCCGCTGCAAGCCTCCATCGCCACGAGGCAGCCTGGGGGCAGATCGGCACACCAGGCCAGGAACTTCTCGCGCTTGAGCGTCCGGTTCGTCACCACCTTGCCAATGGCATCGACCGCATGGACCTGGATGAGGTTCTTGGCCAAATCGACGCCGACTCGTGTAATGTTGCTCATGGGACTTCTCCTTCCACTGGGGTTGAGATTGACTTCCAACACGCCAATCTTGGCACTCGATGCCGTAGCCCGGAAGTGGGAAGTCCCTTCGTATTCGGA
>NZ_PVLR01000062.1 GCF_002980625.1 Malikia spinosa | reverse complement strand
GTACCGCACAGAACACCTCGTACAGCTCCACTTTGCGTGGAGCTGTCTTCTTTCGCGCGCTCTCTAGCAACGGCCTGATGACCTCGAATTGCTCGCGCTTGATATCGCTTGGGTAACCTTTTCTCACCCCCCGAGCATCTCATGACTCGGAGACTTTGAACACGTTCTAAGAGCAACTTGCATTCGAGGCCCATTCGGAGTAGGTTGAACGTCTGTGCTCCGGTGGAGCCGGGATGAACACAACATCTGTTGAAATCGGGTTACATCTTCTGTTGTGCGAGCGGGGGGATGCGGCTTCGCCTGCTTTTTCTGGGGTACAAACTACAGATAAGCAAATTTTTGCGCGCAAAGTTGATGTGGCAACAAGCTTACAGCTGAGATCTGGCTGGCTCCACCGTACTGTCGGTTCAAGCACTTCGGTGTCTGCAGGAGGAGGCGCGACGGGTCTATTCGCCCCGTCGCTCTGAGCGCATCGTCTGAAGAAGCCTCATCTACTGGTGTCTTTTGAAGAAAATATCATCATGGCACCAGTTTCTGAAGATAATTCTTCCATGCTGAAGATTTTCCTGCGCACCGGAGTGCGACTGAGATGACCGTCGTGGGCTACGCCTGGATCCAGAACGCGGTGCAAGCCCCGGATTTCCTGGGTGCCCAGCACGCGCGGGTGGCGCCGGTCAACCGCATCGAGCGGCTGCCTGAAGGGGCCTTGCTGGTCCCGCCCAAGCTGGCTCCAGCGGAAGAATTATTGCCCCATGCGCTGTTTGCCATCAAGCACGAGGGGGTCAGGCTGGATCTGCTGGTGGCGGCGCTGCGGCGGATTCCACCGGAGCAGCTGGTTGAGTTGGTAAGGTCTGCGCCGAACGGGGTATACGCACGTAAGCTGGGGCACTTGTGGGAAGGGCTGCACCGGCAGCGCCTGCCAGGGCTGGGCGATCTGGCGGTGGCGGCGGCCTATGTGCCCTTGTTTGACCCGGATCATTACATCGTGGGTACTTCGCAGCGCGATCCCCGCTGGAGGGTCGAGTTCAATGGTCTGGGCGATCTGTCGTTTTGCCCGCTCGTGCGCAAGACGCCCGAGCTGAAGCACCTGATGAAAAAGGACATCCTGGGCCAGACGCAGGCCTTTGCCGAGGCGATTGACGACGCCATGCTGGAGCGTGCCCTGTCCTGGGCATATTTGAGCGAAACTGAAGGCTCGTTCGCCATCGAGGGCGAAACGCCCAGTCATGGCAAGGCCTTGATGTTCGCCGCGCTGCTCAAGCGGGCGCATGAGCAGCAACCCCTGACGGAAGATCTGCTGATTGAGCTGCAGAACGCGGCCATTGCCAACCCCTACGACAAGGCGGTGCAGTTCCGCACTGAGCAGAACCGCCTGCAGAAGGACATGCGGGGTGCCGCCGGCGTGACCTATGTGCCGCCCTGGCCGGAACTGGCTGTGGAGCTGATGGACAAGCTCATGGACCTCGCCAACCATCGCTCCCAGCAGCTGGATCCAATGGTGCATGCGGCCGTGGTCTCGTTTGCCTTCGTGTTCATTCACCCCTTCATGGACGGCAACGGGCGCCTGTCGCGCTTTCTACTGCACCACTGCCTGGGGCAATCAGGTCGGCTGCCGCCGCAGTTTCTGTTGCCGGTTTCGGTGGCGATGAAGAAGCACGAGGCTCAGTACCTGCAGGCGCTGACTTCGTTCAGCAAGCCCGCCCGGCAACTGTGCCGCGTCACCTGGGCCGGTGACGAGCATTACAGCTACGAGTGGGCAGACGGGGCCGATGTCTGGTTCCGCTACATGGACCTGACCCGCTGCGCCGAATTCGCTCTGGAGATGGCGGAGGCAGCGCTGGACACGCATCTGCGGCAGGAGGTGGATTTCCTGGGGCTGTTCGACCGGGTCGCCCGCTACATCAACGATCGCCACGATTTGCGCAGCAGCGACCTGACCACCTTGATCGTGACCATCTTCCAGAACGGTGGCAAGTTGTCGAACAACCGGCGCAAGCGGTTTGCCGAGCGCGTGCCAGAGCCTGCACTGGATGACATCGAGAAGGCCGTGAGCTACGCCATGCAGGGTCTGCCGCTGAGCGAGCAAGACGAAGACTGACGCACAAGGGGAGGCCTTCAGAAAGGACATGTCGGGAAACTGTTGTTTGGCGACATCTCTGCAGCAGTCCGACGGGCCAAGAGGCCAAGCCAGCGGCAGGCCTGGCGTGGTTACAGATTTTCGTACCGCTGGCACTGACCACCGTACACCTCACTGCAGCGATTGCTACCACTTGTGAGTTGGTCAAGGATCGCTGGACGCGTTGATTGCAAAGCTAATGGGCGTCCCTTCAAGGGAACCAGCTCTCCTGCCTTGTATTGAACCACTCAGCAAGGAAGACGTTTTACAGGGGCAAGGCCAGTCATCCAGCAGGCAGATTAGCACAGTGGATGCCCAGTCACTATCCTGAGTCAGGTGAACACCGAACAAGCCCACGAGCTCATGCAGGGTTCTCGGCCCCGCGCAAGCCCATGTAGCCGGTCCATTTCTGCTCATAGTCGTTGCGGGCAAATTCATCGACCATGAAGTCGATGAAAGACCGCACTTTA
>NZ_PVLR01000061.1 GCF_002980625.1 Malikia spinosa | reverse complement strand
AGAAGACTTTGAACACGCTCTGAGAAGCTGCAGCGCTCCCGCCTACCTGCTCACCCTCTCCCGGGAACCTCGATGAATTTCCTCAACCAGATCAAGGTCAGCTACCGCTTCCTGCTCGTGGGCTGCATGTCCCTGTTGCTGGCCGCGCTGCCGACCTATTCCTTTCTCACGCACGAGTTGCCTTCGCTCACGCAATCCGAGACCGAGCAACGCGGGGTACAGCCGCTGCGCGACATGATCGACGTGATCCGGTACCTGCAGCAGCATCGTGGCCTGTCCTCGATGCGCCTGGCGGGCAATGCCCAGGCGGTGGACAAGCTCAAGACGGTTGCGGCTTCGCTCGCCGACAGCCAGGGCAAGATCGAGGCCCATATCAAGTCGCTGGCGCTGCCGGCGACCCAGCAACAATGGGACAAGCTGAACCAGCGCTGGGCCGCCCTGAGCACCAAGCTCAATGCCAGCGGCACCACCCGCGCCGAGAGCTTCGAGGAGCACACGGCGGTGATTGCCGACGCCTTCAAGGTCTTCAGCTCCATCCTCAACGATTCCAAGCTGATCCTGGATCCGCAGCCCGAGAACTACTACCTGATCGTTGCTGCCAACGAGGTGCTGAGCCTGTCCGAGGCCCAGGGCCAGTTGCGCGCGGTCGGCTCGGGCATCCTGAGTGCCCAGTCGATGTCGACGCAGGACGAGCTCAAGGTCGGTGTGCTGCTGGCCCAGGGCCTACAGGCGCAGACGCGGGCGCAGAACAGCTTCGAGTACAGCTTTGCCGCCAACGACGCCGTGTCCGCCCGCCTCAAGGAGCAGGTGCTGGCGGCCGATGCCGCCTCGCAGAAGGTCATGGCGCTGGCACGTGAAAAGCTCGCGTCGGCCAGTGCGCTCGACTATCCGGCCGACGCCTATTTCCAGGCCACGACCGAATCGATCAACCAGCAGCTCGCGCTGGCCGATGCCAGTCTGGCCCTGATCGAGGAGTTGCTTGACCAGCGACTGAAGTCCGACTGGGGCGGCCTGCTGCTGGTGCTTGCCTGCATGCTCGCCACCATGGTCGTCGGCACGGCGATCTCGCTGCTCGGTGGCCGCTCGGTCACGCGTCAGCTCGGCGGCGAACCTGGCGACGTGACGCGCTGGGTCGGCACGATCGCGCAGGGTGACCTGACCTCGACCCTCGACACCCGTACCGCAGTCGAGGGCAGCATCGTCCACGCGCTCTCCGTCATGCAGGCCAACCTGCGTCAGATGGTGATGCAGGTGCGCGGCAGCGCCAGCCAGGTGGTGGACGCCGCCGGCCAGATCGCGGCCGGCAACGGTGACCTGTCGGGCCGGACCGAACGTCAGGCCAGTGCCCTCGAGGAGATCAGTGCCTCGATGGAGGAGCTGCTGGCCACGGTGCGCCAGAACGCCGACAACGCACGCCAGGCCAACGGCCTGGCCAGCTCGGCCTCCGATGTCGCCAGCCGCGGCGGCGCGCAGATGGCCGAAGTGGTCGAGACCATGCAGGCGATCAACAGCTCGGCCAACAAGATCGGCGACATCATCGGCGTGATCGACGGCATTGCCTTCCAGACCAATATCCTGGCGCTCAATGCCGCGGTCGAGGCCGCGCGTGCGGGCGAGCAGGGCCGTGGCTTCGCGGTCGTCGCGACCGAGGTGCGCAGCCTGGCCCAGCGCAGCGCGGTGGCGGCCAAGGAGATCAAGTCCCTGATCGCCGACTCGATCTCCAAGGTCGAGCAGGGCAGCTTGCAGGTCGGGCGCACCGGCGACACCATGCATGAGATGGTGACCAGCGTCAAGCGCGTGACCGACATCATGGGCGAGGTCTCGGCCTCGAGCGTCGAGCAGACGGCCGGCATCGAACAGGTCAATTCGGCCATCGTGCAGATGGACGGCGTGACGCAGCAGAACGCTGCCCTGGTCGAACAGGCCGCCGCCGCCTCCGACTCGCTGCGCGACCAGGCCGCCCAGCTGCGCGAACTGGTCAGCAGCTTCAAGGTCGGCCAGGAAAGCTCGTTCGCTCCGGTCCAGACCGTGGCCTACCAGACCCATGCCCAGCCTGCGCGCCAGCCGTCGTTTACACCGGTCAAGCCCAAGGCCAGCGCAAGCGCCAAGCCGCCAGCCCCGGCAGCTGCCAAGTCCAAGTCCACGACGGCCGCCAAGCCAGCATCGGCTCCCAGGAGCGCACCTGCGGCGACCAGTCCGCGCCAGCAGCCCGCGCCAGCCAGCAAGCCCGAGCCCGAACTCAAGCGTCCGGCGCTGGGCAAGGGTTCAGCTCCTGCGGCAGCACCGGTCGTTGACAAGGGCGCCAAGGCAGCCCCGGCGCCGCTGAGCGACGACGACTGGGAAGAGTTCTGAGGCGGTGATGCGAATGCGCAATGACCTGCAGCCGACCCCGGGCGCTCCGGCACGCCAAGGCGCCGAGGGCAAGGAGTTCCTGTTCACGCAGAGCGACTTCGAGCGCGTGCGGCGTCTGATCTACGACCGTGCCGGCATCGCGCTGGGCGACGGCAAGCAGGAGATGGTCTACAGCCGCCTGTCGCGCCGTTTGCGCCTGCTGCATCTGGGCACGTTCGAGGCCTATCTGCGCCTGCTCGAAGCGGATGCTGGCGGCAGCGAATGGGAACAGTTCACCAATGCGCTGACGACCAACCTGACCTCCTTCTTCCGCGAGGCCCATCACTTCCCGGTGCTGGCCGAGCATGTCAAGGCCCAGGGCGGGCCGATCGAGATCTGGTGCTGTGCCAGCTCGACCGGCGAGGAGCCCTATTCGCTCGCGATCACGCTGTGCGAGGCCTTTGGCACGCTGACGCCACCGGCGCGCATCCTGGCGACCGACATCGACACCCAGGTGCTGGCCAAGGCCGAGTCGGGGGTCTATTCGCTCGAGCGCGTCAGCGACATGTCGCCCGAGCGGCTCAAGCGCTTTTTCCTGCGCGGCAAGGGGCCGCAAGCGGGTTATGTGCGCCTGCGACCCGAACTGCGCCGGCTCATCAGCTTCAAGCCGCTCAACCTGCTCGATGACCGGTGGGCGCTCAAGGGACCGTTCGATGCCGTCTTTTGCCGCAACGTCATGATCTATTTCGACAAGCCGACCCAGGGCCAGATCCTGAGCCGCCTTGCCCCTTTGCTCAAGCCGTCCGGCTTGTTGTTCGCGGGTCATTCGGAGAACCTGTCCTTCGTCACGCGGGACTTCTCTTTGATCGGCAAGACCGTTTACCAACTCAGTCAGGCCGCACGGTCTTGATGGGCGAGTCAGAAAACAAAAATCAGGCATGAGTAAGTTGCAAACCAAGCCGGTGGCGCAAGGCCATTATTTCGACAAGACCTTCGGCTGCCAGGCGGTGCGGGTCTTGCCGGGAGAGTATTTCTATACCGATCAGAGCCTGATGATGACGACCGTGCTGGGCTCCTGCGTCGCGGCCTGCATCCGCGACCGCGTGCGCGGCATCGGCGGCATGAACCATTTCCTGTTGCCCGAAGGCGCGACCGATGCCGACAGCCCGGTGTCCGAATCGATGCGCTACGGTGCTTATGCGATGGAAGTGCTGATCAACGACCTGCTCAAGGCCGGCGCGCGGCGCGAGCACCTGGAGGCCAAGGTCTTTGGCGGCGGCAACGTGTTGCCGGGCATGACCTCGATCAACGTCGGTGCCCGCAATGCCCGTTTCGTGCTGAACTACCTGCAGACCGATAACATTCCGGTATTGGTCGAGGACCTGCTCGACATCTATCCGCGCAAGGTCTGCTTTTTCCCGCACAGTGGCAAGGTCATGGTGCGCAAGCTCAAGCAGAACCTCGACACCACGGTGTTGACGACCGAGCGCGAGTACCAGAAACGCCTCGGCGCCACCCTCAAGCAGACACCGGTCAGCGGTGGCGACATTGATCTTTTTTGAATCCTGCCGGGACCTTGCCGGCGCAGTGCAGACATGACCATCAAAGTTCTGATCATTGACGACTCAGCTCTGGTGCGCCGCATCATGACCGAGATCGTGTGCAGCCAGCCCGACATGGAGGTGGTGGGGACGGCACCTGATCCGCTGGTCGCGCGCGAGCTGATCAAGCAGACCAACCCCGACGTGCTGACGCTCGACGTCGAGATGCCGCGCATGGACGGGCTCGACTTTCTCGAGCGCCTGATGCGGCTGCGGCCGATGCCGGTGGTCATGGTGTCCTCGCTGACCGAGCGCGGCTCGGAGATCACGCTGCGTGCGCTCGAACTCGGCGCGGTCGATTTCGTCGCCAAGCCCAAGCTCGCGATCGCCAGCGGGCTGCAGGCCTATGCCGACTTGCTGGCTGACAAGATCCGGGCCGCCTACCAGGCCCGGACCCGGATCGCCCAGCGCGCGCGCGCTCAGCCGGCCAAGGCGCCGGCCGGCCGCCCGGCATTGGGCAACCGCCTGATCAGCAGCGAGAAGCTGATCATCATCGGTGCCTCCACCGGCGGCACCGAGGCGATCAAGGATTTCCTGGTCCAGATGCCGCCCGACTGCCCCGGCATCCTGATCACCCAGCACATGCCCGAGGGTTTCACCGCCTCGTTCGCGCGTCGCCTCGACAGCCTGTGCCGCATCAGCGTGGTCGAGGCCGCCGGCGGCGAGCGCATCCTGCCGGGACATGCCTATATTGCGCCTGGCCATTCCCATCTGTTGCTGGCCCGCAGCGGTGCCAACTACATGACCCAGATCGAGCAGAGCGAGCCGGTCAACCGCCACCGGCCCTCGGTCGATGTGCTGTTCCGCTCGGTCGCCCTACATGCGGGCAAGAACGCGGTCGGCGTCATCATGACCGGCATGGGCCGTGACGGCGCTGCCGGCATGCTCGAGATGCGGCACGCCGGTGCTTACAATTTTGCCCAGGATGAAGCCTCCTGTGTCGTGTTTGGCATGCCCAAGGAGGCCATCGCGGCCGGCGCGGTGCAAGAGGTCGGCCCGATTGACCGGCTTGCCAGCATGGTGCTCGACCACCTGACGCGTCAGAGCGGCCGAGCGCTGCGCGTGTGAAGATGTTGCCGCGCCTGTCTTGACCGTCTGCCCATTCCCAATACCTTTCCGTTCATCATGTCTGAATCCAATCTCAAATTCCTGGTCGTCGACGACTTTTCGACCATGCGCCGCATCGTGCGCAACCTGCTCAAGGAACTGGGTCATGCCAGCGTTGACGAGGCCGAGGACGGCGTTGCCGCGCTGTCCAAGCTCAAGCGCGACAGTTTCGACTTCGTGATCTCCGACTGGAACATGCCCAATATGGATGGCCTGCAGCTGCTGCAGGCCGTGCGCGCCGATCCGGCACTGTCGGCGCTACCGGTGCTGATGGTGACGGCCGAAGCCAAGAAGGAAAACATCATCGCCGCCGCGCAGGCCGGTGCCAGTGGCTACATCGTCAAGCCGTTCACGGCCGCGACACTGGATGAGAAGATCACCAAGATCCTCGAAAAACTCAAGGGTTGAGTGCCGGCGCAGGCAATAGCGAGCGGGGCCTGGACCAGCTCCGTCGCATTGCCCCGCCGCATTTGCTGCCGAAACCGCGGTCTCTCGGCACCTCTTCCGTGCGCCCGGCCGCTCAGGCGCCGGTCAGGCTGCGCTGCTGTCCGAGCAGATGCGCCACATCGACGATCAGCGACACGCTGCCGTCCCACAATATGGTTGCGCCCGAGATATTGGGCACTCTGCGGTAGTGGGTTTCGAGGTTCTTGACCACGATCTGATGCTGGCCGATGACCTCGTCGATCCAGAGCGCGGCCTTGCGGCTTTCCATCTGCACCACCACCAGGATGCCGTTCGAAGGCTCCTGTGATTGCGGCATGACGCCGAACAGCTCGTGCAGCGCCACCACCGGCAGGTATTCGCCACGCACCCGTATCACCAGGCCATCGCCGCTCAGGTGGTGCAGGTCCTTGCGTGCCGGCTGGAAGGATTCGACCACATAGCTCAGCGGCAGGATGTAGATCTCGCCGCCCACGCGCACCGAGATGCCGTCGAGTATCGCCAGCGTCAGCGGCAGCGAGATCGTGATGCGCGTGCCCTGGCCGGCCAGGGACTTGATGCCCAGCGTGCCGCCCAGGGAGGTGATGTTGCGCCTGACCACGTCCATGCCGACACCGCGGCCCGAGACATCGGTCACGGTCTCCGCGGTCGAGAAGCCCGGCAGGCAGATCAGTTGCCAGACCTCCTCGTCGCTCATCTCGGGCGAGACTTCCAGGCCGCTGCTGCTGGCCTTGCGCAGGATCTTCTCGCGGTCGAGTCCGCCGCCGTCATCGCTGACCTCGATCACGATATGGCTGCCCTGGTGCATCGCCGATAGCCGCAGCAGGCCGGTTTCGCTCTTGCCGCTTTGCAGCCGCAATGCCGGCGCCTCGATGCCGTGGTCCACGCTGTTGCGCACCAGGTGGGTCAGGGGGTCGACGATCTTCTCGATCAGGCCCTTGTCGAGCTCGGTCGCGCCGCCCTCGGTCACGAACTCGACCCGCTTGCCCAGCTTGCTCGAGAGCTCGTGCACCAGGCGCGGGAAGCGCGAGAAGACGAAATCCATCGGCATCATGCGGATCGACATCACCGAATCCTGCAGGTCGCGCGTGTTGCGGCTCAGGTGCTCGATGCCGCTGACCAGCTTTTCGTGCAGGGCCGGATCGAGATCCTTGCTGCAGGCCGAGATCATGGCCTGCGTGATCACGAGCTCGCCGACCAGATTGATCAGCTGGTCGACCTTGTCGATGTTGACGCGTATCGTCGAGGTCTCGGTGCCATGGCTGCCGTTGTCGCGCCGCGTCGAGCCAGCAGGCGAGGAGGGCTCGGGCGCGCTGACCGGGCCCGGTGCTGCCGCAGGCAACAGGGCCGCTTCAGCGGCCTCGGTGCTTGCGCTGGCAGGGTCTGCTCCCGGCAGATCGTCGAGCGGCTCGAAGAAGCCGTAACCCAGGTCCTCTTCTTCCTGCGCAGCCGCTGCCACGACGGGTTCGACCGATGCCGCGGTCTTGCTCTGGTTGCTGGCTCGCAGCCACTGCGCGTCGAGCGCCGCGCGCACCTGCTGCACCCGTTCCTGGTCTACCGGACGCTCATGCTGCAGCCCGTCGAGCTGCATCTTGAGCACATCCTTGGCCTCGAGCATCAGGTGGCGGTGCAGCTCGGTCAGGCGCAGATGGCCGTGGCGGAATTCATCGAGCAGCGACTCCATCACATGGGTGATGTCGGTCAGGTCGGAAAAGCCGAAAGTCGCGGCATTGCCCTTGACCGAATGGGCAATGCGGAAGATGGCGTGCAGGGACTCGACGTCGGGCGCCTGAATGTCCAGATCGAGCAGCAGCGCTTCGAGCTGCTGCAGCAATTCCTCGGTTTCGTCGAAGAAGATCTGGAAGAACTGACTGGTATCGATTGCCATCGGGCCGCCCTGCCTTTCGGCTTCAGCCGATCACTCGCTTGACCACGGCGATCA
The DNA here is from genome assembly GCF_002980625.1 of Malikia spinosa. GTDB lineage: Bacteria > Pseudomonadota > Gammaproteobacteria > Burkholderiales > Burkholderiaceae_C > Malikia > Malikia spinosa. The sequence continues at coordinate 39,363 of NZ_PVLR01000061.1, read as the reverse complement.
GGCGCTCGGGGTCGAAGGGCTTGACGATCCAGCCGGTGGCACCGGCGGCCCGGCCCAGGGCTTTCATCTCGTCACCGGATTCGGTGGTCAGCATCAGGATCGGGGTGCGCTGGAAACCGGGCAACTGGCGCAGCTGCTTGATCAGCGTCAGGCCATCCATGTTCGGCATGTTCTGGTCGGTCAGCACCAGGTCGAACTGTTGCTGTTTGGCGAGTGCGAGCGCTTCGACGCCGTCGGCAGCCTCGGTCACGCCGTAGCCGGCGGATTTGAGGCTGAAATTGACCATCTGCCTCAGCGAGCGGGAATCGTCAACAGCTAGTACGGATTTCATGGCGGGGGGCTTGTTCGGGTTAGAAGAGTTCGATGTCGCCGCACGAGAGGTCCTGCTGTTGCAGCTCTCCCTGCAGGGTTTTTCCGAGTTGCGACTGCTGAGCTGCCAGCACTTGGATGGCCTGTGGCCAGTCTGGCCGCTGCGCGTCCAGGCTCAGTCCGGCCGTTGCAGCGACTTGCAGGCCTTCCAGTCGCAGCCTGACGCGCTGCAGCAGCTGTCGGGTCAGGTCATGGAATTGCAGGCTGGTGATGGCCAGATGGACATGCGGTCTCAGCGAAGGCGAATCAGCCGGAATTCTACCGGCCTCATGCTGCTCCAAGCCCTCGCCTAGGGCGTTGAAACAGGTATTGAGCTGTTCGATCGCCTCATCGAGCAAATTGTCGGTCTGTGTCAGGTCCGAGCAGGCGGCCTCCAGCTGAGCCTGGACGAGCTCACAGAAACCCTGCAGAAACTGCTCTGATGGGCTGGGCTTGGCGCGGGAACTGTTCATGAAGCTGCTGCTGGCACGAAAATTTGGCGGAGAAATTTGGGTTGGATGGAGGTGACGCCAGCTCAGCGTTTCATACGTGATAGGCCTGACTATCATGATACATTGTTTGACAGATCCCCCGATAAATTGTCGAGGTAAATATTTTTTTTGACAGTGCGCAGCCTCTTTTGAGCAGACTTTGGCATCAGCATCGATCGAATTTCGACGCTTTGCCGGCTGGGGTGCACCGGCCCCCATCAACCCAGGATAGAAAGAGGAGTGTAAGAAAATGAAGCATTCGCAGTCGGCGACACACAGCGAACTGTCACTGCCCGAAGGCACGACCCTGATGTCGATGACCGACCTCCAGGGCCGCATCACCTACGTCAACGAGTCCTTCATTCGCTACAGCGGCTACACGCGCGAGGAGCTGCTCGGCCAGCCGCTCAGCATCCTGCGCCATCCCGAGATGCCGCCCGAGGTCTTTGCCGACATGTGGGCTACCGTGCGCCAGGGCGAAGTCTGGAGCGGCGTGCTCAAGAACCGCTGCAAGAACGGCGACTTCTACTGGGCGCGTGCCAACATGACGCCAATGTACCGCAATGGCCAGTTGGTGGGCTACATGTCGGTGCGCAACAAGACGGCGCGCGGTTTCATCGAGGCGGTCGAGCGCATTTATCCGGCCTTCGTGGCTGGCCAGGCCCGCGGCCTGGTCTTCCACAAGGGCCGCCTCCAGCGCCGCGGCTGGCTGCGTGGCTGGCCGGACCGGTTGCAGAACCTGACGGTGCGTTCGCGCATCCGCCTGGCCAGCCTGGCCGCCTGGACTGGTCTGCAGCTGTCCTGTCTGGCGCTGGCGGTCCCGGCGTCGTCCTGGCTCTGGCTGGCGCTGGCTTCGGCCCTGCTGTCGCTGCTGAGTGCGGCCTGGCTCGAGCGCCAGATCGCGCGTCCGCTGCAGGTCGTGCTGCGCCAGGCGCTCAATGTGGCGGCGGGCAATCCCGAAAACGATGCCAATATCGGTCGCATCGACGAGATCGGCATGGTGCTGCGTGCGATCAACCAGGCCGGACACAATGTGCGCTCGCTGATCGACGATGTCGGCCATCAGCTCGCCGGCCTGCGCCAGGCGACCGGCGAAGTGCTGCGATCCAGCCTCGAGCTGAGCCAGCGCACCGAGGAGCAGGCCGCCAACGTGGAGCAGACTGCCGCCTCGATGGAGCAGCTGCAGGTCACCGTCAAGAAGAATGCCGACAGCGCGCAGGTCTCGTCCGAGCTCGCGGGCGGCGCCCGTGCCGTCGCCAGCCAGGGTGGCTTGGTGGTCGGCCAGGTGGCGACGACGATGGAGCAGATCAGCGCGAGCAGCCGCAAGATCGGCGACATCGTCGGCGTGATCGACGGCATCGCCTTCCAGACCAATATCCTGGCACTCAATGCCGCGGTCGAGGCCGCGCGCGCCGGCGAGCAGGGCCGTGGCTTTGCCGTCGTGGCGACCGAGGTGCGCAGCCTGGCCCAGCGCAGCGCGGTGGCAGCCAAGGAAATCAAGGAGCTGATCGGTGCCAGCGTCGCGAGCATGAACGCCGGTGCCGGCCTGGCCCGCGGCGCCCAGTCGACCATGGACGACATCGTGCGTCAGGTCCACGGCGTGGCGCAGCTGGTCGCCGAGATCGGGGCTGCCAGCGTCGAGCAATCCTCGGGCATCAGCCAGATCGCCGATGCTGTCGCGCAGCTCGACCGCGTGACCCAGCAGAACGCGGCCATGGTCGAGCAGTCGGCCGCGATTGCCGAAAGCCTGCAGCAGCGTGCCGACCGGCTCGGCGACGCGGTCAATGTCTTCGCGCAAGGCGAGTTAGCGGCAACCCAGGCCTGAAACCGCGGCGGTAATTTTCTTGCTGGTCATTATTTCGAGTGCTGCGGAATCCGGATTTCAGCGCTGATGCCATAATAGAGGACTGAATTACACCCAAGGCAAACGGGTCAAGGTCGCGCGTCAGATCGATGCCATGTCCTTGGCCTCAAGTCCCGAAGCCGCCTCACGAGGGTAGGTCCAAGGGGCACCCCAGGTTTTTCGTTAGAGAAATACCCGAAAGGTTCATCATGGAAATCAACAAGGCAGAACTCGCCTCCGCAGCGGCCGCTTCCGGCCAACCCCACGAAGAATTGATGGGCGCCGAGATCCTCGTGCGCGCCCTGCAGGCCGAGGGTGTCCAGCATATCTGGGGCTACCCTGGTGGCGCCGTGCTCTACATCTACGACGCGCTCTACAAGCAAGACACCATCCAGCACGTGCTGGTGCGCCACGAGCAGGCTGCCGTGCATGCCGCCGACGGCTTTGCGCGCGCCACTGGCGAAGTCGGCGTCGCGCTCGTGACCTCGGGTCCGGGCCTGACCAACGCCGTCACCGGCATTGCCACCGCCTACTCCGACAGCATCCCGATGGTGATCATCTCGGGTCAGGTCGGCACCGCCGCCATCGGCTCGGATGCCTTCCAGGAATGCGACACCGTCGGCATCACGCGTCCGGTGGTCAAGCACAACTTCCTGGTCAAGGATGCGCGCGACATGGCCGAGACCATGAAGAAGGCGTTCCACATCGCCCGCACCGGCCGTCCCGGCCCAGTGGTGGTCGACGTGCCCAAGGACGTGTCCTTCCTCAAGGTGCCCTATCACGGCTACCCCGAGTCGGTGTCGATGCGCAGCTACAACCCGGTGCGCAAGGGCCATGGCGGCCAGATCCGCAAGGCGCTGCAGCTGCTGCTCAACGCCAAGCGCCCCTACATCTACACCGGTGGCGGCGTGCTGCTGGGCAATGCGGTGCAGGAACTGCGCACCCTGGTCGACCTGCTCGGCGTGCCGGTGACCCACACGCTGATGGGCCTGGGCGCCTATCCGTCGACCGATCCCAAGTTCCTCGGCATGCTGGGCATGCACGGCACCGTGCAGGCCAACTACGCGATGCAGAACTGCGACGTGCTGCTGGCCGTTGGCGCGCGCTTCGATGACCGCGTGATCGGCAACCCCAAGCATTTCGCCTCGGTCGAGCGCAAGATCGTCCACATCGACATCGATCCCTCGAGCATCGCCAAGCGCGTCAAGGTCGACGTGCCGATCGTCGGCGACGTCAAGGATGTGCTGACCGAGCTGATCCACATGATCAAGGAATCGCAGCAGCGGCCCGACGCGCAGGCGCTGGCTTCCTGGTGGAGCACCATCGACAACTGGCGCGCCAAGGACTGCCTGGCCTATGACCGCGGCAACACCGAAGTCATCAAGCCGCAGGCCGTGGTCGAGACGCTCTGGAACATGACCCAGGACGACGACTGCTACATCACGTCCGACGTCGGTCAGCACCAGATGTTCGCGGCCCAGTTCTACAAGTTCAACGAGCCGCGACGCTGGATCAACTCGGGCGGCCTGGGCACCATGGGTGTCGGTCTGCCGTACGCGATGGGCATCAAGCTGGCCAAGCCGCAGGCCGATTGCTGGTGCATCACCGGCGAAGGCTCGATCCAGATGAACATCCAGGAGCTGTCGACCTGCAAGCAGTACGACACCCCGGTCAAGATCGTCGCGCTGAACAACCGCTACCTCGGCATGGTGCGCCAGTGGCAGGAGCTGGTCTACCAGGGCCGCTACAGCCACAGCTACATGGATGCGCTGCCCGACTTCGTCAAGCTGGCCGAGGCCTACGGCCATGTCGGTATGCTGATCGAACGGCCCGAGGATGTCGAGCCCGCGCTGCGCGAGGCCCGTGCCATCAAGGACCGCACCGTGTTCCTGGACTTCCGCACCGACCCGACCGAGAACGTCTGGCCGATGGTCGAAGCCGGCAAGGGCATCACCGAAATGCTGCTCGGCTCGGAAGAGCTGTAACCCTTCAATCCCTTCGACAGAAGAATCTATTGCCCGCCAAGCCCGCCGCTTACCGGCGTCGGGGGAGGGCGGCAAGAAGAGGAATCGCTGAAATGAAACACATCATCGCCGTCTTGATCGAGAACGAGGCTGGTGCGCTGTCGCGCGTGGTCGGCCTGTTCTCGGCCCGTGCCTACAACATCGAGTCGCTGACCGTGGCGCCGACCGAGGACCCCTCGCTGTCGCGCATGACGATCCAGACCACCGGCTCGCCCGAGGTGATCGAGCAGATCACCAAGCACCTGAACCGCCTGATCGAGGTGGTCAAGGTGGTCGACCTGACCGAAGGCGGCTACACCGAGCGCGAGCTGATGCTGGTCAAGGTGCGTGCGGTCGGCAAGGAGCGCGAGGAGATGAAGCGCATGGCCGACATCTTCCGCGGCCGCATCATCGATGTGACCGAGAAGAGCTACACCATCGAGCTGACTGGCGACCAGTCCAAGAACGACGCCTTCCTCGAGGCGATCGATCGCAGCGCGATTCTCGAGACCGTGCGCACCGGCCCGAGCGGCATCGGCCGCGGCGAGCGCATCCTGCGCGTCTGAGCCGGTCTCGCGTTTAAACTACCCCGTTTTTCGGGCTCAGCCTTTTGCCGTTCGGGCTGGGCCTGTCGATGCCCTTCGACGGGCTCGTCCTCGAACGGCACCCCCATTTTTACGGAGCAACCATGAACGTTTTTTACGACAAAGACTGTGACCTGTCCCTGATCAAGGGCAAGACCGTGGCCATCATCGGCTACGGCTCGCAAGGCCATGCCCACGCCCAGAACCTGAACGACAGCGGCGTCAAGGTCGTCGTCGGTCTGCGCAAGGGCGGTGCGTCCTGGGACAAGGTCGCCAAGGCTGGCCTGACCGTGATGGAAGTCAACGACGCCGTCAAGGCCGCTGACCTGGTCATGATCCTGTTGCCCGACGAGAACATCCCCGAGGTGTACAACAACAACGTCGCCCCGAACATGAAGCAGGGCGCCACCCTGGCCTTCGCTCACGGCTTCAACGTGCATTACAACCAGGTCGTGCCGCGCGCTGACCTGGACGTGATCATGGTCGCTCCCAAGGGCCCGGGCCATACCGTGCGCTCCGAGTACCTCAAGGGCGGCGGCGTGCCGTCGCTGATCGCTGTCTACCAGGACAAGTCCGGCAAGGCCCGTGACCTGGCCCTGTCCTACGCCATGGCCAACGGCGGCGGCAAGGGTGGCATCATCGAGACCAACTTCCGCGAAGAGACCGAAACCGACCTGTTCGGCGAGCAGGCCGTGCTGTGCGGCGGCGCCGTCGAGCTGGTCAAGATGGGCTTCGAGACCCTGACCGAAGCCGGCTACGCACCGGAAATGGCCTACTTCGAGTGCCTGCACGAGCTCAAGCTGATCGTTGACCTCATGTACGAAGGCGGCATCGCCAACATGAACTATTCGATCTCGAACAACGCCGAGTACGGCGAGTACGTGACCGGCACCGAGGTGATCAACGAGCAGTCGCGCGAAGCCATGCGCAATGCCCTCAAGCGCATCCAGACCGGCGAATACGCCAAGATGTTCATCCTCGAAGGCAAGACCAACTACCCGTCGATGACGGCCCGCCGTCGCCTGAACGCCGAGCACTCGATCGAGATCGTCGGCGAGAAGCTGCGCGGCATGATGCCCTGGATTGCCAAGAACAAGCTGGTCGACCAGACCCGCAACTGATCTTGCTGCCGGCCTAGCGGCCGGCTTCAAGCCAGACAACCGCCTGTCGGCATGCCGGCCGGCGGTTTTTTTACGTCCGTTGTCGCTGGGCGTTACGCTGGCTTACACTCGATCCCCATGACCGCCTGCCAATACCAAGCCTGATCCGAGCCATGCACGACGGAGCCGATCCCCTGAACACCCCCGAAGCGACGCAGCCCAAGCGCCACAAGGGCATCTACATGCTGCCCAACATGATCACGCTCGCCGCGCTGTTCGGCGGCTTCTACGCGATCGTGATGTCGATGAACGGGCGCTACGACCTGGCGACCGCCGCGATCTTCGTCGCCATGGTGCTCGACAGCCTGGATGGCCGGGTTGCGCGCATGACGCACACCCAGAGCGCCTTTGGCGAGCAGATGGATTCGCTGTCCGACATGGTGTCGTTCGGCGCCGCGCCGGCGCTGATTGCCTACGAGTGGGGCCTGCGTGACCTGGGCCGCTGGGGCTGGATCGCCGCCTTCGTCTATTGCGCCTGCGCCGCGCTGCGGCTGGCACGCTTCAACGTCAATACCAGCGTGGTCGACAAGCGCTTCTTCCAGGGCCTGCCTTCGCCGGCTGCGGCCGCTCTGGTGGCCGGCTTCATCTGGCTGGCGACCGAGGGCGGCTACCAGGCCGCTGACCTGGCCTGGCCGATGTTCGCGATCACGCTCTACGCCGGCCTGACCATGGTGACCAATGCGCCGTTCTACAGCTTCAAGGACCTGTCGATGAAGCGGAGCGTGCCGTTCGCTGCCATCGTGCTGGTGCTGCTGGCGATCGCGGTCATCAACATCCATCCGCCGACGGTGCTGTTCGGCGTCTTCGTCTGCTATGCGCTGTCGGGCTATGTGATCTACGGCGTGCGCAAGGCCAAGGGCCAGCCGACCAGCGTGATCAGCACCACGATCGACGAGCCCGACGAGCGCGGCTTGCACGACTGATCCCTCGCTGGCAGCCAAATCCGCCTCTGCGTGATGGTTGTTTTCCATCGGATGCAGGATTTCTTTGTGATACATTGGCAGACATGAATTCCGCACGTCAACTGCTACTAGCGCTGATGCCACAAGGGCAGGCTGGATAGCGCGCGCGTTTTCAGCACCAACGGCCCGTATGCACCCGCAGCGGGCCGTTTGTTTTGGATGCTGCGGGGATTTTGTCTGTGCTGGCCACGAGCCGGCTTCAAGGAGTACAAATGACCGACAAACTGATCATCTTCGACACCACCTTGCGTGACGGCGAGCAATCGCCCGGCGCCTCCATGACCCGTGACGAGAAGCTGCGCATCGCGCGCCAGCTCGAGCGCCTGAGGGTCGACGTGATCGAAGCCGGTTTTGCCGCCAGCTCCAACGGCGACTTCGAGTCGGTCAAGACCATCGCCGACCACATCAAGGACTCGACCATCTGCTCGCTGTCGCGTGCCAACGAGCGTGACATCGCGCGCTCGGCCGAGGCGCTCAAGGGCGCCAACAGTGCCCGCATCCACACCTTCATCGCGACTTCGCCGTTGCACATGGAGAAGAAGCTGCGCATGACGCCCGAGCAGGTGCTCGAGCAGGCCAAGGCTTCGGTGCGCTTCGCGCGCAACCTGGTCGGCGACGTCGAGTTCAGCGCCGAGGACGGCTACCGCTCCGAGCTGGCTTTCCTGGCGCGCGTGGTCGAGGCCGTGATCAAGGAAGGCGCGACCACGATCAACATTCCCGACACGGTCGGCTACGCCATCCCCGAGCTCTACGGCAACTTCATCAAGACCCTGCGCGAGATGGTGCCCAACTCGGACCAGGCAATCTGGTCGGTGCACTGCCACAACGACCTCGGCATGGCGGTGGCCAACTCGCTCGCCGGCGTCAAGATCGGCGGCGCGCGCCAGGTCGAGTGCACCATCAACGGCCTGGGCGAGCGCGCCGGCAACTGCTCGCTCGAGGAAGTCGTGATGGCGGTCAAGACCCGCCGCGACTACTTCGGCCTCGATGTCGGCATCGACACCAGCCAGATCGTGCCGGCCAGCCGCATGGTCAGCCAGACCACCGGCTTCGTGGTGCAGCCGAACAAGGCCGTGGTCGGCGCCAATGCCTTCGCCCATGCCTCGGGCATCCACCAGGACGGCGTGCTGAAGGCGCGTGACACCTACGAGATCATGCGCGCCGAGGACGTGGGCTGGAGCGCCAACAAGATCGTGCTGGGCAAGCTCAGCGGTCGCAACGCCTTCAAGCAGCGCCTGCAGGAGCTCGGCATCGAGATGGAGTCCGAGGGCGAGATCAACACCGCCTTTGCCAAGTTCAAGGAACTGGCCGACCGCAAGAGCGAGATCTTCGACGAGGATATCCTGGCCCTGGTCAGCGACGAGAGCGTGACCGCTGCCAAGGAGCAGTACGGTCTGGTCTCGCTGGCCCAGCACAGCGAAACCGGCGAGCGTCCGCGCGCCAAGGTCGTGTTCACGGTCGATGGCAAGGAGTTCACCGGTGAGTCCGATGGCAACGGCCCGGTCGACGCCTCGCTGAAGGCGATCGAGCAGCATGTCAACAGCGGCGCCGAGCTGCTGCTGTACTCGGTCAACGCGATCACGACCGGCTCGACCGAGAGCCAGGGCGAGGTCACGGTGCGACTGCAGCATGGCGGGCGCGTGGTCAACGGTGTCGGTGCCGACCCGGACATCGTGGTGGCATCGGCCAAGGCCTACCTGAGCGCGCTCAACAAGCTGCACAGCAAGATCGAGCGGGTCGCGGCCCAGCTCTGATCCGCTGCCGGGATGCCGATCCTGGCCTCCTAGAAATGAAATTGATATTGCTAGTCATTTGCTGACGTTTTATACTTCTTAGTGTTGGTTTTTATGAGTTTGGAGTGTAAGCAAATGACCCATGGCAAGCTTCAGTGGCTACGCCGCGCGACCGCTGCCCTGAGTTTGGGGGTGACGCTTTCCTTGATAGCGCCGCCTTCTCTCATGGCTGCGGGTGCGCCCGCCAAGAAAAAACCCGTCGCTGCGCAGAAGGTCAAGGCCCAGGCCAAGGTGAAGGCCGTCGGCAAGGCCCGCGTGGTGTCGGCGCGCGCCAAGCGGTCCGCTGCCAAGGCGGTCGTGCAGGCCAAGGCCAGCCCCCGTCCCCAGTCCAGCAAGGCGCGTCGCGCGGCGGTGATCGCGGCCAAGTCGGCGGCGGTGGCCGGTGGCGGCCTGGCCGCCGCCTCGGCGGTCAACGCCGTCGAGCGCAAGTCCGACAACCGGGCAGATGCGGCTTCCGGCGCCGATGAGCCGCCCAAGCTCAGCGCCAACGCGGTGTTCGTGATGGACCAGAACAGCCGCGAGGTGCTGGTCAGCAAGAACGACAAGGCCGTGATGCCGATCGCCTCGCTGACCAAGCTGATGACCGGGCTGCTGGTGGCCGATGCCAAGCTGCCGCTGGACGAGGAAATCACCATCACCGAGGATGACCTCGACATCTACAAGGGCACCGGCTCGCGGCTGTCGGTCGGCACCCGGCTCACGCGTGGCGAGGCCATGCACCTGGCGCTGATGTCGAGCGAGAACCGAGCCGCCCATGCGCTGGGACGCACCTATCCCGGCGGCATGCTCAATTTCGTGCGTCTGATGAATGCCAAGGCGGCCGAACTCGGCATGCGCGATACCCGCTATGTCGAGCCGACCGGCCTGTCGGTCGAGAACCGCTCCAGTGCACGCGACCTCGCGCTGCTGGTTGCGGCGGCCTACCAGCGCCCGCTGCTGCGCGAGTTCTCGACCTCGCAGGGCTATGCGGTGGAATCGGGCCGGCGCGTGCTGCAGTACCACAACAGCAACCGCTTGACGGCCGATCCGAAATGGGACATCGGCCTGCAGAAGACCGGCTACATCTCGGAGGCCGGCCGCTGCATGGTGATGTCGGCCAAGCTGGCCGGGCGCCAGGTCATCATGGTCTTCCTCGATGCGGCCGACAAGTCGGCACGCATTGGCGACGCGCAGCGGGTGCGCCGCTATGTCGAATCGGTGGTTTCGGCCGACGCGATCGAGCGCCTGGCCTGGCGCAAGGGCTGAACCGGCTGCTGTGGCCGGAGCCGTAGCCGGGGCCGGATCTTGGCGCCCGGCTGCTGGCTGATTCCTGCTGCTGTGCGGTGGGCCGCTGTTACTTGCCGGGGCAGCCCAGCGCGTGGCTGATCGAGTTGGCCGTGGCTTGCAGCTTGGGCAACCAGCCCTCGTCGAGCCGGTCGGCCGGCGCCGAGATCGACAATCCCGCCACCAGCTTGCCCTGGTCGTCGTAGATGCCGGCGGCCATGCAGCGCACCCCGAGCTCGAGCTCCTCGTTGTCGCGCGCGCTGCCCAGCTGGCGGCATTGCTGCAGCTCGCGCTCGAGCGCCGACAGCTGGGTCAGGCTGTTCGGGGTATTGCCCATCAGTCCGGTGCGGGTGGCATAGGCGCGCACGCGCTGCGGGTCGTCAGCGGCCAGGAACAGCTTGCCGACCGAGGTCAGGTGCAGCGGCGCGTGTCCGCCGATGGCACGCACCACCTGCATGCCCGAGCGCTCGCTGTAGGCGCGCTCGACATAGACGATTTCGTCGCCCTGGCGCACGCTCAGGTTGACCGGCTGCTGGATCAGCTTGTGCAGCTCGCGCATCGGCCCCAGTGCGGTGTCGCGCACGCTGAGTCGGCCCTTGACCAGGTTGCCGAGCTCGAGCAGCCGCATGCCGAGCCGGTAGCTGCCGGGCTCGGGCCGGTCGACATAACGTCCGAGCGCCAGATCGTTCAGGATCCGGTGCGCGGTCGACGGGTGCAGTCCCGTCTTCTGGCTGATTTCCTTCAGCGACAGGGCGTCCTCGCGCGAGGCGAGCACGTCCATCAGGGTGAAGATGCGTTCGATCACCTGAACGCTGGGATGGCTGGGAATGAGGTCGGGGCGTCTGGTCATGGCATGAAGTTCATCGCTTCCATTTTACAAGATGAAATTCAGCTTGTCCCGCAGTGCAGCATCAGGCTTCCGGGTCTTCAGTCCAGACGCCTTCGCGCAGCAGTTGGTGCGGCGCGAAATTCCGCTTGTAGGCCATCTTGGGACTCTGGGCGATCCAGTAGCCGAGGTAGACCCAGGGCAGGCCCAGGCTCCTGGCCTGGTCGATTTGCCACAGCACGTTGTAGGTACCGTAGGCGGCGCCGGCTTCGGGCTCGTAGAAGGTGTAGACGGCAGACAGTCCGTCAGCCAGCACGTCGATCAGCGACACCATCTTGAGCCGTTCCGGCTCCTGCGCGGTCGCGGGCAGGAAAAACTCGACCAGGCGTGAATTGACCCGGCTTTGCAGCAGGAACTGGTCGTACTGCTCGACGCTGTCGTGGTCCATGCCGCCACCCGAATGACGCGCGCGCTGGTAGCGCAGGTAGAGGGCGTAATGCTCGCGGTCAAAGCCCAGGCTCAGCACCCGGGTCTGCAGCCCGGCATGGAGGGCCTGGGCGCGGCGCTGGCTGCGCCGGGGGACAAAGCGTTCGGCATCGACGCGCAACGGCACGCAGGCCTGGCAGCCGTCGCAGTGGGGCCGGTAGGTGAACAGGCCACTGCGGCGAAAGCCCAGCGTGACGAGTCCGGAATAGGCGTCGTTGTGGATCAGGTGGCCGGGGGTTGCGACCTGGGAGCGCGCCTGGCGCCCGTCCAGGTAGCTGCAGGGGTAGGGCGCGGTGGCATAGAACTGCAAGGCCTGCAGCGGAAGTTCCTGACCCTGGTTCATGTGGCGCTCACGAGGGTGACGTTGGTCGACGGTCCAGCCATGCGGACAAGTATAGGGGCTCGAAATGCCAGGCGGGCGCTGGCCGTGCGACTTGCTGGCGCACCAGCCGCAGGAAGTCCTGGCGCGGCAGCTCGCGCGCGCCGAGCGAGGCCAGGTGGGCCGTGTTCTGCTGGCAGTCTATGGCTTCGATGTCCCAGCACTCGCAGGCGGCGACCAGCGCGGCGAGCGCGATCTTGGAGGCATTGCTGCACCGGCTGAACATCGATTCGCCGAACACCATGCGGCCCAGGTTGATGCAGTAGAGCCCGCCCGCGAGTTCGCCGTCCCACCAGGTCTCGACGCTGTGCGCGTGGCCGGCGCGGTGTAGCGCGCAATAGGCCTCGATCATCTCGGGCAGGATCCAGGTGCCGTCCTGGCCCTTGCGCGGGCTGCCGGAGCAGGCGCGGATCACGGCCTCGAAGTCATGGTCGAAGCGGACCTTGAGCCGGCCGCTGCGCAGCCCGGCGCGGATCTCCTTGCGCAGCGAGGGCTGCAGCTTGAAATCGGCCACCCGCAGCAGCATGCGTGGGTCGGTGCTCCACCAGAGTATCGGTTGGCCATCCGAATACCAGGGGAAGATGCCGTTGCCATAGGCCTGGACCAGGGTGGCGACATCGAGCGCGCCTCCGGCAGCCAGCAGCCCGGGGGCGGGCGTGCCGATGCCCCAGGCCTGCTCGACCGCAGGAAAAGGGTCGCCCGGCTCGAGCCAGGGCAAGGGGGGTGAGCGGTGTTTCATGGCTTCGGCGCAGTCTTGTCCTTGTAGTCGCAGCAATCGATCACGGCACAGCGCTCGCAATGCGGCTTGCGCGCGGTGCAGACATAGCGCCCATGCAGGATCAGCCAGTGGTGCGCATGCTCCAGGTACTTGGCCGGGATGCGCTTGAGCAGCTTCTGTTCGACTTCGAGCGGAGTCTTGCCGGGCGCCAGTCCGGTGCGGTTGCCGAGCCGGAAGATATGGGTGTCGACCGCCATGGTCGGCTCGCCAAAGGCGACGTTGAGCACCACGTTGGCGGTCTTGCGGCCGACCCCGGGCAGTTCCTCGAGTTCCTCGCGCGTGCGCGGCACCTGGCCGCCATGCCGGTCGAGCAGGATCTGGCAGGTTGCCAGCAGGTGTTTCGCCTTGCTGCGGTAGAGGCCGATGGTCCTGATCTGCTCCTCCAGCCCTTCCAGCCCGAGGTCGAGCAGCTGTTGTGGCGTGTTGGCGATGGGGAACAGCCGGCGCGTGGCCTTGTTGACGCCGACATCGGTGGCCTGGGCCGACAGCAGCACGGCGCAGAGCAACTCGAACGGACTCGTATACTCGAGTTCGGTCACGGGCCGCGGATTGGCCGCCTGCAAGGTGGCGAAGAAGCGCTCGATCTGTTCCTTTTTCATCCTTCCGATTTTCCCATGAGCGCTTCAGCCGTCCGCTTCGCCGACCGACTCGACAAGGTCGAAACCTCCGCCATCCGCGAGCTGTTCAAGCTGCTCGGCAAGCCCGGCATCATCAGCTTCGCCGGTGGCTTCCCGGATGTGGCGCTGGTCGATGTCGATGGCATTCGCGCCGCGACCCTGGCCGCACTCGAGCAGGAGCCCGCTGGCGCAATGCAATATGGCGCCACCGAGGGCTATGCGCCGCTGCGCGAGCAGCTGGCCAGCTTCATGCAAGCCAAGGGCGCATCGGTGGCCGCGGACCAGCTGGTCGTGACCACCGGCAGCCAGCAAGCGCTCGACCTGCTCGGCAAGACGCTGATCTCGCCCGGCGACAAGGTGATCGTCGAGGGGCCGACCTTCCTGGCCACGATCCAGTGCTTTCGCCTCTATGGCGCCGAGCTGCTCAGCGCGCCGGTCGATGGTGACGGCGTCGATGTCGATCGGCTCGAGCAGCTGATCGTCGAGCACCAGCCGAAGTTCGTCTACCTGATCCCGACCTTCGGCAACCCGAGTGGTGCCACGCTGACGCTGGAGCGCCGCCGTCGCGTGCTCGAGATTGCAGCCCGCCACCAGACGCTGATCGTCGAGGACGACCCCTATGGCGACCTGTATTTCGATACCCCGCCGCCGCCCAGCCTGCTGGCGCTGAGCGAATCGGTGCCGGGCAGCCGCGACTGCCTGGTGCATTGCGGCTCCTTGAGCAAGACGTTGTCGGCTGGCCTGCGTCTGGGCTGGATGATCGCGCCGCCTGAGCTGCTGGCCAAGGCCGTGATGTGCAAGCAGTTCAGCGACGCCAACTCGAGCACCTTCGCGCAGGCGACCGCCGCGCAGTACCTCAAGTCCGGCCGCATGGACGCCAACCTCAAGCGCGCGCGCACGGTCTACGCCGAGCGCGCCCAGGCCCTGTGCGAGGGCTTGCGCACCGAGTTGGGTGACGCGATCGAGTTCGTCGCGCCGCAGGGCGGCCTGTTCGTCTGGGCGCGCCTGACCGGCGCGCGCGGCCAGGTCGCCGACGGCAACGAGTTCTCGCGCCGCGCGATCGAGCAGGGCGTGGCCTTCGTGCCGGGGGCACCGTTCTATTGCGAGCAGCCCGACCCGGCGACGCTGCGGCTGAGCTTTGCGACTTCGGATGTGGAGAAGATCCGCGAGGGCGTCAGCCGCCTGGCGCGCGCGTTGCACGCGGCCTGAGCGCCGGACTGCCAGCCACCGCAGCAGCGGCCCCGCTGGCCTGGTTCAGCGCGGCTGCGGCAGCAGCGCGTGGTAGCAGCGCAGGGCGGCCCAGGCATCGTTGGCCGCATAGAGCAGCTGCGATTCGCTCAGGTCGAGCCGGGACCAGTTCGAGGTCGCGGCCTTCTTGGACTTGGCGAAGCGGCGCTCGAACAGCAGCGCGACCGCCGACTTGACGCCGATCTGCTGGCGGTAGCCGCGCTGGCGGAAATCATGGCCGAGCTCGTGCACCCGCACCGGCTCGATGCCGAGCTTGGACTGGATGCGCTTTCTGTCGTCGCCCAGGCCGAAACCGGCCTTGACCGCACCCGGCCAGGCCAGCAGCGCGGCGACCTCGGCCAGGCAGTCCGGGTCGTGCAGCTGGAACACCCAGGCTTGCTCGAGTGTCGCGAGCTGCACCACATGGGGGCCGTCGGAGGCCTCGCCGACCGAGAAAGTCGGCTTGGATTCGGTGTCGAAGCCCCAGGCTCTGCTGGCGCGCAGGCTGGCGGCGGCGCGTTGCGCCTGCACCGGGGTGGAAATCAGTTCGATTCGCTCGAGTCCGAGCCGGTCAAAGGGGGCGAGCAGGTCGATCTGCTCCTTGCTGGGGGTGAGGGGGCGGCTTTGCATAAGGGTTTGGCTGGCAGCATAACTCAGTGCCGCTGGTACGGGCAGACGCTGGTGGACGCATAATCACGCTCCCGCAGCGCGTCCATCCGGGCCCGCTAGTAGCCATCAGGATAAACATGAAAAAAACATTCCCGCTCCAGATCGAAGGCCGGCACCCGGACCGCGTGCTTGACGCGACCAAGAACGAACTGCGCAAGTACCTCAAGCGCGAGCGCCGCCGCGACCTGCCCGCCGGCGTCGATTACTGGGACTTCGACTGCCGCTTCGGCCTGAGCCAGGACAGCGCCGAGACGGTGCACCTGTCCCAGCTGATCGGCAAGGTCGATGAGGCAGCCCAGAGCGACGCGACCCAGGTCTATGTCGAGATCCTGGCCAAGCACGGCGTGCGCGGTGCCCGCGTCGCGCCCCAAGGCGGCGACGAGATCTGAGGCCAGGCCCGCTTAATTGCGGGTGTCGTCCTGGGTGGAAGCTGCTGCCGCCGCGGCACGCAGCTTGTCCTTCTTGCTCGGGCGCTTGCCCTTGATGCCACCGGTGCCCGGTGGCAGCTTGCCGGGCCGTGCCGGCTCGGCCGGGACCTCGCTGGCCTGGTCGAAGCCCGAGGGCTCGAAGCCGGCGACGGTCTCTAGCTCGAGTTGCAGCGACTGACGCTTCTGGATCAGTTGCCAGTGCGCGAACTGGTCGGCGCTGACGAAGCTGACGGCCAGTCCTTCGGCACCGGCGCGCCCGGTGCGGCCGATCCGGTGCAGGTAGTCCACCGCCGAGCGCGGCAGGTCGTAGTTGACCACCACTGGCAGGCCTTCGATGTCGAGGCCGCGCGCGGCCAGGTCGGTCGTGACCAGGATGTCCCAGCGGCCCGACTTGAATTCGTCCAGCACCTGGCGCCTGCCGCCCTGGCTTAAGCCCCCGTGGAACGCGGTCGCATAGATCCCGTTCTTGTAGAGCTTGTTGGCGACATGCTCGGCCGCGTACTGGCTGGCGACGAAGACCAGCGCCTGTTTCCAGCCCTTTTCCTTGGCCAGATGGCGCAGCAGGGTGGTGCGCTTGTCGGCATCGACCGCGATCGCCTGTTGCGCTATGGTCAGCGGCGCCTGCACTTCGGCCTCGATCCGGATCTGCACCGGCTCGCGCAGCAGCGCATCGGCCAGCCCCTGCACCGCCGACGGGAAGGTGGCCGAGAACAGCAGGTTCTGCCGCTTCACCGGCAGCTGCTTCAGTACCCGATCAAGCTCTTCGGCAAAGCCGAGGTCGAGCAGGCGATCGGCCTCGTCGAGCACCAGCTGGCGCACCTGATCGAGCTGCAGGCCGTTGTGCTCGATGACGTCGAGCAGCCGGCCGGGCGTGGCGACCACCAGGTCGGCGCCGCCGCGCAGGGCCAGCAGCTGCGGGTTGATCGAGACGCCGCCGTACAGCGCCTGCACCTTGAGCACTTGCCGCGCGCTGCCGGCCTGACGCGCGGCCAGGTCCTGCAGCAGCTCGCCGACTTGCAGCGCGAGCTCGCGCGTGGGCACCAGGATCAGCGCGCGCAGCTGGCGCCGGTAGCCGCCCATCGGCAGACTGGCCAGCCCGTGCAGCATCGGCAGCGCGTAGGCGGCGGTCTTGCCGGAGCCGGTCTGGGCCTGGGCCTGGACATCGGCGCCGCGCAGGATGGCGGGAATCGCCTCGGCCTGGACCGGGGTGGGCGTGGAGAAGCCGAGCTCGCGGGTGGCGTGGAGCAGCGCGGGGGACAGACCGAGGGAGGCAAATGACATGGGTTGCGAGTGTAGGGCCTGGCGGATCAGAGCAGGACTTCCAGCAGGCGATCGAGCCCGCCTTCGTTGATCGCGACCATGGCCTGCTCGCGCACCTTGGGCTTGGCGTGGTAGGCCACCGACAGGCCGGCGGCCCCCATCATCGGCAGGTCGTTGGCGCCGTCGCCCATCGCGATGCATTGCTCGGGGGCGATGCCGAGCAGGCTGGCGACTTCGAGCAGGGTGCGGCGCTTCTCGGCTCCATCGCAGATGTCGCCCCAGCATTGGTCGACCAGGCGGCCGGTCAGCATGCCGCAGTTCGGACCGCTCTCGAGTTCGAGGATGTTGGAGCGCGCGAAATCGATGTTCAGGCGCGCCTTGACGCGGTCGGCGAAATAGGTGAAGCCGCCCGAAACCAGCAGCACCTTGAGGCCGGCCGCCTGACAGGCTTTGATGAGCTCGGCTGCGCCGGGGTTGATGCGCAGGCGCTCGCTGTAGACGCGCTCCATATCGGCCACCGTCACGCCCTTGAGCAGCGCGACGCGCCGGCGCAGGCTGTCCTTGAAGTCGGTGATCTCGCCGCGCATCGCGGCTTCGGTGATGGCGGCGACCTCGGCCTTGCGGCCGACCGCGTCAGCGATCTCGTCGACGCATTCGATGCTGATCAGCGTCGAGTCCATGTCGAAGGCGATCAGCTTGAAATCGCTCAGGCGCAGCGGCGGGACAAAGCGTTGGACAACGAGGCCGGGGGAAACTTCCTGGGGGGTCATGGGGCGAACAAAAGGTCAATACGGGCCGGTCTGGCCGAAACCCCTATTGTGCCGGTTGTCGCCCCGCTGGCGTCAGTGGCCGCTGCAGCCGCAGCCCGCGGCCGCCGCGCTGGCCGGCTCGAATTGCGGGAACAGCAGGTTGTTTTCCAGGTGGATATGCTGGATCAGGTCATCGGACAGCTGGGCGATGCCGGCGTAGAGCGCGCGCCAGGTGTTGCAGGCGCCATCCGGGGGCGTGGCGTCCTGGGTCAGCGCCATCAGGCGTTCCAGCGCCTCGCCATGCTGCAGGTGCTCATTGCGCATGACGCCAATCGGATGCACCACGAACGGCGGCGGCCCGGCCTTGATCATCGGGAACAGCACCGTTTCCTCCTTGGCCATGTGCTCGAGCAGTTCGGCCTCCATGGTTTCGAGGTGCTCGGCCAAGCCGACGGGCACCTGCGGGTGATCGCGGTGCACGGCCTGCACACGGCGCGCCATGCGGATCAGCTCGGGCAACTGTTCGCGGTGCACCTGGTGGTAGCGCTGCAGGATATGGTCGATCAGGGCGCCGGGTTGCGACTCGGCGGGTGCGGTGTCGTCGCGCTCGAGCTTGGCCAGTTCCGCCAGCAGGGCCGGCAGGTCGAGCCCGCGCGCCTCGGCAGCCGCGCGCAGGCTGACCTGGCCACCACAGCAGAAGTCCAGCTTCAGGCGCCGGAACAAGGCGGTGGCACCAGGCAGCGCCACGGCGATCTGGCCCAGCGACTGGTCGGCCAGGGGGGTATCGGGGGCCAGGGTGTCGACGGTATCCATGAGCTCACTCCTTAAATAGTCATATCGTGTGAATATTCTATCCAATAAAATGCATGCAACATGAATCTTTTGTAGCGCGCAGGGACATTCCGCTGCGCCGAAGGGGAAAAACGAGATGAGACTGACCCAGTGGACCGACTACACCTTGCGTGTGCTGATGTATTGCGCCGCCAGCGACGGGCGGGCGCAGCCGGTGACCGTGACCGAGATCGCGGCGGCGCATGGCATCTCGCGCAGCCACCTGACCAAGATCGTGATGGCACTGGCTGCCCAGGGCTGGCTGGAAACCACGCGCGGGCGCGGCGGCGGCCTGCGCCTGATGAAGCCGGCGGCGCAGATCGGCCTGGGCGACGTGGTGCGCCTGACCGAAACCGACTTCACGCTGGTCGAATGCTTCGAGCCCTCGCATGACCATTGCGGCCTGAGCGGGCGCTGCCAGCTGCAGTCGGTGCTGCACCAGGCGCTGGAGGCCTATTTCCGTGTGCTCGACGGGGTGACGCTGGCCGACCTGGTGGCGCAGCAGAAGACCACGGAGGGCGTGCCGCTGCGCTGGAGTCCGTTGCCAGGGATTCCGGGGCGGGTGGGGTAGCTCACCCGGGGCGGACGATACGCGCCATCAAACAAAAACGATGGTGTCGCTGTAGCGGGCCACGTTGCTGTCGTGCGTCAGCCAGCGCATGGGTTCGGTCAAGGCCTGCGCCACCAGCAGCCGGTCGTTGCGAAAAAACGGGGGGCATGCTGAAAAACCCGGACAATGGCTGCCCAATCGTCGTGAGCGCCACCCTGGAATGTCCAAATGGAAATTAAAGTAGATTTTCTCGATAAATTTCGTCTTCAAGCCAAGTTCGATGACTTCACCGTAGTGGCGGATCAACCCATCCGCTACAAGGGCGATGGCTCGGCGCCTGGGCCGTTCGACTACTTTCTGGCTTCATCGGCCTTGTGTGCGGCATACTTTGTGAAGTTGTACTGCGTCAATCGCAATATTTCTACCGACAATATCCGTCTGTCACAGAACAATATTGTTGATCCGGAAGATCGCTACAAGCAGATTTTCAAGATTCAGGTCGAGTTGCCGGCGGACCTGTCCGACAAGGACCGACAAGGCATCTTGCGCTCCATCGAACGTTGCACGGTCAAGAAAGTGGTGCAAACCGGACCGGAATTCGTGATCGAAGAGGTGGAGAGTCTGGATGCCGATGCGCAGGCCTTGCTGATGCTGAATCCGGTCGCTGAATCAAGCACCTACATCACCGGAAAGGACTTGCCGCTGGAGCAGACCATTGCCAATATGTCGGGCGTCTTGGCGGGATTGGGCATCAAGATTGAGATCGCTTCGTGGCGCAACATTGTTCCTCATGTGTGGTCGCTGCATGTCCGTGATGCGTACTCGCCCATGTGCTTCACCAATGGCAAGGGGTCAAGCAAGGAAAGCGCGTTGGCGTCGGCGTTGGGTGAATATATCGAGCGCCTGAGCTGCAATCATTTCTATAATGACCGGTTCTGGGGCGAAGATATTGCCAACGCGGAATTTGTGCATTACCCGAATGAACGCTGGTTCAAGCCTGGCCGCAAAGATGCCCTGCCGGCTGGAATCCTTGATGAGTACTGCCTGAAAATTTACAACCCCGATGGCGATTTGCGTGGCTCGCACCTTTATGACACCAATTCTGGCAATGTGGAGCGTGGCATTTGTTCCCTGCCTTATCTGCGCCAGTCGGACGGCCAGGTGGTCTATTTTCCGTCCAATCTGATCGACAACCTGTTTCTCAGCAACGGCATGAGTGCCGGCAATACGCTGGTCGAAGCGCAGGTGCAATGCCTGTCGGAAATTTTTGAGCGGGCGGTGAAACGCGAAATCATCGAGGGTGAAATCGCTCTGCCGGATGTGCCGCACGGGGTGCTGGAGAAATTCCCCGGCATTCTAGCCGGCATTCAAGGCTTGGAGGAGCAAGGCTTTCCGGTGCTGGTGAAGGATGCCTCGCTGGGCGGAATTTACCCAGTGATGTGCGTGACCTTGATGAATCCGCGTACGGGTGGCGTGTTTGCCTCGTTCGGGGCGCACCCCAGCCTGGAGGTGGCGCTGGAGCGCAGCCTGACGGAGTTGCTGCAGGGGCGCAGTTTTGAAGGATTGAACGACTTGCCTCGGCCTACCTTTGAAAGTCAGGCCGTCACTGAGCCGAACAACTTTGTCGAGCACTTCATCGATTCCAGCGGCGTGGTGTCGTGGCGCTTCTTCAGTGCCAAGTCCGACTTCGATTTTGTCGAGTGGGATTTTTCCGGCCAGGGTGAGAACTCCAATGCCGAGGAAGCCGAGACCTTGTTCGGAATCCTCAAGGGCATGGGGAAGGAATCCTACATGGCGGTGTACGACCAATTGGGCGCCATCGCATGCCGAATTCTGGTTCCAGGTTATTCGGAAATTTACCCGGTGGAGGATTTGATCTGGGACAACACCAACAAGGCGCTGTTGTTCCGTGCCGATATCCTGAACCTGCATGGCCTGGATGATGCCAGCCTGGAGGCGCTGCTTGAGCGCCTGGAAGACAGCGAGCTGGACAATTACACCGACATCATCACCTTGATCGGCATCGAGTTTGATGAGAACACGGCCTGGGGGCAGCTCACCATACTTGAGCTGAAGCTGTTGATTCACCTCGCCTTGAAGCAGTTCGAGGCGGCACAAGAGCTGACAGAAACCTTCCTGCAGTACAACGACAACACCGTCGAGCGTGGCCTGTTTTATCAGGCCTTGAATGTGGTGCTGGAGGTGGTGCTGGACGATGACTTGGAGCTGGCCGATTACGAGGCCAATTTCCGTCGCATGTTTGGCAACCCGTGCATGGACGCGGTGCTGGGGTCGGTGGACGGCCGCGTGCGCTTCCACGGCTTGACGCCCACCAGCATGAAGCTGGAGGGGCTCGACAGGCACCAGCGCCTCATCGACAGTTACAAGAAACTGCATGTGGCGCGGGCCTCCCGCTACAGTGACACCATCATCAAACAAAAATGATGGTGTCACTGTAGCGAGCCACGTTGCTGTCATGGGTCAGCAGGCGCATCGGCTCGGTCAAGGCCTGCGCCACCAGCAGGCGGTCGAAGGGGTCCTGGTGGTGGGGTGGGAGGTCGGCTAGCGCCAGGGTGTGTTCGGGTTCTATCGACAGGATGCGGTAGCCGGCACGCTGGAAGTAGTCCAGTGCCTCGCGGGCCGATACCGGCATGTCGCCACGCCCCAGGCTGTGCTTGATGGCAATTTCCCACAGGCTGACGACACTGACCCAGACCGTGCTGCGCGGATTGCTGATCCAGTCGCGTGCCGGGCGGGTCAGGCCGGGATGGTCCGTGATGGCACAAAGCGCGATGTGGGTGTCGAGCAGCAGGTTCATGCCTGACCCAGGAACAGGCGAGCCACTTCGTCGTTGTGGTCGTCGATGCTGTCTGGCATCTCGAACGCGCCCTTGGCGACGCCCAGGCGTTGGCTGGCCGCCGTGGTTTCGATCGGCACCAGCTTGGCGGCGGGTCGGCCATTGCGGGCAATGATGATCTCGCGTTCAGCCCCTTGCTCGATCGCCTCGACCAGGCGTGACAGGTTGGACTTGGCTTGCAGCATGTTGACGGCGTGCATGGGGTACTCCTTGGCTTAGCCAAGCCTAGCTAATTTGCTTGAAATTGTCCAGGTGGGCGTTTTGGCAAGAACAGGACCGCAAGATGGTCGAGCGCATCAACAAGCTGATCAAGGAAGTCCAGCCGTCGTTCGGTCTAGTGTCTGGTTCGCAGCGGGAGCGATCATCGGCTCAGGTCCGCTGGCTGACCGGTACCGGCCAGAAGCGGGCACTCTCGAATGGCCGGTTCTTGGATTTCTGGACTCGCGGGTTACCATAATCGGAAGACTAGATCTGATTTGATGCAGCGATTCGAGGTCGACTGCAACGTGCGGCGGCATGCCAACTCTTGGGAGCGAATTTTGAACCTGTTGGATGACTTTGTTGACTTTTTGGCCAAGCAATGGTCGGAGAGCCCCGATTCCTTGCATCCGCTCGATATTCCCGATATCGAGCGCATGATCGCGCCGGTGGGTGTGCCCACAGGATGCACCTACCGGCCATGGCACTGGTACCCCATTACTTCGCATGCATGCTGGAAAGCATGGAAAACGGGTGGACAGGGCACTTGCTCGCTAGAGCTCCAGAGGTCTGCACGAGACTCAACGTGGTGGTGTGCATCACTTGAAGAAGCGTCCCAGCACTACAGTTGGACGCGGTCCCCGCATGGCACCTTTGTTTCATTGAGCGCCGAGCTAAGAGTCGCCATGAAGGCCTCCAACGTGCAAGTTGCTGCATCTGTTTGCCACCGTATCCTTGATTGGGGCGGCGTTGCTCGAAGGGCAGACAACGCGTCCCGCCATTGGATAAATGACCAGGAGTCGGCCGGGAGCTTAATCAGGGCGCTCGGTTGTGCGGTGTCACATCTGCAGCCTCAGGCTGCCAGGCTCTCCCGATTCGACTTCAACGGAATAGATCTTCCGATGAATTCTGCAACGACCAAGATTTTTGCTGCAGCCGACTCTAGTAATGCGACTTTGATTTTTGACGGGCGCGTGGGCGCCGCTCTCTGTTTGCTAGTGCGGCGCTTCCTCGAAACTCGACCGTCACCAATGCTTGTACCGCTCGAACTCTTGTTCTACTGGGGGCCGCACGCAACCAAACAGGCTTTGCGCAATCCATCGACTCCACAATTCAGCTTTCGCGATATCAATCAGGTGACAAGCCTCGCCCGAGCACAGGCAAGCCAACGAGCCAACATCGTTGCTCAGCGACTGCATGCAAAGACGGGTGTCGCTCCGGATAATCTCGAACGAGCTCTATTCATGGTCGGCTATTCGGTGAACGCGTGAGCACTGTTGTGGGATCGGAAGACGAGGCAGGAGCTTATGTGAATGCCAGAGCTTCATTTCGCTGGCCAGAAGGTGGTAGTTGCTGCGGACTCACGCTTGTCTGCGAAGCCCAGCACATTATTTGTCCTGTGTGTGCAGGACGTCGATGCAACGGAAGTTAATCGCTGAACGACGGCTATTCAGCGTCGATTTCACGGGAGGTTATGTACGCAAAGGGTCGGATGCTGCCGTTGCTCAAGTCAGTTCTGGTCGTCCGCTCCCAGCCTCAACCAGACCTTTCATCCACACGACTCATTGCGCACATGACCACCCCCAGCTCAGGGGTAGCCACATGAGCCCCTCCGTCAAACCTTGATCGCCACCCCAGCCGCCACCGGCTGTCCCAGCGACCGCAGGATGTCGCGCACCAACTGCGCCCGGTCCTTCGGCTCGGCCAGCGCGCGCTCGATGCGCAGCTTGTCGTTGCCGGCCAGCTTGACATGGCGGTTCTTCTGCACCAGCTCGATGATCTTCATCGGGTCGATCGGCGGGTTCGGGCGGAAGGTGATCAGGATCACGCCCGGCGTCGCATCGACCTTCTGCACGCCGTAGGGCTGGCTCAGCACGCGCAGGCGGTGCACGTCGATCAGGGTCTGGGCCTGGGCCGGCAGCTTGCCGAAGCGGTCGACGATTTCCTCCAGCAGCCGGTCGACCTGCTCAGCAGTCTTGGCGGTCGCGAGCTTCTTGTAGAAGCTCAGGCGCAGGTGCACGTCGCCGCAGTAGTCGTCGGGCAACAAGGCCGGCGCATGCAGGTTGATGTCGGTGGTGACGTTGAGCGGGTTCAGCAGGTCGGGTTCGCGCCCGGCCTTCAGCGACGCGACGGCTTCCGACAGCATCTCGTTGTAGAGCTGGAAGCCGACTTCGAGCATGTTGCCGCTCTGGTTCTCGCCCAGCACTTCGCCGGCGCCGCGGATCTCGAGGTCGTGCATCGCGAGGTAGAAGCCGCTGCCGAGTTCCTCCATCTGCTGGATCGCGTCCAGGCGCTGCTGCGCCTGCTTGGTCAGGCCCTCGATGTCGGGCACCAGCAGGTAGGCATAGGCCTGGTGGTGGCTGCGCCCGACCCGGCCGCGCAGTTGGTGCAGCTGGGCCAGGCCGAACTTGTCGGCGCGCGCCATGATGATGGTGTTGGCGGTCGGCACGTCGATGCCGGTCTCGATGATGGTCGAGCACAGCAGCAGGTTGAAGCGCTGGGCCACGAAGTCGCGCATCACGCGCTCGAGCTCGCGCTCGGGCATCTGGCCGTGGGCGATGCCGATGCGCGCCTCGGGCAGGATTTCCTCCAGCATCTGCTTGCGGTTCTCGATCGTGTCGACCTCGTTGTGCAGGAAATAGACCTGGCCGCCGCGCTTCAATTCGCGCAGCACCGCCTCGCGGATCACGCCCTTGCTCTCGCTGCGCACGAAGGTCTTGATGGCCAGCCGGCGTTGCGGTGCGGTCGCGATCACGCTGAGGTCGCGCAGGCCTTCGAGCGCCATGCCGAGCGTGCGCGGGATCGGCGTCGCGGTCAGGGTCAGCACGTCGACTTCGGCGCGCAGTGCCTTCATCTGCTCCTTGTGGCGCACACCGAAGCGATGCTCCTCGTCGATGATCAGCAGGCCCAGGTTCTTGAACTGGGTCTTCTCCGACAGCAGCTTGTGCGTGCCGACCACGATGTCGACCGTGCCGTCGGCCACGCCCTTCAAGGCCGCGTTGACTTCCTTGGTGGTGCGGAATCGGCTCATTTCGGCGATCTTGACCGGCCACTTGGCAAAGCGGTCGACCAGGGTCTGGTAATGCTGTTCAGCCAGCAGCGTGGTCGGCGCCAGGAAGGCGACCTGCTTGCCGCCCGTGACCGCGACGAAGGCCGCGCGCAAGGCGACCTCGGTCTTGCCGAAGCCGACATCGCCGCAGACCAGACGGTCCATCGGTTGCGGGCTGATCATGTCCTGAATCACCGCGTGGATGGCGGCGTTCTGGTCGGCGGTTTCCTCGAAGCCGAAGTCGTTGGCGAAGGTCTCGTAGTCGTGCGGCGAGTAGCGGAAGGCATGGCCCTCGCGCGCGGCACGGCGCGCGTAGATGTTGAGCAGCTCGGCCGCGGCGTCGCGCACCTGTTCGGCGGCGCGGCGCTTGGCTTTCTCCCACTGGCCCGAACCCAGGCGGTGCAGCGGCGCCTCGTCGGCGCTGACGCCGGTGTAGCGGCTGATCAGCTGCAGCTGGCTGACCGGCACGTAGAGCGTGGCGTCGTTGGCGTATTCGAGGTGCAGGAATTCCTGCAGCGCGGGGCTGCCGTCGGCGTTCTTCTCGCCCAGGTCCATGTTGATCAGGCCACGGTAGCGCCCGATGCCATGCGCGCTGTGCACCACCGGGTCGCCGACGTTGAGCTCGGACAGGTCCTTGATCAGCGCCTCGACATCGCTGACCTGCTCCTGCTTGCGCCGGCGCCGCGTGGTCGGGCTGGCCGCGAACAGTTCGGTCTCGGTGACGAAGGCGATGCCGCCCTCGATCCAGGCGAAGCCGCTGGCCAGCGCGGCGGTGGCGATGCCGACCTTCTCGTCGCTGGCCTGGAACTCGGCCAGGCTGTCGAAGGCGGGCGGGCTGAGCTGCGAGGCGCGCAGGAAGTCGAGCAGGCTCTCGCGCCGGCCGTCGCTCTCGGCCAGCAGCAGCACGCGGTCGCTGCTGGCGCGGATATGGGCGTGCAGCTTGGCCAGTGGGTCGTCGGCGCCGCGCTGAGCGCCCAGGTCGGGCAGGGCCTGGATCCAGGCGCTGTGCTCGACATCCTGGCTGCCGGGACGCAGCGCCAGCTGCATATGCGGCTTGGCCACCGCGTAGAAGCCTTCGGCGTCGAGGAACAGGGTCTCAGGCGGCAGGGCGGGGCGCTCCGGGTCGCTCTGGACCAGGCGGTAGCGCTCGCGCGTATCCTGCCAGAAGCGCTGGAAGGCCGGCTCCAGATCGCCATGCAGCACCAGCGTGGCGTCCGACCCTAGGTAGTCGAACACGGTCGCGGTCTGCTCGAAGAACAGCGGCAGGTAGTACTCGATGCCGGCGGTGGCGACACCGTTGCCGATGTCCTTGTAGATCCGGCTCTTGGTCGGGTCGCCTTCGAGCAGTTCGCGCCAGCGCTTGCGAAAACGGGTGCGCGCCGCCTCGTCCATCGGGAACTCGCGCCCGGGCAGCAGCCGCACCTCGGGCACCGGATACAGGCTGCGCTGGCTGTCGGGGTCGAAGGTGCGGATCGAGTCGATCTCGTCGTCGAACAGGTCGACCCGATACGGCACCAGCGAACCCATCGGGAACAGGTCGATCAGGCCGCCGCGCACCGCGTATTCACCCGGGCTCACGACCTGGGTTACATGCTGGTAGCCCGCCAGCGTCAGCTGGGCCTTGAACTTGGCCTCGTCGAGCTTTTGTCTGACCTTGAACTCGAAGGTGTAGCCGGCCATGAAGGCCGGCGGCGCCAGCCGGTACAGCGCGGTGGTGGCCGGCACGATCACGACATCGGCGCCTTGCTCCTGGTCGCGCTGCTGGATGCGCCACAGCGTGGCCAGCCGTTCGCTGATCAGGTCCTGGTGCGGCGAGAAGCTGTCGTAGGGCAGGGTCTCCCAGTCCGGGAACAGGGCGCAGCGCAATCCTGGCGCGAAAAAAGGCAGCTCGTCGAGCAGGCGCTGGGCATCGTTGGCATCAGCCGTGATGATGGCGACGGGACGGCCGGCAGCCTTTTCGCGCAGGCCGAGCTCGGCCAGCAACAGGGCGTCGGCCGAGCCCGTCGGGCGCGGCAGGCTGTAGCGTTTGCCAGGGGTGAGTTTGGGCAGTTCCATGCTGGGTCGGTGCTGATGGCCAAAAGCAGTACCCCGCTCCGGGTTTGGGCGAGGGGTGGCCAGGGCTTGATTTTAGAATCCTCCATCCATGCCGCACGATCCCAAGCCTATTCCTTCCTTCGACGCGGCCAGTGCGCCGCGATCGCCGCGCTGTCACGCGCTGATTCCCTGCGCCGGCAGCGGCAGCCGCTCCGGCCGCGCCGGCCCCAAGCAGTACGAACAGCTCGCCGGCCTGCGCCTGGTCGACCACACCTTGGCGGCCTTCCTGGCGCTGCCGCAACTTGCCAGCATCGCCCTGGTCGTCGCGCCCGATGACGACAGCCTGTCCAGCCCGGACCCGCGCGTGCAGCTGCTGCGCGTCGGCGGTGCCAGCCGCGCTGCCAGCGTGCACAACGGCCTGCGCGCCCTGCTGCAAGCGGGCGTTGACGCCCGCGACTGGGTGCTGGTGCATGACGCGGCGCGCTGCCTGATCCTGCCGCAGCAGATTGCCGCACTGATCGAGGCCTGCCGCGACGATCCGGTCGGCGGCCTGCTGGCGCTGCCCCTGCCGGATACGCTTAAGGCCGCCCGGGCGGACGAGGCCGGCGCGCGCGTCGCCGCCACGCTGGCGCGCGACGACAAATGGCTGGCGCAGACGCCGCAGATGTTCCGCCTCAGCGCCCTCGAGCAGGCCCTGGCCGCTGCCGAAGCGCTGGGCTACGCCGGCATCACCGACGAGGCCAGCGCGCTTGAGGCCTGCGGACTGTCGCCGCGGCTGGTGCGCGGCAGCGCGCAGAACTTCAAGGTCACCTACCCGGAGGACTTCGCGCTGGCCGAAGCCCTGTTGCGCCTGCGCGCCTCGGCAGCAGCGGCCTGATCCCGCCGGGTTTCTTCAATCTTCATCCCCGAAGCAAGCGAGCCCCCATGAGTGCCACCATTTCCTCTTTACCCCCCCTGCGCATCGGCGAGGGCTGGGATGTCCATGTCCTGGTCGAGGGCCGGCCCCTGATCCTGGGCGGGATCGAGATTCCCTACGAGAAAGGCCTGCTGGGTCATTCGGATGCCGACGCGCTGCTGCACGCGATCACTGACGCGCTGCTGGGCGCGGCCGGCCTGGGCGACATCGGCACCCATTTCCCCGACAACGACCCGGCCTTCAAGGGCGCCGATTCCTTCGTGCTGCTGCAGCAGGCGGTCGCGGCGGTTGGCAAGACCGGCTACCAGCTGGTCAACGTCGACTGCACCGTGATCGCGCAGGCGCCCAAGCTCGCGCCCTACAAGGCGGCGATGCGGGCCCGCATCGCGCAGGCGCTCGGTGTCGATGCGACCCAGGTCAACGTCAAGGCCAAGACCGCCGAGAAGATGGGCCCGGTCGGCGAGGGCCGCAGCATCGAGGCGCGCGCCGTGGCCTTGCTGATGCGCGGCTGATGCGGGACTGAGCCGGCCGGGCGGCTGGGCTTCGTGCACCGGGCCAGGCGCTGGCCGGGTTCAGCCGCGGCGCAGCAGCAGCTCGGCCACCAGTCCGCCTTGCGGATGCCGGCGCAGCGCGAGCTGGCCGCCCATGCGCGCCACGGTCTTGTTGACGATCGCCAGTCCCAGTCCCGACCCACTCGCCGCCGTGCGCGCCGCATCGCCACGGAAGAAGGGCTGGGTCAGGCGCGGCAACTGCTCATCGCTGACTCCGGGGCCGTGGTCGCGCAGCGTCACGCGCACCTTCTGCGCCAGCAATTCGGCCTCGACTTCGACCTCAGCCACCCCGTCGGCGCCGCGGCCGTAGCGCAGCGCGTTTTCCAGCAGGTTGGAAAACACGCGCCGCAGCTCGACCGCATCGCCCAGCACCACCGTGCCGGGGCTGATCTGCATCTGCAGCCGCAGCGGGCTCCTGGGGCCGCAGGTCCGCACCGCGTCATTGACCGCGCCGGCCAGGTCGACCGGCTCGCTGTGCTCCGGCCCGGTGCGCGCATAGTCGAGGAACTTGTCTATGGTCGCGTCGACCTGTTCGATGTCGGCCACCATGTAGGCGCGCGCGCTCTCGTCGGTCACGCTGAGCTCGGCCTCGAGCCGCAGCCTGGCCAGCGGCGTGCGCAGGTCATGCGAGATCCCGGCCAGCATCAGCACCCGGTCCTGCTCGGCCTGGCCGAGCTGGCGCGCCATGCGGTTGAAGCCGATGTTGACCTCGCGGATTTCCTGCGTGGTCACCGTCTCGTCCAGCCGCACCGAGGCGAAGTTGCCCTCGCGCACCTGGGTCGCCGCGACCTGCAGCCGCTTGAGCGGCTGGTTGATCAGGCGTGCCAGCAGCGCCGACCCCAGCAGCGAGAGCAGGCCCGCGATGCCCAGCCAGACCAGCAAGGTGCCGCGCTCGACCGCACCGACGCGCTTGGGATCGGTCAGCAGCCAGAACTGCTCGCGCCCGATCTTGAAGCCGACCCAGAGTCCGTCCCGGCCATTGACCTCGCGCGCCACCAGCGTGCCCTTGCCCAGCAACTGCGTCAGTTCGGCGCTGATGCGGCGACCGAAGGCGTCCTGGTCATAGGGCTGGTAGCTGTCGCCGGGCTCGCGCACCGAGATCTGCACCTCCTCCTCGTCGAGCAGCGACTTCATCAGCGACACGCGTGCAATCGCATCGACATGGCGCAGCGCAGCCCGGCTCAGGTTGACCAGCGAGGCCACCTGGCGCGCGCTTTGCAAGGCCCGGGGTTCGAACTCGAGCGCCCGGTAGCTCTGCAGCCAGGCCAGCATGCAGCCCAGCAGGATCAGCGTCAGCGCGAACCAGTTGCGCCAGAACAGGCTGATGCCTTGCCAGCCGACGGCCTGGGCCAGGCGCAGTCTGAGCCGGCGCAGGTGAATGCCGGTCTTCAATCCGACTGCCCGTCCGGCACGAAGACATAGCCCACGCCCCAGACGGTCTGGATGTAGCGCGGCGTGGTCGGGTCTTCCTCGATCAGCTTGCGCAGCCGTGAAACCTGCACATCGAGGCTGCGGTCGAACGGCTCGAACTCGCGTCCGCGCGCGAGCTGGGCCAGCTTGTCGCGCGACAGCGGCTGGCGTGGATGGCGCACCAGCGCCTTGAGCATCGCGAACTCGCCGGTCGTCAGCGCGATGTCGTTGCCCTGCTTGCGCAGCGTGCGCAAGCCCAGGTCGAGCGTATAGGGCCCGAAATTGACCACCTCGTCGCCGCTCGACGGTGCACCCGGCACCTCGACCGGCGGGCGGCGGCGCAGCACCGCATGGATGCGCGCCAGCAGCTCGCGTGGGTTGAAGGGCTTGCCCAGGTAGTCGTCGGCGCCGACCTCGAGCCCGACGATGCGGTCCACATCCTCGCTCTTGGCCGTCAGCATGATGATGGGCGTGCGGTCCTTGGCCTCGCGCAGCCGGCGGCAGATGCTCAGTCCGTCCTCGCCCGGCAGCATCAGGTCGAGCACGATCAGGTCGACCGATTCGCGCTGCAGGACGCGGCTCAGGCTGCGCCCGTCCTCGGCCAGCAGCACCTCCAGACCCTCCTGGGTCAGGTAGCGCTTGAGCAGGTCGCGGATACGGGCATCGTCGTCCACGACCAGGATGCGGTCGGGGCGCTGCGGGACGTTCGGCATGTCGGATCTTCCAGTACTAGACAGGGCCTATTTTGACAGCAGCGCCGCCCGCCCGCCAGCGCGCAGGGATTTACTGGGCGGTCCAGCCGCCGTCCATGTTCCAGGCCACGCCGCGCACATTGTTGCCCGCCGGCGAGCACAGGAAGACGGCCAGTTCGCCGAGCTCCTCGGGGGTGGTGAACTGCATCGAGGGCTCTTTTTCGCCCAGCAGCTGGCGCGTGGCCTGCTCGTTGCTGATGCCCTGGGCGGTGGCCTTGGCATCGACTTGCTGCTGCACCAGCGGGGTCAGCACCCAGCCCGGGCAGATCGCGTTGCAGGTCACGCCGCTGGTGGCGGTCTCGAGCGCGGTGACCTTGGTCAGGCCGATCACGCCATGCTTGGCCGCGACATAGGCGGACTTGCCCGCCGAGCCGACCAGGCCATGCACCGAGGCCAGGTTGATGATGCGGCCCCAGTTGGCGGCCTTCATCGCCGGCAGCGCCAGGCGCGAGGTGTGGAAGCTGCTGCTCAGGTTGATCGCGATGATGGCGTCCCAGCGCTCGAGCGGGAACTCCTCGACATTGGCCACGTGCTGGATGCCGGCGTTGTTGACCAGGATGTCGACCTGGCCGAACTCGCTGGCTGCCGCGGCCATCATCGCCTCGATCTGTGCCGGCTGGCTCATGTCGGCGCCGTGGTAGCTGACGCGGGTACCGAAGGCCGCCACCTCGGCCTGTGCGCTCTCGACGTTGCCGAAGCCGTTGAGCATGATGTTGGCGCCCTGGCGCGCCAGCGCCTTGGCAATGCCCAATCCGATGCCGCTGGTCGATCCGGTGACCAGGGCAGTTTTGTTCTTCAGCATGGGGTGAACTCCGTGAAATGGGGGATAGAGTGGGAAAGGGGCAGGATTTCGTCATCATCGTGCATCCCGTTGCCATTATCCTGCCCAGATTGACGCTACGATGACCGGGCAGGTCGGGCCCCGATAAATGGAACCACAACTCAAATTCCTGGAAGTCCCTGGTGTCAGGGCCAAATTCAGTCCTCAACGCCGGATCGCCTGGTGGGAGTGGAACGCCACCGGCCAAGAGCAGCCCGATCAGGTCGTGTTTTGCGTGCACGGCCTGAGCCGGCAGGCGCGCGACTTCGACGTGCTCGCGCAAGCCCTGGCACCGCATGTCCGTGTCATCTGCGTCGACATCGCGGGCCGTGGTCAGAGCGACTGGTTGGCCGAACCGATGGACTATCAGGTGCCGACCTATGTCGCCGACATGGCCGAGCTGTTGCGCCAGCTGCGCCTGGACTTCCAGCAGGCCACCGGCCGCGACGGCGCCGAACTGCGGCTGGACTGGGTCGGCACCAGCATGGGCGGCCTGATCGGCATGGCGCTGGCGGCACCCCCGCACCTGGCCCTGCGTCGGTTGGTCCTCAATGATGTCGGCCCCGAGATCCAGCTCGCCTCGCTGCGGCGCATCGAAACCTACCTCGGCAACCTGCCGGTCTTTCCGTCCGAGATCGCCGCCGTCCATGTGCTCGAGAAGATCTGCGCGGCTTTCGGCCCGCACAGCCCCGAGCAATGGCTGGCCCTGTCGCGGCCGATGTTGCGCCGTTCCCTGGGCGGCTGGACCCTGCACTATGATCCGGGCATTGCCGCGCCCTTCAAGCAAATGCTGGCCGCGATGGAGGCCCTGCACCACGGCGGCGCCGGCGCCGCTGAGTCGCCCCTGTGGCAGCTCTA
The DNA here is from genome assembly GCF_002980625.1 of Malikia spinosa. Taxonomy (GTDB): domain Bacteria; phylum Pseudomonadota; class Gammaproteobacteria; order Burkholderiales; family Burkholderiaceae_C; genus Malikia; species Malikia spinosa. The sequence continues at coordinate 6,671 of NZ_PVLR01000061.1, read as the reverse complement.
CGACCAGATCCAGGCCTGCTGTCTGCTGTTGCGCGGTGCCGAGTCCGACCTGCTGACGCCCGAGACCGCCGCGGCCATGGCCAACCGTGGTCCCAGGGCCCGTTGCGTCGAGTTTGCCGGGGTTGGTCATGCGCCCGCCCTGGTCCAGCCCGATCAGGTGGCCGTTGTCAAGGAATTTCTGCTCTCTCCATGAACCCCTCTGATCCCCAATCGAGCGGCACCGCGATCGCGGCTGCGCTGTCGGCACGCGAGCCCGCCGACAATCAGGCGCTGGCGCGCGCGCGCGCCTTCGCCGAACCGCTGCTGGCCGCCAGCCACCTGGACACTGGCGAGAACACGCTGGCGCATGCCGATGCCATGGTCGGCATCCTGGCGCTGATGGGCGGCTCGCCCGAGATGCAGGCTGCCGCCTACCTGGTCTATGCCTGCCAGTACCTGCAGCGCCCGCAGGAAATCATCGCCAAGGCCTTCGGCGACAGCTACGCCCATGTCGCGGTCGAGACCAGCAAGCTGCTGCAGCTGCAGCGCCAGGCACGCCAGAAGGCCGCGCAGGTCAGGCTCGACCGGGAACTGGCGCAACAGCAAAGCGGCTTTGTCGCCAACGCGGCCAAGGCCCAGCTGTCCGAGCTCGACGCCAGCCAGACCGAGAACGTGCGCAAGATGCTGCTGGCCTTCTCGCGCGACCTGCGCGTGGTCATGCTGCGCCTGGCCTCCAGGCTGCAGACGCTGCGCTACTACGCGGCCGCCAGGAAGCTGCCCGACCGCGCGCTGGCGCAGGAAGCCTTGCAGATCTTCGCGCCGCTGGCCAACCGGCTCGGCATCTGGCAGATCAAGTGGGAGATGGAGGACCTGTCGTTCCGCTTCCTCGAGCCCGATACCTACAAGCAGATCGCGCGCCTGCTCGACGAGAAGCGGGTCGAGCGCGAGAGCCATGTCGAGCAGGTCCGGCTCGACCTCGACGCCGCCCTGCAAGCCCAGGGCATCCAGGCCTCGGTCCAGGGTCGGCCCAAGCATATCTACAGCATCGTCAAGAAGATGCGCGGCAAGTCGCTCGACTTCGACCAGGTGTTCGACATCCGTGCCCTGCGCGTCGTGGTGCCGGCGGTCGACGATTGTTACGCGGTGCTGGCCTGGGTGCATTCGCATTTCAGCCCGGTGTCCGAGGAGTTTGACGACTACATCGCCAAGCCCAAGCCCAACGGCTACCAGTCGCTGCACACCGTGGTGCGCGACGCCCAGGGCCGCGCCTTCGAGATCCAGATCCGCACCCAGGCCATGCACGACCATGCCGAGCATGGCGTGGCGGCGCACTGGGCCTACAAGGAGGCCGGCGCCAAGGGCTATTCCGGTGTCTCCGCGAGCTCGGACTACGACGCCAAGATCGCGGTGCTGCGCCAGCTGCTGGCCTGGCAGAGTGACCTCAGCGGCGCGGCCAAGCAGCTGTTCGACGACTGCATCTATGTGCTGACGCCACAGGCCGCGATCGTCGAGCTGCCCCAGGGCGCGACCCCGCTCGACTTCGCCTACACCGTGCACACCACCCTGGGTCACCGCTGCCGCGGCGCGCGCGTCGATGGCGCGATGGTGACGCTCAACACCCCGCTGCGCAGCGGCCAGACGGTCGAGGTCGTTTCGGTCAAGGAGGGCGGGCCCTCGCGCGACTGGCTCAACCCCGAGCTGGGCTACCTGGTCAGCCACCGCGCCAAGAGCAAGGTGCGCGCCTGGTTCAACGCGCTGGCGGCCGAGGACAACGCGGCGCGCGGGCGCGAGGCGATCGAGCGCCTACTGCAGCGCGAGGGCCGGACCGCCTTGCGGCATGAGGAACTCGCGGCCGGGCTCGGCTTCGAGACGCCGCAGGCCTTGTTCGAGTCGGTCGGCAAGGAGGAAACCTCGTTGCGCGCGGTCGAGCAGCAGCTCAAGCCGCAGGAGGTGGCACCGGTCCCCGACGAGGTCGTGATCCGCAAGGCGCGCGGCGTCGAGAAGTCGTCCGCCGGCTCGGTGCTGGTGGTCGGGGTCGACTCGCTGCTGACCCAGCTGGCGCGCTGCTGCAAGCCCGCGCCGCCCGACGAGATCCGCGGCTTTGTCACGCGCGGCAAGGGCGTCAGCATCCACCGCAGCGACTGCGCCGACTTCGGCCACCTGCTGCGCCAGCATCCGGACCGCGTGCTCGACGTGCAATGGAGTGGGGCCAAGGGCAAGGGCGCCGACTCGGCGGTCTATCCGGTCGACGTCGCGGTCGAGGCGCAGGACCGCCAGGGCCTGCTGCGCGACATCTCGGACGCCTTCTCGCGCGAGAAGATCAATGTCATCGGTGTCCAGACCCAGTCGGTCCGCGGCGTGGCCTGGATGACCTTCACGGTCGAGGTCGCGGACTCGATGCGGGTCGCCCGCGTGATGTCGGCCGTCTCCGATGTGCCCGGTGTGCAGCGGGTCTGGCGGCGCTAGGCGGCACCGGTCGTTGAAAAAAGCCCGCTTTTTCTGCTATAGTTGCGGTCTCGCAGCGATGCAGGCGCGTAGCTCAGTTGGTTAGAGCACCACCTTGACATGGTGGGGGTCGTTGGTTCGAATCCAATCGCGCCTACCAGATTTTTTCCTTGGCTGGCAACAGCTTGAAGAATAATCTGGAAGCAGGGGGTCTTGGTCAGACTCTCGTGTATACTGCGGAACCTTGAATTCTAGGCTCGTAGCTCAGTTGGTTAGAGCACCACCTTGACATGGTGGGGGTCGCTAGTTCGAATCTAGTCGAGCCTACCAGAATTTCAGGACTGTAGCTCAGTTGGTTAGAGCACCACCTTGACATGGTGGGGGTCGTTGGTTCGAATCCAATCAGTCCTACCAAAAAGCAAAAAGCCCTCGAGCGCAGGTTCGAGGGCTTTCTTATTTCCGGATTCATCCCTTGCCTTCAGGGGCTGCCTGCTGGGCTTCAGCCCTGGAAGCTGCCTGTCTCGCCGGGCTTGCGCAGCATCTTGTTGACCTCGTCCTGGTGCATCTCCTCAAGCACGATCAGCTCGCGCGCATACTCCTCGAGCAGGATCGAGTGGCCTTCCGCGATCCGGAGCAGCTCGTAGTAGGCTGCCAGAGCGGTCTTCTCGTGTGCCAGGCTTTCGCGCAGGATGTCGCCGATGTCGTGCTGATGCGTTTCGAGCAGGGGGCCGATCCGCAGCGAGGGGTGGCCGCCGAGCAGGGTCACCAGCTCGCCGGCCCTGTGGGCGTGGGCCAGGCTCTCGTTGGCATTGTCCTTGAGCCAGGACACGATCGGAATCCGGTTGTAGCCGTACACCATCAACGCATAGTGCGTGTACTTGACCACCCCGGCCAGTTCGAGTTCCATGATGCGGTTCAGTGCATCGATGGCAAGGGTTTTCTGGGTTTCTTCCATGACATTCTCCTGCTGAATGGCGAAAGTCCCGATGCCGGCGTGAAGCTGGGTCTGTTGTGCCGATGCCATGCCGGGGATCGGATTCAAGCCTGCACTATCGCGACAATGGGCGCTCGGGTCAAGCCCGTGGTCCGCTCATGGATCGGCTGCTCGTCGCGGGTGCCGATGGCGCTCTGGTGCGGGCTTTTTTGCTGCTGGCGCTGCGAATCGTTCCGAAATAATAGTCTTTGTTCTTAGAATCAAACTTTATCCCCGCGTCGGCGCGGGGCGCAAGGCCCATGGGGCAGGAGTCAGTGCAGTGCAAAATGAACCGGACGGCCAGGCGAGCGAGTGCGTCGAAGAGCTGCGGGTAATCAAGAAATACCCGAATCGCCGCCTCTACGATACGACCACCTCGTCCTACATCACGCTGGCTGATGTGCGTGCGCTGGTGCTGCAGGGGGTGCATTTTTCCGTTCGCGATGCCAAGACCGGTGCTGACCTGACGCGCAGCATCCTGCTGCAGATCATCCTCGAGGAGGAGACCGGTGGTGTGCCGTTTTTCTCCGAGCGCATGTTGGCCGACATCATCCGCTTCTACGGCCATTCGATGCAGGGCTTCATGGGCAGCTACCTCGAGCAGAGCGTGGAGGCTTTTGCCGACCTGCAGCGCCAGATGGCGGATCAGGCCAAGGGCCTGACGCCCGAGATGTGGTCGCAGTTCCTGGGGGTCCAGTCGCCGCTGATTCCGGGTGTCGCGCTGGGCGGCTATCTGGAGCAGTCGCAGAAGGCGTTGAACCAGCTGCAGCAGCAAATGCTGGAGGCCTTCGGGGTCAAGCGCTGAGTTTTTCTGCTGGAGTGGTGATGACCTGAGACAATCGGGGCATGACTGAAACCATAGCCAAAGCCCCCAAAGTGGGCTTCGTGAGCCTCGGCTGCCCGAAGGCGCTCACTGACTCCGAATTGATCCTCACCCAGCTCAGCGCCGAGGGTTACCAGACCAGCAAGACCTTTGACGGCGCGGACCTCGTGATCGTCAACACCTGCGGCTTCATCGACGACGCCGTCAGGGAAAGCCTCGACACCATTGGCGAAGCCTTGGCCGAAAACGGCAAGGTGATCGTGACCGGTTGCCTGGGCGCGCGCAAGGACGAAGCGGGCGGCAACATGGTCGAGGGCGTGCACCCGTCGGTGCTGGCCGTGACCGGACCGCATGCGACCCAGGAAGTCATGGATGCGGTGCACAAGCACCTGCCCAAGCCGCACGACCCCTTCCTGGATCTGGTGCCGGCCCAGGGCATCAAGCTGACGCCGCGCCACTACGCCTACCTCAAGATTAGCGAAGGCTGCAACCACCGCTGCACCTTCTGCATCATCCCTTCGCTGCGCGGCGACCTGGTGAGCCGTCCGATCGGCGAGGTGCTGACCGAGGCGCGCAAGCTGTTCGAGGCCGGCGTCAAGGAGTTGTTGGTCGTGAGCCAGGATACCTCGGCCTACGGCGTCGATGTCCAGTACCGCACCGGTTTCTGGGACGGCAAGCCGGTCAAGACCCGGATGTATGACCTGGTCAAGACCCTGGGCGAGCTCGCGCGCGGCTACGGTGCCTGGGTCCGTCTGCATTATGTCTACCCGTATCCGCATGTGGACGACATCATCCCGCTGATGGCCGAGGGCCTGGTACTGCCTTACCTCGACGTGCCGCTGCAGCACAGCCACCCCGACGTGCTCAAGCGCATGAAGCGTCCGGCCAGCGGCGAGAAGAACCTCGAGCGCATCCAGCGCTGGCGCGAGATCTGCCCCGAGCTGGTGGTGCGCAGCACCTTCATTGCCGGTTTCCCGGGCGAGACCGAAGAGGAATTCACGCATCTGCTCGACTTCCTGCGCGAGGCGCAGATCGACCGCGCCGGCTGCTTTGCCTATTCGCCGGTCGATGGCGCGCTGGCCAATGCGCTGCCGGGTGCCTTGCCCGATGCGCTGCGCGAGGAGCGTCAGGCCCGTTTCATGGAAGTCGCCGAGCAGGTCTCGATCGAGCGGCTGCAGCGCCGTGTCGGCGCCACCATGCAGGTGCTGGTCGATCAGGCGCTCAGCCTGGGCAAGAAGGGTGGAGTGGGGCGGACCTATGCCGATGCGCCCGAGATCGACGGCGTCGTCCATCTGCTGCCGCCCGAGAAGGCCAGCAAGACCTACAAGGTCGGCGACTTCATCAAGGTGCGCATTGTCGGTACCCAGGGTCACGATCTGGTCGGCCAGCCGATCTGATCGGTCCGGCCGCCGGGTTGCCGCCTGTAGGTGGCAGCCCTTTGCGAGCTGACCTGCCATACCGCCCCGCGAGGGCGGCTTTCTTGTGCCCGTGTCGGAGGCGGGCAAACGAAAAACCCTGCAGACCGTGAGATCTGCAGGGTTTCATGTTTGGTGCCCAGGAGAGGACTCGAACCTCCACGGAGTTACCCGCTAGTACCTGAAACTAGTGCGTCTACCAATTCCGCCACCTGGGCTTTCAGGGTTTTTTTCTTGAGATATGCCCAAAGTCTAGCAAATGAGTGCTAAAGTCTTTGGTGCCCAGGAGAGGACTCGAACCTCCACGGAGTTACCCGCTAGTACCTGAAACTAGTGCGTCTACCAATTCCGCCACCTGGGCATCTCAGGAAGCCGCTATTCTAGCCCGGATTTTCAAGATTTTTCAAGCCACAGTAAAAGTTTGAAATATTTCACTCATCCCATCCAGTGGACCAGGCCGAGCGAAATGGCCGGGAAGAAGACCAGGAAGCCGATGCGGATGAAGTCCGACGCCAGGAACGGCATCACGCCCTTGGCCGTTTCGATATAAGGTACATCCTTGGCCAGCTTCTGGATGATGAACAGGTTCATGCCGACGGGCGGGTGGACCAGGCCGATCTCGACCACCATCAGCGCCAGGATACCGAACCAGACCGACTTGTCGGGCACGCTCATGCCGAAGAAGTCCAGGCCCATGACCATCGGGTAGAAGATCGGCACGGTCAGCAGGATCATGGCCAGCGAGTCCATCACGCAGCCCAGCAGCACGTAGACGCCCAGGATCGCGAACAGCACCAGCAGCGGCGGCATGCCGGAGTTCTTGACCCAGTCGGCCAGCTCGGTCGGCAGCTGGGTCAGCGCCAGGCCGGAGTTGAGCAGGTCGGCGCCCAGCAGCACCAGAAAGATCATGGCGGTGGCGTGTGCGGTGCCGATCAGGCTCTTCTTGATGCCGTCCCAGCGCATGCCGCCGGTCAGGACGGCCAGCACGCCGCAGGCCGCCGCGCCGATCGAGGCTGCCTCGGTCGGGTTGGCCCAG
>NZ_PVLR01000060.1 GCF_002980625.1 Malikia spinosa | reverse complement strand
AGCCCGCGTCGCAGCCGACCAGCGCGCCGCCCGGGAACACGGTTTTCGGCAGCGAGTGCAGGCCGCCGGCGACGATGGCACGCGCGCCGTAGCCGATGCGCTTGCCGCCTTCCAGGTGCGCGCGAATAGACGGGTGCGTCTTCCAGCGCTGCATTTCCTCGAACGGGGACAACCAGGGGTTCTGGTAGTCGAGTCCGACGACGAAGCCGAGCGTGACCTTGTTGCCTTCCAGGTGGTACAGGAAGCCGCCGCCATAGGTCTGGCCGTCGAGCGGCCAGCCGGCGGTGTGCACCACCAGGCCAGGCTTGGCCTTGTCGGCTGGGATTTCCCACAGTTCCTTGATGCCGATGCCGTAGGTTTGCGGGTCCTTGCCAGCGTCGAGCTGGAAATGCGAAATCAGCGACTTGCCCAGGTGGCCGCGCGCGCCTTCGGCGAACACGGTGTACTTGGCGTGCAGCTCCATGCCGATCTGGAACGCGTCGGTCGGCTCACCATCCTTGCCCAAGCCCTGGTGGCCAGTGGCGACGCCCTTGACCGAGCCGTCCTCGTTGAACAGCACTTCGGAGGCGGCAAAGCCCGGGAAGATCTCGACCCCCAGGCCTTCGGCCTGCTCGCCGAGCCACTTGGTCACCGCGCCCAGGCTGATCACGTAGTTGCCGTGGTTGTGGAAGCAGTCGGGCAGCAGCCAGTCAGGCGTCTTCTTGACGCCAGTCGGAGACAGGAACAGCACTTCGTCGCCAGTGACCGGCTGGTTCAGCGGCGCGCCCTGCGCCTTCCAGTCGGGCAGCAGTTCCGTGATCGCCTGCGGGTCCATCACGGCGCCCGACAGGATATGGGCGCCGGGCTCGGAGCCTTTTTCGAGCACGCAGACGTTGACTTCGCTGCCTTTTTCAGCGGCGAGTTGCTTCAGGCGGATCGCGGTCGCCAGACCGGCCGGGCCGGCACCGACGATCACCACGTCGTATTCCATCGCTTCGCGCGGGCCGTATTGTTCGAGCAGGTAGTGGGGGGTTTTCATTGCGGTATCTCCTTGATCTGGTAATGATTCAGCCCAGCAGCCGCGCCAGGTCGCCGCGCACGAAGCCGTGGCCGACGATGGCGGCCAGACCGTCGATCGCCTGTTCGAGCTCGGCGCGATCCTGCTGCTGGGCCCAGAACACCGGGCCGCCCTCCCAGCGCGGGAAACCGTAGCCCTGCACCAGCACCACGTCGATGTCGCTGGCGCGCACCGCGACGCCTTCGGCCAGCAGCAGCGCGGCCTCGTTGACCATCGCCAGCAGCGCACGGCGGCGGATCTGCTCCGGGGTCAAGGGTTGGCGCGTGATGCCGCGCTCGGCGCTGGCCTGCTCGATGATGGCGCGCACCGTCGAATCGGTCGAACGCTGCGGCTTGCCGTCCGGATAGGCGTAATAGCCGGCGCCGGTCTTGCGCCCGAGCCGGCCCTGCTCGCAGAGACGGTCCAGGATCGCGACGTAGCGCTCGCGCGGATCGCGCATTTCGGCCTGGGCCTTGCGCATGCGCCAGGCGATGTCCAGGCCCGACAGGTCGGCCACGGCAAACGGGCCCATCGCAAAGCCCATGCCGGTCAGCGCCTGGTCCACCTCCTCGGGCCAGGCGCCGTCCTCGAGCATGAACTCGCACTGCTTGCGGTAGGCGTTGTAGACCCGGTTGCCGATGAAGCCGAAGGCATTGCCGCACAGCACCGGCAGCTTCTTGAGCCGGCGACCGAGCTCCATGCCGGTGGCCAGCACGTCGGGCGCGGAATGAGCGCCACGCACTACCTCGAGCAGCTTCATGACGTTGGCCGGGCTGAAGAAATGCAGGCCCAACAGGTCCTGCGGCCGCGAGGTCACGGCCGCGATGTCGTCGATGTCGAGATAGGAGGTGTTGGTCGCGAGCACGGCACCGGCGCGGGCATGGGCATCGACCTGGCGGAACACGGCCTGCTTGACGGCCAGGTCCTCGAACACGGCTTCGATCACCAGGTCGGCGCGGGCCAGCTCGGTCCAGTCCAGCGTGGTCTGCAGGCGGGCCTCGGCGGCGGCGACGACGGCCGCCTTCATCTTGCCGGCCGTGACGCGAGCGCGGTAATGGTCACTGATGCGCTGGCGGCCACGCTCGAGCGCGGCGCCGTCCTGCTCGAGCAGGGTCACGCCCAGGCCGGCATCGAGCGCGCTGATCGCGATGCCGGTGCCCATGGTGCCGGCGCCGATGACGGCGATCTGCTGCAGCGCGCGCGGCTGCGCCTGCAGCTCGGCGGGCAGCTTGCTCGCCTCGCGCTCGACCTTGAACTGGTAGCGCAGCGCGCGGGCCTGGGTCGTGGGCACCAGGCCCAGGAACAGCTGGCGCTCGCGCGCCAGGCCCTGCTCGAACGGCACGGCCGTGACCGCCACGGCGTCGAGCACGGCGCCATAGGCCGGCTGCAGCCGCTGACGCGCATTGAGACCGGCTCTTGCCTGCTCGACCTGGGCTGCTACGGCGTCAGCGTCGAGCTGGTAGTCACGCGCACGCGGCAACTGGGCGCCCAAGGCGGCCAACTCGCTGGCGCGCGCGCAGGCCGCGGCCAGCAGATCAGCGGCCACCACCTGGTCGAACAGGCCGCTGTCGGCCAGCTGGCTGGCACTGCGCGGCTGGCCCGACAGGATCATCTCGAGTCCGGTCGCGACGCCGACCAGGCGCGGCAGGCGCTGGGTACCGCCCGAGCCCGGGATCAGTCCCAGGCTGATCTCGGGCAGGCCGACCTTGGCGCTGTCGAGCGCGACACGGCCGTGGCAGCTCAGGGCCAGCTCAAGGCCTCCGCCGAGCGCGACGCCGGCAATGGCAGCGACGACCGGCTTCGGGCAGGACTCGAGCCGGGCCAGCAACTCAGGCAAAATCGGCTCGGCCAGCTGCTTGGGGCTTCCCATCTCGCTGACGTCGGCGCCAGCGGAAAAGGCCTTGTCGTTGCCGACCAGCACGATGCCGCGGATGGCAGGGTCGGCCACGGCAGCCGCCAGCGCATGGGCGATCTGGCTGCGCAGCGCGTGGCTCAGGCTGTTGACAGGAGGATGATCCAGGGTGATGACGGCAATGTCTTGCTGGCGTTGGAAAGTTGTCACGGTCGGGCCTGCGTAGATGAAGTCGGAAGATGATGGCGTCCCAGAAAGCCCGGGAAACGGTACAATTATGTCAACAAGTTGATATATTTTCCACGGGAATCATCCCAGGGAATACCCTAATCAAAATTCGACAATAAAACTCTTCCTATGGTCAATCAACGCCATTCCCTGGAATCTGCTCGCATTGAACTGGCTAACCGGCTGTTCTTCAAGCTCTATCAATGCGCCAACCTGTTGCATAAAACAGGCACCAAGGCGGTCGAAAGCGAGGGCTTGACCACGCAGCAATGGGCGATACTCGGCGCGCTGTCGCGACCCGAGGTCAGCGCGGGAATGAGCATGGGCGACCTGGCGCGCTACCTGATGGTGAGCCGGCAGAACCTGTCGGGCGTGCTGGGCCGGATGGAGCGCGATGGCCGGATCGCGGTGGTACAGGACACACGCGACCGCCGCTCGCGCCTGATCCGGATCACCGAAGAAGGCTGGGTGGTCTGGCGCGACCAGGCCAAGCCCAAGATCAACGCCTACTACGAGGCGGCGCTGCAGGGTTTCTCCTTCAGCGACCTGACCCATACCTCGCATTACCTGCTCAAGCTGCTCGACAACATGGAGCGGATCGACCATGGCAGCGAGGCGCCGGAGCAGGACGCCGACCCCGATCGGGAGACTGATCCGGTCTGAACCGGTCTGATCCGGCCGGATGGTGGTTGCGGTGGCGGCTCAGGCGGCCTTGACCGCCAGCACCGGACAATCCACCGTCATCAGCAGGTCCTGCGCCACGCTGCCCAGGATCAGCTTGCCGACCGCGCTGCGCTTGCGCAGTCCGATGATCAGCACCGAGACGCCCAGGGCCTTGGCCATCTGGTCGATTTCGGTCACCGCATCCTTGCCGCGCACGAACTGCTTGAACTCGGTATCAAGGCCCGAGGCCGCCAGCAGCGGCTCGACCCGCTCGACATCGGCGACATCGGCGCGGGACGGGTCCTCCTGCCGGCCACCCGGACTCGCGTTGACCACCACCAGCCGCTCCTGGCGACGTTTCGCGATCTCGAGCCCCTTGTCCAGGGCGGCCTGGCCCTCGGGGCGCGGCACATAAGCTACCAGAATGGTCATTCTCTGTTACTCCTTGGCTGGATGGTCGGTACTCTGACTCGGGACGATGGCTTACATCTTGCACAGCGGCGAGGCCGCCGGCACGATGGACGCGGGATAGGTCTGCTCGATCACCTGGCGCAGCGAGCCATCGACCATCTTGACCCGTCCGACATAGTTCGGCAACAGCAGCTGGTTGTCGGCCGCGCGCAACTGGGCCTTGCCGTAGAGGGTATCGAGCGTCTGGCCGCGCAGCGCCTTGGTCACTTCCTCGGGCTTGACGCTCCTGGACAGCTTGACGCCCTCGAACATCACCTGGATGCCGTTGTAGGCCTGGCCCTCGACATCGGTCGGCAGGCGATTGAACCTGGCCTTGAAGGACTTGACGAAGTCCTTGTTGCGCGGGTTGTCGAGCTCGGGCGAATAGCCCAGGTTGCCCGGCACGCCGTCGAGGATCTTGCCGGTGGCGTTGATCACGAAGTTGGAGATCATCGCGTGGCCGATGATCGAAGTGCCGGGAATCAGCTTGAACTCCTGCGCCTGCTTGAGGAAGGCGATCTGGTCGCGGCCGATCTCGGCGACCCAGATCGCATCGACCTTGGCGTCCTTGAGCTGGGCGATGTAGGGCGCGAAATCCTTGGTGCCCATTGGCGCGTAGAGCGCCAGCGGCACCTTCTTGCCCTGTGACTCGACCGCCTTCTTGAACGACTCGGCCGAGTCGCGGCCCCAGACATAGTCAGCGGCCAGGGTCGCGAAGTTGTTGCCCTTGATGCTCTTGGCCCACTCGTTGATCATCGCGATATCCATCGCGTCGGAGTGGTTGGTGCGGATGCTGCGCGGCTTGCAGCTGTCGCCGGTCAGCTTATCGGACTTGGAGGCCTGCACGAAGTAGGCGGCGTCCCAACGCTCGAGGTTCTGCGCGATCGCCAGCGAGATCGAGGACGGGATGGCGCCGATCAGCAGGTTGTGACCGTCGCGCGCCAGCTTCTCGGCCACGCGGCGGCCGGCGTCGGGCGTGCCCTCGTCATCGCCCTCGGCCAGCTCGACCTTGCGGCCGTCGACGCCACCGCGCGCATTGGCCTCCTCGACCGCGAACTTGACGGCGCGGATCACCTCCTCGCCCTGCTCGGCGAAGACGCCGGACTTGGACGAGACCAGGCCGACCTTGACCGGCTCCTTGCCCTGGGCCTGGGCGACCAGCGGCAGCGCGGCGACCAGCAGGATGCCGGCCAGGGAATGTTGCAGGGATTTGAGCTTGAACATTTTTGTCTCCATCTATTTTTCTGTCTGCCGGAGTCGGTCCGGCGGCCGGCGGGATTCAGGCTTCCCTTGCACTCACACCATCACATGCTCTTCGAGGCGCTTGAGGCCGGCATGGGAATTCTCGACCGGCCCCTGCGCGACCACGGCGCCCTTGGCCAGCGCCAGGTAACGCTGTGCCACGCGTGCGACCAGGCTCATATTCTGTTCGATCAGCAACAGCGCGGTGCCCTGGTCGGCGACCCGGTTGAAGATCCCGGCCAGCTGGTCGACGATCACCGGCGCCAGGCCCTCGGTCGGCTCGTCGAGCAGGATCAGGCTCGGGTTGGCCATCAGCGCGCGGCCGACCGCCAGCATCTGCTGCTGGCCGCCTGAGAGCGCAGTGCCCGGCGTATGGGCGCGCTCCTGCAGGATCGGGAACAGCTGGTAGATCCCGGGCAAGGTCCAGGGGCCCTTGCGGCCGACGGCGGCGCCGAGCTGCAGGTTCTCCTCGACGCTCAAGTTGGCGACGATGCGCCGGCCCTGCGGCACCACCACCACGCCGCCTTGCGCCGCGTGGTAGGGGCGCGGACGCAGCAGCGGCCGGCCGCCGAGCTCGATCTGGCCGCCCTTCAACTGGGCCAGACCCAGGATGGTGTTGACCACCGTGGTCTTGCCGACGCCGTTGCGCCCGATCAGACCGACGCGCTCGCCGGCCTGCACTTCCAGGCTCAGGCCGTGCAGGATATGCGCCGAGCCGTAATAGGCCTGGACGTTCTGGAGTGACAACAGGGCGGTCATGCGGCGCTCCCGAGATAGGCTTCGCGCACGCGCGGGTTGGCGCGCACCTCGGCCGGCGCGCCGCTGGCGATGACGCGGCCGAGCTCGAACACGGTCACCACATCCGAGATGCCGAACACCACGTCCATGTCATGCTCGACCAGCAGCACCGAGACCTCCCAGCTCGAGGTCAGCTGCTTCAAGTGCTGAGCCAAATCCATCGATTCCTTGACCGACAGGCCGGCCATCGGCTCGTCGAGCATCAGCACCTTGGGCCGGCCGACCAGGGCCAGCGCGAGGTCGAGCCGGCGCTGCTCGCCATAGCCGAGGTCCTCGGCCGTCGCATGGCTCAGGCGGTCGAGGTCGAGCTCCTTGAGAATGGCGTCGGCATCGGCCTGCGAATCGGCCACGCCCATCTTGTAGGAGGCCAGCTCGACTTGCTGGCGCACCCCCATCTGGCTGAAGATGCTGGTGCGCTGGAAGCTGCGCGAGAGCCCGCGCCGGCGCCGTTCGACCGCGCCCAGGGCGCTGACATCCTCGCCCATCAGCGTGACCTGGCCGCGGGTCAGAGCACGGCGGCCCGTGATGGCGTCGATCACGGTCGACTTGCCGGCGCCGTTGGGGCCGATCAGGCCGCGGATCTGGCCTTTCTCTAGCGTCAGCGAGGCGCCGTCGAGCGCCTTGACGCCACCGTAGTGGATCGCCACGTCCTGGGCTTGCAGCACATAGGCCGGACCGCTGCGGGCGGTGGAGTTGTGACTCATGCTTGTCTCCGCTTCTTGTAATGTTCAATGCGCCTGGGCCGGGCGGGCCGCAGCCGGCAGCGGCGCACCGCGCTTGCCCAGGGTGCTCAGGCGCTGCAGCGCACCGGCGATGCCATGCGGCGAGAACACGATCACGCTGATCAGCGCCAGGCCGAAGATGCTCATCCAGTGGGTCGCGTAGTCACCCAGGATGTCCTTGAACAGGAAATAGACCACCGCGCCCAGCGCCGGACCCCAGAGCGCACGCGCGCCGCCGACGACCACCATCATCAGCGTCATGCCCGACAGGCTCCAGTGCAGGTTCTCGGGCGAGACGAAGCCGGTGTTGAGCGAGGACAGGATGCCGGCCACCCCGGTCACCAGCGCCGACAGCGCATAGACACTGGCGCGCGGCAGCAGGGTCGTGATGCCGATGAAGCGGGCCCGCTCCTCGTTGTCGCGCACCGCCTCGGTGATCGAGCCGAAACGGCTGCGCAGCAGCAGGGCCAGCGCGAAGAGCACCAGCACCAGCACGCTCCAGCACAGCAGGAACATGTGGGCCGGCTTGAGCAGCACCGACTGGCTCAGGCCGAACAGGGTCGAGGGCCAGTCGATGTTCATGCCGTCGGCGCCACCGGTAACGCCACGGACGCGCGAGGCCATCAGGAAGGCCATCTGGCCGATCGCCAGCGTCAGCATGCCGAAGGCAATGCCCGGCACGCGCACGATGATCAGGCCGATGACGAAGGCCAGTGCCGTCAAGCCGACCAGGGTCAGGACGATGGCGAGCTCGGCCGGCATCAGCTGCGCCTGCAGCAGGATGCCAATGCCGTAGCCGGCGCCGCCAAAGTAGAGCGCATGGCCGAAGCTGACCATGCCGTTCTGGCGCAGCAGCACGCCGATGCCGATTGCGAAGATCGCGTAGATGATGGCCTGGGTGAACAGGCTCAACAGGGTGCCGGAGCTCACGAGCTGGATCACGCCCAGGCCGAAAGCCAGCGCGACCAGGGTGGTCAGGCCAATGCGGGGGAGGTTCATGATGGTTCCTTGTCTGGCGGGTTCGACTCAGGTGCGGCTGCCGGCCAGGCCCGACGGCTTCCAGATCAGGATCGCGATCATCAGCACGAAGGGGAGCAGCACGGCCGCATCGGGCAGGTAGACGGCACCGATCGCCTGCACCATGCCCAGCACCATCGCGGCGATGAAGGCCCCGGCCAGCGAGCCCAGCCCGCCGATCACGACTACGACGAAGGAGTCGATGATCACGTCGGCACTCATCGAGGGCGACAGCGACAGGAAAGGCGCGGCGACGACGCCGGCCAGGCCGGCCAGCGCGGTGCCCAGGCCGACGACAGCGGCCGAGAGCCGGTCGGTGTTGACGCCCTGCATCGAGGTCGTGACCGGATCGGTGCTGGCCGCGCGCACGAACAGCCCGGCCTTGGAGTAGCGCAGCCACAGGCTCAGGCCCAGCGCGACGGCGGCCCCGACGAAGATCACCGCGATCCGGTAGGCCGGCAGCTGGGCGCCGAACAGCTCGAGGCTGAAATTGAGCAGCTCGGGCGCGGGCACCGACAGGTTGCTCTTGCCCCAGACGCTGACCACCAGATCCTCGATGATCAGCAGCAGGCCGAAGGTCACCAGCACCACGGTCAGCGGCTCGCGGTCCTGCAGCAGCCGGAAGCAGTAGCGGTCGAGCAGCACGCCGACCAGCGCCATGACGGCTGGTGCCGCCAGCAGCGCAACCCAGAAGTTGCTCTGGGTGGAAATGGTGTAGCCCAGGTAAGCCCCCATCATGTAGAGCGAGCCGTGGGCAAAGTTCACGACACGCCGCAGACCGTAGATCAGGGCCAGGCCCGAACACATCACGATCAGCAGCGCGCCATAGACCAGACCGTTGAACAGGTTGATCGCAAGCATTTCTTTGTCTCCTTTTTTTGCTTCTGGATGGCGGATTCAGTCGCTGCCCAGTGGCCCCAGCGCCGATTCCGGCGCACCGAACGAGCTCCAGCCGCCGTCAGCCGACAGGACGGCCCCGGTGACATAACTGGCGGTGGGCGAGGCCAGGAAGGCAATCACGGCGGCGATCTCGGCCGGATCGGCCAGGCGTCCGAGCGGGGTGCGCCGGGCGATGGCGTCGGTGTCGATCGCGCCCTGCTGCGCCAGGCCCACGACCAGTTCGGTCGCGACATAGCCCGGTGCGACCGCATTGACGCGGATGCCCGAGCGCGCCCATTCCGAAGCCAGGGCCCGGGTCAGGCCCAGCATGCCGGCCTTGGCCGCGCTGTAGGCATTGCGCCCCGGAATGCCACCGAGGCTGGCGATCGAGCCCAGGTTGACGATAGCACCCCGGTTGCCGCGGGCGTCGCGCGGCTGAGCCAGCATGCGGGGAATCACGGCCTGGCTCATCAGGAAGGCACCGCGCAGATGCACGGCCAGCACGCGATCGAAGGCCGCAGCAGTCTGCTGCAGGGTCGGCGCGGACTGGTCGGCAATGCCCGCGTTGTTGATCAAGGCATCGATGCGACCCAGGCAGGTGCCGACGCTGTCGACAGCGGCCTGCACGCTGTCGGCATCGGACACGTCGCAAGCCAGCGCCAGATGCCCGGGCCCGAGCTCGGCGGCGCGCGCCCTGACGCTGTCGGCGCGCAGGTCGAGCAGCGCCACGCGCCAGCCCTGCCCCGCCATGACCTGGGCCGTGGCCCAGCCTATGCCGTCGGCCGCGCCGGTGATGACGGCCACCGCAGGCGTGCGAGGTGAACTGCCAGCTGCCGGTGCAACGGTCTGGCCCGATTCATGGCTCATGCTCTTGTCTCCTTGTGTTTTATGTAAGGAATCATGAAGCTTGGAGCCCGGGCAGTGCTTCACGAACACTGCCAACAAGCGGACAAATCATGCATCTGCAGCCGCAATTGCGCGGAGCAGATTCAGGCGCACCAAAGCAAAAGGCATCGCCAAGCGATGCCTTTTGCATATCAGGAGGCTGGGCTCAGAGCGCCTTGACCAGCTCCGGCACTGCCGTGAACAGGTCGGCTTCCAGGCCGTAGTCAGCGACCGAGAAGATCGGAGCTTCGGCGTCCTTGTTGATCGCCACGATCACCTTGGAGTCCTTCATGCCGGCCAGATGCTGGATCGCGCCCGAGATGCCGGCGGCGACGTAGAGTTGCGGCGCCACGATCTTGCCGGTCTGGCCCACCTGCAGGTCGTTGGCCGCGTAGCCCGCATCGACTGCGGCACGGGAAGCACCGATCGCCGCGCCCAGCTTGTCGGCCAGCGGCGTGATGACTTCGTTGAACTTCTCGGCGCTGCCCAAGGCACGGCCGCCCGAGACGATGATCTTGGCCGCCGTCAGCTCGGGACGGTCGTTCTGCGCGATCTCGCTGCGCACCCAGGCGCTCTGGCCGCTGTCGGCCACTGCCGCCACGGTCTCAATCGAGGCGCTGCCACCTTGTGCCGCTGCGGCGTCGAACGCCGTGCCGCGCACCGTCAGCACCTTGACGGCATCAGCGCTTTGCACGGTGGCGATCGCGTTGCCGGCGTAGATCGGGCGCTCGAAGGTATCAGCCGAAATGACCTTGGTCACGTCGCTGAGCTGCGCGACATCAAGCTGGGCCGCCACGCGCGGCGCCACGTTCTTGCCGCCGGCGGTGGCCGGGAACAGGATATGGCTGTAGCCGGCGGCGACGGCAAGCACTTGCGCCGCGACGTTCTCGGCCAGGCCGTGCGCCAGACTGGCGCCGTCGGCGTGCAGCACCTTGGCGACACCGGCGATCTGGGCCGCAGCAGCGGCAGCGGCGCCGGCATTCTGGCCTGCGACCAGCAGATGCACGTCGCCGCCGATCTGCGCGGCAGCCGTCACGGTGTTGAGGGTCGCGCTCTTGATCGAGCCGTGGTCGTGTTCTGCGATGACGAGGATGGTCATTAGATTACCTTTGCTTCGTTCTTGAGCTTGTCAACCAGCGCCGCCACGTCAGCGACCTTGATGCCAGCCTTGCGGCCCGCCGGCTCAGCCACCTTCAGCGTCTTCAAGCGCGGCGCCACGTCCACGCCCAGATCGGCCGGCTTGACGTTCTCCAGCGGCTTCTTCTTGGCCTTCATGATGTTGGGCAGCGTGACGTAGCGCGGCTCGTTCAGACGCAGGGCGGTCGTGACGATCGCGGGCAGGCGCCCGGACAGCAC